>CAKPFM010000001.1 GCA_934153945.1 uncultured Bacilli bacterium
TTACCAAATTTAAAAAAGTGTGGAGATTATTTTTTAGATTGTAATAAATCGCTTCAAAAATTAAATTTACCAAACTTAGAACAATGTGAGGATACTTTTTTATCTTGTAATGAATTATTACAAAAATTAAATTTACCAAATTTAAAAAAGTGTGGAGATTATTTTTTAGATTGTAATAAATCGCTTCAAAAATTAAATTTACCAAACTTGGAACAATGTGGAGATAATTTTTTATATTATAATGAATCATTACAAGAAATAAATTTACCAAGTTTAAAAGAGTGTGGAGATTATTTTTTACGTTGTAATAAACTATTACAAAAATTAAATTTACCAAATTTAGAACAATGTGGAGATAATTTTTTATATAGTAATGAATTACTGAAAGAATTAAATTTACAAAAAAATATAAAGTTAAAGAAAAAATTAAGAGATTCAATATAATAAAATAAAAAAGTGAGGATGTTAATGAAAAAAGTAACTATAAAAGACAAGGAAGACTATATTTATCATTTAATAGATGATAATAATGAGTATGAATTAAAAATAGAATTCTATGATTTAAATATTTTACCAAAAAAAGGAGATAATTTTTATCTTGATGAAAAACTTTTAAGAGAAAAAATATTGCTATCATTTGGTTTAATAAATAATAATGATGGAAAAGATATTAATTTATTAAAGGAAGATGAAATACTAATTTTAGATAATGGTAAAGAAAAAATTTACTTAAAAAGATACTATGGTTAATTAAATATAAAGGAGAATAAATATGTTAGAAAAAAAATACAATCATTTAGAAGTAGAAAAAAACAAATATGAAAATTGGAAACAAAAAGGATACTTTGAAGCAGGAGATTTATCAAAGAAACCTTATGCAATAGTAATACCTCCACCTAATGTAACAGGTAAATTACACTTAGGACATGCTTGGGATACAACTTTACAAGATATAATGATTCGTTATAAAAGAATGGATGGATATGACGCATTATGGCTTCCTGGTATGGATCACGCTGGAATTGCAACACAAGCAAAAGTAGATAAGAAACTAAGAGAAATGGGAATTGATCCAAGAAGTATGACAAGAGAAGAATGGCTAGAACATGCTTGGTCTTGGAAAAAAGAATATGCTGAAAATATTCATAATCAATGGGCTACTTTAGGATTAAGTTTAGACTATTCAAAAGAAAGATTTACTTTAGATGAAGGATTATCAAATGCTGTAAAAAAAGTATTTGTTACATTATATAATGAAGGACTAATTTATAGAGGAGAAAGGATAATAAATTGGGATCCACTAGCTAGAACAGCTTTATCTACAGAAGAAGTTATATATAAAGATGTAGAAGGAGCATTTTATCATTTAAAATACTATATAGAAGGAACTAATGACTATCTAGAAGTTGCTACAACTAGACCAGAAACTCTATTTGGTGATACTGCAGTAGCTGTAAATCCAAGTGATGAAAGATACAAAAAATACATTGGAAAAAATGTAATATTACCAATAGTTAATAAACTAATTCCAATAGTAGGTGATGAACATGCTGATCCTGAATTTGGAACAGGTGTCGTTAAAATTACTCCAGCACATGATCCTAACGATTTTGAAGTAGGAAATAGACATAATCTAGAAAGAATAAATGTCATGAATGAAGATGGAACAATGAATGAAAATGCTCTTCACTATAATGGCATGGATAGATTCTTATGTAGAGAAAAATTAATAGAAGAATTAAAAGAAAAAGATATTTTAATTAAAATAGAAAAAATGACTCATAGTGTAGGACACTCTGAAAGAACAGATGTTATGGTAGAACCTAGACTATCTAAACAATGGTTTGTTAAAATGAGACCTTTAGCTGATAGAGTTCTAGAAAATCAAAAAAACAATGAAACAAAAGTAAACTTTGTACCAGAAAGATTTGAAAAAGTAATGAATCACTGGATGGAAATTACATATGATTGGTGTATATCAAGACAACTATGGTGGGGTCATAGAATACCAGCATGGTATAAAGGAGACGAAATTTATGTTGGTGAAACAGCGCCACAAGAAGATGGATGGGTTCAAGATAATGATGTACTAGATACTTGGTTTTCAAGTGCACTTTGGCCTTTTTCAACTTTAGGTTGGCCAGAAAATACAGAACTATTAAATAGATATTATCCAAATAATGTTTTAGTAACAGGTTATGATATTATACCTTTTTGGGTAAATAGAATGACTTTTCAAGGATTACATTTTACAAATACTAGACCATTTAAAGATTGTTTAATTCATGGATTAATTAGAGATAAAGAAGGAAGAAAAATGTCTAAATCTTTAGGTAATGGAGTTGATCCTATGGAAGTAGCAGAAAAATATGGTACTGATTCACTAAGATTTTTCCTAGCATCTTCATCATCTCCTGGAATGGACTTAAGATATGATGAAGAAAAAGTGGCTTCTACTTGGAACTTTATTAATAAACTATGGAATGCATCAAGATTTGTATTAATGAATATAGAAGGATTTAAAGAAGAAGATAAAACATTTGAAAATCTAACTTTACAAGATAAATGGATATTAAATAGATTAAATGAAGTAATATTAAAAGTAAGAAATCATATGGAAAAATATGAATTTAATGTAGTAGGAACTGAATTATATAACTTCATTTGGGATGATTTCTGTAGCTGGTATATTGAATTATCTAAATTTAATAATAACAATACAACTAAAACAGTATTGCTTACTGTTTTAACTGATATACTAAAATTATTACATCCATTTATGCCATTTGTAACAGAAGAAATATATTTAATGTTACCAATACATGATGAATCAATTATGATAAGTTCATATCCTAAATATAAAGAAGAATTTAAATTTGAAACAAATGATATGAATAATATAATGGAGTTTATTGTAAAGGTAAGAACTTATAAACAAGAAAATAATATTCCAAGTGATTCAAAAGTAAACTATAATGGTGAATATAAAGAACTAATTTTAAATATGTTAAAAGTAAAAAATGAAAATTTAACAGATGAAATAAGTGATAATAGTATTAGTTATAATGGTTATACAATATACTATATATTTGATAATACAAAAGACTTAGAAGAAGAAAAAAATAATTTATTAAAAGAAAAAGAAAGATTACAAAATTCTATTGAAAGAAGAAAAAAACTATTAAGCAATGAAAACTATGTAGCAAAAGCTCCTCAAAATATAGTAGAAAAAGAAAAAGAAGATTTATTAAAAGAAGAAAATAATTTACAAAATATTATTAATCAATTAGAAAAAATGTAATCAAAAGGTCATAGAAATATGGCCTTTAATTATGAATTTAATTGACTTATTTTAAATATTTTAATATAATTGTCGTATACTAATAGGTAGGTGAAAATATGAGATATATAAAAACAGAACAATTAAAATCAGGTGAAATATTAGCAAAAGATTTAGTTGATAGTAGAGGAAATGTTTTATTAAAAGCATCAAATGATATGGTAATATCAGATCATTTAATTTCAAGATTAAAAGAAAGAAATATTAGAGGAATATACATCAATGATCAAATGTCAGATGGAATTGAAATAGAAGAATCAATCTCAGGAAAAATGCGATACATGGCTATAGATGCATTAGAAAAGAAGGATGTAGAACAAACTCAAGTACTAGCAAAATCTATAGTTGAAGATTTTAAAAGTACAGAAATAGATTTAAATCGTATTGTTGGAGAAACATCATATTATGAAAGAGCAATAAATATATGTGATTTGTGTCTAAGTTTAGGAAAAAGACTAGAAATGAATCAAGAAGAATTAAGTAAATTAGTAGCTTCCGCACTATTATCTGATATTGGCTTAATTTTAAATGAACAAGAAAAAGAAAAAATATTAGATGATGAATTAAAAAATTTAAAAAAACTTTTACTTCAATTACCAATTTCAGAAACATATCCAATACTAGGAAGATATGCAGTTTCACAAGCTTATGCTGATCCAATGGTTATTCATTCAGTTTACTATCATAAAGAAAATGAAGATGGTACAGGAATAGTTCAGAATTTCTATAAAAAAATGGGAATAAACGCTAATTGTGATATTAGAGATTCAGCTAAAATAATTCATGTGTGTTCAGATTATGTAGATGCATTAATTAAAGAAGATGATTTTATTAAGGCAAGAAACAAAATAGAACAGGGTATTATTGATAATTTATATAACTATAATATTGCTAAAACTTTTTTAAGATTTATTCCAATATATCCTATTGGTACAGTAGTAAAACTATCTAATGGAGAAGAAGCTATAGTAACAAAAAATAATGAAGGATATCCTTTAAGACCAGTAGTAAGATTATCAACAGGTGAAGAAGTTAATTTAACTCGAACTCTAAATGTTGTTATTGATGATGTATATGTACCTGAAGATATAAATAAAAGACTTTAATAAGGAAAATACTTCCTTATTTTTCTTTCATTTGTTATAATAAAAAAGAGATGATTATATCCTGACTTTGACAGTTGTTGAATAGAAAAAACTCCAAACGCCTTATATTTAAAGGCTTAATGGAGTTTTATTTTGTTTAAAAAAGTGCGTAATGTGTAGACTATTTTATTTGATTTAAAATTTTTTTAAAATCTTTATAGGTATTAATTTCGTAGTCTGTTCTAAATTTAAATTTATCATGTAAATCATCAGTTATATCACATCTTTTATAATTTGGAAAATAACCATCACCTTTAGATTCATATACATTCATATTCCTTAAAGTATCAAGTATTTCCTTTGTTGTATATTTATAATCTAATTTTTTTTCTAATATTCTATATATTAATAAAGCAATAAAACAAGTCATAAAGTGAGCTTTAATTCTATCTTCGCGAGATAGATTAACAGGTCTAGCTAGAAAATCAGATTTCATTATTCTAAATGATTCTTCAATTTCCCATCTACCTTTAGTTATTTTTAATATATCATCAATATTTCCAATAAGATTAGTAGATAAAGCATAATATCCATCATATTTTTCTTCTTCTTTGATTAAATCTTCATTTATTGAATATGTTTTCTCATTAGCTACTACACCATCAGAAGTAGAATTTATTTCTTCAATAAATCTATTTGGATCATTTTGATTTTTACCTTTTCTAGTAACATTGTCTGAATTTATGTTTTTTTTAGCTCTTTCAATTTGACTGTTTCTAATATTTCTATTATAGTCAAAATATTTAAAACAAAAAGTAACAATAGTATCTTGTTTAACTGATTTAGTTTCAGTTTGAATAATTTTATAAAATAAATAATCATAATATTTTTCTTTTAGAACTTCATTATTTTCTATTTCTTCTAAATTATAAAAATGTTTTAAATCACCAGGAAGTCTCCAATCCTTTTTGTCAAATACCTGTTTCTTGTATTCTTCCTTTAATTTTTTTAAAGATTGAGTAATAACAAAACCACGACCATCATTAATGTTATAGTTTTTAATTTCATCTGAAGCAAGTCCTGCATCAGTACAAAGAATAACTTTAGTATCATCTAATTTAAAATCATTTATAATTTTAGATTCTTCAGGTATTAAAGTTTTTTGTTCATTTTGATTACCTGGATAAATATTGAATGATAAAGGAATACCATCACCATCCATAAATAAACCCATACCAATAAGTGGATTAGGTCTATGTTCTTTAGAAATACCATATCTTCTTAAGTCATCTTCTTCATCTATTTCAAAGAAATAATTAGTACAATCATAATAAATTACTTTAGAATTTCTTTTAATTACATTTTTACTATTAATAAATAAATTTTCTTGAATAAAGTCTATATTATTAGCTATATAACTTAAAGCTCTATATTCATCATGTAATTTAAAAGTAGGTTGTTCAATAAAATTTTGACATTGTTTAAAAGTTTCTAATTTAGAAGAAGGATAAATAATTCTAGCAAAAACTAAATAAGATAAAACCTCATTTAAATTAAATTCAAATTTATATTTGGATTTAATTTTATTACAAATATCTTTAATTTTTAAATCATTATATAATTTTTCTAAAAATAAATATCCAATGTTGAAACAATTATTTGTATTAGATTCAATAATTTTTTTATTGTTTTTTTTAATAGTTATAATTTCTTTTTTACAATGTTCATCATTATATTTTTTTACGTATTCTTTAAGCCAATCATTATAATCTTGATTACCAGCCAACTTTTTAACTTCATCTAAATTACCAATTCGTTCTACATGTTTTGTAGAACGTTTACCATTTTTAGTATAATCCTTAATAATATAATAATTAATTGTGTTTTTTGATTTTGAAATTCCAAGTCTCATAAATATACCTTCTATCTGTTAATATTATATAACATAACGATGCATTACGCAAGTATAAAATAATAAAAAAACTAGATTTTTCAATATCTAGAGAAGATTTTTATAGTACAACTGTCAAACTAGGGGTATTTAATTGAAAACCAATATAAAATTGGTTTTTAATTTACAAAAATTTACATACTTACTAGTAAAATATAAAAAAATTAGTTATAATTAAACTAAATAGTAGGAGGATATATGAAAGTAGAATTTAGAATTGCAGAAGAAAAAGATATACAAGGAATAGTTGAATTATGTAATGAATGTTTTGATGAAATAACAAGTCTAGAATATGCAACTAAAATGTTTGATCAAACTAAAAATGATCCAAATCAAATATATATTATAGGAATAGCTGATAATAAAATTATTGCTCATTTAAAAATAACAATAATTCCAACAATATATGAAAAGATGAATACGTATGCTATATTAAATCATGTATGTGTAAAACCAGAATATAGACGCCATAATATAGCAACTCAAATGTTAAATAAAACTACAGAAATATGTAAAGAAAAAAATTGTGTTTGTATGGAACTTTGGTCTATGAATTTTAGACAAGCAGCGCATGCATGTTACAAAAACTATGGTTTTAATGTAGACGATGCTAAGTTCTTTTCAAAAAAGATATAGGAGGTATGTATGAAAATTAGTAATGTTTATATAGGTGGGTGGTTTCAAAGAACCATGCTACAATTAACTGAAATATATGATTTTTTAAGAGATTGTAAGTCACAATTAAATTTAGATCAAGAAGAATTAAAAAGATTACATAAAACTTTAGAAATAGGAAAAATAGATTATGGAGTAGATGGAGAAGAATATATTCAATTTACTACAGCTTTAAATATTAAAGTAAAAATATTTGAAGATGGATTAATTACAGTAAATAATACAAATGTAAGTGAAGATACTTTATTCACTGATATTGAAAAAGTAACAGATTATTATGAAAATAAGTTATCACCAGCATTTAGTTACTTATTTAGTTTAGGAGCACCAGTTCCAAAGGAATTAGCTCACATTGAAACTATATATCCATATTTTATTGTTTGTGACAATGTTACGGAAGAAAATATATCCGATTTATTATCAAGAACAGAAAAACAAAAATATTTTCAATTTACAAGCCAAAAGTATGATGTAGTAAGAGGGGATAAATATTATTTTATTAATAATAAAAAACAATCTATTGAAAATATTGAAAAATATATTGAGTCACAAATATTTATTCGTGAATTTAAAGGACAATTACATCGTTATTTAAATATTCATAGAATTATTTGGGAAAAAATAGATGAAGTAAAAGAAAATGCAAATGTAAAAGGCTCAGAAATTGTTAAATTTACATCTAAATTAGATGGTTACGCTAAAACAATAAATTTAATTGATGGAAGAATTAATCAAATGAGTACTTATATTTCTACAAGAGAAAAAATTGTAAAATCAGATCCAGAATTAACAGAATTTTTAGCAATTTCAGGATATCGTTATGAAACTTTAAGAGATACCCTAAATTATATTCAATATCTATGGGATATGACTCAAAATTATGTAACTTCCGCTCAAAAATTATTTAATGGAATTAAACAAGATGTAACAAGTAGTTCAGTTAATAGTTTAACCATTGTAACATCTATGAGTGCAGGAGCTTCAATTATTGGTTTATTAACTAAATCAGCACCAAAATTTAATGCTTTTGGAATAATATATTTCTTTATTTTAGCTTTAATTGGTTGGTCTACTACAAAACTTTTAAGTTACATTTCAAGAAAAAGAAAATATACTGTATCAGATATAGCATATGATAAGGATATTAAATAAAATAATATGAAACGTTATTTGACAATTTTCAAAAATTTGTTAAAAATAGATAATAATAAGCGTTGGGTTATTATTAAAATGTTTATTAGTTATGGTATTAATAATATTTCTAGTTTGCTACCGCCATTAGCGACTGCTGGAATTATTGCTATGATAACACAAAATAATTTTGTTGGAATATGGAATTACGTTATCTTATATGGAATATTTTATATTATATATTTTAGTTCATTAAAATGGAACTATTATACTTATACCGTACTAGCAGATTATTATCATTTAGAAGTTCAAAAAAAATTATTTGAACAAGTCGCAAATAATGATGAAATATTTTCTAAAATATCAAAAGGTAAAATTATTGAGACTTGTAGCGATGATGTTAGATATTTAGTTGATGTAATAGATTGTACAGCTAAAGCTTCCATGAGTATTTTAAAATTAATTTTTATCTTTCTAATATTTATGTATTATAATATTTTTGTAGCCATTTTTGTTATTTTGTTCGATTTATTGTATTTAAAATTGATGAATAATAATTCAAGAAAAATTTCAAAGTATTATGAAGGTACTAGAAAATATGAAGATAAAATCATTGATATTCTAAATCAAATGTTAGCTAATTTAAAACAAGTAAAAACTTTAAATATGATGCCAAAGTTAAATAAAAATTTGGACAAAACAAGAAAAAGATGGAAAGAACAATATAAAGGGAAAAGAAACTATATAACTACACGTTATTCAGTAATACCTTATTTGGTATATATTGTAAAAATTATTCTATATATTTTTCTAGGTTATTTAGTTATTCAAAATAAAATGACAATTGATAAATTAATACTATTAATTAGTTATTTTGAAATGTCTGTTACATGTACAGACTCAATGCTTGACAATTTATTAAATTTAAGTAATTATGGAGTTCGAGTTAAAAGAATTCAAAACATATTAGATTGTTTACCACAAAAAGATATAGATTATGGTGATATTGATAACGACTACATCAATGGTGTTGTAGAATTCAAAGATGTATGTTACGAAATAAAAAATAAAAAAATATTAGATAAAGTATCATTTAAAGCTTATCCAAATGAAATAAATGTTATTGTAGGGCATAGTGGTAGTGGTAAAACAACAATTATTAATTTATTATATCGCTTGAAAAGAATTAAATCAGGTGAGATATTAATTGATGATGAAAGTATTTATAATTATACTAAGGATGTATATGCTTCAAATGTATCTGGTGTATTTCAAAAACCATTTGTATTTGACATGAGTATTAAAGATAATTTATCACTAATTGATTCTGATTTTAAAAACCAACAAGAAGCCTGTAAGAGAGTAGGATTACATGATTTTATTATGAATTTACCAAAAGGGTACAATACAATAATTAGTGAAGAACAATGTATATTATCCGATGGACAAAAACAATTATTATCGATTGCTAGAGCTTTGCTATCTAAATCAGAAATTTTACTATTAGATGAAGTTACTAGTAATATAGATCCCGTTACAACGGTACAAGTTGGTCAAATATTATTGGATTTGAAAACTGATCATACAATAATTTTAATTACTCATAAACCAGAAATGATGTTACTTGCCGATCGTGTAATTGTATTAGATAAAGGTAAAGTAATATGTAAAGGATTAAATAAAGAAGTATACAAAAAATCTAGTTTATACCGTGAATTAACAAATCGTACATTCGCAAGTATTAGTAATAACGATATATAAATATTTATTATAATTACATAAAATAGGGAAAATACTTCCTTATTTTTTTAAGTTTTGTTATAATAATTTTGAGATGATTATATGAAAAAAATAGAAAATGAATTAAAAAATTTATTTCAAAATATGAATGGTAATTTATTATTAATTGGTAACTATTCAGATAAGATTAAAAATATTATTGACCAAAATGAAAATATATTAGTTTGTGATCAATTGACTAATACTGATAATAATAGTAATTCAAATAGTAATGGTAAAGTTAAGAAAATAAATATAAAAAATATTAAAAAACATTATAAAAGAAAAAACATAAATAATTCAGTTATTGATTTTGAACAAATTTTACCATATAAAAATACCTTTATAAAGGATAGTTCATATATAACTAAAAATAAAATAATAATTGTAGCTAAAGAAGATAATGATTTAATATACAAGATGTATTCTAGATATACTAAAAATATAAATAAAGTAGATTGTTTAGATGGCAAAATATATGTTATTGAAACATCTAAAATAAAGAAAAAACCAATAATGAATATTATTTATTTAATACAAGATACCTTTATAGATATAATAACAATTATTGGTAATTTATTATAAAAATCATTGACGAACAATTGTATGTATGATAAAATGATTAAGAGGGATAATATGATAGAATTTATAATAGGAAAAGTAGAAGAAATCGAAAGTAATTATATTGGTCTAAACAATAATAATATTGGATATTTAATATATACTGCAAATCCATATAGTTTTGAAATAGGAAAAGAATATAAAATATATATATATCAAAATGTAAAAGAAGATGAAATAACTTTATATGGTTTTAAAACTAAAGAAGAAAGAAACTTATTTTTAAAATTAATCAGTGTTAAAGGATTAGGATGTAAAATGGCACTTCCTATGTTTGCCACTGGTTCAATAGATGGAATAAAAGACGCTATAGAAAGAGAAAATATTTTATATTTAAAAAAATTTCCTAAAATAGGTGATAAAGTAGCTAGACAAATTATATTAGATTTAAAAGGAAAACTAAATATGGAAATATTAACATCAAATAAGGATAAAGATGAATTAGTTGAAACACTAAAAGCACTTGGATATAAACAAACAGATATTACAAAAATTTTACCTAAAATAAAGGCTGATACAATAGAAGAACAAGTAAAGGAAGCATTAAAGCTATTTTTAAAATAATATGGGAAAAATCATAGAATTTAATAAAAAAAATGAATCTTTAAAGATAAAATGTTAATAGAATCAATTATTAATTTTAATATTATTAAAAGAAGGTGAAATAATGGATGAGAGAATTTTAACAAGTAACGAACTAAAAGAAGATAATTTTGAACAATCAATCCGTCCAGATAGTATAGATGAATATATCGGTCAAAAAGAAGTAAAAGAAAATTTAGATATATTTATAAAAGCAGCTAAAATGAGAGAAGAACCTTTAGATCATGTACTATTATATGGCCCTCCTGGATTAGGTAAAACAACACTAGCTTATATTATTGCTAATGAATTAGGCAGTAATATAAAGACGGCTAGTGGTCCATCAATAGAAAAAAGTGGTGATCTAGCAGCTATTTTATCATCCCTAGAACCTGGTGATGTTTTATTTATTGATGAAATACATAGAATGCCAAGATATATAGAAGAAATTTTATATCCTGCTATGGAAGACTATGTATTAGATATAATAGTTGGTAGTGATTCAAATAGTAAAAATATAAGAATAGATTTACCACCATTCACATTAGTTGGTGCAACTACAAGGGCTGGTGATTTATCAAGTCCATTAAGAGATAGATTTGGTATTGTATCAAAATTACAATATTATACAGTAGATGAATTAAAAGAAATTGTAAAAAGAACAAGTAGAGTATTAGAAAGTCCAATTGACGATGATGCTGCTTTAGAACTAGCTTGTCGTTCTAGAGGTACTCCTAGAATAGCAAACCGTTTATTTAAAAGAGTTAGAGACTTTGCTTTAGTAAATGGTAAAAGTGTAATAGATTTAGAAATAACAAAATATGCTCTAGATAAATTAAAAGTTGATAAATTAGGATTAGATGATACTGATTATAATTTGCTTAGATCAATTATTGAAAAATTCAATGGTGGACCGGTTGGAATTGAAGCTATTGCATCTTCAATAGGAGAGGAAGTAACAACTATAGAAGATGTGTATGAACCATACTTATTACAAACAGGATTACTTAAAAGAACAAGTAGAGGTAGAATAGCAACTAAAGAAGCATATGAACATTTAAATATACCATTTACCGAAAAATGATAGTAATTCTATCTTTTTTGTTATATAATATTTAGAGTTTAAGGAAGTGTTAAAATGAAAACAGAAGACTTTGATTATGAATTACCAGAATCTTTAATAGCGCAAACTCCATTAAAGGATAGAGCAGCTTCAAGACTTTTAGTATTAGATAGAAAAACAGGTGAAATAGAACATACTGAATTTCATGAAATAATAAACTATTTAAATAAAGGTGATGTCTTAGTTATAAATGATACTAAAGTAATACCTGCTAGACTAATAGGAAATAAAGAAGAAACAAATGCTGTAATAGAATTATTACTATTAAAAGATTTAGGTGATAATATATATGAAACTTTATCAAGACCACAAAAAAGATTAAAAGAAGGAACAATTGTATCTTTTGGAAATGGTATTTTAAAAGCAAAAGTAACTAAAATAATGGATGAAGGTATAACTCATGTAGAACTAATATATGATGGAATATTATATGAAATATTAGATAAATTAGGAGAAATGCCATTACCACCATATATTCATGAAAAATTACAAAATAAAGATAGATATCAAACAGTATATGCTAAAAACTTAGGAAGTGCAGCTGCTCCAACAGCTGGATTACATTTTACAGATGAATTACTAAAAAAAATTAAAGAAAAAGGAATTATAATTGCTCCAATTACTTTACATGTAGGACTAGGTACTTTTAGACCTGTAAATGTAGAAGATGTAACTAAACATAAAATGCATACAGAATTCTATCAAATGACTAAAGAAACAGCTGATATTTTAAATAAAGCTAAAAAAGAAAGTAGAAGAATTATAAGTGTTGGTACTACTTCAACTAGAACTTTAGAAACAATAATACATAAATATGGTGAATTTAAAGAATGTAGTGGTAATACTGATATATTTATATATCCAGGATTTGAATTTAAAGGAATTGATGCTCAAATAACTAATTTTCATTTACCTAAATCAACTCTAATTATGCTAATAAGTGCTTTTGCTGGAAAAGAAAAAGTAATGAATGCATATAAAGAAGCAGTTGATAAAAAATATAGATTTTTCTCATTTGGTGATTCAATGTTTATTAAATAAAGACTTTTTAGTCTTTTTTTGGTATAATTTAATAGGTGGTTATATGACTGATGAAATGTATAAAAATTTAAATTACTATTTAAGTGGCTGTTTTCAAATATTAGAAAAAAATGATTTCTTTTTAATAGAAAATATACATCCTATTTCTATTATGGGAGATAACCTTTTATCTTTACTATCAAATTACAATCTAAAAGAAACTAATCATCAGGATAATTTAACATATAATGATGTATATTTATTAGCTCGTGAAATAATAGAAAAAATAGATAAAAATTACTTAAAATATTATGATAAACTGATAGAATCGGGAGAACTTGATTTTAGTTATGAACATAGTTATTATGATTCAAATTGCCAGCATAATTTTGATACTGGTAAAAATATCATAAATATTAATAGAGAATTTAATTATTTAGATGTAACAACACTAATACATGAATTTATGCACTATACAAATAGTTTAACAAAAGATTGTACTATAAATAGACATATTCTTTCAGAAGCAATTTCAATATATTATGAAGAGTTTGCTAAAAAATATTTATTAGAAAAAGGAATAGATAAAAGTAAGCTTTGGCTTAATGAAAGATTATACTATACTAGTAGTGTAATAAAAAAATTTAACAATTATAATATAATTTTGTTCGCATATTCTAAATTTGGAAATATAGATAAAAATACATATAAAATGTTAAATAAATTTTTTCTAAATATTCCAAGTGATGACTTTGAAAAAATGTGTATTAATGCATTAAAAATATTAGATAAAAAAAGTCAAGAAACTCTCTTTGAAACAAAAATGGAATATGGCAAAATTCCAAATAATTATGAAGCTATACTATTTGTTGAGTTAATCAAATTGGTAAATATTGATTACAAATATATATTCGGTACAGTTGTTGCTTATAATGCATTGCAATATTCAAGTATTGAACAAATGACAAATTTAAATAATCACATAAATGATTTAGGTTTGAGTTTAAATGATTTATTAAAATCAATTAATATTGAATTAAAAAATTTAAGTTTAGACCCAATAGAAAAATTTTTAAATGAAGAAGGAAAAACAAAATGATAATAGTAATTGTAGGACCTACGGGGGTAGGTAAAACTAAATTAAGTATAGAACTTGCTAAAATATATAATGGAGAGGTAATAAATGCTGATAGTACACAAATATATAAAGATTTAGATATTGCTACTGCTAAAGTTACAGAGAAAGAAAAAAAAGGAATACCTCACCACTTAATAGATATTAAAAATATTGATGAAGAATATACTGTATATAATTACCAAAAAGATTGTAGAAATAAAATAGAAGAAATTAGAGCAAAAAATAAAACTCCTATTATAGTAGGAGGTACAGGTTTATATATAAATGCAGTCTTATATGACTATAAGTTTGAAGAAGAAAAATATGATAATTCATATGAAAATTATAATACTAATGAACTATATCAAAAATTAATTAATATAGATCCAAATACAAATATTCATAAAAATAATAGAAAAAGAATTATAAGAGCACTTAATTATTATCAAAATAACAATAAACCAATGAGTGAAAAAGAAACAACTAAAAATATGTTATATGATGCTTATATAATAGGACTTACTACTAATAGAGAAGAACTATATGATAGAATTAATAAAAGAGTAGATACAATGTTTATTAATGGACTAGAAAATGAAGCAAAAAAGATATATAATACTAATATAAGAAGTAAAGCAGTAATGACTCCTATTGGATATAAGGAATTATTTGAATATTTTGATAATAATATTACAAAGGAAGAAGCAATAGAATTAATAAAAAAAAGAAGTAGAAATTATGCTAAAAGACAATATACATGGTTTAATAATAAGTTAAATGTTAAATGGTTTGAGGTAAACTTTAATAATTTTAATGAAACAGTAAATAATGTAAAAAAATATATAGAAGGTGAGTAATATGAAGAAAATAAATTTTATAATAATAATTTTAACAATAATTTTTTCATGGTTTTATTTAATAATAAACATTAACAATTTAAATCTATCACAAATATTAGTTATTTTATCTTTAACACCAGTTTTATTTGGTGTTAGAATAGCTCGTAATTTGTTAAAAATAAAAATAGATGATACAACAGAATTAATATATATTCTATTTATTATTTTTGCTCAATTAATTGGGTCAACTTTTAAAGTATATGATTTAATAGGAAATTACGATAATATAATTCACTATTCATCAGGAGTATTAACAAGTACATTCGCTCTTACTCTGTTAAATAATACTAAATTAGAAAATAGAACTATATTAACTGATATAATATTTATTTTATTTTCTTCACTAGCGGTAGCTTCACTTTGGGAATTCTTTGAATTTACAGCTGATAGACTACTAGGTGGAGATGCTCAAAGAGTACTAGAATCGGGAGTAACTGATACTATGACAGATATGATATGTGCCTTTTTAGGTTCAATATTATTCTGTTTAATATATCGTTTTAGAAAAACTTGTAAATAACTGACAAGTTTTTTATTTTTTAATAAAAATACTTTTAAAAACAATAAATAATATTATATAATAATATTGGTGATTTTATGCAAAGGTATTTTTCAAATCAAAAAATAAATGATACTTTTATTTTAAAAGATGATGATTACTATCATATCAAAACAGTAATGCGTATGAAAAATAAAGATAAAATAGAAGTTGTATATAATGAAATACCATACCTTTGTGAAATAAATGATGTAACTACAAATTTAAATGTTAAAATATTAGAAGAACTAACAGTAACAAAAGAAAAAATGCCTTATATAACAATACTTATACCAATTTTAAAAGAACAAAAGATGGATTATATTTTACAAAAAGCTACTGAACTTGGTGTAAATGAAATTGTACCAGTTATAATGGAAAGATCAATTGTAAAAATAGAAGAAAAAGAATCTAAAAAACTAGAAAGATGGAATAGAATTGTTAAAGAAGCAAGTGAACAATCACATAGAAATACTATTCCAAAGATAGAAAAAATTGAAAAATTAAACAATTTAAATATGGAAGGATTAAATTTAGTTTGTAGTACAGTAGAAAAAGAAAATACTATTAAAAAAGTATTTAAAAATTATTCAAATTGTGATAGAATTAATATGTTGATAGGTCCTGAAGGTGGTATTTCTCCTAATGAAGAAGAAATATTAAAAAACAATGGTTTTATACCAGTATCTTTAGGTAATAGAATAATGAGAGTAGAAACAGTTCCATTATATCTAATGAGCATTATTAATTATGAATATATGGAGTGATAAATATGTTAAATATATTATTAAATATTAATATCAGTAATGAGGTACTTTTAATTTTTTCTTGTTTGATTTTATTGATTATTTTATCAGTAGTAATATTTAATATTGTCAAATCTAAAAGAAAAGAAGATAAAGAAATTGATAATATTATAAGCAGTATGGTTCAAGAAAGAAAAGAATCTAAAGAAGAAGTAGAACAAGTAGATGACAAAACAAAAGAATTAGAAGATGTATTAGAAAAAATGCAAAAAGATTTAGAGGCAAAACCCGTAGATGTAGTGGCTAGTTTTGAAAAAGAACAAGAAGAAAAAGCTATCATAAGTTATTCTGAACTTGTAAAAACATTAAAAAAAGGTCAACCTGAAGAAGAAAAAACTATTGATATATTAGTAGATGAAATAAAAGAAGCAGCTAGTTCTAATGAATCTACATATGATAAAAAATTCAAAAATACTGATTTTATTTCTCCAGTATATGGAAAAATGGATGAGCATTTAGATTATCCAAAAGTTAGTTCGTTTAAAAAAGAAGAAGACATAAATGAATATTTAGAAAATTTTGATAAACAAATAAATGATTATAAACTAGATGACTACTTAGAAGAATTTAATGAAAATAAGAAAATTGATAGTTTAGAACAAACATTAGATATGGAACCAATAAGTGCTGAAATGAAAAAAAATGAAGATTTTTTAAAGGCATTAATTGATTTTAGAGAAAATCTATAAAGATACTTGAAGAAAGTATTTTTTTTGATACACTAATAATGTAAATAAAAATTGTCATATAGTTTGATATAATAATATAAATTTTGAAATAAAATAGAGAAGTAAAATCTAAAAATAACATAAAATTATGTGCATTCTATATGCAAATAAAAGCAATTTTACTAACTTTTTTTTGTATATAAAGGAAGAAAAGTTAGTTAAAATATCTCTAATTTATATACATATATAAAAAAACTAATGTTATTTTATTACTAATTTACTACTTTAATATGAAATATAAATTTAAAAATCTATTGAAAAATAGTAAAAAATATTATAATATAATCAAATATACAACCAAAAAATTAAATCTTATATATTATTAATTTAGAAGGTGATAGAATGTTTGATATAGATGAAACAATTTTCCATTTTATAGAAGATATGAAATATGTTGAAAATGAACATGTTTTAGGTGCTTTTTTCTATGGTAGTTATTTAACAGGTTATAATGAAAATCATTCTGATATTGATATACTAATTATATTTGATAATGATAACCCAAGGCACTTAATAAGAGGAAATAAATATATAGATGGAATTAGAATAGAATATTTTGAAAAACCCATTAATGATATTTATTTAACTGTAGAAAATGAATATAATAGTCAAAATAATGCCTCACTATCTATAATTGGTACATCAAAAATATTATTTGATAAAAATGGAAGTTTAAGAAAATTACAGGATTTTAGTCTAAAAACGTTTTCTAAGCCATTACCACCACTTGATTTAGAAGATGCTAGGGAATATGTTTCTATTTTAAATAATAGAATGGAAAAAGTTAGAAAGGCTGCTTATGAAAACAGTCCCAATTTTATTCATTTATATCATTTAACCATTGAGAAAATTAGAAAATTTTATCATAGATTAAATGGATTACCGGCTGTGCAAACTTCAAAAGTATATAGAGTTTATTTAGATGAAGAATATAGAAAAAGTTTTTATAAGAATAATATTCCTGAAAAGGAATTTGTATCAATGTATATAAGTGCAATAACAGATATTACATCCAGTATCGAAGACAAACTAAAGAAAATTGAAAATTTATTTGATTATGCTAAAAGAAATGTAATTTTAGATTCAAATGAATATAGAATTTTAATAAAAAGTAGGAACTTAAATATTATAAATAAAAAATAAATTTGTTTTTTATAAAAAAAGATTTTAATTACTAAATTATTAAAATTTTTACTACATGCCCTATATTACATAGTAAGAGTAATATTATTTCTTATTATAGCAAAATAGCAAAAATTATGTCACTAGTCCCACTTATATATATTTAAATACTATAGTATTACATAGTATTTTTTTAATATCTAAATATTCTCAAACATACAAAATTATCAATTGAAAAAAAATTTACTGATTTTTTACTTTTTTAGAAAGTAGAAATATAGGGAATTACAAAAATAAAAATGTTGTAACACATTAAAATTATAAGTTATAATGACATTTGATAATTTATAAAAATATAATTAAAATTCACTGTATTTTTTGATTATAAAAATTAAATTATAATAAAAATACACAAAGAAATAGTAATTTGGATATTGTAATCTTTATGTTTGATATAATACGTGATATAATTATGTTTGGGTGGTAGTATGACATTTAAAATATATACTTTAGGATGTAAAGTAAATACATATGAAAGCAATGTAATAGAAGAACAACTAATAAAAGAAGGATATAAAAAAGTAAAACAAAATGAACATGCTGATGTGATTATTGTAAATACATGTACCGTAACAAATACTTCTGATAGTAAAAGTAGAAAAATGATTCATAGAGCTAAAAATGAAGGAAGCATAGTAATTGCATGTGGATGTATGATTCAAAATAAAAAAGAAGATGAAAATGCAGATATATTGATTGGAAATGTCGGAAAAAGTAAAATTGATAAATATATAAAAGAATATTTAAAAAATAATGAAAAAATAATAGATATAAAAGATGTAATGAATACATGTTTTGAAGAAATGAAACTAAATAATTTTAACAAAACAAGAGCATTCGTAAAAATTCAAGATGGTTGTAACAATTTTTGTAGCTACTGTATAATTCCATATACAAGAGGAAATGTAAGAAGTAAAACAAAAGAAGATGTACTAATAGAAATAAAAGAATTAGTAAATAAAGGACATAAAGAAATTGTATTAACTGGTATTCATACAGGACATTATGGTGAAGATAATGAAAACTATAAATTAGCTGATTTATTATTAGATATACTAAAAATAGAAGGATTAGAAAGACTTAGAATATCTTCAATAGAAATAACTGAATTGGATGATAAATTTTTAAATGTACTTAAAGATAATAAAATATTAGTAGATCATATGCATATACCATTACAAAGTGGTTGTGATAAAATACTAAAATTAATGAATAGAAAATATGATATAAAATACTTTAAAGAAAAAATTAATACTATTAGAAATATAAGACCAAATATATCTATAACTACAGATTTAATAGTTGGATTTCCTAACGAAACAGAAGAAGATTTCAATGAAACTATAAAAAATATACAAGAAATTAATTTTTCAAAAATACATGTTTTTCCATACTCCAGAAGAAAAGGTACTATAGCAGATGAAATGGAAAATCAAATAAAAGAAGAAATAAAAAAAGAACGTGTAAAAAAAATAATGGAAATATCAAATGAGTTAGAGAAAAAATACATGGAAAAATTTGTAGGAGAAAATTTAGAATTTATACCAGAAATAAAAAAAGATAATTATTTAATAGGTCATACAGGAAATTATATTATGGTAAAATTAGAAAGTAATGAAGAATTAAATCATAATAGTAAAACTGTAAAAATTAGTAAAATAGAATATCCTTATGCAATAGGAATATTGACTAAATAATTTAAAAATGATAGTTTATTAATAGGTGATACCATGGAAGAAAAAGAAATCCAACTTATAAATATTAATCCAACTGATGTAATTAGAGAATATGAAAAAAAATTACAAGATCCTAATTTGCCATTAATTAAAAGAAAAACATATGAAACATACTTAAAAAATTATGAACTTCGTAATATGAATATGCAAGAAAAACAAGATGTTATTCTAAAAGAAAATAAAGAAATACAAGATGTTGTTTCAAAAGAACAACTTAAAAAGAAAAAAAAGCAAACTTTAACACCAAAAAAGATAATGATAACAGCAGCATTTACAGCTTTAGTAGCTACAACTACATTTACAGGATTTAAAATATATAATAGATATCAAAGATCAAATACTCTAAATAGTTATGATAAAATATACACGGCATATGAAATAGAATCAGGTGATACACTATATTCTATAGCTCAAAAACTTTATGAAAAATATCCAGAAGAGGTAAAACAATATTTAACTGTTGAAGATTTAGTTAGTGAAATTCAACATATCAATCATATAACAAATATAGACCTCATAAAATATGGAACAAATATCGATGTTCCTAATAAATATATTCCTAAAGAGGGATTAGAAGAAAATACCAAAAATAAGTAATTATAATAGTATTTTCTCTTTTTTTTTGGTATAATAACAACAAGGGTGATTCTATGTTTAATAAAAAGGAAAAAACAGTTAAAGAAGTAGATACAAAAAATTTAAATGATGTTATAACTCTATCAAAAAGAATATTAAAAATAATGTATGGATTATTCTTAATATTAGCTATTTATGTTGCTTTAAAACTATTTAAAGAATTAAATATAAAAGCAACACTATTAGTTATTTTAAAAATATTAACTCCATTATTTATTGGTGTAGCTGTAGCTTGGCTATTTGATCCATTTGTAAAAAAATTAAAGAAAAAAGGTATAAAAAGAAGTATAGGAGCAACTATAGCTTATGTTATTTTTATAGCTGTTCTAGCACTTATAATTGGTTCAATAATTCCAATACTAATAGAGCAAATAAATGATTTTGCTAAAACATTACCTTCGGTATTTGATAGTATAAAAAATTGGATGAACGATATTTTTGAAAAACTAAATAATATCGAAGGATTTGATGCTACATCAATGAAAGATGAAGTATTCAAAAAAATAGAAGATATAGGAATGGGACTTACTTCATCACTGCCAGAATTACTAATAAATACAGTTAAATCATTTTTCTCAGGAATAGGAACATTCTTAATAGGATTAATTATTGGGTTCTATTTACTAGTAGGATTTGATAATGCTAACGAATTAATGATAACTTGGTTACCTAAAAAAATGCAAAATGATGCAAGAGACTTATTAAATGAAGTTAATACATCATTTAGAAGATTTATAAAAGGTGCTTTCTATGATTGTAGTTTAGTATTTGTTGTAACTTCACTAGGATTTATGTTAGTCGGATTAAAAGGAGCTGTTTTATTTGGATTATTTTGTGGTATAACAAATATCATTCCATATGCAGGACCTTATATAGGTGGAGCTCCAGCTGTAATAGTAGGATTTTCACAAGGACCAGTAACTGGTTTATTAACACTATTAGTAGTATTTGTAGTACAATTCCTAGAAGGTAATTTATTACAACCAGTAATAATGAGTAAAACAACAAAATTACATCCAGTAACAATAATGGTAGGATTGCTAATATTTGGACACTTCTTTGGAATAGTAGGTATGGTACTATCAACACCATTAATAGCAGCAATAAAAATAATAATAATATATTTTATAGAAAAATATGAACTTTTAAATTATCAAAAATAAGTATCACTAAGTGGTACTTTGTTCATGAAAGGTGATTTTATGGAAAAGAAAAATCCAATAATATTTGTAATATATGGTAAAGCAAGAAGTGGTAAAAGTACTATTACAGAATATATAAAAGAATACTATCAAAGTAAAAACTTAAAAGCAATTGATTTAATGTATGCCGAATCAATAAAAAACTATGCTAAAAAGATAATAAATTGGGATGGTAAAGAAGAAACAAAACCAAGAGATTTTCTACAACAACTAGGTACTGAAATAATAAGAAATAAAATAGATAGTAATTTCTTTATAAATAGAATGTTACAAGATATAGAAGTTTATTCATATTTCTATGATGTAATTATAATAACAGATGCTAGATTAAAACAAGAAATAGAAATTCCTTATAAAAAATATGAAAAAGTAATTAGAATTAAAATAGAAGGAAATAACTCTGATTTAACAGATAAACAAAAACAACATATAACAGAAACAGCTCTAAATAATTATGATGAGTATGAATACAAAATAATTAATAATGGAACATTAGAACAATTAAAAAATAAAGTCAATAATATATTAGATGAGGTGAAATAATGAATTTAAAAGATTTATACATAAATTTCTTTATAAGTAAAGGACATAAACAAATACCAAGTGCTCCAGTAGTACCAGAAAATGATAACACTGTTTTATTCAATACTGCAGGAATGCAACCATTAATACCTTACTTAATGGGTCAACCACATCCTTATGGAACAAGACTATGTGATTATCAAAAATGTATTAGAACAAATGACTTAGATGAGGTAGGAGATACATATCATCATACATTTTTTGAAATGTTGGGTAATTGGTCACTAGGGGATTATTTCAAAGATGAAGCTATAACATGGAGTTTTGAGTTTTTAACAAAAGTATTAAATATACCTGTAGAAAGATTAGCAGTAACAATATTTGCAGGAAATGAAATAGCGCCAACTGATACATATACAAAAAACATTTGGTTAAAATTAGGAATTCCAGAAAAAAGAATTTGTGCGACAAAAGAAGATAATTGGTGGCCAAATTTAGAAATGCCAGGATTATGTGGACCTGATTCAGAAATGTTTTATTGGCGTAGCAATGATCCAATACCAGAAGCATTTGATCCAGAAGATACAAGATGGGTAGAAATATGGAACGATGTATTTATGCAATATAACCATAATGAAGATGGGAATATTGTTGAACTTCCTAAAAAAAATGTCGATACAGGTATGGGAGTAGAAAGAGTAACTGCTATATTAGAAGGAAAAAATGATAACTATGAATCGTCAATATGGTCTCCAGTTATAAAAGTAATAGAAGAAATATCAGGAAAAACTTATCTAGGAAACGAAAAAAGTATGCGTATTATAGCAGATCATTTAAGAACTTCAGTATTTATAAGTGCTGATCCATCAAGTATTAAACCTAGTAATGTTGGACAAGGATATATTTTAAGAAGACTAATTAGACGAGCTATAAGACATGCTAAAAAATTAAATATTGATATTAATTCAGACTGGGAACAAAAAATTGCTAAAGTAATTTTAGATATGTATGAAGACTATTATAAAGAAATAAAAGATAATCGAGAAGTAGTATTAGAAGTATTAAAAAATGAAAAAATCAAATTTAATAGAACATTAGAAAAAGGATTAAGAGAATTTGAAAAAGTAACTAAAAATAACTCAAATATAGATGGAGTAACAGCATTTCATTTATTTGATACATATGGTTTTCCAATTGAATTAACTATTGAACTTGCTAATGAACTTAACATAAAAGTAGATGAAGAAGGATTTGTTGCTAAATTTAAAGAACATCAAGAAAAAAGTAGAACAGCATCTGCTGGACAATTTAAAGGTGGATTAGGTGGTAATGGAGAAATAGAAACAAAATACCATACTGCAACACACCTTTTAAATGCAGCACTTAAAATAACTGTAAATAAAGATATTCACCAAAAAGGTTCAAATATAACAAGTGAAAGATTAAGATTTGATTTTAACTCAGATCATAAATTAACAGAAGAGGAAAAGTTAAATACTGAAAAATTAGTAAATGAATGGATAGAAGCCGGATTAGATGTAACTGTCGAAGAAATGAGCAAAGAAGAAGCCATTAAATCAGGAGCAGAATGTATGTTTATAGAAAAATATCCTGATATTGTAACAGTATATTCTATAGGTAATGATAAATATGGTATTGTATCAAAAGAATTATGTGGAGGACCACACGTAAAAAATACTAAGGAACTAGGTCATTTTACAATAAAAAAAGAAGAAGCAAGTAGTGCTGGAGTAAGAAGAATAAAAGCCATTTTAGACTAAATATTCATTAACTCCATACTTTTCTTCAACTGTATCAAAAAATAGAAAAATATGTGGCGGTCTATATGTAAGATAGCCAAATACCAAATATAAAGCTATTATTAAAAATATTGAAATGTTTTCTATATAAGGTATTTTATTTCTTGATAAAATATAATAACTTATAAAATTCATAAAGATATAAACTAAAAATAACAAGATAATTGGAATAAACATAGAACGACTTATAAATAAATGAATTGGTACAAATACAATTAAATAAACAATTATTCCTAATAAAATAGATAAAAAACAAGAAAATAAATAATTATTAATTTCAATATTAAAATGTTTAATTATAAAAAATTCAAAAATTCCATAAAATAAAAAGCATGTAGCAAGAATTTTCATATGTTCGAAAATGCTTTCATTGACAGGAAAAAATATTGATGTAAATGTATTTGGACACCACTTATACATATTGTGTGCTAAAAAAGATAATAAAAATACTCCAAAAACATTAATAATTTTAATTTTCTTTAAGTTCATAATATCACCATTAATATTATAAGTAATAAGGAAAAATATATACTAAAGGAGGAATAACATGGATAATTATTTGACAGAATCTGAAATCAAAGAAATTAGAAATAGTGTTGATATTGTCGATGTTATTTCCGAATATATACCATTAACAGCCAAAGGAAAAAATTTCTTTGGTGTTTGTCCTTTTCATGCCGACCATTCACCAAGTATGAGTGTATCAAGAGAAAAACAAATATATACATGTTTTTCATGTGGAGCTAGCGGTAATGTTATAACTTTTTTAATGAATTATGAAAATATTAGTTTTGCTGAAGCACTAAAAAAACTAGCTGATAAAGCTGGAATAAATATATCAATAGGAAATAAAAAACAAAAGATAAATAAAAATAAAGAATTATATGATATATATGAAATGAGTCAAAAAATATATCAAAATAACTTAAATTCTGAAGCAGGAATAAAAGCAAAAGAATACTTAAAAAATAGAGATATAACAAATGAAATAATAAAAGAATTTGGAATAGGATTATCGATAAAAGATTCAAAATTAATAACAAATATGTTATTAAAAAAAGGATTTAAGGATAAAGAACTAATAAATAGTGGATTAGTAGGGAATAATGAAAAAGGACTACATGATATTTACTACAATAGAATTATGTTTCCTTTATATGATTTATCTGGAAACATAGTAGGATATAGTGGAAGAATATATGATTCTATAGATACTGCAAAATATGTCAATACAAAGGAAACAGCAATATTTAAAAAAGGTGAACTTCTATATAACTATCATAGAGCAAAAGAAGAAGCTAGAAAAACAGGCAAAATTATAGTAATGGAAGGATTCATGGATGTTATAGCAGCATATAAAGTTGGAATTAAAAATGTTGTAGCAACCATGGGTACTGCTGTAACAGAAAACCAAGCTAATTTAATCAAAAGGATGGCAAAAGAAGTAATACTATGTTTTGATGGAGATCAAGCAGGTGCTAAAGCAACATTCTCATGTAGTGAAGAACTAGCAAAACTAAATGTAGTACCAAAAGTAGTTAGACTAGAAGAAAATTTAGATCCAGATGAATATATAAAAAAATATGGAAATAACTTTCTAAACAAAATAAATAATCCAATAAGTGTTATGGATTTTAAACTAAAATACTTAAAAAAAGACTTAAATTTAACAGATCAAGTAGAATATTCAAAATATATAAATAATGTACTAAACGAAATAAATAGAACTGATGATATTATCTTAAAAGAGTTAACTTTACAAAAACTTGCCACAGAAAGTAATTTAGGACTTGACATTTTAAGAGAAAAATTAGAAAATATGAACGAATCAAAAAAAGAAGTACAGACAGAAATAGTAAAAGAAAATAAACAAACGGGAGCAGCATTAAAAGCAGAACAGTCTCTAATGTATTATTTAATTAATAGTAAAGAAGTTGTAACAATATTTAATAATAATAATGTATTTTTACAAACAAGTAAATATCGTAAATTAGCTTTAGAAGTAATAGCAATATCTAAAACGAGTGATATTAAAGTAGCAGATCTTTTATCTGAATTTATCAATAATGAAGAAGAAACTAATACGATAAATGAACTATTAGCACTAAATATAAAAGAAGAATATACAAAAGAAGAAATACTAGGGTATATATATACAATAAAATTAAATAATATAAAAATAGAGAAAAAAAGATTAAAGGAATTAATGCATACCGTTATAGATAAAACAGAACGAGACAATATAGCCAAAAAAATAGTAGAACTAAAACTAGAAGAACTAGAAATAAAGAAAGAGGGATATTATGGTAAATGAAATTAAAAGTTTTGAAGAAAGAAAAGAAGAATTAGTAAAAAAAGGAAAAGAAAATGGATTCATTACTTATGAAGAACTTGCTAATGCTTTAAAAGGATTAGAACTAGATGCAGATTCATTAGATGATTTATATAATACTTTTAATGAAAATAGTATAGCAATCGTATCAGAAGATGAAGCTGGTACAGATGAAGAAGGTGGATCACCATTATTACTAGATGATGATGTTTTAACAAAAGATTTAACCATTAATGATCCTGTTAGAATGTACTTAAAAGAAATAGGTCAAATAAAATTACTTTCAATGGAAGAAGAATTAGAATTATCAGATAGAATTTTAGCAGGTGATGAAGAAGCCAAAAGAATACTTGCTGAAGCAAATCTAAGACTAGTTGTAAGTATAGCTAAAAGATATGTTGGTAGAGGTATGTTATTCTTAGACTTAATTCAAGAAGGAAATATTGGGTTAATGAAAGCTGTAGACAAATTTGATGTTGGAAAAGGATTTAAATTCTCAACCTATGCTACATGGTGGATTAGACAAGCTATAACTAGAGCTATAGCTGATCAAGCAAGAACTATACGTGTTCCAGTACATATGGTAGAAACAATTAATAAATTAGCTCGTATTCAAAGACAATTAACTCTAGAACTTAATCGTGAACCAACAGAAGAAGAACTAGCAGAAAAAATGCATACATCGGTTGATAAAATAAGAGAAATTTATAAAATTAGTCAAGAACCAGTTAGTTTAGAAACTCCAATAGGAGAAGAAGAAGACTCACATTTAGGAGATTTTATCAAAGATGAAAGAAACGTATCTCCAGAAGAATACGCTACAAATGAAATGTTAAAAGATGAAATATCAAAAGTTTTATTAACTTTAACTGAAAGAGAAGAAAAAGTAATTAGATTACGTTTTGGATTAGAAGATGGAAAATCTAGAACATTAGAAGAAGTAGGACAATTATTTGGTGTAACTCGTGAAAGAATTAGACAAATAGAAGCAAAAGCCTTAAGAAAATTAAGACACCCAAGTCGTTCAAGAAAATTAAAAGATTATATGGGTGAATAATGTTAGATGAAAGATTAAAAACTATTGCTTCATTAATTGATAAAGGTGCTGAAGTAATAGATGTTGGGTGTGATCATGCTTTATTAGATATATATTTAACTCTTTACAATGACAATAAATGTTTAGCGACTGATATAAGTGAAGGAGCTATAAAACAAGCTAGAAAAAACTTATATCGATATGGCTTAACAAATGATATAAAATTAAGAGTATGTGATGGGTTAAAAAATGTACAAGATTTAAAAAACAAAATAATAGTACTTTCTGGTATGGGAACAGAAACAATATTAAAAATATTAGATGATGAAAGAATTTATGAAGCAAAATCAATTATAATATCTACTCAAACAGAATTAAAATTACTAAGAAGAAAAATGATGCTAAAAAAATTCAAAATAATAGAAGAGAAAGTAGCTTTAGAAAATTATAAATTTTATGTTGTTATAAAATTTGTAAAAGGTGGTAAAAGATATACTTCAAGGGAACTTTATTTAGGTCCATTATTAATAAATGATAAAAGTTATGAAGTATTTAGATACTATGAATCACTATTTTATGAAAATAGAGATATATTACAAAAAATACCCAATAAATATCCTCAAAAAAGACTTGCTTATTCAAGAAATATAGATTGGATAATCGAACTTATAGGAAAAAAGTTGGGCCCTCAGTATTGGTAGTTATAACTACTTCTTTTTTATTTTCTTCATTATTTTGTACAGAATTTTGATTTGTATTAGAAACAGTAGGTGTTTCTACTTTTTTAAATTCATTCATAACTTTAAACATTGTACTAGCGTTTTTAATTACTGGATTAATTTGCTTTACAAGTGGTATAGCTTGATTAGCAAAATTAACTACTTTACCAGTTCCAGATAATATAGACGATAAAGTTAATTTACCACCAAATAATCTAGATATTAAACCAGTATTAGCTGGAGCAACAGTAGAGTAAGGCATAAAATAGGGATTATAATAATTCATAATATACTCCTTTCTAAAATATTATATGAACTTTACAAAAAATGTTTTACAAAATACAAAATTATGATATAATCTATTTAGTATAGAAGAATAAAGAGGATGGGCGGTGCTTATATGCAAAAACCGATATATTTGATTCCATTTATTTTTGTTTATAAAATAGTATTTGCAATATTAAAAATACCATTTATGATAATAAAATATTTTTCTTTAGGAACATTATATACAATAAACGAAATATTAGTATTTATTGAAATAAATATAAAGGGCTTTATTTGGATAAGTTACTTTGTATATCGTATATTTAAGTATTTTATAAAAGGTATTGTTACATTATTTAGTGTCCCTGTATGGCTAATACAAAACAATAAACAATCAAGAATAGAAGAAAATTCTAAACAAATAGAACCTGAAATAACAGTTCCAAACATAGTGGAAGAACCAATAATAGAAACTCCAATAGAAGCAGTAAAAAATGAACCAGTTGTTGAAATCCCACAAGAAGAGTTATTTACTAGTATACCGGAATCATCTATTTCAAATGTAACTAACCAAAATAATGAATCAGAACAATATAATGAAATAGAACAGTCTAATGAAGAACCAATAACAGAAAAGTTATTGAAAAAAATGGAAAAAGAAAAATTAAAAGTTCAAAGAAAAATAATTAAAAACCAAGAAAAAATGGAAAAACTTGCTAAAAATGAAGAAAAATTTAAAAGAAAAGAAGAAGCAAGAATTTTAAGAGAACAAAAAGAATTAGAAAAAAAGAAAAAAGAAGATGACAGTTATTTAAATAAAGATGTAGATATATCTTCTGCAGGATTCAGTGGTAAATTAAAGAAAATTTGGACTTCATTTTTAAATATTCCAACAGCAATTAAAAATAAATTTAACAATAATGATTTTGTTAAGCACAATAGAAATAAAAAAATGATGGAACAAGAATCATTATTAATCAATTTTGACGGTGAAGATGCTGAAAAAAGTGATGTAAAATTATTATATGAATATGTTGCTAAAAATAAAGAAGGACAAGTTGTAAAAGGATACTTTGAAGCTTTTTCTAAAGTTGAGGTACACTCTTATTTGTTAAGTGAAGGATTTGATGTATATAGCATTAGAACAAGTAAGTGGATTCAATTCTTACATGGTAATAGAAGTACAAATTACACTAAAATTAAAACAAAAGATTTAATATTCTTCTTAACACAGTTATCAACTTATATAAAAGCTGGTATACCATTAGTAGAAGCATTAAAAATTCTTTCAAGACAATTTAAAAAGAAAAGTTATAAAAAAATATTTGAAAGCGTTGTATATGATTTGACTACAGGTGAAAACTTCAGTGAAGCATTATTAAAGCAAAATGTTGCTTTTCCAAGATTATTAATCAATATGGTCAAAACAGCAGAAATGACTGGTGAACTTCCTGAAGTATTGGATGATATGGCTAATTATTATACTGAAACAGAACGTACAAGAAAACAAATGATTACAGCATTAACATATCCATCAATAGTATTTGTATTTGCAACAGCAGTTATTACATTTATTATGATGTTTGTAATACCTCAATTTGTTGAAATATATGAAACAATGGATGCATCAAAAATTCCTTCATTTACTTTAGCAGTAATAGCAGTAAGTGAATTTATACAAAATTATATAATATGGATACTAGTTGGTATAGTAATATTTATTGCAATATTTATCTATTTATACAAAAATGTAAAAATATTTAGAACTGTATGTCAATGGGTTGCTATGCATATTCCAGTAATAGGACAAACAATTATATATAATGAAGTAACAATGTTTACTAAAACTTTCTCATCTTTACTATCACATAATGTATTTATAACAGATAGTATGGAAGTATTAAATAAAATTACAAATAATGAAGTATATAAAATGTTAATACTAGATACTATAACAAATTTAGCTAAAGGAGAAAAAATATCAAAAGCGTTCGAAGGTCATTGGGCTTTTCCAATGCCTGCTTATGAAATGTTAGTAACAGGTGAAAAAACTGGTGAATTAGCTGAAATGATGGGAAAAGTATCTGAATATTATCAAGATTTGCATAAAGAATCAGTAGCAAGAATTAAATCATTTATTGAACCTATTTTGACAGTATTTTTAACTGCTGTAGTAGGTACTATTATTTTAGCAGTAATTATACCAATGTTTAGTATGTATGGTTCAATTCAAAGTTATGGTTAAGAGGTGGAATTATGTTTTATTATTATTTGATTATATCATTTATATTTGGTATAACTTTAGGGTCATTCTATAATGTAGTTGGTTATAGAGTTCCTAAAAAACAATCATTAATATATCCTTCCTCTCACTGCACAACTTGTAATCACAAATTAGGAGCTAGTGAATTAGTTCCTTTTTTTTCTTATTTATTTCAAAGAGGAAAATGTAAACATTGCGGAGCTAAAATATCTTTATTTTATCCAATATTTGAACTAACAACTGGAATTTTATTTGCTCTATCATACTATATATTTGGATCAAGTATTGATTTCTTTATAGTTATTTCATTTATTTCGATGTTATTAATAATAATTATTAGTGATTATCAAATGATGATTATACCTGATGAAGTTTTAATATCAAGTATTATTGTAATATCAATATTGATATTTATTAAGGGGGGTATAACATTATTAATTACTTCATTATTAAATGGAATTATTTCTTTTATAATTATGTTCATTCTTAAAAAATTTGGAGATTTTATGTTTAAAAAAGAATCAATGGGTGGAGGAGATATAAAACTATTATTTACATTTGGACTAGTATTTGGTTGGCAAATGAGTGTAATTTCTATCTTTATAGCTTCTTTTATAGCATTACCTATTGCTATATACTATAGTGTTAAATATAAAAATCAAAAATATATAGAAGATGATGAAATACCTGAAAATAGTATTCCATTTGGACCTTTTTTAGCTGTAGCGGCAATTATAATAGTTTTGACTAAAATGGATATTACAATGATTTCTAATCTTTTTATAAGATAATTCATGTAATATTCTTTTTCTTTAGAGGTGATAATTAAATGGAAAAAATTAGTAATATATTATTTATAGATAGATTTCCAAAACTAGATTTACATGGTTATACTGGTGATATAGCAGCAGTAGCAGTACAAGATTTTATAAAAGAAAATGTAAAATTAAAAAATGAAATTATAGTAATAGTTCATGGAATAGGTAATGGTATTGTCAAAGAGTCAACACATAGAGTACTGAAACATAATAAAAATGTTCTAGAATATAATATATATTATAATAACAATGGTTGTACTATCGTTCGTCTCAAAATTTGACAAAAGCCTTATTTTGTGGTATTATTTAGTAACAACAAAGAAATTTTGCAACAAGGTTAAAAATTGAAAACATAAAAAATTTGACAAACAAAAAGAACTGTGATATTATATCGTGCGTAAATTCAAGAGGGGGGTTATTTATGTATAATGATAACACAAATTTTTCAATTAAGAATGTGATTATTCAATTCTTATTTGTAGCATTATTTATTTTCATTTTAGTATGGTTATTTCCATTAAAAAGTGATTTAAAAAATGTTACTACATGTAATGGTGATACATGTTCTAATACAGTATTATATGATAGTATCTTTAATACTAATGTACTTATGATGAAAGATTCTGCAAAGGATTATTTCACAACTGAAAGATTACCTAAAAAAGTTGGTAATAAAGTTAAATTAACTTTAGGTGAAATGCTAAACTTAAAAATAATATTACCATTTGTTGACAAAAATGGTGATACATGTAGTTTAGATGAATCATATGTTGAAGTTACAAAACATGAAACTGAATATGTGATGAAAGTTAACTTAAAATGTGGTGAACAAGAAAATTATTTATTAGTTTATATGGGATGTTATGATTATTGTTCAACAACTATATGTGAAAAGAACAATTCTGATGTTAAAAATCCAACAATATATCCAGTTAATCCACAACCAGAACAAAAATATTACTGTAAAGTAGTAAATAGCAAATTTTATGATAAAAATGGTAATGTTGTAAGTGAAAGGGCATTCAATGAATCATGTAATTCACAACCAGAACAAAAATATTATTGTAAAGTAGTAAATAATAAATTTTATGATAAGAATGGTAATGTTGTAAGTGAAAAAGCATTCAATGAATCATGTAATTCACAACCAGAAGAAAAGTATTACTGTAAAGTAGTAAATAATAAATTTTATGATAAGAATGGTAATGTTGTAAGTGAAAAAGCATTCAATGAATCATGTAATTCACAACCAGAAGAAAAATATTACTGTAAAGTAGTAAATAATAAATATTATGACAAAAACGGTAATGTTGTGAGCGAAACAGAATACAACAAATCATGTAAAACAGAAGAAGTGAAAGAATACTTATATGAATACATCAAAAAGACTGATGGATATTATAAATATAGTGATTGGTCTGAATGGCAATTAACTGAAGTAAAAGCAGATGCTAATACTGCTATTAAAACAAAAACTGTAAACCAAAAGAAATTAATTGGTTATAATGTAACAACAACTACAGATAAATCTCAACCAATATATGGAACAAAAGAAGTTCAAATTGGAACAGAAGAAAAAACAGTTTGTAAGAAATACGATTATGTAAAAACTGGTGAATATTCTTATGGTGAATATAAATATGTTAAAACTGAATATTTAACTTATACACCAAAAGATACAACAACAACTAAATATGTATATGTATCTGAAGATCCAGATGTATGTACTTCAAATTGTACTGCAAGTACTACAAAAGCATATAAAGTTTATGTAAGAAGTGCAACACCAGTAACAAAATATCAATGTGTAGAAACTGGAGTTGAAACAAAACCTATAACAACAACAATACAAGTAATAACTGGTTATAAAACAATACAAACAAAAGAACCAGTATATAAAACAACAACTGTAAAATATTATAGTTATATGAAAAGAACTTGGGTTGAAGGAACTATAGATACAAAATGGAGTGTAAAAAATGATACTACATTATTATCAGCTGGTTATTCATACACAGGTAATACAAAATTAATTACTAAATAATTAAAGTTTAGAAAGGGTGATATAATATGGCTAAATCTTATATAAAAAAAGCTATCGATAAAACTCTTGAACCTTATGAAAGCTCTAAAATGGGCTTTTCTAAGGTTGATGAGAAAAAAATAGAGGAATTAAGAAATAAATTATATTCCATGATAATTGGTAATGAAGAAGAATATAAAGAAGAAATAGATGAAAGACTTAATAATATATTATCAAAAAGTTCAAATGAGGTAAGTGTAAATGTTTACAATAAAATACCAAAAAATGCTAGTTTGAATAGAAGCTTTAAAGTTGGAAAAGCAATTGGAGTAAGTACCACTTTAGTTGCCTTAGTAGCAGCAATGACTGTTTCTTGTGGTGCTAAAAAAGATACTGTAGAAGAAGACATTACACCTTCTGAATCAATTGAATTAGATATTGATGAAAATGTAGAACCAGTTGTTAATGAAAAACAAACACAAGCAGAACAAACACTAATTGATTTTTCTGATAGTGCTACAAAAAGAACAACTGCTTCAATAAATTCATTATTAGCAAATGGAGTAAAGTTAATTAATAATTACATTTCAGAAGATGAACAAAAAGAATTACTTGCTAGTGAATGGTTACAATATTATTTAGTAGCAAATATTGATAATATTACAACTTTAGAATATGCTAATTTCATGAAAGAACAACCAGGAGCAGTATTAGATAATGATGATTTAATATATAATTTTAGAGAAATGAACGTTTTATTAAAAGGTCAAATGTTAGTTTGTACACCAGAAAATAAAATAGACTTTTCAAATATTTACAATGAAACAGATGCAAAATTATTAAATGATGGTGCTGATATATTAGCTAGATTAAATTCATCTAATAAATCTGAAAGAAAAGAAATATCAAAAGAATTTTATGATTATATTCAAAATACAATATTAAATCAAACAGATAAATTAAAATATAGTAATTCTGCTATGGCAACATTTATAAATACTGAATTTGGCGCTTGGTGTGAACTTACAAAAAATTCTAACTATAAAATTGGTTACTATCCAGATGATGAATTAGAAGCAAAATTAATGACTGTCATAAGTAATTGTGGCATGAGTAGTGGTGAAAAAGCAACATTAGATATAGAAGATGAAACAAAAAAATCTTTAGAAAGTATTAATGTTATTAGAACACTAGATAGTTTAAATAGTAGAAAAGAAAATATATCTTCATTATTTGTTTTAGAAGAATTATTTTATAAAGAAGAATCAAGCTTTGGAAATTTAAAATCTGAAGTTTCTAAAAATGTTAATTTAGATAACTACAAAGAAATAGAAAGCTTTACTGAAAAGAAAGAAAAAGAAATAAAAAATACAAAACCACAAGTTAATAAAAATGATAGTCAAATATCAAATGGACAAGGTGGAACAATAGCTAAAGATGACATGATTGCTAATAGTGTTAATCCAACGGATTCAAACGCTAAAGAAAAATATGAAGAAGCAGTTGAAAAAAATTTTGAAGAAAAAGCTGAATCAACAAAACAAGTTGTTAATAGTAATGGTGAAGTTATAGATCCAAATCAAGCTTCAGCATGGGCACAACAAGGAGCAATAGATGCAAATAATGGAACTAGAAATTATAATGTTCCAGCAATATACCAAGAAGCTTATAATAATGGTTGGAATGCTGCAAATAATGCTAAACAACAAGCTGATCAAAATATAATAAGCAATACAACTACTGAAAATGTTTCTAATGAGGAAACAATTGAAACTACAGTTGAGGAAACTTATGAAGGATTTAAAAAATCAAATAATGAAAATAATCAAGATTCAACGAATGTACCTTCACAAGTAGAAACACCTAATGAAAACCCATATATAGAATCCGAAACAACATTTGTTCCGGTTGAAGATGGTGAAACTATAATTGAAGAAACAGAAGAAGTAGTTGGGTTTGGTAATGCACCAGAAGCTAATGCAGAACGTAATATAGAAGTTAAGACTTTAAAAAATGAAAAAGTAGAAGCTTATAAAGAATTAAAAAATTTATTACAACAAGCTATGAATAGTTATCAAGATGCTATAAATATATATGATGAAATAAAAGAAAATAATATGTCAAAATAATGTAGAATTTCTACATTATTTTTTCTCACTATTTGACTTTATAGTTAAATTAGGTTATAATTAATATAGTTTAGTGACCATAGAAAGGAGCATTATATGAAGGATGTATACTTATTTGAATATGTAAATGAAAATGAATTTCATAAACTAGAAAGATCATTAAAAAAATATAATATGTTAGCTTACAAAAAACTATGTTTTGAATTCTATCCAAAAATGAAAGAAGGAACTTTTTTAGGGGAACAAATTTCTACTAATTCTGAAACAAATACTGTAACGTATGAACTTAAACTTCCAACTGATATCATGTTTGCTAAAGTACATGGCGATATTAGACTTAAATATATTGTTTATGAAAATGAAAAAATGATAATGCTTGATTCTATAGAACCAGTTGAAATATTAACTGAAGGTCATCAATCTGAATTAGAAACATATAAAGGTGTTATGGTTTCAAAACAACATTCAGAAAAAGATATTTTTAAAATTAATTTATTAAATATGTTACAAAAATAATACATAGTATTATTTTTTTCTATAAGGAGAAATTATGAATTTAGAAAGATTAGAATCACAAATAGGAAAAGAAAATATTGAAAAATTAAAAAAAAGCACGGTTTTAATAATAGGATTAGGTGGAGTAGGAGGATATGCTTTAGAAAGTATTGTAAGAAGTGGTATCCAAAATCTAATAATAGTAGATGCCGATACAATAGAATCAAGTAATTTAAATAGACAACTAATATCATTACAATCAAATATTGGCGAAAAGAAAGTTGATGCATTTGAAAAAAGAATATTAGATATAAATCCAAATGCAAAAATAAAAAAAATAGATCAATATATAACTGAAGAAAATATTAACTTATTATTTGAAGAAAAAATTGATTATTTAATAGATGCATGTGATACTGTACCAACAAAAAAATTAATTATTAAACAATGTATTAATAAGAAAATTCCAATGATTAGTTGCATGGGCATGGGTAGAAAATTAGATATATCAAAGATAAAAGTTCAAGATATTAGAAAAACTTCATATGATCCAATTGCTAAAAAAATAAGAAGAATGATAAATGAAGAACATATAAAAGAAAAAGTAATGGTAGTATCCAGTACAGAACAACCAGTAACAAATACAAAAAAACATATATCGTCTAATTCATTTGTACCAGCAGTTGCAGGTATTAACTGTGCTAGTTATATAATCCATTTAATAATAGGAGGTTAATATGCCAGAATTGCCAGAAGTTGAAACAGTAAGAAAAACATTACTAAAAAAAATTTTAAATAAAAAAATAACAAAAGTAGAGGTTTTTTATCCAAATATAATAGTAGAACCAACACTTGAAAAGTTTAAAAAAGAATTAATTAACCAAACTATAATTGATATAAAAAGAAAAGGTAAATGGTTAATATTTGAATTAAATGACTACTATTTACTAAGTCATTTACGTATGGAAGGAAAATATAACTTAAAAAAAATCACAGATGGATATGATAAACATGAACATGTAAGTTTTATTTTTGAAGATGAAACATGTCTAAGATATAAGGATACAAGAAAATTTGGAAGAATGTATCTTTATAAAAAAGATGAAGCATATAATAATAAACCATTAAATGAATTAGGTTTAGAACCATGGGATAAAGAATTAAATACTAATTATTTAAAAGAAAAATATAAAAATAAAAAATTGCCGATAAAAACAATTTTATTAGATCAAGGAATAATAACGGGTATTGGAAATATATATGCTGATGAAATATTATTTTTAAGTAATGTTAATCCATTAAAAAAATGCTGTGAATTAAGTGATAAAGAATTAGAACAAATTATTAAAAACACTCAAGAAATATTAAATAAAGCTATAATAGATGGTGGAACTACAATAAGGACTTATGAATCAAGTGAAGGAGTACATGGTAATTTTCAAGATAATTTATTAGTTCATAATAGAGAAAATGAAAAATGTTCTATTTGTGGATCTAATATAATTAAAATTAAAGTTAATGGTAGGGGTACATATTATTGTCCTAAATGTCAAAAGTAAGTCATTATGACTTACTTTTTTAGTATGTTTTTAAAAGCTGAATTTTTAATTAAAAAATATTTTGTATTATTACAAACTAATTCAAGATCACCAATATATTCATATACTTTAGAATTGAATCCCAATTTAAAATTATTTAATCCTTCAAATTTATTGTTTTTTTCAAAAGGATTAGTTATTCCGCCTAAATTAAATTTTTTATAATTTTGAAGAGAATAGTTTTCTATTAATTTCCATATTAGTAAATGTTTGGAATTTAAAGATTTAAACTTTGTATCATATCCATCCATAAGTAGATAAATTTCATCTTTGTTTTTAATAACTAAAGCAGAAGATGTAACGATACCATCAGGATAATTTTTAAGTAAAGTAGTTGCTTCAATTAATTGCTTTTTTAGTTGATTATATCTTTTATCAGCTTCTAGTTTTAAATTAATATTTTTAATATTTTTATTAACATTTTCATTATAAAAATTTACTATTTTTTCTTGTTTAACAATTTCTGAATTTTTAATTTTAAGATATTCTTTAGTATCTAATTTAGTATAATAAAATTCAATATTTTTATTTTTAGAAAAATATTTAAAACAATCTTTAAAGTATTCTAAATCTCTAGGATATTTTTTCTTTGTTTGTAAATATAAATATTCTAAATTATCACCACTATATATTTTAATTCCATTTTTAGAAGCACTTCTAATTTTAGTTCTAAACTCTTTATTTATGTCATTAAATAATAAGTAATAAGGTTTATCAATATCTATAATAGCTTCAAATCTTGGTTTTAATCCTTCAAAGTAAGAATTATAACCCAAATGTTTGTAACCTAAACTGATTAAATTGTTATAAATGCTATCATAATATTCATTCTTTGATAATATATCATGTTTTTTATCGTATATAGATTTAACAATTAATGGGTTAATTCTTATAGTAACAATACCTAATTTAGATAAATATTTTTTAAGCAAAATGGTAAAAGTTTTAATTAAATTAAAATCAGTATAATCAATCAAAAATCCTCTTGGAGCATAAGCATATTTAATGTTTCTGTTTTTTTTAATTAAAACTATTCCAGCTCCAATTATATGATTATTATCATCTACTAATCCTAGTATTACAGAATCAAATCCCTGATGATTCATAACAAAACTATATTCAACAGTTTGATATATTGAACTAGTTTTAAAACTATCTTTAAATGTATTAAAATCTTCATTAGTTAATTGTTTTATCTGCATAAATTTCACCAATAAGAGTATAACATAAACTAAATAAATAATCAAAAATACTTATTAAATTCTACAAAATATGTTAAAATAAAATAGAGGTAGATAATATGAATATTATAGATATAATTATAAAGAAAAAAAATAAAGAAATTTTAACAGAAGATGAAATAAAATATGTTGTAGATAACTATGTTAACGGTGTGATTGCTGATTATCAAATGAGTGCACTACTTATGGCTATTACTCTAAATGGAATGAATGATGATGAAGTATATTATTTAACTAAAGCAATGATTGAATCCGGTGATATTATTGATTTAAGTGAAATAAATGGTATTACAGTAGATAAACATTCAACAGGAGGAGTAGGTGATAAAACTACTATCGCATTAGCTCCAATACTTGCATGTTTAGGATTTAAGGTAGCAAAAATGAGTGGAAGAGGATTAGGACATACTGGTGGTACTATTGATAAATTAGAATCAATTAAAGGTTATAATGTTAATTTAAGTGAAGAAGAATTTATAGAACAAGTAAATAAAATAGGAGTAAGTGTTATTAGTCAAACTGCCGAAGTAGCTATAGCTGATAAAAAAATATATGCATTAAGAGATGTAACTGGTTTAGCTGAATCTATTCCATTAATAGCTAGTAGTATCATGAGCAAAAAAATAGCTAGTTCAGCTTCAATAATTGTAATTGATGTTAAAGTTGGTAATGGTGCTTTAATGAAAAATAAAGAAGATGCTACTACCTTGGCAAACACTATGATAAAACTAGGAAAGAGATTTAATAGACATGTTGTTTGCGTTTTAACTAATATGGAAGAACCTTTAGGCTATGCTATAGGAAATGGATTAGAAATTAAAGAATGTATAGATTTATTAAAAGGTAATGGCCCAAAAGATTTGAAAAAATTAATATATACTTTAACTGAAATCTATTTAGAAAAAAATAATATAAATAGTGAAGAAGCTAAAAAAATGATTGATGAAAAAATTAATAGTGGTGAAGCATACAATAAATTTGTAGAATGGATTGAGTATCAAAACGGTGATATAAATAGTATTGCTTCATCAGATAAAGCAATTTCAATTAAAAGTCCAAAAGATGGTATTATTACTAAAATAGATGCATATAATTTAGGTAACATAGCAAAAAAAATAGGTGCTGGAAGAACTAAAAAAGATGATGTTATTGATTATTCAGTAGGATTAGTTTTAAATAAAAAAGTAGGAGATTTAGTATTTGAAAATGAAGAATTAGTAAAAGCATATGTAAATAAAGCTGATATTGATATTAAAGAAATAGTTGATTCTTTTGAAATAAATGATATATTAGCTGATAAGAAAGATTTAATAATTGAAATAATTAAATGACTTTTATATTAGTATTCATTTTTGTAGCAATTGGAATAATATTTTTAGTATTAGAAAAATTTAAATGGCTAATTCTTACAACTTTATTTATATTTACTATTTATTTAATATCAAGAGCTAAAAAAGAAAAAAATTTATTTAAAAATGTTAAAAAAGCTACTTTTATAGAACTATGTTTACCAATAATAGAACAAATAGATGGATATAAAAAAATAATATTAAAAGATAATTATATAATTATCTTGTCTGAATATGGTATATTTATAATATTTACTATAAATAAAATTGGCACTATATCTTATGATGTAAACAATAATTTAGTTTTAACTTATGGAAAAAATAAATTATATCTTCCAAATCTATTTATTGATCAAGATAATATAGTATCTAAATATGAATTACTTCTTAAAAATAAGATTCAAAAATACATTATTACATCTAATAATTGTGATATTTTAATTAAAAATATTAATGTTTCAAAATATAAATTATTTCTTAATGAATTTAAAAGAAAATATAGAAATAAAGTAATAAATAAAGAACAAGTTGATGAAATTTATCAAATTATTAAAAGTTAATGTCAACTTATGTCAAAATGCTTGATTTGAAAAAATTAGTATTATAAAATTAAAATAAGGAGAGTGATTATATGATATATCCTTCAATTGATAAATTATTAGATAAGGTTGGTTCTAAATTTTTATTAGTAAATTTAGTTTCAAAAAGATTAAAAGAAATGGAAAAAGAAAATAATTATCAAATGAAAATAAATACTTATGTTTCTAAAAAAAATATAGGAAGAGCATTAGAAGAAGTATCTAAAGATTTAATACATATAAAAGAAGATTAGAAGTACTTGAAAAAAAGTATCTTTTTTTGATAAGATAAATATGTAAATAAAAATAGTAACATAGTTTCATGTAGTGTCAAAAATATAAGTATACTATATGTAAATGTGGAGAGAGTAAATTTTTATCAATCTTTTTTTGTTACTCTAAAAATAGAATTAGCATCCGCCCAGTTATAACAATATTAAAATCAATAATTGGATAAATAATTAAAAGTTAATCTAAATGATTAGCTTTTTAATATAAAAGTATTGACGAACATTTGTTTAAATATTATAATTAAATTGGTGATAATATGGAAATTAAAAATATAAAAAAATTAAAAAGTGGTAAATATAAAATAGAAATAGATGATACTAAAATAACAACCTATGATGATGTTATTTTAAATAATAATTTATTATATAAAAAACATATTGATAATAAATTATTAGAAAACATTAATATAGAAACTAGTTATTATGATGTATATAATAAAGTAATAAAATATATATCTATTAAACTTAGATCAAAAAAGGAAATACTAGAATATTTAAATAAAAATAAAATAGAAGAAAATGATAAAAATAAAATAATAAAAGATTTAACAAATGCTGGATTACTAAATGATGAAAACTTTGCTAAAGCATTTATTTCTGATAAAATATACTTAAGTAACGATGGAAGATTAAAAATAAAAAAAGAATTATTAGAACATAATATTAATGAAGATATCATAGATAAATATTTGTATTCATATGAAGAAAGCATTTTTGAAGAAAAATTATCAAAATTAATGACAAAAAAAATAAAAACATCTAAATATAATGGTTATTTATTAAAGCAAAAACTATTTTATGAATTTAATAATTTAGGATATGAAAATGATATAATTACTAAAGTGTATAATAGTATAGATATTAATAGTAATATTGATGAATATTTTGAAAAATATTATAATAGTTTATCAAAAAAATATAGTGGTAATGAATTAATTAATAAATTAAAAAACAAACTATATAGTAGGGGATATTCAATAGAAGAAATAAATGAAAAAATTAACACAATATAAAAAGGAGATTATTCTCCTTTTATTGCTTTTTCATAGTTATCATTGATAATAGTATCATTAATTTCTAAATTGTAAGATTTTCTAATCTTATCCCAAGCAGTAGTATATAATTTACTATCTTCTGATAATTTAGTATTTACAATTTGTTCAACTAATTCATTTTTCATTGTTTCAAGTGCTTCTTTATCTGTTTTGCTAATTCTTAAAATTACATGATATCCAAATTTACTTTTAACTGGTTCAGTAGTATAAGCTCCATCATTTAATTTTGCTGTAGCATTATAAAATTCTTCAACTACATCATCTTTAGTAAAGTTTTCAACTAAACCTTCATTTTCTTTAGAACCTGTATCTTGTGAATAACTAACAACTAAATCTTTCCAAGCCTCACCATTATTTAATTTATTAATTACTTCTATTGCTTTGTTCTTAGCTTCTTCTTCAGCAGCTGCTTTTTCTTCATCAGTCATACTGTCAGTTGTATTTGGAATAATTAAAATATGTTTAGCTGTATATGAATCAGATACTTTTTCATCATAATATTTTTGAATTTCTTCATCAGTTAAATTTTTAGATAAGTAATTAACAACAACTTGTTCTTTTAATAAACTGTTTTTAATTTCATCAACTAAAGCTTGTTCATTTTTATATCCATAATTTGTTAAAACTTCATCCCATTTGTATCCCATTGTTTCATATTGGGATTTAATTGAGCTAACTTGTTCTTTAGCTTTTTTAACAACATCATCAGTATTAGAAATTTCTCTATTAATAATTTCATTATCAATAATGTTAACTAAAGCGTTAGTACCATATTGTTCTTTCATTTTATCAAATAAATCTTCAGCTGTAATAGTTTTATCATTAATAGAAGCTACAACTTCTTTACCATCACTTAATTTTACTTTGTGTCCATTAACTATTAAAATGATGTTAATAATTAATAAAAGACATATAGCACATAAAACAATAAGTGTAGCATTTTGTTTTACTAATTCTATAAAACTAGCTTTTTTAACTTCTTTCTTTTCTGTTACTTTTTCTTCTTTAATTTCAATAGGTTTTGTTTCAACTACCTTTTCTTCATTTTTAACAACGTCTTTAACTTCTTTTTTAGCAGTTGATTTTACTGCAGGTTTTTTAGCTGTTTCTTTTTTTACAGTAGTTTTTGTATTAGTTTTTTTAGTAGTAGTTTTTGTACTACTTTTAGCACTTGTAGCACTTGATTTTTTTGTATTTTTATTTTCTGCCATTTCATATCCTCCTTTTACAAACAACATTGTACCAAAAAATAACAGGAAATACAACTTTTTCTTATATTTTTTAATAAACTTAGTCATAATGAAGCACCAAAATTAATAATTGCCATACAATATATCGAAAGATAAAAAAAGGAGGAATGTTTATGTGTAATACTGGAGTATCTGGAGCAGCTATCGTTTTAGTTTTATTTATTCTTTTAATTATCATATTAGGAGCTTATATTTAAGGAGGTGTAAATATGGCATGTTCAAATTCATGTAATAATGGAGCAACTACTAGTTGCAATACTAATAATGGTTCTTCTTATGTATGTATTATTGTATTATATATCTTATTAGCAATCATTATTGGTTCTTTTATAGCATACTAATACCTCAAAAAAATTAAAAACAAATATAAAACGACATATTTAATTATGTTGTTTTATTATACTTAAAATGGTGGTTATATGAAAGTATATATTGATTTAGTTTTGTTGCTTAATTTTGGCTTTGATTTTATTTTATTGTTTGCTACATCATATCTATTAAAAAGAAATACTAAATTAATAAAAATATTATTAGGTTCTTTATTTGGTAGTTTAAGTACTTTATTATTATTTTTAAATATTAATACATTTACTTTATTTATTGTAAAAATAATGATAAGCATTTTTATGATATTAATAACATTCTCATTTAAAAATATAAAAACTTTTATAAAAAATATAATACACTTATATTTAAATAGTATTATGCTAGGAGGATTTTTATACCTATTAAATATAGAATTTTCATATAAACATAGTGGTTTAATTTTCTATCATAATGGATTAAGCATTAATTTTATTATTCTAATAATATCATCACCAATAATAATATATTTGTATGTTAAACAAATAAAAGAATTAAAAACAACCCAAAATAACTACCATAAAATAGATATATTTTTAAAGAATGAATATCATTTAAATGCTTATTTAGATAGCGGTAATAAAACAAAATCTATTTACTTTAATAAAGGTATAAATATTATAAACAAAGATATTATAAAAGAAAACTTAAACTATTTTTATGAACCAATAACTACTATAAATGGAACTAGTATGATTAAATGTTTTAAAGTTAAAAAAATTTTAATAGATAATGTAGAATTAAAAGATGTTATATTTGGAGTAAGTAATGAATATTTTAAAATAGATGTAGATGTAATATTAAATAATAAGATATGGGAGGAATAATATGATTCAATTAATAAAAAAGATATTAAATAAACTATTTGGTAATGGGATGTATTTTGTTGGAAGTAGTGATAAATTACCTGAACCTTTAAAAAAAGATGAAGAAACTGAATATATACTAAGAAATATGGATGGTGATATAGAAGCAAAAAATAAATTAATAGAACATAACTTAAGATTAGTAGTATTTTTATCAAAAAAATATGAAAATACAGGAGTAGATTTAGAAGATTTAGTAAGTATAGGAACAATCGGATTGATAAAAGGAATAAGTACTTATAAATTAGATAAAAATATTAAACTTGCTACATATGCATCTAGATGTATAGATAATGAAATTTTAATGTTTTTAAGAAAAAATAAAAGAAGAAAAACTGAAATAAGTTTTGAAGATAGTTTAAGTTATGATGGAGAAGGAAATGAACTACACTTAGAAGATATATTAGGAACAGATCCAGATGTTGTAACTAAAGGAATAGAAGAAGAAACTGAAAAGAGTTTATTGCATAATGAGATTACAAAATTAAATAAAAGGGATAAATTAATAATGACTTTAAGATATGGATTATTTAATAATGAAGAAATGACGCAAAAAGAAGTAGCTGAATATTTAGGAATTAGTCAATCATATATTTCTAGAATAGAAAAGAAAATTATTAGAAAGATAAAGTCAAATGTAAATATTTGACAAATAGTAAATATAGTGATAGAATAACTCTCCATCAAGGGGGGATAATATGTTTAGTTTAAAAAGAATAAGAAACAAAAAAAAGATCAAGGAATTATTAAAAAATTTAAGTGAAAAAGATTTTATTTACAAAAATGGTAAATTTATAAAAGAAGAAAATGATAAACCAGTAATAATAGATTTAACAACATTATCAGATGAAGAATTAATATCAATTCTAAAAAAATATGATTCAATGATTTTAAATCAAAAAAATCAATCCATTATTTTAGAAAGAGCAGAAGAAGTAAAAAAAATACTATTTAATAGAGTAATAAAAACTATAAAGACTGCTCAACTAATAAGATATATGAATAATAAATACACAATTAATATGTCATATGAAGAATTATTAGAAATTAATTCTAAATTACAATTTTATATTATGAATATTATATATGATGAAAAATTACTTAAATTAGCTAATGAAATAAATTTAATACTTGAATCATATGATGATTTAAATTTAGTTAAAAAGGATAAAAAATATGAAAAAACACGTTTATCAATTTAATGAATATATAAATAGACATGAATTGTTACAAGATATATATCCATTAATACATGAAGAAAATGGAATAAGTGATACTTACGATAAAATAATTAAATATTTAAATATAGATTCTAATAGTTTAACAAACAAAAAAGTAAATATAGAAATTTTTAATCAAAAAAAGAATATAGAAAATTACTTATTATCTTTTAATTTAGATAAGTTAGATTCTAAAGATGATAGAGAATCTATAATTAAAAAATTAGAACTATTAGGAATAAAAGAAAAAAATGTAGATTTAAATGAATTTAAAAACTTTGTTAATATTATTTTATATAATAAAGTTATTTTAAATCAATTAAATAATTTAAACATGTATACATATGAAACTGTACAAAAAATATTATTTGACAATAATATAATAGTTAGTGAAAGTATTTTAAGAAATTTTGTAGATCTATTGAATAGATTATCATTGAGTAATTTAACAGATACAATAAGTAATTTTAATCCTATAAAAAGAACACAATATTATGATGAAAATAATAATATTGTGTCTAAAATAGTAATGGAAATTGATAAAAATTTATTTTCAACTTTAACAGAATTTTCTGGTGAAATATATGAATCATTAAATTTTATAAATAATGAAGAAGCTAAAAAATTTCAAGAAGATAATGATATATATGAAGATTTATTAGAAGATGTTGTTAGTTTTATTCATTTTCATGCTGAATCAACTGTTAATGATTGGTATAACGATTTATCAATAGTTAAATATAAGATGGGTTGTATATATATCAATTATGGTGAAAGATTATTCGTACAAAACATAAAAAATAATTCTAGTATAATACCAGAAGAGGTAGATGCTATTATTAATGAATTTAAATATAGAGATATAAATAATGAATTTATTAAGTATGTGGTAAATGAATTAGAACAATTTAAAAAATCATTAAATGGAAAAGATATAAGAAAGAAAATAGAAGATTTACCAATATATGATCAAGAAAAAGAAGAATTAACTGAAATGATTAATAAAAGAAACAATAGTTTAAAAGAAGTATATAAAATATTAATTGATAAAAATTATGGTAATAATAAAACTATTTTTGTAAAAATAAAAGTCATTAGTGATACACCAATAACTTTTGAAAAAAGTAATACAATGATATTGAAGTAATAAAAATTATTTGGTATAATTAAATCTATGATAGAGGTGTTTGTATGGATTTAATTGTACTTGTAATTTTACTTATTATAATATTAATATGGTTTAAAGATTTTCATAATATGGTATATTTTTTAGGAATAGCAGAAATATTCTTTAGAATAATGCATTTTATTGGAGATAATTTAGGAATTAAAGAAGTTAACAATGTTATAAATAAATATATTCCATCATCTTTATTTGAAATATTAGCTAAATATTCAAATGGATTACTTTATATTATATTAAGTTGGGGTTTGGTAATATGTTTTATTGTATTAGAAGTAAATTTAATAAAGTATTTCTTTAAGAGGCATTAAGCCTTTTAATTTGACAAAATAGGAATTTTATTGTATATATATGTATATAAATTATTGATGGCACATTATTCTAGTCAATAATATTTATTATGAGGGTGGAGATAAATGGCCACTAAAGAGCACATCTGTGAAACTTCTGGTGCTTGCTTCTTACGCCCAGTTTGGGGTGAGTGCTGGGAACGAGAATAACGGGCAACCGTAATGGCATGCGTAACTGACCCGGTATTCGTGGAGACCTATCATTGTTAATAGCCTATACACTTATTAGTTGATGGACTATTAACGATCTAGGATTGAACCTACTATGTGGGGTAACTTACGAGTAGCGTAGCTTGTCTTGAGTGAAAATATGGGAATAAATGACAGATAAAATTGTTTTGGCCAAAATAATTTTATTATTGCTTTTTGAAACTGTTTTTGCAAAAAAGAATTAATAATAAATAATTGGTGAGGAAATCTCCTAGGGTGTAAATTAATATAGGATTGCAGTGCGTACTCAGTGGCAATCAAGCCATATAGTTGGAGACAACATATTCATTTTTTTAAAGGGGAACCGCTTTACTGGTAACGGGAAGTAAAAATGAGGGAAATCCTGCTTGACCTAAGGCGTAAAGTTAACTATATTAATAGCCATATAATTTATTGGGTTTTAAACCTTTTTTCTTTATAAGGAGAATTATGAAAAATAAAGATGATCTGAAAAACATAAAAAAAGAATTGAATAAAAAAAAGAAAGAATTAGTAGATAAAAAGTGGATTTTTAAAATAGTAATAATGACGTTTATAATTTCATTAACCTTTTCACTTTTATCTGAAACTACAATACCAAAAGTAAATATAGTGCTTGGTATATTAATATTAATTTTATTTATAGGAATTGGTATTTTATTCGATATTATTGGTGTAGCTATAACATCTAGTGACGAAGCTCCATTTCATTCTATGAATTCACGTAAAGTTAAAGGAGCTGATATAGCTGTATTGTTAAAGCAAAATGCTGATAAAATGTCATCATTTTGTAATGATGTTGTAGGTGATATATGTGGTATTGTTTCTGGTACTGCAGCAAGTATTATAGCTGTATCTATTGCAGGTACATTTAATACTGATAGTTTTATTACTATGTTGTTAGTTACTGCAATAGTGGCATCTCTTACAATAGGTGGTAAGGCCATTGGTAAAAGTTTTGCTATTAATAAAAGTAATTATATATTATATGAAGTAGCAAAATTAATATCAAAATTTTATAAGATAAAAAAGTAATACAGTTTAAAAACTGTATTTTTTTTGACAAAATTTTTAAATTTAAAATGTTAGTATATAAAACATTTAAGGAGGAAATTATGAATTATTATGAAAATATAAAAGAAGAATTAATAAATAATGAAGTATATAAAAAAGTCAAAGATTATAGTAAAAATAGAAGTGACTTGAAAACTTATTATAATGTAGGAAAAATGTTAAGTGAAGCAGGGAAACATTATGGAGAAGGAATAATTAAAAAATATTCAATTCAACTTATACAAGAAATAGATAAAAAATTTAATACTACTAATTTAAAAAGAATGAGACAATTTTATTGGATGATAGAAAAAGGTGCGCCACTGGTGCACCAATTGTCATGGAGCCATTATATTGAATTACTCTCGATTAAGGATAATAATAAGGTTAGATATTATATAGAAATATGCATAGAACAAAATTTAAGTAAAAGAGAATTAAGAAATAGGATAAAAAATAATGAATATGAGAGATTAGATAATAGTACGAAAGAAAAATTAAAGAATGAAGAAAAGTTACAAGTACAAGATTTAGTAAAGAATCCTATAATATTAAAAACAAATAAAGAAATAATAAAAGAAAAAGCATTACAACAATTGATATTAGAAGATATACCATCATTTTTAAAAGAATTAGGTAATGGATTTAGTTTTATAGATAATGAATATAAAATAAAAATAGGAAATAACTACAATTATATAGATTTATTACTATATAACATTACTTATAATTGCTATGTAGTAATAGAAATAAAAGTAACGGAGTTAAAAAAAGAACATATAGGACAAATAGAAACATATATGAACTATATAGATAAGAATTTAAAAACAATAAATCAAGATAAAACAATAGGAATAATTATAACTAAAAAAGATAATAAATTTATAATGGAATATTGTAGTGATAAAAGAATACTAAATACAACATATGAGTTACAAGGAGTATAGAAATATGAATTATTATGAAAATATAAAAGAAGAATTAATAAGTAATGAAGTATATAAAAAAATCAAAGATTATAGTAAAAATAAGAATGATTTAAAGACATACTATAATGTAGGAAAAATGTTAAGTGAAGCAGGAAGACATTATGGAGAAGGTATTATAAAAGAATATTCTAAAAAATTAACAAGTGAATTAGGAAAAGGATATAGCGAAAGAAATTTAAGAAACATGCGTCAATTTTTTAATTTATATCATAAACAAAAATGGCAGACGTTGTCTGCCAAATTATCCTGGAGTCATTATTCAGAATTACTGTCGATTAATGATATTAATAAAATAAATTATTATATAAAAATAATAGAAGAACAAAATTTATCAGTAAGAGAACTAAGAAATAAAATAAAAAATAATGAATATGAAAGATTAGATAAAAAAACAAAAGAAAAATTAAAGAAAGAAGAAAAGTTACAAGTACAAGATTTAGTAAAGAATCCTATCATATTAAAAACAAATAAAGAAATAATAAAAGAAAAGGCATTACAACAATTGATATTAGAAGATATGAGTAGTTTTCTAAAAGAATTAGGTAATGGATTTAGTTATATTGATAATGAATATAAAATAAAAATAGGAAATAACTATAATTATATAGACTTATTATTATTTAATTACATATATAATTGTTTTATAGTTATTGAATTAAAAATAACAGAATTAAAAAAAGAACATATAGGACAAATAGAAACATATATGAACTATATAGATAAAAATTTAAAAACAATAAATCAAGATAAAACAATAGGAATAATTATAACAAAAAAAGATAATAAATTTATAATGGAATATTGTAGCGATAAAAGAATACTAAATACAACATATGAATTACAAGAAGTATAAAAATTATAAAACTATAAAAAGGTCTAATTTATAGGCCTAAAAATATACTTCTTCCTTTTCTAATTTTAAATTACCACCAACTTTATCATCAAATTCATCTAGGAAATCATAAAAAGCTTCACCATCAAAATAATTAATATTATTTAAATTAATGAGTATATTTTTTATTCCATATTCTTGAATAATATAATACATTTTTTTTCTTAATGTATAAATATTTCTTTTGTTAATTTTTCCTTCCAAATAAATTGATAATAAACCTTTATTATATACAATATCTTTTATCATAAATTTCACCATCAGTAATATAACACATTTAAGAATTAAAAATAACGATTTCGACAAAACAAGTTATATTTAGAAAAAATAAGGAAAAATATCATAAAATGTGATATAATTTTCGTATGGAGTGATACTTATGAATCTTATCAGTATATTAATTGGTAAAATAATAATCTTTTTAGGTAAAATTTTTAAAAGAGGAAGTTCCTTACCAGGAGTAATTGTTTTAAAAATAAATAAAAGAATATTTAAATATTTTAAGCTACCTAAAAATGTAATAGCAGTAACAGGAAGTAGTGGTAAAGGAAGTACATCTTCTATGATTGCTTCTATTTTAAGAGATAATGGATATACAGTAGCTCATAATAAAAATGGCTCAAATTTAATATTTGGTATTCTAACTTTATTACTAGAAAATACTAAATTAAATGGAACAATAGATGCAGATTATTTAGTATATGAAGTAGATGAAAGATATACTAAATATGTTTTTAAAGAAGTAAAACCAAATTATGTTGTAATAACAAATATAACAAGAGATCAACCGCCTAGACAAGGTAATACAGATATAGTCGCAAATTCTATTATAAATGGCTTAACAAATGATATGCATTTAATATTAAATGGTGATGATCCAATTCTAAGACAATTTGTAGATAAAAATGATGTAACATACTATGGAATTGATAAAAATAAATACTCATATAAACAATCTAAATTCCAAAGCTTAAATGTAACATATTGTCCAAAATGTCATAATAAATTAGAATATAACTATTATCACTTTGAAGATAGTGGTGACTACTATTGTCCAAAATGTAATTTTAAAAGACCAAATATAGACTATTTAGTAACTAAAATAAACTATAATAAATCAATGATAGAAATAGACGATATAGAACTTAATATTCCATATAATATACTATTTGCAGTAAACAATGTAGCAGCTTCTTACACTATGTGTTCAATCTTAAAACTAGACAAAAATAACATAGCTTCATCAATTAATAAATTATATAAAAATAAAAAAATATTTAATGAATATCCATATAAAAATAGAAAAGTAACAGTATTAAATAATAAAAATGAAAATTCATCAACTTTTAATCAATCATTACTATATGTAAGTAGATTTAATAATAAAAAAACAATTCTAATAGGATGGAAAGAAATATCAAGAAGATACAATTTTGATGATATATCATGGTTATATGATATCGATTTTGAAATATTAAAAAGTGATTTAATAGAAAAGATAGTATGTGTTGGAATAAATAAATATGATATTGCAACCCGTATAAAATATGCTGGACTAGAAAATAAGATAGTAGTTTTTTCAAATTTGATAGAAGCAACAAATTATATAAAAGATAAAACAAAAGAAGATATATATGCTATAGTAAATTTTGATTATGTAAAACCATTTAATGAATTAATGAATGAAGGTGATTAAATGAAAATAAATATTTTATATTTATATTATGATATTTTAAATTTATATGGTGAAAGTGGTAATATAAAAGCTCTAAAATATTATTTTGAATCACTTGGTATAGATACTCATATAAAATTTACAACATTAAATGAAGAAATAAATTTAAAAAATATTGATTTAATATATTTAGGAATGGGTAGTGAAAATAATCAATTACTAGTATTAAAACATCTAAAAAAATATAAAAAAGAATTAGAAAAATATATTCTAAATTATGGATTTGTTTTATCTACCGGAAATTCATTTGAACTATTTGGAAAAACTTTAGATAAAGAAAAAGGATTAGATATATTTGAATATAAATCAAAAAAAGAAGACTATCGTATAGTAGATGAAGCACTATATAAAACACCTCTAATAAATAAATATATATTAGGATTTACAAATAGAAATAGTGTACTAATAAGTAATGAAAATAATTTGTTTGAAGTAATAAAAGGAGTAGGTAATACTCCTAGTGATACAAAAGAAGGTTTCACTAAATATAATTTTTATGGAACGTATTTAGTAGGACCTATCTTAATACGAAATCCAGAATTCCTAAGATACTTATGTAATAAAATAATTAAAGAAAAAGATTCAAATTTTAAAATAAAAAAAGTTAATTTAAAACTAGAAGAAAATGCTTATCAAGAATTTATGAAAAATTATTATTCAGATGTAAAATGACTTAAAGTCATTTTTTAAATATTTAAAATATGTTATAATCATAAAGAGGGTAGTTTATGGAAAAAGATATTTTTTTAAATTATATTAAAAATAAAAATTATTCAAATTATACAATAGATTCATATAATAAAGATTTAGATAATTTTTATATATATTTAAAGCAAAATAATACTGATATAAAAAAAGTTAATTACAAATTTTTAAGAGGATATTTAACAGTTCTTTATGATAAAAAATATTCAAAAAAAACAATAGCTAGAAATATCAGTACTTTAAAAAGTTTTTTTAAATATCTAAAAAAACAAAATATTATAGAATCAAATCCAATGAATTTAATAAAAACTCCAAAAATAGATAAAAAATTACCTAAATTTTTAAATTATGATGATTTAGAAAAAATATTAAGTATTCCAGATACAACTACATTTCTAGGTAAAAGAAATGCTTTAATACTAGAACTACTATATTCTACAGGAGTACGTGTTAGTGAACTTGTAAATATAAAACTAAATGATATTGATTTAAGTGAAGAAAAAATATTAATATTAGGTAAAGGTAATAAAGAAAGATATGTTTTATTTGGAAGTAAAGCAAAAGAAAAAATGTTAGATTATTTAAAAGAAAAAACAGATGATTCACCTTATTTAATAGTAAATAGATATGGAAATAAAATAACCGATAGAGGAATTAGAAAAATACTAGATTCAATCATTTTAGAAGCATCTTTATCATATAAAATTAGTCCCCATACATTAAGACACACTTTTGCAACACATATGCTAGATAGTGGAGCTGATATAGAAATCGTAAAAGAATTACTAGGACACGAAAGTTTATCTACAACACAAATATACACTCATGTAACAAGTGAATCACTAAAAAGAGTATATAGTGAAACTCATCCAAGAGCTTAAGGAGGAAAATATGGAAAAAATAATATTAGTAGATGGAAACAATCTTTTATTTAGAAGTTATTATGCAACTGCATACAATGGAAATTTTATGAATAATAGTAAAGGATTTCCAACAAATGCTTTATTTGGCTTTGTTAATATGATAAATAAAATAGTAGCAGAAGAAAATCCTGTATATATGTTAGTAGCTTTTGATAAAGGAAAAACATTTAGACATGAAAAATATACAGAGTATAAAGGTGGTAGAGGAGAAACTCCTGATGAACTAAAAAAACAATTTCCTATTGCTAAAGAACTTTTAACAGCTATGGGCATAAAATATTATGAAATAGATAATTATGAAGCAGATGATATAATAGGTACATTTAGCCATATGTGTGATAATGATCCAAATTATCAAGGATTAATAATTAGTAGTGATAAAGATTTGTTGCAATTAATATCAGATGAAGTAGAAATGAAATTATTAAAATCAAAGGATTATATTAGATATGATAAAGAATCTTTTAAAGAAGAATGGGGAATAGATCCAATAAAAGTAGTAGATTTAAAAGCTTTAATGGGAGATACATCAGATAATATTCCAGGCGTAAAAGGAATAGGTGAAAAAACTGCTTTAAAACTATTACAAACATATTCTACTTTAGATGGAATATATGAAAATATTGATAATATAAGTGGTAAATTACAAGAAAAACTAATAACCGATAAAGAAAATGCATATATGAGTTATGATCTAGCAACTATCTATACAAAAGTACCTTTAGAAATTAACTTAGATGATATTAAATATAAAGAATGTGATAAAGAAAAACTAATATCAATTTATGAAGATTTAGAATTTTATTCCTTTTTAAAAAAAATAAAAGAAACTAAAACAGAAGAAAATCCTTTAGAATATAAAATTATATCTGATATAAATGATGTTTGCATAAATGTTGATAGTGCTATATATTTAGAAATATTAGGAAATAATTATCATACTTCTAAAATATTAGGAATAGCAGTCTATAATAAAGAAAATGCATACTATATACCATATGATCTTTTAAAACAAAATCCTAGTGTATTAAATGAACATATAAAATATACATACGATTATAAAAAATTATATGCTTCACTTAAATGGAAAGGTATAACTATTGATAGTATTAATTTTGATACCATGATAGCTTCATATTTACTTGAATATGTAATAAAGGATGATGTAGCTTACTTAGCTAATAATTTAAACTATAATATTCCTTTTTATGATGAAATGTATAAAAAATTAAAAAGTAAAAATATATATGAAGAAACTGATATTGATAAAACAGCTTTAGCTTCTGTATTAAAAGCAAAATTTATTTATGAAACAAAAGATAAATTTTATAAAGAATTAGTTGAAAAAGAATTGTTAGATTTATTTAATAATATAGAAATGCCTTTATCAAAAGTTTTAGCCGAAATGGAACTAAATGGTGTTTATGTAGATAAAGAAGTATTAAAAAGTATGGGTTTAGAAATAACTAAACAAATAAATTCACTAGAACAAAATATATATACTTTAGCTGGTACAGAGTTTAATATTTCTTCACCTAAACAATTAGGAGAAATCTTATTTGAAAAGTTAAATCTAGATCATGGAAAAAAATTAAAAAGTGGTTATTCAACTTCAATAGAAGTATTAGAAAAATTAAAAAATGATCATCCAATAATAGATAAAATCATAGAATATAGAACACTAACAAAACTATATACAACATATATAGAAAGTTTAGGTAATTATATATTAGAAGATGGTAAAATTCACACAATATATACACAAACTTTAACTAGAACTGGAAGATTATCTTCAATAGAACCTAATTTACAAAATATACCAATTAGGTATGAATATGGAAAACTAATTAGAAAAGCTTTTGTACCAAGTGAAAATTCAATTATTTTAGATGGAGATTATTCCCAAATTGAACTTAGAATAATGTCCGATATGGCTAATGTAGATTCATTAATAGATGCTTTCAAAAGAGGTATTGATATTCATACTAAAACAGCTAGTGATATTTTTCATGTTAGTGAAAATGAAGTAACAAGTAAAATGAGAAGAATAGCTAAAGCAGTTAACTTTGGAATAATTTATGGTATAAGTAGTTTTGGTCTATCAGAAAATTTAGGTATTACACCTAAAGAAGCAAAAATGTTTATTGATAATTATTTTGAAAGTTATCCTGGTATAAAAGAATATATGGATAAGACAATAGAAAAAGCTTATAATGATGGTTATGTTAAAACTTTAATGGGTAGAAGAAGATATATTGAGGAATTAAAAAATAAAAATGTATTTATAAGAAAATCTGGAGAAAGAATAGCTTTAAATACTCCAATACAAGGAACAAGTGCTGATATAATTAAGAAAGCAATGATTGATATATCAAAAGAATTTAAGAAAAGAAATATTAAATCTAAGATGATTTTACAAGTACACGATGAATTGGTTTTTGATTGTTTAAAAGAAGAAGTAGATGAAGTTTCTTCTATAGTTAAAGATTTGATGGAAAATGCTGTTGAATTAAATGTACCTTTAAAAGTAGATTTAGAATCTGGTAATGACTGGTACCAAGCAAAATAGGAGGAATTTTTATGAAAACTGAACAAGTTATGAAAGTTAGTTTTATTACTAATTTCTTATTATCTTGTTTTAAAATAATCAATGGTTTTATATTAAAATCAAGTGCTTTAATAGCTGATGGAATTCATTCTTTTAGTGATTTAATTACCGATATAGTAGCTATAATAGGTGATAAATTTGCTAATAAACCTAAAGATTCAGATCATCCTTATGGACATGGTAATGCTGAATACTTAACTAGTTTTATAATTGGACTTATGATAATTTTAATGGGCATAGTTTTAATTAAAGAAACTATGAATCAAGAGGTAACAATTCCATCATATTTAGTAGCTATAGTTAGTTTAATTACTATAGTTTGTAAATATTTTTTAGCTTCATTTTTAATTAAAAAAGGAGAATTTTATAACAATAATATTTTAATAGCAAGCGGTAAAGAAAGCAAAACTGATGTTATTTCTTCTATAGTTGTATTTTTATCTAGTATTTTAATATTATTTAGAAATTATTTAGATATATTAAAATATTCTGATAAGATAGCTGGTATTATTGTAGGAATATTTATAGTAGTAACTGGTTTTAAAATAGTAAAAGAAAATACAGAAATGATATTAGGTAAAAAAGCAGATGATACAATACTTAGAAATAAGTTATTAACTATTCCAAATATATTAAATATTGATGATATTATTATGATTAAACATGGACCATATTATAAAGCTTATGTAGAAGTAACAATGAATATAAAGCTATTAAAAAAAGCTCATGATATGGCCCACAATATTGAAAATGAAATTAAAAATGAATTAACAAATATTAAATATATTAATATTCATGTTAATCCTAAGTAATACAGTTTAAAAACTGTATTTTTTTTGACAAAATTTTTAAATTTAAAATGTTAGTATAAGAAACATTTAAGGAGGAAATTATGAATTATTATGAAAATATAAAGGAAGAATTAATAAATAATGAAGTATATAAAAAAGTCAAAGATTATAGTAAAAATATAAGTGACTTGAAAACTTACTATAATGTAGGAAAAATGTTAAGTGAAGCAGGAAAGCATTATGGAGAAGGTATTATAAAAGAATATTCTAAAAAACTGACATTAGACATTGGAAATGGTTATGGAACATCTAATTTAAAAAGAATGAGACAATTTTATTATATTATTGAAAAAGGTGTTGCAATGCCACACCTATTAAGTTGGTCACATATTTTAGCGCTACTACCACTAAATAATATAGATAAAATAAATTATTACATAAAAATAACTGAAAAACAAAATTTATCATATAGAGAATTAAGAAATAAAATAAAAAATAATGAATATGAGAGATTGGATAATAGTACAAAAGAAAAATTAAAGAATGAAGAAAAGTTACAAGTACAAGATTTAGTAAAGAATCCTATCATATTAAAAACAGATAAAGAACTAATAAAAGAAAAAGCACTACAACAATTGATATTAGAAGATATGAGTAACTTTTTAAAAGAATTAGGTAATGGATTTAGTTATATTGATAATGAATATAAAATAAAAATAGGAAATAACTATAATTATATAGACTTATTATTATTTAATTATATATATAATTGTTTCATAGTTATTGAATTAAAAGTAACAGAGTTAAAAAAAGAACATATAGGACAAATAGAAACATATATGAACTATATAGATAAGAATCTAAAAACAATAAATCAAGATAAAACAATAGGAATAATCATAACTAAAAAAGATAATAAATTTATAATGGAATATTGTAGTGATAAAAGAATACTAAATACAACATATGAATTACAAGGAGTATAGAAATATGAATTATTATGAAAATATAAAAGAAGAACTAATAAATAATGAAGTATATAAAAAAGTCAAAGATTATAGTAAAAATATAAGTGACTTGAAAACTTACTATAATGTAGGAAAAATGTTAAGTGAGGCAGGAAAGCATTATGGTGAAGGAATAATTAAAAAATATTCAATTCAACTTATTCAAGAAGTTGATAAAAAATTTAATACTACTAATTTAAAAAGAATGAGACAATTTTATTGGATAATAGAAAAAGGTGCTCTAATGGGGCACCAATTGACATGAAGTCATTATAAATAATTAATACCATTAAAAGATATAAATAAAATTAATTATTATATAAATATATGCGAAAGTAATCTTTTGTCAAGAGATGATTTAAAACTAAAAATAAAAAATAATGAATATGAGAGATTAGATAATAGTACAAAAGAAAAATTAAAGAAAGAAGAAAAGTTACAAGTACAAGATTTAGTAAAGAATCCTATAATATTAAAAACAAATAAAGAAATAATAAAAGAAGAAGCATTACAACAATTGATATTAGAAGATATGGAAAATTTTTTAGTAGAACTAGGTAATGGTTTTTCATTTATAAAAAGTGAATATAAAATAAAAATAGGAAATAACTATAATTATATAGATTTGTTACTATATAATATTACTTATAATTGCTATGTAGTAATAGAACTAAAAGTAACAAAATTAAAAAAAGAACATATAGGACAAATAGAAACATATATGAATTATGTAGATAAAAACTTAAAAACAATAACTCAAGATAAAACGATAGGAATAATTATAACAAAAAAAGATAATAAATTTATAATGGAATATTGTAGTGATGAAAGAATACTAAATACAACATATGAATTACAAGGAGTATAGTAGATTTATACTTTTTTTTATTGTATAATATTTCTAGAATGGAGTAGTTTTATGATAGTTAGGTACTTTTTATATTTTATAATCTATTCATTTATAGGATGGTGCTTAGAAGTAATATGTAAGTTATTTCAATACAAAAGATTTATTAATAGAGGTTTTTTAATAGGACCATTATGTACAATCTATGGATATGGCGTTTTAGCTATTGTGTTTTTAATTGGAAAAGATACATCTGATATATTAGCTGTATTTTTAAAAGCAATATTTGTATGTTCATTACTAGAATATTTTACATCATATTTTATGGAAAAAATGTTTAATGCTAAATGGTGGGATTACTCAACAAAAAAATTTAATTTAAATGGTAGAATTTGTTTAGATACAATGCTTCCATTTGGAATACTTGGATGTTTAGTTGTATATATAGTTCATCCGTTTGTAATATCATTAGTAAATTTAATACCAAATAATTTACTAAATGTAGTAGCAGGTATAATATTTATCTTGTTTATTACAGATAATGTAATTTCATTTATAGTAACATTTAAAATAAAAAATCATATTAAAGATGATAATAAAGATAATACTGAATATATAAGAGAAGAAGTATTAAAGTGGATTAATAATAATTCAATACTATATAGACGTTTAAAGACATCTTATCCGAACATCTTTATTAATTATAAAAATAGAATAAACTATAGATTAGAAGAAAAAAAGAAAATGAGTACCAAATTAAAAAATATTATTAACGCAAAAAATAAAAATTAGTAGGAGGAGTTTATGAATATAGGTGTAGATATAGATAATGTAATTTCAAATTTTAATGAAGAACTTTTAAAAGAATATTTAAAATATGATAAAAAATTAAATGGTAATGGTATAGTAAATAAAGAAGAATATATAACTAAAATGTTCAATTTGACTGAAGAAGAATCAATAAAATTTTATAAAGGAAATATAGAAAGAATAGCTAATAATTTAAAACCGATAAAAGATTGTTCTAAATACTTAAAAAAATTAAGAAAAAATGGTTTTAAAATATATATAATTACTGGAAGAGATAATGGCGAATACAAAGATCCATATAATATGACAATAAAATGGTTAAAAAAATATGATATAAACTATGATGAGATATTTTTAGTTAATTCACATGATCATCATTCTAAAACTGATATATGTTTAAAGAATAATATTCCAATAATGATAGATGATTCAAAAAAGATGTGTAGTGATATAAAAGAGCATGGAATTACTGCTTTTCTTTATGATACACCATACAATAGAAATACTAACGATTTTATAAGGGTTCGTTCATGGAAAGAAATATATAATAACATTTTAAATTATAATAAAAAAATAGATGTTATATTGGATACTGATACCTATAATGAATGTGATGATCAATTTGCACTTTCTTATTTAATTAAATCACAAAATAAATTTAATATTAAAGCAATTACAGTAGCGCCATTTTCTCATAAAAATTCAAGTACAACTATAGAAGAATATCAAGAATTAAGTTATAAGGAAGTATTAAAAATATGTAATTGGTTAAACTTTAATGCAATCAAAAAAGTATTTAAAGGATCAAAAAATTATATTACAAATGGGTATGATAGTGAGAATGATGCAGTAAATAAAATAATAGAAATAGCTTTAACAAATGAAAAAACTTATGTTTTAGCAATCGGAGCACTTACTAATATAGCTCTTGCTATAAAAAAAGAGCCTAAAATAATTGATAAAATAGAAGTTATTTGGTTAGGCGGAAATGAACTAGATTATAAAGATAATTTAGAATACAATTTTAGACAAGATATTGAAGCAGTAAAAATAGTATTTGAATCAAAAGTCAATCTTACTATTCTTCCATGCAAAAATGTAGTATCTGAATTAAAAATAGATATAAATACTCTAAAAGATAAATTAGAAAATAAATCAGAACTATGCGATTATTTAATTAATCGATTTTATAATGATGGATATCATGGAATACAAGAGAGTCGTACTATTTGGGATATCGCAGTAGTAGCATATATGATAAATAAAAAGTGGTTTAAAGAAAAAGAAATAAGTTGTCCAAATATAAAACAAGATACTTCTTATAAACATACTACAAATAAACATAATATAACTATTGTAACAAAATTAGATAGAAACAAAATATATAAAAATTTGTTTGAAAAGTTGGGAGAATAATTATTATGAATTATAATGAAATGAAACAAGCTGTAAAGCTATTAAGTAAAGAATGGAATTTAGGAAAAAGAGAAGCTGAAGCAGATAATGATATATGTGCTTGGATATATTTATTTGATGTTTTAGAAGAAAGTGAAACAATAATAAAATACAAAGATGGAAATAAACTTATAGGATTTTGTGGTTATTCTAAAAATTCTTCAACTAAATATAAATTGCGTAAAAAAAATTTACAAATTTATTAAAAATAAATTATATAAGAGTAAAAGTATTAAAAATTTAAATGCATTTAAACAATACGAAAAAAATTATAATTATATTCCTAAAAATTTAGAAAATTATTTTGATGGAGAGGTTTCTATATTAATAGTAGATAAAGATTATAGAGAAAGAAAGATAGGAAAAAAGCTATTATTAGATGTTTTTAAACTTGCTAAAGAAGATAATATGGTAAATCTTCAAATAGTAACTGATGAATCATGTAATTATAAATTTTATGAAAATTTAGGTTGTAAAAAAATATATGAAACAGTTGTTAAAAATAAAGAACCAGACAAATTAGGAAACATATATCAAGAAAAAGCATTCATATATGAAAAAACATTATAGAAAGTAGGATATTTATGAAATTAACTAGTAAAGAAGCAAAAGAATTATTAGAAATTGAAAGAAAAGAAGGAAAAGATGATAGATGGATACAACATTCTATATTAGTTGGTACTAGTGCTGGAAGAATTGCAAAAGCATTAAATGATAAAGGAATTACTGTTGATGTAGATAAAACAATTACTTTAGGTTATTTGCACGATATTGGTAAATATAATAGAGAATCAATTGGTCATGTAATGAGAGGTTATGAATACTTAAAAAATAAGGGTTATGATGACGAATATGCTAATATATGTTTAACTCATTCATATTTAAATAATGATGTTACATGTACAGCTGGAGGGGGACCTAATCCAAATGATAATCCTTTTTTAACAAATTTTATTAAAGAACATCAATATTCAATTGAAGAAAAAATAATTAATTTATGCGATTTAATGTGTCCCAAAGATAAAATATACACTGTTGATAAAAGATTGATTGATATTATAATTAGAAAGGGTGCATATCCAAATACACAATATCATGTAATAGAAACTTATAAATTAAAAGAATATTTTGATAATTTATTAGGATATAATTTATATGATTTATTTCCAGAAATAAAGAAATGGTTGTAATATTATAGTTAATGTAGTAAAATGATAAACGTAAATTATAAGGAGTGATAGTATGAGTAAATTTACAAGTTTATTATGGGGGTTAGTTTTAATAATGGTAGGTGTTATATTAGGATGTAATGCTACTGGATTAACAAATATAAATATTTTCTTCGATGGTTGGTGGACTTTATTTATAATTGTTCCTTGTTTTATAGGATTATTTAATGATAATGATAAAACTGGAAGCATTATAGGAATAGTAATAGGTATATTTTTATTACTATGCTGTCAAGATGTATTAAATTTTGAAATGTTTTGGAAATTATTAGTACCATGTATTTTGGTGGTAATTGGTTTATCAATTGTTTTAAAAAATGCATTTGGAAAAAATATAGCTGATGAAATAAAAAAATTAAATAAATCAAATCATGATGATTATTGTTCAACTTTTTCTAGTCAAAAGGTAAATATTGATGAAGAATTTAAAGGTACTAAAATGTCTGCTATATTTGGTGGTATAGAACTAGATTTAAGAAATGCTAAAATAAAAGAAGATGTAGTAATTAGTACATCTAGTATATTTGGTGGAATTGATTTATATGTTCCAGAAAATGTAAATATCAAAATCAAATCAACATCAATATTTGGTGGAGTAGATGATGAAAGAAAAAATAGAAAAAATGATTCTAAGTATACAATTTACATAAATGCGACTTGTTTATTTGGCGGAGTAGAAATTAAATGAGTCAAGCACAAAAAGTAATAAAATATTTAGCTACAGCTTTTGCTATATTCTTAATAGTAACTATATTTTCAGGTATATTAAGTTGTATATATGGTTTAACAATTATATTTGGAACAGAAAAAACTTCTGATATGCAAGATATCAATTTAGAAAATATTTCAACTTATCTAGATGTTGATTTAAAATATACAAATTTAACAATTGAAGAAGGAGAATATTTTTTAGCAAAAACAAATAATTCCAATATAGAATGTAAACAAGATGGTAATAAATTAAAAATAGTAGAAAAAAATAATAGTTGGTTTAAACATAAAAATGAAGATATCATTGTATACATTCCAAAAGATTTAAAATTTGAGTATGTTAATATTAGTAGTAAAGCTGGTTCTATTACAATTAAAAATTTAATAACAGATAACTTAAAATTAAACCTAGGTGCTGGAGAAACAAAAATTGAAAATATAAATTCTAACAAAACAAAGATTGATTCTGGCGTAGGTAGTTTTACAGTAGATAATAGTATACTAGAGGATTTAGATTTTGATATGGGAATTGGTGAAGCTAAAATCGAAGCCAAAATACTTGGTAATAGCAAAATCGATACTGGTATTGGAAGTTTAAAATTAAAATTAATTGGTAATAAAGAAGAATATAAATTAAAAATAAATAAAGGTATTGGAGATATTAAAGTAGACAATACTAAAATCACTGCTGAAGAAATAATCGGTGATGGAAGTAATTTTATTAATATTGATGGTGGAATTGGTGAAATTAAAATTTCTTACGAAGACTAGTAAATTAAACCTTGTTTCTTGAAAATAGAAATAAGGTTTTTATATATTAGGAAAGTTCTTTAAAAAAAACAAAAGGAATATTGACGAACATACGTATTTATAATATAATTAAATTACATCAGGAAGTGATACGTATGAAGATAAATAAAGCATATAAATTTAGAATATATCCTACTTTAGAACAACAAAAACAAATAAATAAAACTCTAGGATGTACAAGACTAATATATAACTACTATTTAAATAAAAAACAAACACTATATAATACAAATAAACAAAATATAAAAATAAATGAACTAATAAAAGATATACCAAATTTATATAATGAATTCCCATTCTTAAAGGAAATAGATAGTATGAGTTTAAGATGTACTTTATTTGATTTAGATAATGCATACACAAGATTTTTCAAAGAAAAGAAAGGATTTCCAAAATACAAAAATAAAAATCAAAAAAATTCATATAGAACAAATATGATAATAAATAACTATAAAGATAAAACATATCAAAATATAAAACTAGATATGGAAAATAAAACACTAAGTTTACCAAAAATAAAAGACCTAAAAATAAAAGGATATAGAAAAAAATTAGAAATAACAGGAAGAATAATAAACACAACAATAACAAAAGAAAATAATAGATACTATGCAAGTATAGTAATAGAAGAAGAAATACCAGAACAAACATTTATACCAACTAAAATAATAGGAATAGACTTAGGAATAAAAGATTTAGTAATAACATCAGATAAACAAAAATAAGAAAATAAAAGAATAATAGAAAAATATGAAAAAAGAATCAAACAAAAACAAAAAAGATTAACAAAAAAACAAATAGGAAGTAATAACTATAAGAAATTAAAGCAAGAAATAGCTACAATATATAGAAAAATAAAAAATACAAGAAAATACTATATACATAAAATAACAAAAGAAATAGTACAGGAAAATGACATAATAGTAACAGAAACATTAAAAATAAAAAACATGATAAAGAATCATAAAATATCAAAAATATTAATAGATGCATCACTATCAGAAATAATAAGACAACTAGAATATAAAACAAAATGGACAAATAAAAAACTATATAAAATAGATACATATTATCCAAGTAGTCAAATATGTAGTAAATGTGGATATCAAAATAAAAACACAAAAAATTTAAAAATAAGAAAATGGATATGTCCAGAATGTAAAAGTGAATTAGATAGAGACATAAATGCAAGTGAAAATATAATGTTTGAGGGACTAAAAATGTATATGAAAGAATTAATAACAATTTAATAAAAATCAAAAAAACAAATAAAAAGTATGTACGGCAGCGACTGTCGGAGTTAGTCTCTTAAGCAGGTAGGGAGCGATGGCGATGAAGCAGAAACCTTTAGGTGTGAACCTAGAGATTCAAATTTATTTGGATTTTGTTCATAAAACTTAATATACATAAAATTTATTTTGTCTTTAAAATAAAATGTGATATAATTGAAGGACGTTTGTAAAGGACTGATTTATTATGAATATGAAAATTTTATTATATAAGGGAATGATGTTAACTACATTAATACCTAGTATGTTATTTAGTTCTAATACTAATAAAGAAAAACAAGAATATAAATTTATAATTACAATGGAAGATTTAGAAAGTATATATTCAACTAAACCAACTATTGATGATTTAAAAAAAAGCCTAGATGATAATTCAAATATAACTGATGAATATAAAGAATATACAAAAGAATTTATAGAATTGGTAGAAGCAAAATTTCCTAATTTTGATTTTACAATTTTTAATGAAAATTTAAAACAATTTAATGTAATTGAAATTAGTATAGAAGATATGCAAAAAGAAAATCCAAATAGATATGCTTACTATAAAATATCTGAAAGTTCAATATATATGCATAATGAATATAAAAAAGAAGAAATAAAAAAATATTGTTATTTTCATGAATTATGGCATATGTTTAATAATTTATGTGTAAAAAAAGATGATACAATATACTATAGGTCAACAACTATGAGCAATTTAAGTGGAACAGCTTTGGATGAAGGAATGACAACTTTTTTAACAGAACAAATATATAGTAAAGATATTTTAAACTATGTTAATGAATATGATGAAGTCAAAATATTATATCAAATATTTGGTGAAGATTTACTGAATGCATATACAGAATTAGGAGTAGATGGAATAGAAAACTTAATTTTAAAAAATATGAGTTATAGTGAAGCTGGTAATTTAATATATTTAATGAATAATGAAAAAAATGATAAAAATAATTCAGTAAAAATATATGAAATATTGATTAAACTATATCTTAATACTAATTCTATTAATATGAAAAATAATATTAAAATATATGAAATATTGGAAAATCTATGTTATGACGTTAATATTAAAAAGCAAATACTAACGATATATAGGGATTATATGTGTAATGTAGAAATAAGTGATGAAACAAAAATAACATTTGATAATCAAAAATACTATAGTATAGATGAACTATATTTTGTTAATATCAATGATAAAAAATACTTAATTAATGATCAAATATTGATAGATTATTATAAAGATGGATATATAAAAAATATATATGATGATGAAAAAACATATATAGGAAATGCTACTATAACAGTAGATTTATTTAGAGATTATTTAATGTATAATGCTATACTATTTGAAGAAAATAATGGTATTATATATATTGATAAAAATATGATAGATGAAAATATAGGTGATAAATATGTTAAAAGTAAATAATGTAAGTCTAAGATTTGGTACTAGAACGCTATTTAGTAATGTAAATCTAGAATTTAAAGATAATAACTGCTATGGAATAATAGGCGCTAATGGAGCTGGAAAATCAACATTTCTAAAATTAATAAGTGGTGAAGTAGAAACAACTACTGGTGATATAACAATAGGAAAAAATGAAAGAATATCTGTTTTAAAACAAAATCACAATGAATTTAATGATTATACAGTATTTGATACTATTGTAATGGGTGATAAAGAATTATACCAAATAATAAAGGAAAAAGAAGAAATATATAGTAAACCAGATTTTAGTATGGAAGATGGAATAAGAGCTGCTGAATTAGAAAGTAGATTTGAAGAAAAAAATGGATGGATGTTAGAAAGTGATATATCAGTTTTATTAAATGATTTAGGAATAAGTGGAGATTATTTATATACTAAAATGGGTGATTTAAAAGATATAGAAAAAGTTAAAGTTTTATTAGCAAGAGCTTTATTTGGTAATCCAGATATACTACTTTTAGATGAACCAACTAATGGATTAGATTCAAAAACAATAATGTGGTTAGAAGAATTTTTAATTAACTTTAAAAATACCGTTTTAGTTGTATCACATGATAGACACTTCTTAAATAAAATATGTACTCATATAGTAGATGTTGATTATGAAAAAATAACACTATTTGTAGGAAATTATGATTTTTGGTATCAATCTAGTCAATTAATACAAAAACAAATGAGAGATTCAAATAAGAAAAAAGAAGAAAAAATAAAAGAATTAGAAGATTTTATTAGAAGATTTTCAGCTAATGCATCTAAATCAAAACAAGCAACATCAAGAAAAAAATCACTAGAAAAAATAGTTTTAGATGAAATAAAACCATCAAGTAGAAAATATCCATATATTCATTTTGATATAGAAAAAAGTCTAGGAAAAGAAGTAATTGTACTAGAAAAAATTAACTATACATTAGATGGAAAACAACTACTTAAAAATGTCAATTTAACTATATATCCTGATTCTAAAATAGCTTTAATAGGAACAAATGAAATAGCTAAAACAACTCTTTTAGGTATTATGGCAGGCGTTATTACACCAGATAGTGGTACTGTTAAATATGGAAGTACAGTAAGTATAAGCTATTATGAAAAAGATCATAGTAAATACTTTAAAGAAGATATTTCATTATTTGAATGGTTAAGAAATTTTTCAAATAATAAAGAAGAAGCATTTGTTAGAGGATTTTTAGGAAGAATGTTATTTTCAGGAGAAGAATCACTAAAAAGCGTACAAGTATTATCAGGTGGAGAAAAGGTTAGAGCAATGTTTTCAAAACTAATGTTAAATAGTGGTAATGTACTACTTTTAGATGAACCAACTAACCATTTAGATATCGAATCTATAACAGCACTAAATGATGCTATGAAAGATTTTAAAGGCGTATTTGTAGTATCAACATTTGATCAAGAATTAATAGAAACAACAACTAATAGAATGATAGATATATTAGAAGATGGAAAAATACTAGAAATTCATGAAACATATGAAGAATATATGTCAAAGTAGATGATATATATTCTTTTTTTGAATAAACTTAAATAGGTGATGTTATGCGTTTATCGGATTTACAAAATAAAGATATTGTTAGTATAATAGATGGAAAAAGAATCGGTAATATTATTGATGTATCATTAGATGAAACTGGTAAAATGACATCATTAGTAGTAGCAAAATCTAAATTTAGTATGTTTAATAGTAGTGAAATAGAAATAAAATGGGAACAAATTTCTAAAATAGGTGAGGATGTAATTTTAATCAATTTTAAACAATAATCGACATTTCAAGTCGTTTAATGCTCCATTCATAACTATTTAGATATATTTTTTAGCAAAAACAATATAATGCTTTCTTGTGGAGGTATTGTATGAATATTAATAATAAATTAGAAAGTATTGTAGATACTAATTTAAACCTAGAATACTATATATATAATTTAATGTATATAAAATTAGGATTTCAAAGTCATCTTATTGGAAGTCATTATTTAGAGAATTATATAGAATTGGCTATTAGAAATAATTATAATTTATATAAATTAAGCCCAACTAAGTCTATATATCCTGAAATAGCAAAAATGCATAAAACTGATGACCATAAAGTAGAACGAGCTATTAGAAATTCAGTCGAAATCTCTTGGCAAGAAATAAGTGAAGATGTTAAAAATATAGTTTTTCCAGTAATTCATGATAATAGACCAACTAATTCAGAAATGCTATATGCTATATATGAATATGTTAAAGCTTATTATCCATTAGATGATAAAAAAATTGATATAGAAATAAATGGCACTATGAAAACAGTAAGTAAAAATTTCTTGTATTACCAAATAAATTATATGTTACAACAATATTTAGAAAATAATTTTGAGATATGTACTAGACATGGTATTAATAGATTGCATTTTCTTTCTGATGCAATAATGTACGCTATGGGATACATCAATTTATCAGAAGAAGATTATGAAAAAATAATTCAAAACTTAAGTCTAAGGTATGGAATGTATGAGATAACAACTATGTTAAATGATGAAATTGAGTTAACAGAAACAACTGATTTATTATTTAAAATGTGTAAACAAATATATGAAGTAAATAATGATTATCCATTTCCTAAAAATAAAACATATATAAAAACATACTTAAATATTTTATCTAATGAAGCACATAAAATAATAAAATAAAAAGCAAGTCATATAAAACTTGCTTTTAAACTATATTATTAATAGAAAGGTAAGAATAATGAAAGGTATTTAAAAATGGTTTACATTAATAATATAGTTGCCCTTTTTTGATAAGCGGGTAGTATTATATTATAAAAAATTTTAATTGTCAAACATTTTTTCTAATTTTTCATAAATGTTTTTAAGGCTTTCCTCATATTTACTAGTAACTTGAGGTTTAAAATACTTTTTACCAACTAAATTATCAGGTAAATATTGTTGTTTTACAAAATGATTTGGATAGTCATGAGGATACTTATAATCTGGTGAAGATGTTTTTATATGATTTGGAACATTACCAGTATTTCCTTTTCTTATATCATTAAGTGCTTCATCTAAAGCTAAGTGTCCTGTATTGGATTTAGGTGATAAGGCCATTTCTATAATTATATCCCCTAAAGGGATTCTAGCTTCAGGAAGACCTAATCTTTCACTAGCTTGAATAGCAGCTTCAACTTTAGGACCAATACTTGGATTAGCAAGACCAATATCTTCATAGGCTATTACAGTCATTCTTCTATATAAAATGTCTAAATCTTCTGCTTCAATTAAACGAGCAGCATAATGAAGTGCCGCATTAACATCACTTCCTCTAATTGATTTTTGAAATGCGCTAATAACATCATAATGACCATCTTCATTTTTATCGTGAAAAAATATTGGTTTTGCATTAATATTTTTTAAAGTTTCTTCTGTGATGACAAAGTCGCTAGTAGAGTAGTAAGCTATCTCTAATAAATTATAAGCATATCTTAAATCTCCACTAGACATTCGTGCTATAGTTTCTAATTCTTTTTCTTCTATTTTAATATCTTTTAAATACTCACTTTTAATTGCTCTATGTAATCCATCTAATATATCATCATATTCAAGTTCCTTTAATTCGAAAATTTGACATCTACTTCTAATAGCAGGATTAATCTTGTGATATGGATTAGATGTCGTCATACCAATTAAAGTAATTAAACCACTTTCTAAGTATGGCAATAATAAATCTTGTTTATCTTTATTTAAACGATGAATTTCATCCATTATTATAACCATACCACCAAACATTTTAGCTTCTTCAATAACAATATCAAAATCTTTTTTATTATTAATTACGGCATTTAATAATCTATATTTTATATTCAAAGTATTAACAATTGAAATAGCAATACTAGTTTTCCCTATACCTGGTTTACCATATAAAATCATTGAAAATAATTTTTTATTATTAACCATATTTCTAATTACTTTGTTTTCACCTAATAAATGTTTTTGACCTATAACTTCATCAATGTTTTTAGGTCTAAGTAAAATAGCTAAAGGTTCCATAATATCACTTCCTTTTAATATTTTAACATAATTATCTAAAATCCTTTACAAAAATATAAAAAAATGGTAATATTTATTTAGACACAAAAAGGTGTTTTTATTTTGAAGAAAAACATATATTTAAAAGGAGTGGTACTTTTGAAAAAATTAGCGAGATTTTTAGTTGGTGTCAAGAGTGAAACAAAAAAAATAAGATGGACAGAAAAAAAAGAATTAATTAAATATTCTATAGCTACCATTAGTGTCGTGGCAGTATTTAGTATTTTCTTTGGACTTTTAGATTTTATTTTATCAGGAATAAAGATGGTGATTAGATAATGGATGGTGATTAGATAATGGAAAAAGAATGGTATGTAGTAAATACTTATTCAGGACATGAGAATAAGGTAAAAGAAAAATTGGAGATGCGTGCTAGTACAATGGGTATGGAAGACTATATCTATAGAGTAGTAGTACCAGAACAAACTGAAATAGAAGTAACAAAAGATGGAAAAGAAAAAGAAAGAGTAAAAAAGATGTTTCCAGGTTATATACTAGTTGAGATGGTAATGAATGATGAAGCTTGGTTTATTGTAAGAAATACTCCAGGAGTAACAGGATTTATAGGATCATCTGGTAAGGGAGCTAAGCCTTTCCCATTAACTCCTCAAGAAGTAGATAAAATACTAGGAAGTATGGGAATGAGTAGATTAGAAATTGGAAACAATTTAAGTGTTGGAGATTCAATAAAGGTTATAACTGGACCATTTGCTAATATGTATGGAAAAGTAAAATCAATTGATATGGAACAACAACGTTTAGAAGTAGCGCTAGATTTATTTGGACAAGAAACTATTGTTGATTTAGGTTTAACAGAAATCGAAAAAGCATAATGGAAAATGTTAGTTTATTGGTTCATAGAGTCAATAATAATATTGAAAATGTTGAAGTTTTATTAGAAGAAGATAATCTAGACAAAGAAGCAAGCAGTCTAATTGGAAAAATAATTGATGAACAAATGAATAATATATTACAAAATTCAGAATTATATTATTTAGAAGATGATTGTATTGCTAAAAACAAAGATAAGTTATTCTTATTTGAATATATTAACTATATAAAAAATCAAATGTTAATAAATGATAATGTAATAGTTAAGATGGTATATAAGAATAAAAAGGTAGAAATAAATCTTGAAATGTTAAAAAAGATATTGAAATATTTATTATCGTTAAATTATGATAATATTGACAATATTTATATAGAACAAAAAGAAGATGAACTTCATATAAAAATAAATTTTGAAAAAAATAAGGAACATAGTTTACAAAGTAAGTAAAATATGTTATATTATTAGAGCTATATTTAGTTTAATATAGATTAAGTGGGAGCAAAACGGATTATGCAATTTTTACCACACGCGAAAAAAATAAGGAGGTGTTTTTCGTGGCAAAGAAAAAAATAACAAAAGTAATTAAATTACAAGTACCTGCTGGAAAAGCAACACCAGCTCCACCAGTCGGAACTGTTTTAGGACCTGCAGGAATTAATTTACAAGAATTCTGTACAAAATATAATGATGCTACAAGAGACAAAATGGGAGATATCGTACCAGTAGTAATTACTGTTTATGAAGATAGAACATTTGATTTTGTATTAAAAACATCACCAACAGCAGAATTAATCAAAAAAACAGCTGGAATTAAAAAAGGTTCAGTTAAAGGAAAAAATGAAACTGTTGGAAAATTAACTCGTGCTCAAATAAAAGAAATAGCAGAAATTAAATTACCAGACTTAAACGCTTATGATATAGATGCAGCAATGAAAATTGTTGAAGGAACAGCTATAAACATGGGTGTTAAAGTAGAAGACTAATTAACATATAGGTTATACCTATGTGGAAGGAAAATCCGTTATACCACATAAGGAGGTTAATATGAAAAAAGGAAAGAAATATTTAGAAGCTTCTAAAAAGATTGAAAAATCAAAATTATATACAAAAGAAGAAGCAATTAAATTAGTTAAAGAAACATCAACAACTAGTTTTGATGCATCTGTTGAAATAGCTATGAATCTAAATCTAGATACTAAAAAAGCTGATCAACAATTAAGAGGTGCGTTAGTACTTCCAAATGGAACAGGAAAAACTAAAAGAGTTTTAGTTATAGCAAAAGGTGCTCAAGCTGAAGCTGCAAAAGAAGCTGGAGCAGACTATGTTGGAGATATGGATATGTTAAATAAAATCGAAAAAGAAAATTGGTTCGAATTCGATACTATGATAGCAACTCCAGATATGATGCCAGCACTAGGTAAAATTGGTAAAATTTTAGGACCTAAAGGTTTAATGCCAAATCCTAAAACTGGAACTGTAACAATGGATACTAAAAAAGCTGTTGAAGAAGTTAAAAAAGGACGTGTAGAATATCGTACTGATAGTTTCGGTAATGTACATGCACTTATTGGTAAAGTATCATTTGATGATGCTAAACTAGTAGAAAATTTAAATAGTTTCGTTTCAATAATTAATAAATCTAAACCTGCAACTGTAAAAGGAAAATATATATTAAATATATCAGTTTCCTCTACAATGGGTCCAGGAATTAAAATTGATCCAACAAGTTTTGACTTTTAATTATTGTTATGATATAATTAATTTGTTTGAAGAAATGTACCGTAGACAGTAGGGGCTTAGGCTTAATAATCCTACCGAGGACTTAAATAAAAGTTTTCGGCTCTCACTATCTAAGGATGAGAGCTTTTTATTCGGTATTCATGAAAGAGAGGTGCAAACAAGTGGCAAATCAAAAAATCATTGAAAAGAAAATGAGTGTTGTAGATGAAATTACAGCAAAAATGAAAGATGCTTCTTCAATTGTATTCTTCGAATATCGTGGACTTACCGTTGGTGAAACTAACGAACTAAGAAGAAAATTAAGAGAATCAAATTCAGAATTTAAAATTTACAAAAACACTCTAGCAAAAAGAGCATTGGATAATTTAAATATTAATGTAGATGAACATTTAAATGGTCCAAAAGCAATTGCATTTGGTAAAGATGCAGTCGCACCAATTAAAACATTAAGTGATTTCGCTAAAGATCATACTGCTCTAGAATTAAAAGTTGGTATCGTTGATGGTGAAATCATGAATCAAAAAATGCTTGCAGAACTTGCTTCAATACCATCAAGAGAAGGATTACTTACAATGCTTGCTGGTGGACTTATGGGAGTTGTTCGCGACTTATCAATTTGTTTAGACTTATATAGTCAAGATTTAGAAAAATAATTTAAGGAGGAATATAAAATGGCAAAATTTACAAAAGATGAATTTATTAGTGGATTAAAAGAAATGACTATTCTTGAAGTTAAAGAATTAGTTGATGCAATGAAAGAAGAATTTGGAGTAGATCCAAGTGCTGTAGCTGTAGCTGCTGCTCCAGCTGCTGTTGTTGAAGAAGGACCAAGTACAGTTAATGTTACATTAACAAGTGCTGGTGCTAACAAATTAGCAGTTATCAAATTAATCAAAGAAATCACTGGATTAGGATTAGGTGAATCTAAAGCATTAGCTGATAACGGCGGAGTTGTTAAAGAAAACGTATCTACTGATGAAGCAAAAGAAATGAAAGCTAAATTCGAAGAAGCTGGCGCTACAATCGAATTAAAATAATTAAAAAATATGGTTGGCCTGTACTAAAAAATATAGTATAGGCTTTCACCGTTTATTTATATGGGGTATTTATGAATCAATACTTTGAAAATAATGAAAATTTAAAAAGTGAAATACAAATAAAAAAAGTAAAAATAAAAAATAATGACTTTGAATTTATGACTGACAATGGTGTATTTTCTAAAAAAGGATTAGATTTTGGTACTAGAAGTTTGTTAGAAACAATAGATACTAATGCTATTACTGGAAACGTACTAGATTTTGGATGTGGATATGGACCAATTGGTATCTACATTGCTAGTATGACAAACGCCCACGTTCATATGATTGATATAAACAGAAGGAGCTTGGAATTGGCAAGAAAGAATGTTAATCTGAATCATGTGAATGTCACAATATACGAAAGTAATATATATGAAAATGTAACAGAAAAATTTGATTACATCATATCTAATCCACCAATAAGAGTAGGAAAAACTATACTATATAAAATATTATTTGAAGCAAAAGAACATTTAAACAAAAATGGAAAATTAATCATTGTAATAAATAAAGATCAAGGTGCTAAATCAGTTATGAAAGATTTAGAAAAAGAATATCAAGTTCATTTATTAGATAAAAATAAAGGATTTTATATAATTGAAGCAATTTATGTATAATTTAAACTAAAAGAATATAACAAACAATTGACAACAGTTGACAAATTTGATAAAATCAATTATTGACGCATATACTTTATTTTAAGTTATGTTCTTTTGTAAAATATAGGTTATAGGGGTGAAAAAGTGTCTTATACAGAACAAATTATTAATAACCGTAGAGTTAGAAGAAATTATGGTAAAACAAAAAATGCAATTGAATTAAACAATTTGCTAGAAATCCAAAAAAAATCTTACAATTGGTTTATGGAAAAAGGAATAAAGGAAGTATTTGAAGATATTTCACCAGTAGAAAGTTTCACTGGTAATTTATCTCTTGAATTCGGAGAATATTCTTTTGATGAACCAAGATATTCTATTAAAGGATGCAAAGAAAGATATGCTACTTATGCAGCTCCTTTAAAAGTAGAAACTAGACTTTTCAATCATGAAACAGGAGAAGTCAAAGAACAAGAAATTTATATGGGTGATATGCCTATAATGACTGAATCAGGAACATTTGTTATAAATGGTGCTGAGAGAGTTATCGTATCACAATTAGTACGTTCACCATCTGTTTATTTTGGTAGAGAAATAGACAAAAATGGGCGTAATGTAATCACTAGTCAAATTATTCCAAACCGTGGAACATGGTTAGAATTTGAATTAGATGCTAGAGATGTTATATATGTTAGAATAGATAGAACAAGAAAAGTTCCTATTACAACATTACTTAGAGCAATAGGTTTATCAAGTGATGAAGATATTTATGATTTATTTGGTGAAAATGATTACTTAGAAAGAACAATAGCTAAGGATTCAAATAAAAATACAGATGAATCATTAATCGATATTCATGCAAAATTAAGACCTGGAGAACCATCAACACTAGATAGTGCTAAAAACCAATTAGTATCTAGATTCTTTGATGCATTCAAATATGATTTAGCTAAAGTAGGACGTTACAAATTTAATAAAAAATTAAATGTTGTAGATAGATTACTTGGTGTTAAAATAGCTGAAACTATCAAAGTGGATGGAAAAGTTATAGTTGAAAAAGGAAGCATTATTACTAAAGAAATTTTAAGCGAGTTAAAACCTGTTTTAGCAAGCGGTTATGGTGTAAAAGAAGTATTAATTAATAATGATTTAGATACTTATAATAAAGTACAAATTATTAAAGTATACTCAAATAAAAACCCAGAACAAATTATAAATGTAATTGGTAATGATATAACAACTGATATTAAACGTTTAACAATATCAGATATATATGCATCAGTTTCATATTATTTAAACTTACTTGAAGGAATAGGTTCATATGATGAAATAGACCATTTATCAAATAGACGTGTTCGTCAAGTTGGTGAATTATTACAAAATCAATTTAGAATTGGTATTTCAAGAATTGAAAGAGTAATTAGAGATAGAATGAGTACTCAAGAAATTACAGAAGTAACTCCAAAATCTTTAATTAATATTAGACCACTTACAGCTTCTATTAAAGAATTCTTTGGTAGTAGCCAGTTATCTCAATTCATGGATCAAGTAAACCCAGTAGCTGAATTAACAAATAAAAGAAGACTTTCTTCTTTAGGACCAGGAGGACTATCAAGAGATAGAGCTGGTATGGAAGTACGTGACGTTAACCCATCACACTATGGAAGACTTTGCCCAGTTGAATCTCCAGAAGGACCAAATATCGGTTTAATTACTTCTTTAGCAAGTTATGCTAAAGTAGACGATTATGGATTTATTATGACTCCATATAGAAAAGTAGTAGATAAGAAATTAACTGATGAAGTTGTATATATGACAGCTGATGAAGAATTAGATTACTATATTTCACAAGCTGCTATAGAAGTTGATAAAGACAACAAAATAGTTGCTGAAAGAGTACCAGTAAGATACCGTGGAGATAATATCATGATTGAATCTAGTAAAGTAGATTATGCTGATGTTTCACCACAACAAGTTGTATCTGTTGCAACTCAAGGTATACCATTCCTTGAACACGATGATGGTAAAAGAGCCCTAATGGGTGCTAACATGCAACGTCAAGCAATACCACTTTTAAAAGCTGAAGCACCACTTGTTGGAACAGGTGTAGAAGCAATTGCCGCTAGAGATAGTGGAGCTGTTGTAATAGCTAAAGCAGATGGTGTAGTAGACTATGTAGATTCTAAAAAAATAGTAGTAAAAACATTAGGTGGTATGGATACATATTACTTAAATGGATATGAAAGAAGTAATGCAGGTACATGTTACCATCAAGTACCAATCGTAAGACTTGGTGAAAGTGTTAAAAAAGATATGATAATAGCTGATGGTCCATCTACAGAAAATGGAGAAATGGCCTTAGGTAAAAACGTTACAGTAGCATTCATGAACTTTAACGGATATAACTATGAAGATGCTGTTATCTTAAATGAAAGATTAGTAAAAGATGATGTATTTACATCAATTCATATCGAAGATTATCAAATTGAATGTAGAGATACAAAACTAGGACCAGAAGAATTTACAAGAGATATTCCTAATATTAGTGAAGATGCTCGTAAAAACTTAGATGAAAATGGTATAGTTCGTATTGGTACAGAAGTAAATTACAATGATATATTAGTAGGTAAAGTTACACCAAAAGGTATGGCAGAACTTACTTCAGAAGAAAAACTATTACATGCTATATTTGGAGAAAAAACAAGAGAAGTTAGAGATACTTCACTTAGAGTTCCAAATGGAGGAGCAGGTATAGTACATGATGTAAAAATATTTACAAAAGAAGATTCTGATGAACTTCCAGCAGGAGTATCTAAAATTATAAGAGTTTATATAGCTCAAAAGAGAAAAATAACTGTTGGTGATAAAATGGCCGGACGTCATGGTAATAAAGGTGTTGTTTCATTAGTATTACCAGAAGAAGATATGCCATATTTACCAAATGGTAAACCAGTAGATATTTTACTTAACCCACTAGGAGTTCCATCTCGTATGAACCTAGGACAAATTCTAGAAATGCATTTAGGTATGGCAGCTAAAGAATTAGGAATTTATGTTGCTACACCAGTATTTGATGGTGCTACTCGTGATGAAATAATTGATGCTTTAAAAGAAGCAGGATTAGAAGAAGATGGAAAAGCTGTTTTATATGATGGTAGAACAGGTGAACCATTTGATAATAGAATTTCAGTTGGTATCATGTATATGATCAAATTAAATCACATGGTTGATGATAAATTACATGCTAGATCAACAGGACCTTACTCTTTAGTAACTCAACAACCTCTAGGTGGTAAAGCACAATTCGGTGGTCAAAGATTTGGTGAAATGGAAGTTTGGGCATTAGAAGCATATGGCGCAGCTCATGTACTTCAAGAAATGATTACAATCAAATCGGATGATGTTGTAGGACGTGTTAAAGTTTATGAAGCTTTAGTAAAAGGAACACCACTTCCAGCATCGGGAGTACCAGAAAGCTTTAGAGTATTAATGAAAGAATTCCAAGCTTTAGGACTTGATATGACAGTTCTAGATAGTGAAGGAAACTTTGTTGATATGAAAGATTTAGAAGCAGCAGAAAATGATGGTTTCTTAACTTTAGAACCAGAAGAATTAGAAAGTGTTGCTAATAATGATATTGAAGAAGAAGAAACAGAAGAAGAATATGATGATGAACCAGATTTTGGTGATGATTTTGATCAAGATATGGATGATTTTGATTTAGAAGGGGATGGGGAATAATGAATATTAATAACGTTGAAGGGTTAAGAATAGCAATTGCCTCTCCTGAAATAATCAGAGAATGGTCTAATGGAGAAGTAAAAAAAGCAGAAACAATAAACTATCGTACTTTAAAACCTGAAAGAGATGGTTTGTTCTGTGAAAAAATATTTGGACCAACAAAAGACTGGGAATGTTCTTGTGGTAAATATAAAAGATTAAGATATAAAAATATCGTTTGTGATAGATGTGGAGTAGAAGTTACATCTTCAAAAGTTCGTCGTGAACGTATGGGACACATAGAGCTTGCTACTCCTGTATCTCACATTTGGTTTTTTAAAGGTATACCATCTCGTATGGGATTAGTACTTGATATGTCACCAAGAGATTTGGAAGAAGTATTATACTTTGTTTCATATGTAGTATTAGATCCAGGAGCAGCTCCTTTAGAGAAAAAACAAATAATCAGTGATAAAGAATACCGTGCTTACTATGAAAAATACGGAAGTAGTTTCAGAGTTGGTATGGGTGCTGAAGCAATTAAAGAATTATTACAACAAGTTGATATTGAACAAGAAGTAGAAAATATCAAAAAGGAAATAGAAGAAATAAAAGATAGTGCAAGTCAAAAAAGAGTTCGTTTAATCAAGAGATTAGATGTACTAAATGCTTTCCTTGAATCAGGAAATAAACCTGAATGGATGATAATGGATGCTATTCCAGTAATTCCACCAGAATTAAGACCAATGATTCAATTAGATGGTGGTAGATTTGCTACATCTGATTTAAATGATTTATATAGAAGAGTAATCAATCGTAACAATCGTTTAAAAAAATTAATGGAATTAGGCGCTCCTAGTATCATTATTCAAAATGAAAAACGTATGTTACAAGAAGCAGTAGATGCATTATTTGATAATGGTAGAAGAGGACGTAACATTACTGGAGCAGGTAATAGACCACTTAAATCTTTATCAAGTATGTTAAAAGGTAAACAAGGTCGTTTCCGTCAAAACTTACTAGGTAAACGTGTTGACTATTCAGGTCGTTCAGTTATCGTAGTTGGACCATCACTTAAAATGTATGAATGTGGTATTCCAAAGGAAATGGCTTTAGAATTATTTAAACCTTATGTAATAAATGGCTTAGTATCTAAAGATATAGCATCAAATATTAAAGCTGCTAAACGTATGATTGAAAATCAAGATCCAAGAGTTTGGGATATTGTAGAAGAAAAAATTAAAGAACATCCAGTTATGTTAAACCGTGCTCCAACACTTCATAGACTTGGTATTCAAGCATTTGAACCAAAATTAATTGATGGTAGAGCAATTCGTCTACATCCGCTTGTTTGTGCAGCATTCAATGCCGACTTTGATGGGGACCAAATGGCTGTTCACGTTCCAATTAGTGAAGAAGCTCAAGCTGAAGCTAGAATTTTAATGTTAGGTGCTAATAACATCCTAAAACCTTCTGATGGTAACCCAATTGTTACTCCAGGACAAGATATGATTTTAGGTAACTATTACATAACTATTGAAAAAGCTGATATGCCTGGTGAAGGCAGAGTATTTAAAAATCCAGATGAAGCATTAATGGCATTTGAAAGAAGAGAAATTTCTCAACATACAAGAATTGCTATTCCAGTAAGTGGATTTAAACATAAATTATTTACTGAAGAACAAATGGATAAATATTTAGTAACTACAGTAGGAAAATTAAAATTCAATGAAATTTTCCCAGATACTTTCCAATATATTAACGAAGGTACAAAAGAAAATATAGAAGGTATAACACCAGCAAAATATTTCTTAAGTAGAGGTACTAATATAAAAGAAGCAATTAAAGAGATGGAATTAGTAAAACCTTTTGGTAAAAAAGTTTTAACTAAATTAATTGCTCAAATATACAAAAGATATCAAACAACTGAAACATCAATTATGCTTGATAAAATGAAAGATTTAGGATTTAAAGAATCTACATTATCAGGTATATCAATTGGTATTGGTGATATTATTCCATCAAAAACTAAAAAACAAGTTTTAGAAAATGCTAACGATAGAGTAGCACAAATAAATAAACAATTTAAACGTGGTTTAATTACTGATAAAGAAAGATATGAAAAAGTAGTTGCTACATGGAATAGTGCTAAAAATGAAATAGCAGATGAATTATCACAAATTATTGCTGATAATAAAGATAATCCTATATCAATAATGATTGATTCAGGTGCCCGTGGTAATATGAGTAACTACAACCAAATGGCTGGTATGCGTGGACTTATGGCTAAACCAAATGGTGAATCAGTAGAAATTCCAATCACTTCTTCATTTATTGAAGGTGCAAGAGTTTCCGAGTTCTTCTTAGCAACTCACGGTATCAGAAAAGGTTTCGTTGATACAGCTCTTAAAACAGCAGATGCTGGTTACTTAACAAGAAGACTTATCGATGTATCACATGATATAATTATCAAAGAAGATGATTGTGGTACTGATGATGGTGTAGTAGTAGAAGCATTCTTAAATACAGATGGTACTGTTATTGAAGGATTAAGAGATCGTATTGTTGGTAGATATACTAATAAGAAAGTTATTAATCCAGAAACAAAAGAAGTAATTGCTGATAGAAATACTTACATTACTGAAAATTTAGCAGATAAAATTATTGATGCTGGAATTACAAAAGTTTCAATTCGTACAGTATTAACTTGTAAATCAAAAGGTTCAGTATGTAGACATTGTTATGGACGTAACTTAGCTACTGGACAAATTGTTGAAATAGGAGAAGCAGTTGGTACTATGGCAGCACAATCAATTGGTGAACCAGGAACACAATTAACAATGCGTACTATCAACTCAGGTGGTGTAGCCGGAGACGATATTACTCAAGGTCTTCCTCGTGTTCAAGAATTATTTGAAGCACGTAATCCAAAAGGTAAAGCAACTATTTCAGAAATAAATGGTACAGTATCTAATATTGAAGAACAAAATGGTAAATTTATCATTTCTGTTAAAAATGATGTTGAAACAAAAGAACACACAAGTAATTATGGCGCTAAATTAGCCGTTAATATTGGTGATACAGTAGTATCTGGACAACGTTTAACTCATGGTGCTATTAGTCCAAAAGAATTATTAGTTGTTACAGATCCAATTACTGTTCAACAATATATCTTATCAGAAATTCAAAAAGTTTATCGTTCTCAAGGTGTTGATATATCAGATAAGCATGTTGAAATTATTGCTAAAAGAATGATTTCAAAAATCAAAATTGTAAATAGTGGAGATTCTTATCTACTACCTGGAACTATGGTTAATATTAATGACTTTAGAGAAGAAAATAAAGAATTAATCTTAAATGGTAAAAACCCAGCTACTGGTAGACCAGTATTATTAGGTATTACTAAAGCTTCTCTTGAAACAGATTCATTCTTATCAGCTGCATCATTCCAAGAAACAACAAGAATATTAACTGATGCTGCTATTCATGGTAAAGTAGACCACTTAAATGGTTTAAAAGAAAATGTTATCATTGGTAAATTAATACCAGCAGGTACAGGTGCTAAAAAATATAAAAATGTTGATTACACTTTAGAAAAAGTTGATTCAACTCTAGAACCATTAGATGTTTTAGAAAATGAATTAATGGATTAAGAGGTTCTTGAAAAAGAACTTTTTCTTTACTCAAATATCTTTTTTTAATAAATAAACTTTGGTATAATGTTAATAGTAAGGTAGTGATAATATGAGAAATGGTAGAAAGACTATTTGGAAGGCACCAATGTATGTATATATGGGTGTACTTTTCCTTACTCTTATTTTGTATATACAATTTGTTTATTTATCACTGTCACCTACAATATATGGAAGAAATATGTCGGAATTTGCTGCAAGTCGTAATACAGTAAAAAGAACTCTTTCTGCTAAAAGAGGAACAATATATGATAGTAATTCAAATGTACTTGCCTTAAATGTAAGTTCATATACAGTAATAGCTTACTTACCAAAAAGTACAGTATATACAAAAGAAAACTATGTAAAAGATGTAGATGCTACGGCAGAAGCATTAAGTCCACTTCTAAATATGGAAGTTGATACTTTAAAAAAATTACTTACTCAAGATAAATATCAAGTAGAATTAGGACCTGGTGGTAGAGGAATTACTGAATTAAAAAAAGATGAAATAGAAGCTTTAAATTTACCGGGAATAGATTTTACTGAAGATCAAAAGAGATATTATCCAAACGGAGATTTTTCTTCATATATTATTGGGTACGCTAAAGATAATGAGATAACAGAAACTGATAAAAATGGAAAAACAACGACTACAAAACAAATTGTAGGAGAACTTGGAATAGAATCGAAATATAATAGTTTATTAAGCGGTAAAGATGGATATTTAGAATATCAACAAGATAAATATGGATATAAAATAGCTAATACTCAAGTAAAAGAAATTAAAGCCGAAAATGGATATGATATATATTTAACAATTGACGCTAATATACAAAGATTTATAGAATCAGCAATTAAAGAAGCACAAAATACATATAATCCTGAATGGATTACAATATCAGTAATGGATGCCAAAACAGGAGATATATTAGGAACTAGTTCAACTCCTTCATATGATCCAAATGTTAGAAACATTACTAATTATGAAAATATATTTACATCTATTCCATTTGAACCAGGATCAACTATGAAAACATATACATATATGTGCGCTATGGAAAAAGGAATATATGATGGTTCAAAAACATTTGAATCTGGTACATTTAAAGTAGGTAATTATACAATTAATGACTGGAATCGTAGTGGATGGGGAGCTATTACATTTGATAAAGGATATGAATATTCAAGTAATGTAGGAATTGCTAATTTAATTGATCAAGGATTAACGAGACAAGATTTATATGAATGTTTTACAAAATATGGATTTGGTGAATTAACTGGAATAGAACTATCAAGAGAACAATCAGGAAAATTAAAATTTATTTATCCAATAGAAGTTTATACAGCCGGATTTGGTCAAGGTATTACAACTACTCCTGTACAACATTTACAAGCTTTAACTATGGTAGCAAACAATGGAGATATGCTAAAACCTCATATAGTAAGCAAAATAGTTAATCCAGATACAAATGAAATTTATTATGAAAGAAACATAGAAAAAATTAGTAATGTTATTTCAACTGAAACAGCTACTAAAATAAAAGATTTAATGTATATAACTGTCCAAGGAAAAGATCCAGGAACAACTGGATATCCATATAGAATAGATGGATTTGATGTAATTGGAAAAACAGGAACATCTCAAATTTATAGTAATACATTGGGAGGATATTTAACAGGAGATAATTCATATATATTTTCATATGCTGGTATGTATCCATATGAAGATCCTGAAATTATTATATATGCAGCTATGAAATTACCAACATGGGGCAAAAGTAGTGGTTTATCAAATGCTGTTAAAGATATAATGAAAAGTATTGCTAAATATAAAAATATGTTTAGTGAAACAAAAGAAGAAGAGACTTTAAATACAATTGAAATTAAGTCATATTTAAATCAAAATGTAAAAGATGTTACAACAACTTTATCTAATCAAGGATTAAATGTAATAGTACTTGGAAATGGTGAAAAAATAATAAAGCAATCAATAGTTAATGATTATTTGATAAGTGGCGAAAAAATTATTTTATTAACTGATGATTCAGAATACAAAATGCCAAGTATTATAGGTTGGAGTAGAAATGATGCTATTAAATTATTTAATTTATTAAATATATCTTATACAATTGATGGATATGGATATGTAACAAATCAAAGTATTGAAAAGAATACAACTATAACAAATGATATGAATATTAATATTACTTTATCAAGTAATTTAGAAAGTTAGGTGCAATATGAAGAAAGGTTTTACTTTAGTTGAAGTTTTAACAGTAATAGTGATATTATCTATTTTATCTATGATTGTTTTTCCTAATGTTGTTAAGATAATAAATAAATCAAAAGATAATTTATATCAAACACAACTTAGAGAATTAGAAATGTCTACAAAAAATTTTGCTTTAGATAATCAACAATTATTAGATAAAAATCATTTAAATGATACATATATATCATTAGAAACTTTAAAACAATCAATGTATATAAAAAGTGATAAAATTAGTAATCCTAAAACAAGTAAAGAAATGAATGGATGCATGAGAATATACTACAATCATGATACTAACCAATATAATTATGAATATATTGATAATGAATGTACTACAGATAGTGGATATATTATTACCTATAAAAATGGTAGTTTTAAAAAAGAAGAAATTAATCCAGTTAAATCTGCTTATGATAAGATTTTAGAAGATAATACAGCAATATATTTATTAGGAAATACCGAAAGTGGATTATATGACATAGGTGACGAATATATTTTTAGAGGTACATCTCCTGCAAACTATGCTGAATTAGGTGGAGAAAAATATAGAATAATTAGTTTAAATAAAACAGATAAAACTATTAAATTGATTAAAGAAGTTTATGAAACGAGCGTTTATAGTAGTACTAATAATAATTCTTTTGTAGATTCAACAATATCAAAAGTTATTTTTCCAGAATTTATAGCAAATAAAAAATATTCAAATAAAATTGTAGATAGTTATAAATGGCCAAATGGAATACTAGATATAACACAAAGTATTGATTATGATACATTGCTATCAGTTGAAAATACTAACTATGTTCAAAATAGATTAGGTTTAATAAATGTTAGTGATTATGTTATAGCTTCATTAGATACAAATTGTTATAAAAATATTACTTCAAGTACTTGTAAAAATTCAAATTATTTATATGATTTATTTAAAGGAAAATCATTATGGACTATGAATAATTCTACTAGTGGCAATGTTATAACATTAGAAGATGGAGTAATTACTAATCATGTTTTAAATTCATCAACTGATTCATCATATAGAATATATCACATAGTAGTATTAAAAAAGAATGTAACAATTAGTAAAGGAATTGGAACTAGTAGTTCTCCATATAAAGTAGAGTAAAGATAATGAACAATTATCTTTTTGTTTTTAATAAATACTTGTAAGCATATAATTAAATGGTGATAACATGTTTAATAAAGAAGTGCATACTAGAATTAAAATAGTATTATTTATATTAATAATTTGTTTAATTATGATTATATGTAAAGTATTTTATACCCAAGTAATAGATTATAAGAAATTAAATTATCTAGCTAATCAACTTTGGAATAGAAATTTACCAATAATGGCAGATAGAGGAAAAATATATGATAGAAATGGTGTTGTACTAGCTGATAATATTACTACAACTTCACTAGTACTTATTCCAAATCAAATACAAAATAAAGAAGAAGTAGCAACTAAATTAGCTGAAATATTAAATGTAAGTTATGAAGAAATGTATAAACATGTAAGTAAAAAGACATCTATAGAAAGAGTACATCCAGAAGGCAGAAAATTATCATATGAGATAGCTGACAAAATAAATGAATTAAAGTATGATGGAGTATATTTAGTAAAAGAAAGTACTAGATCATACCCATATCAAAATTTACTGTCGCATACTTTAGGATTTGTAGGAATAGATAATCAAGGATTAAGTGGTCTAGAATTAATGTATGATTCATATTTAACTGGTGAATCAGGAGCAATTAAATATATCAGTGACGCAAAAGGAAATAAATTGGAATTAACTGAAAGTTATGAAGCACCACAAGATGGAGTAAATATGACTTTAACAATAAATTATGAATTACAAGCTGTACTAGAAAGAGAATTAGATAATGCAGTAAGTAAATATAATCCAGATCAAGCATTAGGAATAGCTATGAATCCAAAAACGGGAGAAATTCTAGCAATCGCATCACGTCCTGATTTTAATCCTAGTGAATATCAAAATTATACAGTAGAAGAAATAAATAGAAATTTGCCAGTATGGATGACATATGAACCAGGATCAACTTTTAAAATTATTACATTAAGTGCTGCTTTAGAAGAAAAATTAATAGATTTGGATAATGATACATTTTATGATGGTGGCAGTGTAAATGTCGAAAATGCTAGAATAAAATGTTGGAAACATGGAGGACATGGAGCTCAAACATATTTACAAGTTGTAGAAAACTCTTGTAACCCAGGATTTGTATCTATTGGTCAAAAATTAGGTAAAGAAAAATTATTTGAATATATAAATGCATTTGGATTTGGTCAAAAAACAGGAGTAGATTTAAATGGAGAAGCAAGTGGTATATTGTTTAAACTAGATAAAGTTGGCCCAGTAGAACTAGCAACTACTTCTTTTGGTCAGGGTGTAAGTGTAACACCTATACAACAAATAACTGCTGTTAGTGCTGCTATAAATGGAGGTACTTTAATAAAACCATATATAGTAAAAAGTTTAAATGAACCAGAAACAAATACTGTTATTAAAAATTTTGAAAGTGAAATAAAAAGAAAAGTAATAAGCGAAGATACTAGTGAAAAGGTAAGATATGCTCTAGAAAGTGTAGTTACAAATGGAACAGGTAGAAATGCTTTTATTGATGGATATAGAGTAGGTGGTAAAACTGGAACAGCTCAAAAAGTAAAAGATGGTAGATATATGGTAGGAAATTATATTGTTTCATTTATAGGATTTATGCCTGCTAACGATCCAGAAATAGTTGTTTATATAGCTGTAGATAATGCTAAAGGAATAACACAATATGGAGGCACAATAGCAGCCCCTATCGCAAGAACAATATTACAAGAATCAATAGATATACTAAATATTGAAAAACCAGTTGGGGCAAGTGAAAAAAAATATAATTATTTAGATAGAAAATATGCAACTGTACCAGATGTTACTAATATGACTTTAAAAGAAGCTTTACAAAATTTAAAAGGATTTAAAGTAGAATATACTGGAACTGGTTCAAAAGTTATATATCAATCTCCTAGTAAGGAGACAAGAATATTTGAAGGTGAAACTGTTAAATTAATGTTAGGAGAATAATATAGCATTTAATATCTTAATTTGATATAATAGAGTTGGAGTTGATATTATGATTAATTTTAATAAATATCGTGGAAACATTTTAGAAAAAGATGGAAACTTTGTAAACTATCAAACAACTACAGGAATTATGCATTATGAGATTGTTGAAGATTATTGTAGAAAAAAAGATTATAGTACATGTAGTGAGCAAGCTATAATAGAAAATGGAAATATTTATATTAGAAATGCTAACATGGGAATGTTTGTAATATATATGCCTTCTAACATAACCAATGAACAATTATATCAATTAGAAGCTAATGATAAAATAATTGATAATTTTACTTATTTAGGTGTTGTTAAAGATGGAAAAAATTATGAGTATACAAATGATATATGGCATAATTTTTCAAATGATATTATACAGTCATATTATAAAAAAATAAAATAAAATTATTATTTAATATATATAGTAATTTATTACCTTTTAATGGTAATGATTTAGCTATATTTGTAAAAAGAAAAGCAAAATAAAGTTTTTCTTTTTCTATACTATGAAAGAATATAAAATTATGATAAAATAATAAAAGAAATGGAGTAATAATATGAAAAACGAAAAAATAACAAGTAGAGATGTTGATTTTGCTAAATGGTACACGGATGTAGTAATGGCTGCCCATTTAGCTAGTTATACAAATGTAAAAGGATGTATTGCAATTGAACCAAATGGTTATGCAATATGGGAAAAAATGCAATCTATTTTGGATAAAAAATTTAAAGAACTAGGACATGTTAATGTACAAATGCCTCTATTAATACCAGAAAATTTATTAAAAAAAGAAAGCGATTTAGTAGAAGGTTTTGCTCCTGAAGTAGCATGGGTAACATATGGTGGTTCAAAAGAATTAGAAGAAAGATTATGTATTAGACCAACAAGTGAAACAATGTTTTGTGACTATTATAAAGATCATGTTTCATCATATAGAGATTTGCCTAAATTATATAATCAATGGTGTAATGTACTTAGATGGGAAAAAGAAACTAGACCTTTTCTAAGAAGTAGAGAATTTTTATGGCAAGAAGGACATACTATTCATAGTACAAGTGAAGAAGCAGAAAAAGAAACAAAACAAATGATGGATGTATATAAATGGTTTCATCATGAAATTTTAGCTATACCATCTATAACAGGAAGAAAAACAGAAAAAGAAAAATTTGCTGGAGCTGAATATACTTTAACTAATGAAGCTCTAATGTATAATGGTGTAGCACTTCAAGCAGGAACAAGTCATTACTTTGGACAAAAATTTAGTAAAGCATATGATGTTAAATTTTTAACTAAAGAAAATAAACAAGAATATGTATATCAAACTTCTTGGGGAACTACTACTAGAATGATTGGTGGATTAATAATGGTTCATAGTGATGATAAAGGACTTGTTTTACCACCTAGAATAGCTCCAAAACAAGTAGTTATCATTCCTATTGGTAATAATGAAGATGTCTTAAATTTATCTAATCAAATAAATCAAAAATTAAATGAAAAAAATATTGTCTCATATGTTGATTTATCAGAAAAATCTCCAGGATTTAAATTTGCTGAAGCTGAAGTAAATGGTATACCAGTTAGAATAGAAATAGGACCAAGAGATTTAGAAAATAATTTAATTACTATAGCAAGACGTGATACAAGTGAAAAATATCAAGAAAATATTAATATTGATATAGTAGAATATGTAAATAATTTATTAGAAACTATTCAAAAAGATATGTATAATAGGGCATTAGAAAGAAGAAATAAACTAACCTTTACAGCAAAAACTTTAGAAGATGTAGAAAATATAATGAATACACAACCAGGATTTGTTAAAGCTGATTGGTGTGGAAGAGAAGAATGTGAACTTAAAATGAAAGAAATAAAAGGTACAAAATCTAGATGTATAGTAGATGAAGAAATGATAACAGGTAAATGTGTAGTTTGTGGAGAGGAAGCTAAACATACTGTTATATGGGGACAGCAATATTAATTCAATAATGTAAAGATACTTGAAAAAAGTATCTTTTTTTGTTATAAAAATAGAAGGATAGAAAATTATGAAAAAAGGATTTACATTAATAGAGCTACTAGCAGTCATAGTAATTTTATCAATAATAGCGTTAATCGCAACACCGATGATATTAGGAGTAATAGAAACAACTAAAAAAGGAGCGCTAAATCAAGTGCATTAGGCTATATAGATGCAGTAGAAAAAACAATATCAGTAAATATGTTAAATAGTAGTAAAGAGAATATAGATGATGGAGTATATGAAGTAAAAACATTAAAAGAAGCAAAATATGATATTCAAGTAAAAGGATAAATACCAAACGATGAAAGTTGGTTAAAAATAAAAGAAGGTGAAGTAGTATCATATTCATTAAAAATAGTAGAATTGGAATAAGACCAGGTATAACAATATCTAAATCAATTATTAAATAAAAAACAAAGACTTCAATTGAAGTCTTTTATTATGATAAAATTGAAATTTGAAATCTTACGTTTAAAATTATAGTTTAGTCTTTTTTACTTGATAAAAATGTTACTTTTTCAGCTACTACTTCAGTGATATTTTTCTTAGATTCATCATCCATTTCTACTGTTCTTGTTTGAATTCTACCTTTAATTCCTAAAAGGTCACCTTTGTGGCAATATTCAGTAGCTGATTCAGCTACACCTTTCCAAAGAACACAATTGATAAAGTCAGTATCATAAACTCCTTCAGAATTCTTGTAACTCCTTGGTACAGCTAAAGTAATATTTGTTACTTTATTGCCACTTTCAGTTTCATATAGTTCAGGATCACGAACTAATCTACCTACTAGTACAGTTTGATTTAACATATTGTCCTCCTTTCTGGTTAACTACTTTAACAAATTAAAATACTATAATCAAATGGCAAAAACTCGTAATTGATAACTAAATATATATTCAAATTTTAAAATTAGTATATCCATTTTGCAATAATAGTTATATTCTAAGTGTCTAAAATAGTAAATTGGTAAAAAATGTAAAAAAAATTATTTACAACATTCATTGTTGATGATACAATAACACAGGATTTATGAGGTAATGTAAAATGATAAAAATTAAGTTGTATAACAAGCTTTTTAATAAAGGTCAAAAGAAATTTAATTATATATTAGAAAAAGAAGTTGATAATATCTTAAAAAGAGCTAATCAAAGATTAAATATGGAAAAAGAATCAAAAAAACAAACCAATAATTTAGATAAACAATATCAAAAAACAAAAAGAAGTAGCAAATTTTTTTAGCTACTTTTTATACTATATAAATATCAAAAAAAATATGATATAATTAAATAGGTGATTTTAATGAAAAAAATCAGTTTATATACATTTTTATTTTTATCAATAGATCAAATATCAAAAATATTAGTAAGAATGTATTTAAATTTATATAATGATATAGTACTAATACCTAACTTTTTAAGTTTAATACATGTAAAAAATGATGGAGCAGCTTTTAGTATATTAGAAGGAAAAACTATCTTTTTTATAATAATAACAATAATAGTATTAATAGGTATAATTTATTATATTAAAAATAAAAAATTTAAAAAAATAGATTATATAATATATGGCATGTTAATAGGTGGAATAATAGGTAACTTAATAGATAGAATAATATATGGTAATGTTACAGACTTTATTTCATTTACAATATTTAATAAACCAATGCCTATATTTAACTTAGCTGATACATTTATATGTATTGGATGTATTTTAATGATATGGAGGGAAGAAATATGCAAGAAATCAAAATAGAAAATGACGAAAATAAGAGAATAGATTCTTACCTTATAGAAAAATTAAATCTAAGTCGTAGTAAAATTCAAACTATGATAAAAAATAAACAAATACTAGTAAATAATAAGGAAATAAAAAATAGTTATGTTTTAAAAAATGGTGATATTATTACTTCCGAAGAATATGTAGAAGAAGAAATGAAAGCTGTTCCAGAAAAAATGGATTTAGATATTGTATATGAAGATGAAGATGTAATAGTTGTCAATAAGAAAAATGGTATGGTAGTTCATCCAGCAGTAGGAAACAAACATGGAACACTTGTAAATGGGCTTTTATACCATTCTAAATTAAGTGATATAAATGGAGAATTTAGACCAGGAATAGTACATAGAATAGATGCTTATACAACAGGACTACTAGTGATTGCTAAAAACAATGAAGCACATCTATCTTTAGCTAAACAACTAGAAGAAAAAACAACAACAAGAAAGTATATTGCTTTAGTACATGGAGTCGTAAATACTGATACTGGAACAATAGATGCTCCAATAGGAAGAGACACTAACGATAGAAAGAAAATGGCTGTAACTGATGTAAATGCTAAAAACGCAGTAACTCATTTTAAAGTACTAGAAAGATATAAAAATACTACTTTAATAGAATTACAACTAGAAACAGGAAGAACTCATCAAATAAGAGTTCATATGAATTATATAGGTTATCCAGTAGTAAATGATCCAGTATATGGTAAAAGAAAATTATTTGATAATACAGGTCAATGTTTACATGCTAAAACTCTAGGATTTATTCATCCTAGAACAGGGAAATATATGGAATTTACGAGCTGTTTACCAGAATGTTTTATAAACATACTAAATCAAGTTAAAGATTAATAAAATAAATAGTTAAACTTAATATAGTCGCAAACACATTAAAATAAACATATGGAAGTAAAAATTTAGAAGCATTTTCATCTAATGATTTAGTTTCATAGTATAAAAATAAAGATGTTATTAAATTAGCTAATGCTATAACAAAACTGAAAAATAAATTTTTAAAGATAAATAATATATAAGTAAATAATTCATTAAATATATAATTACTTATTAAAGATTTATTATAATCTTTAATATATTTAGGTTGATACATATTATAAATAATAGATATACTAATAGAAATTAATATATAAAGTATAGTCCAAATAATTGGAAATGCCCATCTAGGTAGAGCAAAAAATGGTAAATTTAATTCACTATAAAATGAATAGTCTCTAATAAATAAAGAAGGAATTATCCAAATAATAAAACTAACAATAAAAATAATTAATTTCTTCATACTATCACCTAATAAATAATATGAAATAAATTAAACAATATTACAGGAGGAATTATGACAGATAACATGGATGAAATGGTAATGAAATTATTACATTACTTTATAACAGAAAAAGGGTATAGTCCAGTAGTATTACATGGCGCTAAAAATGAAATATGGTTAGAAAACTTTACAAATGATTTTGGAATTGTAAGAATAGTAACAGATAACATATATAATGATGAACAATTCAATTATGATATATTTAAAACAAATAAAATCGCACAAAAAATAAAACAAAAAACATTTACATTTCGTTTAAATATATTAAGTATTTACTTAAATATAGGCGAAAATGTTAACATGGAAAATTACTATCATTTACCTAAAATGGAATGTATAAATATAAAAGAAATAAATGATTTAGATAAATTTGAAGTAATAAAAGATAATTTTAGTGATATAACAAAAAATACTGATTTTAAAGAAGAAGGTATGGATTTATTTATTAAATTAACTGGAGAAATAGCTTCTACTAATGAAGAAAATAATATAAAGGCTGAAAAAATATTTAGAGTTAAGACACCTATAATTACTTATTCATTAGTAATTATTAATATTCTAGTATTCTTATCAATGTATATATTTGGTAATGGTTCTACAGATATTAATACTTTAGTTAATTTTGGAGCAATATATTCTCCTTTAATTAAGGCAGGTGAATATTATCGATTATTATTTGCTGGATTTATACATATTGGTATAATTCATTTATTTGTCAATATGTATTCACTACTTGCTATTGGAACTCGTTTAGAGAGTTTAATAGGTAAATGGAAATTTTTAATCGTTTATTTAGTAAGTTTAATAGTTGGTAATTTAATGAGTATGCTTTTTATTGGAAACAGTATAAGTGCTGGAGCAAGTGGAGCATTATTTGGATTATTTGGAGCGCTTCTTTATTTTGGATATCATTATAGAGTTTATTTAGGAAGTATGATGGCATCTCAAATAATACCAATTTTACTTATTAATTTCTCTTTACCATTTTTCTTAAGTGGTATTGATCTAGCAGCTCATATTGGTGGATTTGCAGCTGGATTACTTACTTTATGGGCTTTAGGAGTAGAATATAAATCAAATAAAAGTGATAAAATAAATGGTTTAATTTTATTATTAATGTTTGTTATATTTTTAGTTGTTTTAGCGTTTAATATAGTAAAATAATTTGTATAAATAATTATTTTATTATATAATTAATGTAGGATGTGATGATATGAAGAAGTTTAGTTTATTGTTAGTTATTATTTCATTATTTATTATGACTGGATGTAATAAGAAAGAGGAAAATAATATACCTAAAGATGAACCTCAACCAATACCAGTAAAAAAATTACAAATATTTAATCAAGATTCTAATTCAAGAGTGATTGCTGTTCAAATAAATAATCACAATCAGGCAAGATTAAATCATGCTGGATTACAAGATGCATTTATTGTATATGAAGCTATGGTAGAAGGCGGAATTACTAGAATGTTAGCTTTATATAAAGATAAAACTACAGAAAAAATTGGTAGTGTAAGAAGTTCAAGACCATATTTCTTAGATTATGTTTTAGAAAATGATGCAATATATGTTCATTTTGGATTTAGTGAACAAGCTAGAAAAGATATTGCCTCTTTAGGAATTAACAATATTAATGGTTTATATGACAATGCATTTTGGAGAGATACAACTTTGAATGTTGCTTATGAACATAAAGCATTTACAAGTATGGAAAAAATCAATAATATGATTGCTCAAAAAGGTTATAGAACTACAAGTGATTCTCCTGCATTATTAAATTATGATGTAGATGAAGTAAATATTAGTGAAACAAAAGAAACAGAATTAGAAGATGGTACTAAGGAAACTACTATAACAAATAAAGCTAATACAGTAGTTATTCCATATTCTTATTACATGACTGTTAAATATGAATATGATAGTGAAAATAAAGTTTATAATAGATTTGCTAACGACAAAGCACATACAGATGCTATAACTAAAAAACAATATAATTTTAAAAATATAATAATTATTAAGGTTAAGAATTATTCAATTGATAGTTATGGAAGACAGGCATTAGATAATATTGGAACAGGTAGTGGATATTTCATAACTAATGGTTGTGTTAAAGAAATAACATGGCAAAAAGATTCAAGAAGTTCAAAAACAGTATATAAATATTTAGATGGAACAGATGTAGTAGTTAATGATGGAAATACATTTATTCAAATAGTTCCAATAAATAGTAATGTTACATTTAATTAAATAGTTTAATGGTACCTATAGAAGGTATCTTTTTAATTATATAAATTTTACTATTTTTTTTAATTTTTTTAAAATATACTAATTTAGTATTTTAGTTATATCAAATATATCTAATATAATAAAATAGCTATAACTAAAATAAAAAAATAGTAAAGAAAATAAATCTAAAATATGAAAATCCTCATTTGAAATACAAAAATAAATTTGATAAATTAAATCACCAAGAGGTGAACATCATGAAAAAGAAATTCTATACTTGTAAATATGATAAAGCATTTAAAGAAATAATGATGAAAAAAGAAAACTTTAATATATTAAAAAAAGTATTAGAAACAATACTAAATATAGAAATAACAAATATAGAAATACAACCATTAAACTTAAATACAAATAATATATATGTAAGAGGAAAAGAAGCAGATTTGCTAGTAACAACGAAACAAGGAAAAATAGAAGTAGAAGTAAATACTTATTATCAAGACTATGTAAAAGTAAGAAACTTTTGTTTAATAACAAATATATATCAAAATGAAACAGTAGTAGGAGAAGATTATAATGAGGATAAAAATATAATCCAAATAAATTTAAACTATGGAGTAAAAGATAAAGAATATAAAAGAATATATAAAGTAAGAGATGAAAGTGGATTAGAATATATAAAAAATTTGACAATCTATGAAATAAATATGGATAAATATAAAGAAATATTATATAATGGAGATGAAGAACAACTAGAAGAAAATAAATATCTAATAATGTTAGATATGGATAAAGAAGAACTAAAGAAACTAAAAAAAGATAAGGTGGTAGAAGAATATATGGAAAAAATAGAAAGACTAAATCAAAATCCAATGTTTATAAATTGGATAACAAAAGAAAAAGATGAAGAAATGATAAAAAACACCCAAATAAGAAGAGCAACAGAAGAAGGAATAGATACAGGAAAAAAGGAAATAGCTAAATCTATGTTAGAAGATGGAATGGATTTAGAAAAAGTATCGAAATTGACTGGATTAACTATAAATGAAATACAAAAACTAGTATAACATATCATCAAAATTAGATTTTAAAGTCTAATTTTTCTTTTAAACAAGTATTAAATTTGATACAATAATGTGGGAAGTGGAATTATGAGTAAAATATTAGGACAAGTAAATACTTTAGAAATAGATAAAACATTACCATATTTAGATGGATATATATTTGGATTAAAAGACTATTCAGTTAATTTTTTAAATACTTATAATTTGGATGAATTAAAAGATTTAATAATAAAATTAAAAGAAAAAAATAAAGAAATATATATATCAATAAATAAGAATTTACATAATAAAGAAATTAATGAATTAAGAAAAATACTAATAGAAATAGATAATTTAAATATAAATGGTATTATGTATGCTGATAACGGATTTATTACCTTAAAAAAAGAATTAAATTTAAAAACAAATTTAATATGGTATCAAGAACATTTAACAACATCTTACTCTAGTATAAATACCTATAAAGAATTTGGTATTGATTCAGTTGTTATTTCAAATGATATTACAATCCATGAAGTAAAAGAAATAATTGATAATACAAACAGTAAATTATATTATATGATATTTGGATACTTACCAATGTTTATAAGTGAAAGAAATCAAATAAAAAATTATGAAAATTATTTCAAATTACAAGGTTCAACAGAATATAACTATTTTGTTAATGATAATATAAAATATCCTATTATAGATAACAATTTAGGTACATTTGCTTTTTCTAGTTTACCTGTATTTGCTTATCAAGAATATTTAGAAATAAAAGATAAGATTGACTATGTAATACTATCTGATTTATTTATTGACTGTGATACATATATAAAAGTATTGGATAAGGTAAAAAATGAAAGAGATATTGATTTAAATATAGAAACATCACCAAATTTTCTATATCAAGATACAATATATAAAGTAAAATAGGAGGAAATATGCCAGAGTTATTAGCGCCAGCAGGTGATTTAGAAAGATTAAAAATAGCTTTTATATATGGGGCAGATGCTGTATATATAGGAGGACCAATACTAGGTTTAAGAGCAAATGCTATTAATTTTACCTTTGAAGAAATAAAAGAAGCTGTAGAATTTGCTCATAATTTAAATAAAAAAGTATATGTAACAGTTAATATTGTACTACATAATAAAGAAATAAAAGCAGTAGATGAATACTTAAAAAAATTGGAAAGTTTAAAAGTAGACGCTATCATAGTAAGCGATATTTATATTATAAAAAGAGCACTTACTACAACAAATCTAGAAGTTCACTTGTCTACTCAAGCATCGACAATGAATAAAGAAATGGCAAAATTCTATAAAGAATTAGGTGTTACTAGAATTGTTTTAGCTAGAGAAAATACCAAAGAGGATATACTAGATATAATAAATAATGTCGATATAGAAATAGAATGTTTTATTCATGGAGCAATGTGTTCAAGTATATCTGGTAGATGTGCTATGTCAAACTTCTTAACAGGAAGAGATGCCAATAGGGGTGGATGCGCTCAAACATGTAGATGGGACTATAAATTACTAAATAAAGAAAATAAAGAAATAAAAGGAGAAAAAGATTTTACCTTCTGTGCTAAAGATTTATCAATGTTAGATTCATTAAAAGAAATGATAGATATGGGTATTAAATCATTTAAAATTGAAGGAAGAATGCGTTCTATATATTATATTGCTACAGTAGTTGGTATATATAGGAAAGTAATAGATAATTACTTAAAAGATAAAGAATATAAATACGATAAAAATTTGGAAACGGTTTTAAGAAATTGTGCCAATAGAGATTCAGTAATTCAATTTTTCAATAATAAAAAAGATGAAACTTGTAGTTACTATAATGGAAGACAAGAAGTAAGTAATCAAGAATTTTTAGGTATAGTATTAGATTATAATAAAGAAACTAAAATGGCTACAATAGAACAAAGAAACTACTTTAAAATAAATGATGAATGTACAATATTTGGACCAAATCATGAAGATATTAACTATAAATTTAATAACATATATGATGAAGATGACAATATAATAGAAATAGTTAGACATCCAAGACAAATAGTAAAAATAAAAGTAGATAATGAATTACAAAAATATGACATGTTAAGATTAAAAAAAGTTGACAAAAGCTAAAATGTATAGTATTATTTTGAGTGTTAAATAGAAGAGGTGGACAATATGCCAGAAAAGAAAAAAACATACCTTACTGAAGAAGGTTTAAATGATTTAAAGAAAGAATTAGACTATTTAAAAAATGAAAGAAGACCAGAAGTAATACAAGCTTTAAAAGAAGCTAGAGCTTTAGGAGATTTAAGCGAAAATGCTGAATATGATGCTGCTAGAGCAGAACAAGCTGAAGTAGAAGGAAAAATAGCTTCAATAGAAACAATGCTTGAAAATGCTGAGGTAATAAAAGATGTAAATACAAATAAAGTATCAATTGGTACAACAGTTACATTAAAATACTTAGAAGATGACGAAGTAGATACATATACAATCGTTGGTAGTAAAGAAGCAGATCCTTTTGATAACAAAATATCAAATGAATCACCAATAGCTAAAGCAATAATTGGTGCAAAAAAAGGAGAACTTGTTACTGTAGATAGTCCAAATGGAAAATATCAAGTAGAAATATTAGAAATATCATAATAAATGATATTTTTTAAGTTTTATACTTTCAAATTTAATCAAAATAAGATATAATATATATTGTAATTAGGAGGAATATTATGGAAAAAAATAAATTAGAATATACAATTAAAATTGAAGGAAAAGAATGGGAAGAAGCAATAGAAAAAGCATTTGTTGAAGCAAATAAAAAAGCTAAAATAGATGGTTTTAGACCTGGAAAAGCTCCAAAAGAAGTATTTATTAAAAAATATGGAGAAGAATCATTATGGTTAGATGCTGCTGATCATGTACTACAAAGTGCATATACTAAAATGTTAGATGAACATAAAGACTTAGAATTAGTTGCTCAACCTGATGTAGCAATTAAAGCTATTTCAAAAGAATATGTAGAATTTAATTTCATATTAATTACTAAACCAGAAGTTAAATTAAATAAATACAAAAAATTAGGTGTTAAAAAAGAAGAAGTAAAAGTAACAAAAGAAGAAATAGATAAAGCTATCTTAGATATGCGTAATAAATATGCTGAAAATGTTACAAAAGAAGGAACACTAGAAAATAATGATATAGCTATCATTGATTTTGAAGGATTCAAAGATGGAGTAGCATTTGAAGGCGGAAAAGGTGAAAACTATTCTTTAACAATTGGATCAAATACATTTATTCCAGGATTTGAAGAACAATTAATTGGTATGAAAAATGGTGAAGAAAGAGAAATCAAAGTAACTTTCCCAGAAGATTATCATGCTGAAGAATTAAAAGGACAAGAAGCAACATTTAAAGTAAAATTAAATGAAATTAAACAAGTAGTTATTCCTGAACTTAACAAAGATTTCTTTGATGATTTAGGAATGGAAGGAATAAATGATGAAGAATCTTTAAGAAAACAAGTAGAAGAAAATATTAAAGCACATAAAGAACATCATGCTGAAGATCATTTTATAGATGAATTATTAGAAGAAGGAATTAAAAACATGGAAGTTGAAGTTCCTGATGTAATGATTGAAGAAGAATTAAATAGAATGATTAGACAATATGAAGAAAATTTAAAAATGCAAGGACTTTCTTTAGCTCAATTCTATCAATTTACAAATTCAGATGAAGCAGCTTTAAAAGATCAAATGAGAGAAGAAGCTGAAAAAAGAGTTAAATCTAGATTATTACTAGAAGAAATAGCTAAATTAGAAAAATTAGAAGTAACAGATGAAGAAGCAGAAAAAGAAGCAGAAGATTTAGCTACTAAATACAACATGAAAAAAGATGAATTCTTAAAACTATTCGGTGGTATAGAAATGGTTAAATATGACCTAGAAATGCGTAAAGCTATCGATGTATTAAAAGAAAATAATTAAGGAACCTAGTTCCTTTTTTCTTTATATATAAGGATATTTTTATAAAATTTAAAAAAATTACAAAAATATAAATAAAAATAATGTTAAAATGTTGTCAATTGTGATATAATGTATTAGTCTTGAGGTGAAACATAAAAATGCCAAATGTAGAAAAAGATGAACAATATTTTTCAATTATAGATAACATTATTTATGATAAAGAATTTTATAAATTAAATGATATAGAACATCATGGAATTACTAGATATACACATTCAGTAAGAGTTTCTTACTATTCATATAAAATATGTAAAGCTTTAAAATTAGATTATGTAGATGCTGCTAGAGCAGGTTTATTACATGATTTTTATATAAGCAAAGAAAATAGAAATTTTAAAGAAAGATTTACTGAAACATTTACCCATCCTAAAAAAGCTATGGAACATGCTATGGAAATATATGGGATAAATGGAAGAGAAGCTGATATTATTCGTTCTCACATGTTTCCATTTACAACATCTATTCCTAAGTATGCTGAAAGTTGGATAGTTGTACTAGTTGATAAAACTATTGGTAGTTTTGAATTCTGTAAAAAATTTGAAAAACAATTAATTTATTCAGCAAATATATTTATGTTATTTATTATGAATATGATTAAATAGGAGGACTTATGGAGGTTAGTAATATACAAGATTTTAATGTAAAAAAATTTGCACTAGACGGCAGTATACAATATTTAGAAAATGGTTTAGGTATGGTTAAACAAATGTTAGTTGCTGCTAAAACAGAAGAAGACTTAGAAAAAATACAAGTATATTTAAATATGACTATTAGTAGTGCACAAGATCAAATAGATAAAATAGTTCATGCTACACAGCAAAGAACAAGATAAAGACTTTTTAGTCTTTTTTTAATTTTAATTTATTAAAGAAATATACATGATATAATACTAGTATGTAATGGTAGTATAATGATAGTACAAGACTTTCCTAAGGAATACTTCGAAAATGACATACTTTAAAATAAGGCTAAAGAAAAGATTGTATTAATACATAATGACTAAATTATGGCAAAAATCTAAAAAACATAAAATAATTTGGGAAAATTATGATATAATTAATTTGCATTTTATATGTCCTCGTAGCTCATCGGGATAGAGCAAAAGTTTCCTAAACTTTAGGTGGTAGGTTCGAGTCCTATCGGGGACGCCATTTTTTAACTATAAAAGACTTGGTAAAACAAGACTTTTTTCATGTTATAATTTTGTTAGGAGGATGTTAATTTATGAAAGAAACATTCAAAAATGGTTTTCTTGATGATAAGATGCAAGAAAAAATTAAAAAAGTTAAATTTAAATATAAAGAAGAATTTGATACGTTATATGATTTTAATAGATTAACATATAAGGTTTTTGAAAATTGCAAAGATATTGATGCAGTAGATGAAAATCTGTATTTGTTACCTGCTTTTGTAGAGATTAGTAAATTATATCAATCAGCAGTTATTATGTTAGAATATGGTTTCCTTAATAATTTTGAAAGTATAGTAAGAAATATGTTAGAGTTATCATTCCAAATGTTATATGTGTTTGATGATAAAGAAAACGTTAAAAATTTAAAAAAATATACTTATTCTGAAACTATGAAAAAATTGGAATATATCAAAGATAAAAAATTATACGATGTTGTACCTAAGGAATTTGTGGATAGACGATATGCAGAATTAGAAAGTTTAAAATCTGATATAAAAAAAATAGGTGCAAAGAATCCGCCAAATGTAAAAGATATGTGTAAAAATTTAGGATTAGAAAAAGAATATGTATATTATCAATTATTAAGTGATTATACTCATAATGATTATAGTATTATATTTGATTTAAATATTTTTACTAAAGAAGGTGTACTTGTAAATTCAAATGGTAATTACACAAATTTTAAATATAATAGTTTAAGATTGATATCTACATTAAATATGACATTATTAAAAATGATTGAAAGATATGTTCCGCTATTAAAATCTGAATATGATGAATTGATAAGAAAAGCATTTAATTGATATAAAGTCAAAGAAAAATAAATTGAATGATATATTATATATCATTGAAATGTGATATAATTAGTGTGGGTGGTGTAATTATGGAAATAAAAAATAATAAAATAATTTATAAAGCATATAAAGAATTTTATAGGAAAGAACCCAATTTTTGTAAAGAAAATATAAGGAATATTACAATAGAAATTCAATCAATGCTTTTTTATATTACGCGAATATGGAATAAATTTAGGATGTGAAAGTTTTGTTAAAAATGCATATAGTGATTTAGACTTACCAATGGATATGACAATACAAGATATAATTATTGGAAAATTAATCGGAAAAAATATTGATTTGATTGATGATTCAATTAAGTTTAATGAACTTGCAAATAAATATATTGATGTTATTGGAAATGCAATAACAAATGTAATAAATAATTCAGAAGATCCAATAGAAACATTACGAGTAATAACTTATATTTTATATACAAGAAAATATGTTTTACCGACAGCGACTGCTGATGTGATTAAGGAATTTACAAATTGTCAAGAAACAGACTTAGAAAATGTAAATAGATTAATTTATTCAATTAAGATTGAGTTGTGTAAGGATAACTTTGATAAAGTTAATATAGAAAAAATGATTAATGAATCAGAAAATGGAGAAACTCCACATATATCAGAAGAAAGTAGAAAGATAGCGGTAAAAGCATTATTAAAATAATTATATCTAAGATAAATAAAATTGATATAAAGTAAGTAGTAGTTTATCAAAACAGGATAAGATGTTTGTGTCACATTTTCTGATAAACCCTTATTTCATAAGAAAATTTAATTAAAAAATGGTGTCAATTTGAATAATAGAAGTATAAGTAGAATGATGATAATGATTAAAACAAAGATTAAAAAATCTTTCTTAGTCATTTCACCACCTCCTTTCGGAGGTAAGCACTCAACGGTTAAAGTATTACTAAATAAATTATATTAAAACATATATTATAAAAATAACTCAAAAGTTATTTTTTTTAATCTTTATTTAATAAAATGGAAATAAAATGATAATGAAATGAAGGGCATAATCATTTCTAAAGGAGGAAAATATGTATGATAATCACTTTCAAAGAGTAGAAGAAAAATACTTATTAAATGAAGAACAAAAAGAAATATTTTTAAAAAAAATTAAAAATTATATAAAAAAAGATAAATTTTATATAAGCAATATTCATATTGATAATAAAAATTTAAGAATTACATTTGATAACAATTTAAGAAGTAGAAAAAGTAATCTATACTTTAAAGATGAAGAATCTTTAGAAAATTACTTTAGTGATAATATGTATATAATGGAAATAAAAACTGTAGGTTCTATGCCTTTATGGTTAGTTAGAATTTTGTCAGAAATGAATATTATGCCAACATCATTTTCAAAATATGGAAAAATATATGAAAAAGAAATGGAGAAAATAAAATATGCTTAATAGTATTTTTACAAGTACAACTAGTTCTATTGAACTATCATCATTACTTATATGTTCTATAACATCAATTATATTAGGTTTCATAATTGCCTTAGTACATAAATATACATCTAAATATAGTAAAAATTTTTTAATAACGGTAACTTTATTACCAATAATGGTTGAATCTGTTATGTTAATGGTAAATGGAAATTTAGGAACTTCAGTAGCGATAATGGGAGCATTCAGTCTAGTAAGATTTAGAAGTATACCAGGAACATCAAGAGAAATATTAGTAGTATTCTTTGCTATGGCAGTAGGACTTGCTACTGGTATGGGACAAATATGGTTTGCTATTATATTAACAATAATAGGATGTTTAATGATATTATTATTTAGTAATGTTAAAATATTTGATATAAACAAAAATGTCAAAGAATTAAAAATATTAATACCAGAAAATTTAGATTATATAGATGTATTTGATGATATTTTTGATAAATATTTAATAGAATGTAATTTAGAAAAAACAAAAACAACAAATATGGGAAGTATGTTTGAATTAACATATCTAGTTGTATTAAAAGACAATATAAAAGAAAAAGATCTTATAGATGAAATAAGAACAAGAAATAGTAACTTAAAAATATCGTTATCAAGAGAAAATAATACTTTAGATTTATAGGAGCAAATATGAAAAAGAAATATATAATAATTATATTATTACTAGCTTTATGTGGTATCTTTGTATTATTTAAAATTGTACCAAATGAAAATGAAGAAGAAGCAATAATTAATGATGACATAGATTGGTCTACATACGAAGTTACAAATTATACTCTAACAGAAAGTATAACTATAACAAAAGAAGGAATTTATAATTTAACAGGTACACTTAATGGAAGTATTACTATTAATACTAAAGGAAATGTAAAACTAATATTAAACAATGTAACAATTAATAATAATGGACCTGCTATATATATTGAAAATGCTAATATAACAGTTATTGAAACAGAAGAAGGTACAGTTAATACTCTATCAGATAGTAATACTTATAATAATTATGAAGATGAAATAGAAGGTACAATTTATAGTAAAGATGATTTAGTATTAGAAGGAAATGGAGCTTTAATTGTAAAAGGTAATAAAGGAGATGCTATAGTTAGTAAAGATAGCATTAAAATAAATAGTGGTACTTATAATATTACATCAGCTTCTACTGGTATTAAAGTAAAAGATTCTATATATATAGTAGATGGAACATTCAAAATAAATTCTTCACTAGATGGAATAAAATCAACTAAAGGATATGTTCAAATTGATAATGGAGAATTTATTATAGTATCAGTTAATGATGGTATTCAAGCTGAAACAAAACTTTTAATTAATGAAGGTAATTTTAATATAACTACCGGTTCAGGAAGCCCAACATTAAATGGTAATAGAAAAGTAACTATTATAGATAGTTCTAAAGGATTAAAAGCAGGAGATAGTCTTATCATAAATGGTGGATCTTATAATTTAGATACTTTAGATGATGCAATACATTCAAATAATTATTTATATATTAAAAATGCTAGTTTAAATATATCAACAGGTGATGATGGCATACATTCGGATAAGGAATTGGTAATAGATAGTGGTACTATAAAAATTAATAAAAGTTATGAGGGTATTGAATCGGAAAATATTACTATTAATGGTGGTGATATTAATATAATATCTAATGATGATGGTATAAATGCTGCAGGAGATAGTACAGGTGGATTAACAATCAATAATGGTAATATATATGTAAATGCTAGTGGAGATGGACTAGATGCTAATGGTTCAATATATGTTAATGGTGGAACTATAACTGTCGATGGACCAACAGATAATGGAAATGGTGCTCTTGATTATGATTCAAAATGTATAGTAAAAGGTGGAACTTTAATAGCAGCAGGTTCAAGCGGAATGGCTCAAGAAATTAGTAGTGATTCTACTCAATATGGATTATTGATTAACTTTACAAATACATACAATGCAGGAATTAAAATTTCTATTTTGGATAGTAATGATAATGAAGTAATATCATATACACCAACAAAAACATTCTCATTGATTGTATTTAGTATAGCTGACTTAAAAACAGGTACATATAAAATAATGATAAATGATGAAGAATATCAAACAGTAACAATAAGTAGTATAACAACTACGGTTGGTTCTGTACAAGGTATGGAAGGTAATCCCGGCATGGGTGGACCAGGAATGGGTGGTCAACCTAGAAGAACTAGATAAAATTGTCTTTATATGACAATTTTTTTGCTTTTATGATATAATTGAAAAGAAGTAGGTGACAATATGAAACAATTAAATTTAACAAGTACTCCTTACATAATTAAGTGTAAAGATTATAGTACATTAACATTTGATTTGATATATCCAACAACATATGATGCAAAAAACATGTTTGATAAAGAATTATTCAAACAGATAGTTATGAACTCATCCTTTGATTATAAAACAGAGCAAGAATTTAAAAAAGCAAAAATTAATAAATTGATTATAGGTTTAAATTGTAAAACTATTAGATACCATAATAATTTATATATAATATATTCTTTAACAATACCAGATCCTAAAAAAGTAAAAGATTTTAATATAGAAGAATCTTTTGAATTTTTTTATAACACCATTTATAAACCCAATATAATAAATGATGAATTTAATAATAAACAATTTGAAAGAGAAAAAGAATATATAAAATTTGGTATTCAAAACTCACTAAAAAGAATCCAAAATTATGGATTTCAAAGATTTATTGAAGTAGCAGATGATATAGGAGATTTAAAAAATAACTTAAATAATAATCTTGATTTGATTGAAAATACAACTGCAAAAAGTTTATATGATTATTATAAAAAAATTGTTATAAATAATACACCAATATGTGTTGTTTATGGAAATATAGAAGAAAAAGAAGTAAATAAATTATATGATAAATATTTTAATCAAAATAAAACAATAACAATTAATGAAGATTATGATTGCTATATGAAATTAAATGAAACAACTAATTATGTAGAAGAAGTATCAAAATTTAATCAATCAGTACTTTATATGTGTTATAAAGTTAAAAATATGAAAGAAGAAGATAAAATATATTTAATGTTATTATCTGATATATTAAATGATAGATCAACAAATTTAGTATTTAAAGCTTTACGTATAAAAAATAATCTAATTTATTCATATAATCTTTTATCATACAGTAGATATGGAATGTTTTTTATAGAATCATATATAGAAAAAAATAACAAAGAAAAAACTATTGAAGTTATAAATGAACTAATGAATGAATTAAAAAATGAAAAATTAATTAAAGATTGTATTTCAAAAATAATAGAAGAATTAGAGTATAATTTGATAGAAACAAAAGATTCAAAATATTATGAATTTGATAAATTTATAGATAATTTATTAGATACTAGAAAATCATTAGAAACAATATATGAAACATATCAAAATATAGATATCAATGAATTTATGCAATTTTTAAATAGAGTAAAATTAGATACAGTATATTTTCTAAGAGGTGAAGCAGATGAAACAAAGTAAAATTTACACTTTAAAAAATGGATTAAAAGTAGTATTTTATCAAGATACAACTAAGCATTTATCATTTGCTGAATTGATTGTAAAATATGGTGGTATTAATAATAAATTTACTTTAAATAATAAAGAATATCATATCAATGATGGTATGGCTCATTTTTTAGAACATTTATTAATAGAACATAGCATATATGGCAATGTACTTGAATATTTTCATAATAATCATATAAGTACAAATGGATTGACATCAATTAAACGTACTAAATTTTATATAAAAACAGCTAAAAATTTTTTAGATAATTTAGAAAAATTAATCAAAATAGTTAATCAGCCAATATTTAATGAAGAAGATATAGAAAAAACTAAACCAGCTATTTATGAAGAAATAAGAAAAGGAAAAGATAATAATTTTAAAATGTTATTTAATTTAGAAAAAAGTTGTTTATTTAATAATATAGATGCTAAATCAGTTTTGGGAGAAATAGAAGATATTCAAAATATTAATTATGAAATGGCAAAATTATGTCATGATGTATTTTATCAACCTCAAAATCAGATTCTAGCAATTGCTGGTAATGTTGACATAGAAAAAACACTTGAATTAATAGAAAAAGTATATGATGAAATTAATATTAAAAAAATAGAGTATCAAGTACCAACTATAGCAGAACCAAATGAAGTAGCTAAATTAAATGATTTTATTTATAGAGATATTGAAAATGATTTTGTTAGAATTGCATATAAGATTAATATAGCATCTCTATCTCCATATGAAAGAGTAAAATTAACTTTTTATATTGGTTATTTTTTAGAGTATAATTTTGATGAAACTTCTATAAATTATAAAAAATTGATGGATGATAAAATATCTGTTAACAATATCAATAGCAATGTTAGTTTTATTGATAATTTTATGATTATAACAATAGATACTTATACTGATAAACATGATGAATTTATAAATTTAATAAAAACTGCTATAGAAAGTAAAGCCATAGATAAAGAAGATTTTGAAATTAGAAAAAAGAGAACATTAATAAATTTTCTTTTGAGGGAAGAAAACTTTATGAGTATGATAAATCCTTTTGTTGATAATATTTTATCGTTTGATTATTATGAAAATGATAAGATAGAAGATATAGAAGAAGAAAACTATGAAGAGTATAGTAATATAATAAATTCATTAGATTTTAGTAACTATACTATATTGAAAATGTTAAAGAAGATAAATTAGGTTAGTATTTACTAACTTTTTTCTTTTTGTGATATAATATTTACATTATTGGAAGTGATAAAATGTCTAAAGTTTCAAATACAATAACATTATTAAATTTATTAGCAAGTGGTAAAAAATATAATATAAATGAATTAGCTGATATTCTAGAAGTAACACCTAGAATGGTTAGAATATATAAAGATGAATTAGAAAAGTCTGGAATATATATAGATACTATTATGGGACCATACGGAGGATATGTTTTAAATCAACAGATAAGAATTCCATATAGAAAATTCAAAACAGAAGATTATAAAATGTTAGATAAATATATTAAAGAAGAAACAAATGAAGAATTAAAAAATAAACTAATTTTATTACAAGATAAAATTAGAGGAATATATATTGGAAGTAAATCCGAAAGTAAAGAACTTAATTTGGAAAAAGAAACATTAAATAAATACAATATTTTAACTAGAGCAATAAAAGAACATAGAAAGGTAAAAATTACTTATTATTCTTATAATAAAGGAGAAAATGAAAGAATAATAAATCCTATAGAAATGTTTTTATATAATACTGGATGGTTTTGTGCTGCATATTGTAATTTAAGATGTGACATGAGACATTTTGAATTAAAAAGAATAAGAAAAATAGAATTATTAGAAGAAAAATTTTAAGTTGACAACATATTACCTACTCAAGTAGTAATATCTACTTGGAGGTGTTTTATGGAAGAAAATTTTAAACTTTTATTTGATAGAATAATTGATACATTAGAAACAACAGATTTAATTAAAATCAAAAATCAATTAGAAAATATAAAAGGTAATACAGTTTTTGTAGGATCAGGTGGTTCTAAAGTAGTAGCTACTTTCGCATCTAAAATACTAAACGGGTCAAATGTAAAAAGTTCAAGAGATTTAAATTATATGGGCCTAAATAATATAGATAATATAATGATATTTAGTTATAGTGGAATAGGTTATACAATAGAAAATTTATTAAAAAATAACAAAAAAATATATTTGTTTACTAATGGAAATAGGGAATATGAAAATGTAGAAAATATAAAATATAACTCATCACTAAAAAGTGAACATAGTTTTATTTCATTAGCTAGCACACTTATGCCAATGACAATTTTATACAATTATTATAAAAATTTAGAAATTAATCATCTTAAATTAATTTTAAATGATATGTTTGAAAAAGCAAAAAATATAAATATTGAAAGCAATAATGTATATGAAATATTAACAGGATATGATACTTTAACTGCTTCTACTTATTTAGAAAGTACAATGGTTGAATCTGGTATAGCTGTTCCAATTATCCATGATAAATATGATTATTGTCATGGTAGAACAACTACATCATATAAATCACACAATGGTTTAATATATTATGAAAATACAAAAGAATTAGATAAACTTTTGCTAGAAAATTTAAGTAAATATTATACTGAAATAATTAAAATAGAAAAGTATTATAGTGATGATTTTGTAATTGACAATGATTATTATGCAACAATAAAATCGATGTATTTAACTAAAAAATTAGCTGAAAATAAACAAATAGATTTATCGAAAATAGAATATTCACCTCTTGTAAAAAAATTATACTATTTTAAAGGAGAAATGTAATTATGGTAACATATGTAACAGGAAATTATGGTAAATATATATCAGTAAAAGAAAAATTTGAAAAATATAATATAGATATAAATTATTATAAATGTGATATTGATGAATTAAATATTAATGATATAGAAAAAATAAGCAAAGATAAAGCTAGACAAGCTTATTTAAAATTAAATTCACCAGTATTTGTAGTAGATTCAGGATTTTATATTAGAAGTTATCCAAATAATCCAAATTATCCTGGAGCATTTGTTAAAAGATCTGGGGTAGCTAAAAATGTAGAAGAGTTATTAAATATTATGAGAGATGTTAAAGATAGATATTGTTTTTTCCTAGATTGTTTGACTTACTATGATGGAGAAAATTATAAAACTTTTTATGGTAAAAGTGAAGGATTTTTGTCATATGAAGTAAAGGGTAATGATTTAGTACAAGCCAAATCAAATTTATGGAAAGTATTTATTCCTAAAAATTATGATAAAACTTTAGCTGAAATGACTGAAGATGAAAGAAAAAATAGGGGAGAAATAGGCGCTACTGAAAAGTTTATTAATTGGTATAAAGAAAATTTAAATGCTAAAAATTTAGTATTAAAAAAATAAAAATATATGAAATATTGAAAAAAATTTAAATATATGTTAATATGTATTTAGCAAGCAGTCTTGCATAAAATAAAAAAGGGAACATTCAATTGTGCATGTTGAGTGATTGCCTATATAGGTTTCACCTAAATCATTGCTGAGTTAGGTGATTTTTCATATTTAGATTAAAACTATAAATAGTAATAATACTAATAGGAAGATAAGAATTACTAAAGCAAAGATTAAAAAATCTTTCTTGTTCATAATATCGCCTCCCTTCTTTTTAGAAGTTTGGCAAATCACCCAACTATTAAATGTCCCTATAAATAATATATCAAACATATATTCGTATATCAAGTAGTTTTATTAAATTTATAAAATTTAGTTTTAATAAAGTAATAATATTGTAAAATGATAAAAATATATGAAATATTGAAAAAATTTTAAATATATGTTAATATGTATTTAGCAAGTAATTTTGCATAAAATAAAAAAGAGGAACATTCAATGTTGCAAGTGAATGTTGCCTCACAAAAGTGTGTGACACTCTACAAATGCAGGGTGTCTATTTTTTTGTTAATACCATTATTGTTTAGCATGAAATATATAGCACATTTTCATTTTATTAAAATTTACTTTTTCTATAAACTAATATTGAATCATTTATTGTACTATCTTTAAATTTTATTCCATCAACACCTATGAATGAAAGCAATTGTGGATTATATTCTTGCAATATTTCAAAAGTTTTTTCTAGATTATATATTGGTTTCCAATCTGGGTGGTATGGAGTGTTTCTATCAGTTTTGTATAAATAACTAATAAGAAGTAACCCATTATTATTTAAATTTTTTGATATATTATCTATCATTATTTTTAAAAAATGTCTCGAAATATATGTTCCAATATTTGATAACCATATTGAATCAAATTGTTTATTCATTTTTACTTTAAATACATCGTCAGTAATAAATTCTAATTTTGTTTTTTTTATTTTTGCTTTTGTTTCGTCATATAATATATCGCTTTGCAAATAAGGATTGCATCCTACTATCACATCTATTTTATTTTCGTCAGAATAAAATAATTCTTCTCGTATATTCAATCCCTTAAAGTTTGAAAATAATTCATCCCAAAATAAATAAGATTCATAATCTAATAATCTTAAAGTAGATATGATTCTTTTATAAATGTCATTATTAAAAACAAATTTATTATTTCTAAATGTTTTATATTTATAACTTAAAAATTCTAAAAATTCATTTTTACTTAATTCAAGTAAACAACTTATTTTTAAATAAATATAAAATTTTGCATATGGACAAATATCTAAACAAGTTACATTTTGACAATCAAATAAACTTGCATTTATAATTTGGTCACCAGATGCTCCAACAGTTAATAATGTTCCATTAGATAAATTAAAATTGTTTATATAACCTGCAATATTTTCTGTCGTAAAAGGATAGAGCAATTGAAACTCTTTAGCAATATCTTCTACAAACATCCCATTACATTTATTGATTGCATTCATCAAAAGTATTTCAAAATTTGAATCTTTTTTATACATTTATCATCACCTCAATAACTTAAAATTGCTTATTATTATATCACATATTTAAACTATTGAATATATCTAATAAAATATTTAAAATCTATTTATAAATTAGTAGTTAAATAACTTTAAAATTCCTTATATATGGTTTACAATGAAGAAATTTAATCAAAAACAAATTCGTTAATAATAAAATTAATTTTAAATAAATGATTATCATTTACATTTATATATGATAAAATAATTTTGTTAAAGGAGTAAGTATGGAAAAATATCAAGAAATAGAAAGAAGTATAATAAAAAAATATCGAAAAGAAATATGGAGTAAATTTGTAAAAGCTGTAAGTGAATATGAATTAATAAAAGAAAACGATAATATTATGGTATGTATTAGTGGAGGAAAAGACTCATTTTTATTAGCAAAATGTATTCAAGAACTACAAAGACATGGTAAATTTAAATTTGACGCTAAATACGTAGTAATGAATCCGGGATACACAGGAAAAAATAAAAATCATATAATAAAAAATGCAGAGATTATGAATATACCAATAGAAATATTTGAAAGTGACATATTTGATATAGTAGACAAAGTAGATAAAAGTCCATGTTATTTATGTGCTAGAATGAGAAGAGGATGTTTGTATAACAAAGCAAAAGAACTAGGATGCAATAAAATAGCTTTAGGACATCACTTCAACGATGTAATAGAAACAACACTTTTATCTATATTATATGGAGCTGAAACAAAAACGATGGTTCCAAAATTACATAGTGATAATTTTGAAGGCTTAGAATTAATACGACCATTATATTTAGTAAAAGAAGAAGATGTAATATCTTGGAAAAAATTTAACGAATTAAAATTTTTAAATTGTGCTTGTAAATTTACAGAAGAAAATTACAAAGAAGAAAATAAAACAAGTAAAAGATTAGAAATAAAAAATTTAATAAAACAATTAAAAAAAATAAATCCCGATGTAGATTACAATATCTTTAAAAGTATGGATAATATTAATTTAAATTGTGTACTAGGATATTCAAAAAATGGCAAAAGAATAGAATTTGTAGATGATTATGAAAATAGAACTAGATAAGTTCTATTTTTTGTTAGGGTATTGACAAATTTAATTCATTAGCATATTATTATATAGGGTCAAAAAATAGGTGATGTTATGGAAAATATAGTTTTATTCAAAATTAAAGAATTAGACAAAAAAATAGTAAGAACAATATTAAAAGAAAATAGTGATATTAATATATCACCACTTACATCAACACAAATCCAAATATTAAAATATATGATTGAACATCAAAACGAAGATGTTTATCAAAAAGATTTAGAAAATGTTTTAAATCTAAGAAGAGCAACTGTATCAGGCGTATTACAAACTATGGAAAAAAATAATTTAATAAAAAGAGAAATATATGAAAATGATGTAAGAGTAAAAAAAATAATACTAAATGAAAAAACAAAAAGTATATTTTTAAAAAATAAACAAAAAATAGATGAAATAGAAAAAAATATAACAAAAAATATATCTAAAAAAGACCTAAATGATTTTATAAAAGTAATTGATAAATTGATAACTAATTTAAATGAATATGAGAAAGGAAATGATTAATATGTTAAAATTATTAAAAAATTTTACTAAAAAAGAATGGCTATTTGTACTTATAAGTTTTATTTTAATATTTTCACAAGTTTGGCTAGAATTAAAAATGCCAGATTATATGTCAGAAATAACTGTATTAGTACAAACAGAAGGAAGCAGTATGTCAGATATTATAAGAAATGGAATGTATATGTTAGCATGTGCATTTGGTTCTTTATTATCTTCAATTATAGTAGGATATATAATTGCTAATATATCAGCAACATTCTCTTTAAAAACAAGAAAAAAACTATTTGATAAAGTAGAAAACTTATCTATGCAAGAAGTAAAACAATTTTCTACTAGTAGTTTAATTACAAGAACTACAAACGATATAACACAAATAGAAATGATTATTGGTATGGGATTACAATTATTGATAAAAGCTCCAATAACTGCTATTTGGGCTGTAACAAAAATATTAAATAAAAATTGGGAATGGAGCCTAATAACTGCTATCGCTGTATTAATATTATTAACAACTATAGGAATTTTAACTATAATAGTAATGCCAAAATTTAAAGTAGTACAAAAATTAACCGATAATTTAAATGGTGTTACAAGAGAAAATTTAAATGGTATTAGAGTAGTAAGAGCTTTTAATGCTGAAGCATATCAAGAAAATAAATTTAATGAAGTAAATAATAAATTAACAAAACAACAACTATTCAACCAAAAAACATTTGCTATAATGTCTCCAATAATGTATTTGGTAATGTATATGTTAACACTTTCTATATATTTTGTTGGGGCATACCTAATAAAAGATACTTTAATGGTAGATAAATTAAGTTTATTTGGTGATATGGTAGTATTTTCATCATATGCTATGCAAGTAATAATGTCATTTTTAATGCTTGCTATGATATTTATGATGTTACCTAGAGCACAGGTATCAGCTAAGCGTATCAATGAAGTTTTAGATACAGAAGTAAATATAAAAGATGGAACTAAAACAAAAGGAAAAGAAATTGGTACAGTAGAATTTAAAAATGTATCATTTAAATATCCAGATGCTGAAGAATGTATTATAAATAATATTTCATTTAAAGCAAATAAAGGTGAAACTGTAGCATTCATAGGATCAACAGGTAGTGGTAAATCAACTTTAATTAATCTAGTACCAAGATTTTATGATGTAACAGAAGGTGAAGTATTAATAGATGGAATAAATGTGAAAGATTATAAATTAGAAAGTTTATATAATAAAATAGGATATGTTCCACAAAAAGCAGTTATGTTTAATGGAACAGTATCATCAAATGTTTCATATGGCAAAGGTTCTAAAAAAGTAACAACTGATAAAATAAAAGAAGCTATAAAAGTAGCTCAAGGTAAAGAATTTGTAGAAAAGTTAGATAAACAATATGAGGCTCATATAGCCCAAGGTGGAACTAATGTTAGTGGAGGTCAAAAACAAAGACTAGCAATAGCTCGTGCAATAGCAAGAGATCCAGAAATATATATATTTGATGATTCATTCTCAGCACTTGATTATAAAACAGATGCAGTTCTTAGAAAAGAATTAAAAAAATATACAAAAGATGCTACATCTTTAATAGTAGCGCAAAGAATAGGTACTATTATGAATGCTGATAAAATTATAGTATTAGATAATGGTAATTGTGTTGGTATGGGAACACATGAAGAATTATTAAAAAACTGTGAAGTATATAAACAAATAGCATTATCTCAACTATCAAAGGAGGAACTAGAAAATGGCAAAAGAAAATAATCAAAGACATATGCCAGGACCTGGAATGCATAGTACTGAAAAAGCTAAAGACTTTAAATCAGCTATGAAACGATTATTAAAAGAATTAAAAAGTTATCAGGTTTTGATATATATATCACTTATTTTAGCAGCATTAGGTTCTATTTTATCAATAATGGCACCTAATAAATTATCTAAACTAACTGATGAAATATCAAAAGGTTTAATAGTGAATAAAGATAATTTTGAAACTTTAAATAAAACAATATATGAGTCAATTCCTAATTTTAAGGAAATTGAAATAGATGGAGTAGTAATTTCAGTAGAAGATCAAATTTCATATATGAATGAAATGAAAGATTTAAATGAATCAAGTAGTGCAAGTGAACTATATTCTAAGATAGATAATTTACCAGACAGTATAAAAAGTGTTGTAAAACCATTTATGGATATAGATAAGATTAAACAAATAGCTATCTTTTTAATCACATTATACTTATGTAGTGCTTTATTTACATATATTGAATCAATATCAATGACAGATGTTTCAAATAAGTTTGCTAATAAATTAAGAAGTAGTATATCTAAAAAAATAAATAAATTACCTTTAAAATATTTTGATAATCATGCAGTAGGGGATACTTTATCTAGAGTTACTAATGATGTTGATACTATTGCTCAGTCAATGAATAATTCATTAGCAACTTTAGTAAGTGCTGTTACACTATTTATTGGTTCTATTATAATGATGTTTTATACTAACTGGATAATGGCTTTAACAGCAATATTTTCAAGTTTATTTGGATTTATGTTTATGTTTGCAGTACTTGGAAAATCTCAAAAATATTTTGCAGAAAGACAAACAGAATTAGGAAATTTAAATGGACATATTGAAGAAGTTTATTCAGGCCTTAATGTAGTTAAAGCATATAATGGAAAAAATGAAGCAGATGAAAAATTCGATTTATATAATAAAAAAGTATATGAAGCAAATAGAAAAAGTCAATTTTTATCTGGGCTAATGCCACCTATGATGAATTTTATTGGTAATTTTGGTTATGTTGCTGTATGTATTGTAGGTGCTTTATTAGCAATGAACAATTATATTAGTTTTGGTGTAATTGTAGCATTTATTGCTTATGTAAGATTATTTACATCACCACTTTCTCAAATAGCACAAGCAATGACTTCTTTCCAATCTACAGCAGCAGCTAGTGAAAGAGTATTTGAATTTATTGATGAACCTGAAATGGCTAATCAAGATAATATTAAAAAACATTTAAATAAAACAAAAGTAAAAGGGAAAATAGAATTTGAAAATGTAACATTTACATATGATGGAAATGAATCTCCAACTATTAAAGGTTTTAGCGCTAAAGCGTTGCCTGGAGAAAAAATAGCAATAGTAGGGCCAACTGGAGCAGGTAAAACTACTATGGTTAATTTACTTATGAAGTTTTATGATATTACATCAGGAGATATTAAAATTGATGATGTTTCTATTAGCAATTTAACTAGAGAAAATATTCATGAATTATTTACAATGGTATTACAAGATACATGGTTATTTAATGGTACAATTAAAGAAAATATTGTTTATAATCGCAGTAATGTAAGTGATGAAGAAGTAGAAAAAGTTTGCAAGATTGTAGGTTTAGATCATTTTATTAAAACTTTACCAAATGGCTATGATTCTTATATAAATGACAATGATAGTGTATCAGCTGGTCAAAGACAACTTTTAACTATTGCTAGAGGTATGTTAGAAAATGCTCCTTTCTTAATTTTAGATGAAGCAACTTCTAATGTTGATACTAGAACAGAAGAATTAGTATCTAGTGCAATGGATAAATTAACTGAAGGTAAAACTTCATTTATAATAGCTCATAGATTATCTACAATTAAAAATGCCGATTTAATATTAGTTATGAAAGATGGAAATATTATCGAACAAGGTAATCATGAAGAATTAATGAAACAAAAAGGTTTTTATTCTGAGTTATATAATTCACAATTTGAATTATAAGAGATTAAAAATCTTTTTTCTCTTTATTTCAAATTATTTTTATGATAAAATTAGTAGTAGGAGAGTGTAGTATGGAAAAAATCAATGAGTTTTTTAAATCAAATATATTTTCATCAATTTTACTATTTATTTTAGGATTTATTTTGACAATAAAACCTGATACAGTTATTTCTATAATTGCTTATGCAGTAGCTATTATTTTGCTTGCTGTAGGGCTTAATGCTATTATTAAGTATGTTCAAGATAATAATCAAAGATATAATTTATTTGGTGGTATTATATCTTTAACAGCATCAGTATTTTTGTTTTTTAAATATGAAATGGTTGTTTCTTTTATTCCATTTTTAATAGGATTATATATTATAATTAATAGTGCATTAAGAATAGAGTATATATTTAGATTGAAAAGTGAAAATAATCCAAAATACATGAATATGTTAGTAACAGTAATATTAAGTTTTATATGTGGTTTATTTTTAGTATTTAATCCTTTTTCATCAACTTTAACAATTACTAGAATAGTTGGTATATTTATTATGATTTATTCTATAATGGATATTTATCAAACTCATGTTTTAAGAAAAGAAATAGAAAATTTTATTAAATAAAATTTATTTAAAAATAAAGGCATTTTAAATTATATAAACAAAAATTATTAAAATTGTTAAATTTTATATTGACATTATCATAAAATATAGTATAATTAAAAGTGCCTACTGAAGTGCAGATGTAGTTTAATGGTAGAACCTCAGCCTTCCAAGCTGACTGCGTGAGTTCGATTCTCATCATCTGCTCCATATGAAATTAACAGACATTATAGTGTCTGTTTTTTTGTATTTATTCTACGCAGTCAGCTTGGAAAATACCAAATAAAAAATATTAAAATATTTGATATTTTTACCATTAAACTACATCTTTTTATTAATTACTTTATTGTTCATATATTCAATTATATCGTCAAAAATGCTATACCATTTTATTTGAACACAAAATCTTTTTTTATCATATTTAGGATTATAATTTAGATTTCTAGTCATAGGTTGACAATATAAATTAGCAAAATGAACTCCAGTTGAATAAATATTTCTTTTTGAAAATATTATCTTGTCAATTTCATATCTTGTAATAAACAAAAAGTCATCTACAGTACCATAGATGATAGCATCTATACATTCATTAGAATTTTTTTCATATAGCGCATATATAAAATCTTTAAACAAGGGTTTAATGATCTAATTTTACAGACATTAAATAACAGGAAAATTTATAAAACTTGTTATAAAACTGATACATGAGTAAATATGCTTTATTGCTAAAAATGGTTAAATTATGATAAAATATATTTAGGTGGTTACTTATGAGAAAGATATTTTTGTATTTATATCCTGTTCATGAATATAATCATTCTTTTGAATTTTCAGAAGAATATTTACAACAAATGGAAAGAGAAAATCCATATAAAGTATTAAATCAATGTATACAAAAAAGGTATAGAGAAAAAGGATATCAAATTGTTTATGCAATGTATCCAGATAAAAATATTTACGGAATTAATCCTTTACCTACTGATAAAATAATTTATACTGATGTAACTTTTGAACAAGCTAGTGGTTATAATCAAAATGGTAGTGAAAAGCGAGATAAAGATATTAAATATCCTAGTGAAAAATATTTAATAGAACAATTAGGAGACTTTGATGAAATAGTAATTGGTGGATTTCACTTTGGAGATTGTGTTAAAAAAGTTGCTGAATATTGTTATCAAAGTGGATTTTCTACTCTTGTAGATTTAGATTTAACTGATTTATTTTTTAATATTTATCATAAAAAGGATTACTTTAAAATAGATGAGTATAATCCACAAAACTATAAAAATTATGTATTATTAAATAGTCGATTTAAAAATAAGGAAATGGCTGAAAGATTATTTGAAAGAAATTATAATAGCCCTGTTTATGGATTTGAAAATGTTGAAGAAAAAAGAAAACTTAAATAATAAAAATATATAAGGTATACTAAAATTATATTAGTTGTTTTTAAGAAGAAGTTTTATGGACAAAATTGTGGAGAAAATTAGTTAACAAACTAAAATATTGTTGGTTTAATAAAAAATAGATGATAGAAGATATATTTTGATAAAAGGTTTAAAGCTTTCCTATCAAATGGTCCATATAAAATTAACAGACTTTATATAGTCTGTTTTTTGTATTTATTCTACGCAGTCAGCTTGGAAAGTATAAAATATCAATACAGAAATATTAAATATTTTTACCATTAAACTACATCTTTTTATTAATTACTTTATTGTTCATATATTCAATTATATCGTCAAAAATGCTATACCATTTTATTTGAACACAAAATCTTTTTTTATCATATTTAGGATTATAATTTAGATTTCTAGTCATAGGTTGACAATATAAATTAGCAAAATGTATTCCTGTTGAATAAATATCTTTTTTAGAAATTATTATCTCTTCAATTTCTTCTTTAGTAATAAACAAAAAGTCATCTACAGTACCATATATAATAGCGTCTATACATTCATTTGAATTTTTACCTTGTAAAATAAATCTATTGATTGCTCTTTTTATGATATATTCATTATTTAAAGCAATATTTATTTTATCAATTTTATCTTGATTATTAATTTTATATTCATATCCTGATATTCTATTTGCGCCAGTTCCATTAGTTGTACCATCAGCATAGTGATATTTTAAATATTCAATTATATTTTCTTTTGAAATACCAGAATCTATTAAAAAATGAATAAAACTAGATATTCCTTCAACATGAACTGAATTATTTATACCTTTTTTAATACTTATTTTTTTGATACAATCATTTATATTTATAATTAAATCATATTTTTTCTTATCATAATCAACTTTACATTTTATTCTAGAATTTTCATTTAAATTTTTTCCATATAGAGCATATATAAAATCTTTAAATAAAGGGGTTAATGATTTAATTTTACAACCATTTAAATAACAAGAAAATTTATGTTCATTTTCAAAACCTGTTACTTCATTCATTTAATATCATCTCCTCGAAATGTTTAAAAAATATTATAATATTATAAAAAAATAAAATCAATCAAATTCAAAATACAAAAATCGACAACTATATATTGTCGAACTATGTAAAATATAATATTATTGAATTCTATAAAATACTAAATGATATGAATATAAGTACTTCCAATTATTAAAAATCAAAATAAGAATATCATATTAAAAATTATGTTTATAATAGAGTGGTATGGAACACGTTATAACATAGCAAATAAAAGAATAGAAAAAAATCATTAGTATTTGAATTAATTATTTTATATTTTTATTTTGATACATCCAAAAATCCTAATCCTAAATGTAACTTATCTCCATTTAATAATCTTTTTTTCAACTCACTTTGTAAAGTTGTTTTTTCAGGTAAATCGTTATAATTAACTTCTCCAAGAACTTTATCAAAAACAAAATTTAAGAAATCATTTACATTTTCTTCATATTCTATAATATTAAATTTATTTTGAAATTTTAGTATATTACTATTTGTTGATAATATTTCTTTAACCTCAGGACTTAGTAACCAAGTTTTTGTATAATATGCTAGTTTTTCATTTTTTAATTCTGGATAATATTTTTTTATATATTTATCAGCTAAACTAAATGATTCATTAACATCTTTTTCATTTAAATGAGTATCTCTAGGTATATGAATATAAATATATTGGTGTTTTTCTTCAAAGTATTTATCTAGTTTATTAAAATTTTTAACTCCAACTTCATATTGCAACCTTCCAATTTGGATTAAATATCCCTTCATAAAGTAAGATCCCCAAATCATTTGACTGAATCTTATTCCATTAATACCATATTTAATATTATCGTTCGTACAAGTTAGTTTAATATTATACTTTTGTAATTTTATTTGTTCTAAATCAAAATTTCTAGTTTTCATATTTTCAATATGAAATTTATGACCACATAATAAAGCTACAACTGGAATCATATAACTACCATTATTTTTAAATACATTATTTGTCGATTTCCAAGACCATATATTATAATAATTTTTCATATCTGCTACAAATAAAATATAATACATTATAAAACAAATTACATTTAACTTATTATCTTGTTTTAATATTCTTAACTCTTTATAGAATCTTTCTTTAAAATCATTATTAAATTCATAATAAGATAATATTAAATTGAAATCATAATTATCTAACCATCTACAATTATATTGTTTTTTAATATATTCATAACAATTAATCCATGAATAGGGAATATCTTCTAATGATATATATTTTGCTAATTCATCTATAGAATACATAACTACCTCCAATTATTTCATATAATAAAATTATACAATATTTCGGAAAGTTTTTCTATACGATTATTGATTTTCCTTAGAGTTTATCTTATAATCTATTTAACTAATGAGGGATATTTTTTTGATAAATTGTTTAAAAACTTTTTATAGAATATTTAAATTTTGTATTAAAATATAAAAAAGATAGTCTATTTATGATATAATATCTATTATGAGGAGAATTAAATATGGAAAGTGCTAAATTAAGTAAAAACGAATTAATCGATTTGATTTTTTATAGTTTAAATGAAAATAATGTTGATATAAAAGATATTAATCGTTTAGAAATTGAATCTATCTTTGCAAACTATATTAGGCTTTGTAATGAATTTCAAACTTCTTGTGTTCGAGGAGAATTAGATACATTTAAAAGAGCAGCATGTTTGTTAGTTGCTATTAATAGGGGAAGACTATCTAAGAATAAAAGACTTAATGCTTCTATTGCATTAGACACAGCTTATAAAATGTGTGAAAAACCTTATTGGAATATTGGTGAAAATTTTGATATTCCAAAAAAATTGGAAGAAGTTGAATTTAAAAAAGCCTTTGAAAATGATATGTATGTGTATAATAAATCTAAAGAGATGTTAATTGATTCATTAGTTTATGAAAACGGTTCACCAATAAATTATAATCTTAATTTAGAATTATTATATCAAGTGGCATTAGAATTAAAACATAATCCAGTTCAATCAATGAGTAGTGAAAGCCAAGAAAAAAGCATAGAAGAAGAATTATTTGATTCAGAAGTAAGAAAAGACATAGGTCGAAAAAGAAAATTTTTAAATTTCTTTAAGAAACCATTTTAATTTTTATATTATAAAACTACTGAAAGTTAATAAATCAGTAGTTTTTTATTCAAAAATTATTATGTTAATTTAAAAATACTATTTTAAAATTTTAATGATAAGGTTATATCTAATTTATCAATATAAAGCTTTTTTTGTTTTATATTTGTACCAATAGCGATATTGGTATTTACTTTGTTATTATTTCAATAAGTTTTTTTGTACTAAAATTAGGTACGTGATTCTTTGGTAATGCGATTCCTATATATCGACTAGGAATTTTTTCTTTTATAGTTAATTCAAATAATTCTTTGTTTTTTATTGCATCTTTAATATACTCTTTAGTTACATACCCAATACCAAGACCAATTTTGGAAAATTCAACAACTAATGAATAACTTGCTACTTCAATATTAGGTTTAAGAATAACACCATTTTTTCTTGCTATATTATCTAAAAATTCCCTAGTATTTGAACCTTTTCTTTGCAAAATTAAAGGATAATTATTTAAATCTTTTAAAAATATTTCTTTACCAATCAAATCTTGATATTTATTATTTACTACAAAACAATCATTTATCTTTCTACATTTAATAATATCAATATCATTATCATAATTTTTATCATTTAAATTTAATACCATAATATCTATTAATCCATTTTTTAATTTTGACATTAAATCTGAAGGTAAACTAGTTATTATTTGTATATCTATTTTAGAATATAAAGAATGAAATTCTTCTAAATATGGAAGTAAAAATTCTTTTGTTAATGTCGTACTAATACCAATTTTTATACATCCCGTTTCTAGATTAATAAGGTCTGTAAACTTATTTTCAGCATTATTAATGTATTCAATTGCTTGCTTTATATAATTATAAAATTCTTTTCCTTCTTCAGTAAGAATAACACCTCGTTTAGTTCTAACAAATAATTGACCTCCTAGTTGTTCTTCTAGATTTTTAATTGATTTACTAATTGCAGGTTGAGAGATATTTAACTCTTCACTTGCTTTAGTAATATTACAGTGATTGGCAACTACATAAAAAATTCTATATAATTCAAAATCAATATTCATAATAACCTCCTGTTATGGTAAACATAATAAATATGTATTTTAATTATATCAAAAATTGTAATATAATACAAGCAGATGGGAGGAAAAGTATGATTATAGGGATTTGTGGTAAGTCAGGTAGTGGTAAAAGTACATTGGCAAATCAAATAATAGAATTAAAGAATAATAAAGCTATTCATTTGGATATTGATAAAGTTGGTCATAGTGTATTACTACTACCAGAAGTTAAAAAAGAATTAATAAATTCATTTGGAGAGTCTATTGTTGAAGAAAATATTATTGATAGAAAAAAACTTGGTAAAATAGTTTTTGATTCGAGAAGCGAGATGAATAAACTATCTGATATTACATGGAAATATATGCAAATAGAAATTGATAAGTTTTTAAAACTTAATAAAGATAAAATTATTATTTTAGATTGGATATTATTATCAATTTCAAAATATTTTGATATGTGTGATATAAAAATATTGTTAGACATTCCATATGAAGTGAGAAAACAAAGAGCAATGAAAAGAGATGGCATAACAGAAAAAGAATTTGATTTAAGAGAAAAGGCAAGTATTAATTTTGATGAAAAAGCTTTTGATTATATATTAAAAGAAAATGATAAAGAAGTAGTTAAAAGGATGGTGAAATTATTATGACAAAAGTTTTATACCCAGGAAGTTTTGATCCAATCACAAAAGGACATATGAATATTGTTGAACAAGCAAGCAATCTATTTGATGAAGTGATAATAGCAGTTATGCAAAATCCTTCAAAAAAATCTGGATTATTTACTTTAGAAGAAAGAATGGAAATAATTAAAGAATTATATAAAAAAATAAATAATGTAAAAGTTATTTCTGCTAGTGGAGCCACTGTTGATGTTGCTTTACTTAATGATTGTAAAGCAATTGTTAGAGGTCTTAGAAGTTTAAGTGATTATGATTATGAAGTTCAATTACAACAAATTAATAAAGAAATATCAAACAATAAAATAAATACAATTTGTTTGTTTGCAGATAAAGAATATCAATTTGTGTCATCAAGTATGGTTAAAGAAGTTCTTAATCTTGATAAAGATATTTCAAGATATGTAGATCCGATTGTTAAAGAAAAAATATTAGCAAAGAAAAGAAGTTTAGTAGGATGAGTAAAGTAATAATTACACCACTTGGCACAGTATCACCTTATACAAAAGAAAACATGAATTGCCCTGGATTTTTAGTTGAATATAATAATAAAAAAATATTACTAGATTGTGGTAATGGTATAACAAGATTATTACATTTTCCAGAAAATTTAAAAGATTTAAGTATAATTATTACTCATTACCATAAAGATCATTTTGGTGATTTAGGTGCTTTACAATATGCATCTTATGTTTATCACAATTTAGGTTTACTTGACAAAAGAATTGAAATATATTTACCTAAAAATGATATTGCATTTAATAAATCATCAATCATTTCTAATAATGAAAGTTATTCAAATTATTATGATATTGATAATTTATATTCATTTTTTATAGATGATCTAAATATAACTTTTGAAAATAATAACTCACATTCTATTGAATCATATATGGTTAAATTGCAAAACAGTGATTTTAAAATAATTTATACTTCTGATATAGGTACAACAAATTTAATTGGATTAATAAATTTCTGTAAAAATGCAGATTTAATAATTTGTGAGAGTTCTTTTTTACAAAAACATAATGCTAATAGCAAAACTCATATGACTGCTTATGATGCTGGTATTTTAGCAAGTAAATCTAATGCCAAAAAATTATTATTAACTCATTTTTGGCCTGAAGAAGATAAAAAATTATATTTAGAAGAGGCAAAACAAAATTTTAATCATGTTGAAGTGGCAGAAGAGGGTAAGAAAATAATATTAAAAAGGTGATATTTTATTGAAAAATGTAAGCAAATTTTATTAAAAAGGAATGATAGAATAATGATAGATAAATTAAATAAAATGTATTTCAATGGCATAATAAGTTCATATGAAAATAACAAAAAAATAATTGATATGCACACTCATACCAATTATTCAGATGGTGATTTATCACCACAAGAATTAATAAGATTAGCAATAGATAAAGGAATTGGAACAATTGCTATAACAGATCATGATACTATAGAAGGAATTAAAAATGTTAATAGAAGTGAGAAAATAATTCTAGATAGTGGAATAGAAATAATTAATGGAATAGAATTATCTGCAAAAGTAAATAGAGGAAGAATGCATATTCTAGGTTACGGAATTGACTTAAATAATAAAACTTTAAATAAAAAGATGGTAGATTTGAAAGATAATAGTATTAATTCAGTTTTATCTATAATGGAACAAATAAAAAGAGATTATGGAATTAGATTTAGCTATGAAGATATAAAAGAGTTAGTGAATTCTAATCATAATTTAGGTCGCCCAGATCTAGCAAAACTTTGTGTTAAATATGGATATGCAACTACATTATCTGATGCATTTGATAAGTATTTAATAGATGCACATAATAAAACACGACAATCAAACAAAGGATTACAATACCAAGAATGTTTAGAATTAATTGCAAATAGTGGGGGAATTCCAGTTTTGGCGCATCCAAAATCGTTAGAATTATCAGAAAAAGAATTTTTAATATTATTAAAAGAAATGGTTAGTTGTGGTTTAAAAGGTATTGAAGTATATCATTCAAGCCATTCAAAAGAAGAAATGAATTATTATTTAGAAATAGCAAATAAATATGATTTGTTAATAAGTGGGGGTAGTGATTTCCATGGAAAAACTGTTAAACCAGATATTGAATTAGGAACTGGTAAAAATAACAATATTAGAATAAAAAAATTATCATTACTTGATAGATTACATTAAATAATATTATTGTTATAACAATTATTTATCAAATTTTACTATTATGAGTTTCAAATATCTTTACTAAGAATAAATTGATAAATTTTAGAAATATCAAAAAATGAAATTAGTATTTACATAAATAATCATCAAAAAAAGAGGAAAAATTATCAAAACGATTTAATCCTCTTTTTATATTTTAAAATTTTTGAAATAAAAGTGTATTTAGTGATTATTAAATTTATATTTATGAATAAACAAATATTATATAATTATTATATTTTTATAAATTTTCTTTTATTTCTGGAAATAAGTCATACAAATTATATCCTAATAAATTATCAAAATAATTTTTTAATTTCATCGTTTCTATTAAATGATAATGGGTATTTTTATATACACCATGTCTCAATAATAAATCCATTAACCTTTTTTCTATTGTCTGTAATTCAGTAGTACACATTAAATCACATAAATTAATAATTTTTTCATAGATTGTATATTCTTGTAACAAATATTCTTTTATAAATGAATAATTTTTATTAGTTGAATCTGTATAATCTCTATCATTTGCTAAACAATTAATATCATTATTCAAAAAAGAATGTTTAATACATATACCAGCATATTTATCATCGTATCCTAATGATTTTAAATAATTATATCCATTAATTGCATGGGGTATTACGCCTTCATAACTATTTGTTCCAAATCTTTTTCCAATATCATGAACATATCCTAATGTTTTAGCATAATCTTCGTCTAAATTTAATGATTTAGCGATTACACCTGCTGTATTACCAACACAAATTGAATGTGTAATCCAATTATCATTTTTTACCATACCTTTACAATTATTTAATAAAGCTAATGCGTCTTTACAACTTAATTTCATTGATTTATTTCCTCCTTAAAAATATTATTTTAATTTTTTTTTACTTACATAAAAATTTTTGTGAGTGATATACTGCTTCACTTGAATGATTTTAAATATATTATATTATAAAATAGCAAAATTCTCTAGGTTTTGATTTAAATTTAATAACAATTTATATTTAGATATAAAAAATAGTTTATTAGATGATGTTTAAATAAAATTAATAGATTTTATATAGCTCATTTTTTTATTATTTTCATCAAAATGGAATATATCATAATTTAAGCTATTTTACTAATAAACTAAATCAATTGAATTTAAAAGTCAACAACTACATATATTGTCTAACTATGTAAAATATAATATTACTATCATGTAATATTTGAAAAAATATTATAATTATAGTATAATTTATATATTGAATGGAGGATACGAAATGAAGTTTATTAAAAACAATAAAATAATTGTAGCACTTTTATTAATAGCAGTCATTATGTTTTCAACTATATTAATACTAATATTTAGTAATCTAAGCAGTGGTAATGACAAATATGGAAATCGTTTAGATAATATAGAAAACTATCCAATAAGTGAAGAAATAATAACAAATATAAAAAATGAATTAACAGGATTAGATAAAGTTAGTTCTGTAAGTTATAATCTAGAAGGAAGACTTGCTAATTTCATTATAATGGTAGAAGATGATCTAACAGTCAGTGAAGCAAAAAATTATGCTGATAAAGTAATAGAACACTTTAGTGAAGACTTAAAAAGTTACTATGACATTCAAATTTTAATTGATAGTAATAATAATGAATCAGAAAATTATCCTATAGTAGGGTATAAACACAAAACAAGCGATTCATTAGTATGGAAGCAGTAGGTGAAACAATGAAAAAAATAATAGCTATTGTAGTGTCTATTTTAGTTGTATTACTAGGAAGTTTAGGAGTATATACTGTATTTTTCAAACAAGATAAAGATACTACATTAACCCTTATAGAAAAACAATGGATTGAAAATAATAAAAATAATATTATAGACTTAAGTATAGTTAATAATATTCCAGTTTTTAATTACAATGGAACAGGTTCATTATTTGATTTTATCAATGAACTAGAAGAAAAAACAGGATTAGAATTTAATAAAATACCTTATTCTGTGACAAACGAAGCAAGTAGTGAATATGCATTTAAAATAACTGAAAACTTAGGAGAAAATGAATTACAAATATTTGCTGATGAATATGTAATAGCTACTAAAGAAAATATCAAATATGACAATTTAATGTCTATTCCTGATATTACGCTTGGTGTAATGGAAAAAGATTTACAAAAAGTTAATTATTATTTACAAGAAAATAAAAATATTAAATTCATTACATATAAAGATATAAACGAACTAATTAAAGCATATAAAGAAGAAAAAATAGATGGAATTTCAGTTCCAAAAACATTTTATTTAGATCAAATAATAGAAAATGATTTAAATATTAATTATATTATTTCAGAAGCTAAATCTTATTTAGTTTTACAATTAGGTAATAATGATAAACTAAATACAATAATAAGAAAATATTTAAACAAATGGTATAATGAAGCTTATGAAAAATCATTCGGCAATAATTTAACAGATTATTATTTCTACAAAAATGATGTAGATGATGATTCTAAAGTAGCTTTTAAATCAAAACAATACAAATATGGATTTATTGACTATGCACCATATGATAAAGTTATCAAAGGTTCATTAGTTGGTATTAACAATAATATTATAACTGAATTTACAAAACTAGCTAATGTTGAAGTAAAATTCTATGAATATAACAATATAGAAGACTTAGTTTCAAACTTCAATAGCAATAATATTGATATGTATTTTGATATATCAAGTATTGATAAATTTGAAATGGATGTATATGATACAGTATCACCATTTGATGAAGAAATAGTTGTATTAAGTCATTCAGAAAATAAACAAACAATAAATTCTGTATACAGTTTAAAAGATAAAAATATTATGGTGATTAAAGATAGTAAAATTGCTAATTTAATGCATAATAATGATATTGAAGTAAAAGAATTTAAAACATTAAATAGTATGTTAAACAACTTAGATAAAAATTATTTAGTTATAGTAGATAAAAATGTATATAGTACATATAAAACAACTTCATTAAAAGATTATACAGATGTATATACATTTAATTTAAGTGATAATTATAACTATAAAATCAGAGATATAAACGATAATAAAGTATTCGAAAACTACTTCAACTTTTACTTGTTATATGCTGATATACAAGAATATGCAAATAAAATAAACTACAAAATGTTTAATTTAAATGCTAAAAGTAGATTAGGATTTAACATTATATTAATAAGTTCATTAATTATTATAATAGCTGGATCATTATTATTTATGAAATATAAAAAGAAAAATATTAAAAAAGCTGCTAGTGGAGTAAGCAAAGAAAATAGAATTAAATATATTGATATGCTAACTTCACTTAAAAATAGAAATTACTTAAATGATTCAATTGAAAAATGGGATGAATGTGGTATCTATCCTCAAGCAATAGTTATAATTGACTTAAATAATATTACATATATTAATGATAATTATGGACATGCTGAAGGAGATAGCGTAATAAAAGAAGCTGCTTCAATTCTATTTAATAATCAAATTGAAAATAGTGAAATAATGCGTACAAATGGTAATGAATTCTTGATATATTTAGTTAATTATGATGAAAAACAAGTTGTATCATATATTAAAAAATTAAATAAAGAATTAAAAGAATTATCACATGGATTTGGTGCTGCTAGCGGATATAGTATGATAAATGATGGTTTAAAAACAGTAGATGATGCTATAAATGAAGCAACACTTGATATGAAAACTAATAAAGAAGAAGCAAGATAATTGCTTCTTTTAATATTTTGAGATATAATTATGGAAGAATAGAGGGATTTATGAAAAAATATTTTACAAAATTATTCAACATAATTAGAATGAAAGAAATGAGAATATTACCAGGACACTTATCATACTTTTTAGTTATGAGTTTAATGCCTCTTGTGACTTTAATAAGTTTTATTACGTCATTATTTCATTTTTCTATAACCGAATTTACAGAATTTTTACTTAAATTTGTACCAACAGAAGTTGCTAATTTGATATTACCACTTTTTGATAATACAAATATGAGTTTAAATTTATTATTAATGATAGTAGGTTTTTACATTGTTTCAAATGGTATGCATTCTATAATTTTAGTTTCCAATACTTTATATAAATCAGAGGAAGAAAATCCAATTAAAATGCGTATAAGATCTTTATTACTAACCATAATATTAGTAAGTCTATTTTTCTTTACTTTAATAATTATGGCATTTGGTAATATGATTTTAAGATTTATATTAAGTTTTTCAATTTTTGATGCTATATCGACTTATGTATACCAATTATTTGTATTTTTAAAATATCCAATAGCGTTTTTGATAATGTATATATTTATTAAATTATTATATACTTTATCTCCAGAAAAACGAATAAAAAGTAAATATGTTACAAAAGGAGCTATATTTACAACACTAGGATGGATAATAATGACTTCTTTATATTCTTATTATGCGAATAATATCGCACATTATGACTTATTTTATGGAAATATTTCAAATTTAGTAGTTTTACTTATTTGGATATATAGTATTTCATATATATTTGTTATAGGAATAGGTATAAACATAACTGAATACAATTTGGCAGAAAATACTACTGATATAAAAGCTTAAAATACTCATATTAATAATGTATGTATTTATTACCGTATATACAAAGCAGACTACATTTAGTACCGAAACGTTTTATATGAACCATTTAAGTATTAGTAATAGGTAATGCATAAGTTTACTATACAAAAAGTCTCCCAAAAAGGAGACTTTTAACATTAAAAAAACTGAAATTATTCATTAACTTCAGCTTGTTTTCTACTAGCTTTTCTAAGTGTTCTAATTTCTCTTGTACTTAATACTACTTTTGTACCATCTTCTAATGTCATATTTTGTAAATTAACTTTTTGAGCATGTTTTGTAGCTCTAAGTGAATGTGAACGTCTATTTCCGAATAAAGCTTTTCTTCCAGTTACTTTATTAGCCATAATATCCTCCTTTTTAATAATTCCTATGCCTTATAACTTTATCATATATTTTAAAATAAGTCAAATAGTTCTTTAAAAAAAAGTAATAATATAGTAAAATATTTATAAGGATGTGATAATATGATTATACCTTTTAATATTAAAACCGATGCATCTTTATTAAAAAGTTTAATAAAAATAGATGATTTAATTAATATTGCTAAAGAATATAATTATGAAGCATTAACTATTACAGATAACAAAATGTATAATGTTATGTCTTTTTATCACAAATGTCTCATCTCTAATATTAAACCAATCATAGGAATAGAATTAACTATTAATAACAATACATTCTTATTATATGCAAAAGATATATTTGGATATTATAATTTAGTAAGAATAACTAGTTTAGAAAATATAACTATAAATGATTTAACAAAAGATGGATTAATACTAATACTACCTTATAAAAGTTTTGAATTAAAAAATGAATTAAAACAAATTTTTGACGATATATATTATAGTTATGAAAATGTTTTTGAATATGAACAAATTAAAGATACTAAATGTATATATGTCAATGAAATAAAAGCATTAACTTTAGAAGATACGGAATATTTATCATACTTAGATTCTATTAGAACAGGTGAAAGTTTAGAAATCAAATATAATGATTACTATTTAAAAACTAAAGAAGAATTAAAGAAATTAGAAAAAAATATAAAATATCATGAAGAAATATATAATAAATGTAATGTAGAAATTAACCATAGAGATGATTTGTTACCTAAATTTAAATGTCCTGATAATGAAGATAATTTTAGCTATCTAAAAAAACTATGTTTGATTGGTGTTAAAAAAAAGTTAGGAGAAACAGTACCTAAAATATATCAAGAAAGATTAAAATACGAATTAAATGTTATAAATGAAATGGGTTTTTGTAACTATTTTTTAATTGTTCAAGATTATGTTAAGTTTGCGAAAGAAAATGGTATATTAGTTGGACCAGGAAGAGGTAGTGCTGCTGGATCTTTAGTATCTTATGTACTAGATATTACCGATGTTGATCCAATAAAATATAATTTATTATTTGAAAGATTTTTAAATAAAATGCGTGTTACAATGCCTGATATAGATATAGATTTTGAATTTATTAGAAGACAAGAAGTAATAAATTATTGTATTTCTAAATATGGAGAAAAAAAAGTAGCGGGTATTATTACTTTTGGTACATTAGCGTCAAAACAAGCTATTAGAGATGTAGGAAAAGTACTTAATGTATCAGTAGATAAAATAGAACAATTAACTAAAAAAATAGATTCTAAATTAAATTTAAAAGACAATTTAAATAATATTAAACAATATTTAAATGATAAAGAATTACTAAAAATATATAAAGTAGCTTCTAAAATAGAAGGATTAAAAAGACATACATCTATTCATGCTGCTGGAATAATAATATCTAATGTGGATTTAAATCAAGTAGTACCTATTGAAAAAAAAGACAATATGTATGTTGTAGATTATAGTATGGAATATTTAGAAGAATTAGGATTATTAAAAATGGATTTTTTAGCTTTAAAAAATTTAACTACTATTCAAAATATACTAGATAGTATAAATAAGGAACAACAAGTAATTGATTTAAAAGATATTCCATTAAATGATTCTAAAACATTTGAACTATTTCAAAATGGTAATACATTAGGTATATTTCAATTTGAAAAACCAGGAATGATTAAATTTTTAAAAAAATTAAAACCAACTAATTTTGAGGATATATTTGCTGCTTTAGCTTTATATAGACCAGGACCAATGGATAATATAGATACTTATATAAAAAGAAAAGAAGGCAAAGAAAAAATTGATTATATTGATGATTCAATTGAATATATATTAAAACCAACTTATGGAATAATAATATATCAAGAACAAATTATGCAGATAGCTTGTACACTTGCTGGTTATACATTAGGTGAAGCTGATATTTTAAGAAGAGCAATCAGTAAAAAGAAAAGTAATGTATTATTAGAAGAACAATCTAAATTTATAGAAAAAACTATTAATAATGGACATTCAAAAGAAGTAGCAACTAAAGTATTTAATTATATTTTAAAATTTGCTTCATATGGATTTAATAGATCACATTCAGTAGCATATGCACTTCTATCATATAAAATGGCTTATTTAAAAGCTCATTACCATGAACACTTTATGAAATGTTTACTATCACAATCTATTGGTAGTTCAATTGATACAAGTAATTATATAGATGAATGTAAAAATGAAAATATCAAAATATTAAATCCAAATATTAATGAAAGTACAAATAATTATATAGTAACTAATAATGGAATTTTATATCCTTTAAATAATATTAAAAATATAGGATCATTAGTAGCAACCAGTATAATTGAAGAAAGAAAAAATGGATTATATAAAGATATATATGATTTTATAAAAAGAACTGATAGAAAAATAGTAAATAAAAAAGTTATAGAATCACTCATATTAGCAGGAACTTTTGATATATTTAAAATAAATAGAAAAACTTTAATTGATTCGATTGATATAATAATAAATTATGGAGAAGTAATAAAATTAAATGATGACTATAATTTAAAACCAGTTTTAGAAGAAAAAAATGATTATACAACTAAAGAAAAAATGGAACATGAACTTGATTTATTTGGCTTTTATTTATCATTTAATCCCGTTGTAGAAATAAGAAAAAAAATTCCAACAACAATATCATTGAAAAATATTGATACATATTTTGATAAAATTGTTGATGTTGTTGTAATGGTAGAAAATTATCGTGTTATAGAAAGTAAAAATAATACAAAGATGGCCTTTATTTTAGGTAGTGATGAATTTAAAAAGATGGATTTTGTATTATTTTCAAATGTTTATGAAATAGCTCCGGAAATAAATAAAAATGATATAGTAATAATTAGAGGTAAAGTAGAAAAAAGATTTGATAAATATCAAATTATAGTAAGTAAAATTAAAAAAGTTAATTATTGATTTTATATTTATAATTGATATAATAAGCGTGATGGATGGTGGCAGTATGAAAGATAAAGTTTTCGCTAAAGGGTTTTGTGTAGAAAAAGCATTTTTACTATTTGTAGCAGGTTGTATTATAGGAAATTATTATGAACAAATTTTAAATTTAATTACTCATTATTATAATGATGGAACAATATTTTGGGAGTATAGAAGAGGGGTAATTTATGGACCATTTAGTCCAATATATGGTACCGGAATACTTTTATTTGTATTTCTTCTTACATTAAAACCTTTAAATAATTTAAAAATTTTCTTATATGGATCATTCATTGGTGGAGCATTTGAATATTTAGTAAGTTTTTTTCAGGAATTATTTGTTGGAACAACATCATGGAATTATACAGGATATTTTTTAAATATAAATGGTAGAACAACGATTCCTTTTATGATGTTTTGGGGATTAGGAGCTTTATTTACAATAAAAATATTTTATCCATGGTTTTCTAATTTGATTGAAAAAATCCCATATAAAATAGGAAATTTTATTTATAAATTTCTTTTAATATTTTTAATAACCGATATGATTATTTCTTTTACTGCTTTATTAAGACAAAACTTAAGAAGACATGATATACCACCATATACAATAATTGGTGAAATATATGATAAAGTTTATACTGATGAGGTATTACATCACTATTTTCCTAATATGGTACAAAGCAAATGATTATATTAAGTTTTATATTAATAATTATAACGTTCTTTCTTAAGAAAAAAATTATATTAAAAAAAGAAAATAATCCAAAAAGTATTAGTTTTTTAATACCAGCTAGAGATGAGTCAAAAGTAATTGAAAATTTATTAAAAAATATAATTAATCAAACTATTAAGATAAATCCAAGTGATATATATGTGATAGTAGAAGATAAAAATGATCCAACAATTTCTATATGTAATAAATATAATGTATCAGTAATTATTAGAAAAAATTTAGATTTAAAAACTAAAGGTTATGCTTTAGATGATGGACTAAAACAAATAAAGAAAAAATATGATTTATATTTTATAATGGATGCTGATAATGTGTTAGATTCTAAGTTTGTTGAAGAAATGTTAAATAGTTATAGAGAAGGGTATGATATAGCTACAGGCTATAGAAATGTTAAAAATGGTAATGATAGTTTAGTATCATCAGCTAGTGGAGTAACCTTTTCTCTTTTAAATAACATTTTAAATAAATCAAGAATTAAAAATAATATTCCAGTATTATTATCTGGAACAGGTTTCTATATAAAAGGAAAAATTATAAACAATTTTAATGGATATCCATTTAATAGTTTAACTGAAGATTATGAATTGTCACTATATAGTATTTTAAATAAATATAAAACTACATATAACGATAAAGCTATATTTTATGATGAACAACCAATTAATTATAAAAATACTATTAATCAAAGAAAAAGATGGATAAAAGGTTATTTTACAAATAGATTTAAATATCTTCCTTTATTAAAAAAATCTTATAAAGATAATAAAGATGTATCAATATTAAATGAATTAATTGGTATCAAACCTTATTTAATGTTAATAATAGGCATATTAATATGGATAATATATTTTATATGTAATAAGATGTGGCTTCAAATTGGTATTATATTTATTTCTATATATATAGCATTAATGTTAGTAACATTACTTGGATTAATAAATGATAAAAAAATCAACCTTTCATTTAAAAGAAAATTTCAAATGATATTTTTTAATCCTTTATATTTAATTAGTTTTGTTCATATTGCTATATTAGTTTTAATAAATAGAAATGTTACATGGGAACCTGTAGAACATAGTAGAAACATTGATAATATAACTGACAAATAAAAGAAAAAAGATCAAATAAAAATTTTGATCTTTTATTATATTGCTTAATTAAGTACATTATAAACTAATTATTTCATTAATTATTATCTACATATATTAATACTAGGAAGTGAAATTATGGAAATAATAAAAAGATTGCTGTATCTACTAGTGAAGAGTTAAAAGAAGTTTTAGAAAATGATAATAATTATGAATTTATATATTTAATGGATAATATTACTTTAACTAGTGGTATTAAAATAAATGAAAATAAACAAAAAATAGTAATAGATGGTACTTATAATAATAACAGATATACTTTAACTGATGCTTTAGTATTTAAAAAATTAGATGATGAAATAATTATCTTAAATGAAATACCAACTTTAGTATTTACTGGTACTAACAATGAAAATTCAAAAAAAACACTAATTACTTGGTCTAAAGAAAAAGGTCCACTTTTAGATTTAACAAATGATGCCTTAGAAGTAAACGAAGAATATTTTGCTGAAATAATTTTTGTATTAGAAGAATAATATATTAAATAAAAATAGTTATATATAAATTATACTAAAATAGTTGCAATTTAATAAAATATAGTGTATATTATATTTGTACTTATTCGTGGAATTAAGAAGATCCGACTTATTTCTAGGAGTAAAGCGAATTAAAGAGAGGAGAAAATAAAATGGCATTAAGTAAATTAGAAAAAGAACAAATCGTTAAAAAATATGCTAGAACAGAAGGAGATACAGGATCTGCAGAAGTTCAAATAGCTATATTAACAAAAGAAATTAATGATTTAACTGAACACTTAAAAGAACATTCACACGATTATCATTCAAGACGTGGATTACTTAAAAAAGTTGGTAGAAGAAGAAGTTTATTAAACTACTTATTAAAAACTGATGTAACACGTTATAGAGCAATTGTTCAAGCTTTAGGTTTAAGAAAATAATTATAAATAGTAGGCACTCTTTTTTGAGTGTCTTTTATGTTAAAAATAAGATGCTAATAAATATTAATATTATACAAAGAAAAAACGGAGGTAAACATGAAAAAAATATTTGAATTAGATTTTAGAGGAAGAAAATTAATAGTAGAACATGGTGAACTAGCAAAACAAGCACATGGTGCAGTATTAGTAAGATATGGAGATACAGTTATATTATCAACTGCTGTAGTATCTAAAAATGCTAATATATTGTCAGACTTTTTCCCATTAATGGTTTTATATCAAGAAAAACTATATTCAGTAGGAAAAATACCAGGAGGATTTATTAAAAGGGAAGGTAGACCAACTGATGCCGCTACACTAGCAGCTCGTATGATCGATAGACCTATGAGACCAATGTTCCCTGAAGACTTTAGAAATGAAGTACAAGTAGTAAATACTGTACTATCAGTAGATAATGATTATTCACCAGAACTTACAGCTATGTTTGGATCAAGTTTATGTACTTGTATTTCAAAAATACCATTCGATGGTCCAATTGCTGGAGTAAAAGTTGGTAGAGTAAATGGTGAATTTATTATAAATCCTACACCAGACGAATTAGAAATATCAGACATAGATTTAACAGTAGCAGGTACTAAATATGCAATAAACATGGTAGAAGCAGGTTCAAAAGAAGTATCGGAAGCTGATATGTTAGAAGCATTAATGTTTGGACATGAAGCAGTAAAAGAATTATGTGAATTCCAAGAAAAAATCATCGAAGAAATCGGTGTAGAAAAAATGGAATATGAAAAACTAGAAATAGAAGATTCATTAAAAGAAGAAATAAAATCACTTGCTTCAGCTAAATTAGATAGCGCTATGAGAATTAAAGAAAAACAAGAAAAATATGCAGCTATAGATAATGTAAAAGAAGAAGTAGTTAATAAATATATAGAAGAAAATAGTGATTTAGATAAAGAAGAATTAAATGTATTAATTACTAAAGTTAAACTAGTATTAGAATCAATAGAATATGAAATATTTAGAGCAATAACAGTAAATGAAAAAACAAGATCAGATGGAAGAAAAATGGATGAAATAAGACCACTTTCAACTGATATAGATTTACTTCCTAGAACTCATGGTAGTGCTTTATTTACAAGAGGAGAAACACAAGCACTAGCTGTAACAACTCTAGGAGCACTAAACGAATATCAAGTACTAGATGGAATAAGTTTAGAAGCTGAAAAACACTTTATGCTACACTATAACTTTCCTCAATTTAGCGTAGGTGAAACAGGAAGATATGGAAGCCCAGGAAGAAGAGAAATAGGACATGGTGCTTTAGGAGAAAGATGTTTAAAACAAGTAATGCCTAGTGAGGAAGAATTCCCATATACAGTAAGAGTTGTATCAGAAATATTAGAATCAAATGGTTCATCAAGTCAAGCAACAATATGTGCTGGATGTATGAGTTTAATGGCAGCTGGTGTTCCTATTAAAGCTCCAGTAGCAGGTATAGCAATGGGATTAATTACTTCAAGTGATGGAAATGACTATACAATATTAACTGATATTCAAGGTATGGAAGATCACTTAGGAGATATGGATTTCAAAGTTGGTGGAACAAGAAAAGGTATTTGTTCATTACAAATGGATATTAAAATAAAAGGTATAACAAAAGAAATACTAAAAGAAGCTCTAGAACAAGCAAAAAAAGCTCGTATGGAAATACTAGATGTAATGGAAAAACAAATAGCTGAACCAAGAAAAGAAGTATCAAAATATGCACCAAAAACTTGTATATTTATGATTAATCCAGATAAGATAAAAGATGTTATCGGAAAAGGTGGAGAAATGATTACAAAAATTATTTGTGAAGCAAGTAACGTAACATCAGTAACAGATATAAATGCTGTAAAAGTAGATTTAGAAGACGATGGAAAAGTTATAATTTATCACTATGATCAAGAAATAATCGATAAAACAGCAGAAATGATTAAATCAATAGTAAGAGAAGTAGAAGATAATAAAATATATAAAGGAAAAGTTGTAAAAGTAGAAGACTTTGGATGCTTTGTAGAACTATGGCCTGGATGTGAAGGATTAGTACATGTTTCTAAATTAGCTGAAGAAAGAGTTGAAAAAGCTAGTGATGTAGTTAAAGTTGGGGATGAAATACTAGTAAAATCTTTAGGATATGATAAAAAAGGAAGACTTAATTTATCTAGAAAAGATGCTTTAAATTAATAAGGTGGTTGCATGCTTAAAATAGAATTAAATGGTAAGAATATAATAAATCCAAATGAAGATATTAGAAATCAATTTAGAGAAATTATAAAAGAAAATGATGAATGTCCAAGTGATGAAATATATGATACTATTTATGACATAATTGAAAATGTTAAAGAATTAAATCATTTAGAATATGTTTCAATAATAGCTTTAATGTATAAAGACGTTTATTGCTATTATAATTATTTATTAAAACATAATGAAACAAATCCTGATATATTGGAAAAATCAAGAATATTGGATGCTTGTAGCATAGAAGATGTATTAAAAGCTTATTATAATAATCAAGGTTTCTTTTTAAACAATTTTGTATATATATTAAGTTTAAATAACTTATTCTATATTAAAATGCTACTAAGTTTAAATAATTTTCAAAAGGAATTATTAAACGAAATGATTCCAATGAATAAATATGATGAAATGGCTTTAAAACAATATACTAATTTTACTTCACTAGAAGAGTACTATTTTAGTATTATTGATGAGAATACATCAGTTGAAGAAATAGTTGAATATATATCTAACTTTCTTGAATATTTATATTATTATAATAAAGAAACTTATGATAATTACATAAAATCAATAATACAAAAAATTTATAAATACTGCTATTATTATTTAAATAGTTCATCTGAAGTTGAAGAAGAAGATTTAGAAGTAAGAATTGTAAAACTTATAAATGGTAAAAGTGTTCAAGAAATTGGTAAAGAATTACAAAAAGATAAAAATATGTTAAATGAAATAATATTAAGAATATTTGACGATTTGGAATTAGGATATCCATCAATTTCTACAAATAAGGGTTATAAGTTAGTAACCGAGAAAGATTTAAATGACTATATAACAAAAATCAAAAAGAAGCATTAAATTGCTTCTTTTATAATTGACGAACACATGTATGTGTGATATATTAGTAATGGTGATACACATGAAAAATATCATATTTCATATAGATGTAAATAATGCTTTCTTATCATGGACAGCAATAGATTTGTTAAATCAAGGATATAAGTATGATATTAGAAATTCATACGCTGTAGTAGGTGGCGATGAAACAAAAAGAAGAGGTATTGTCTTAGCTAAAAGTAATTCAGCAAAAAAATTAGGTATTGTAACTGGAGAAACACTTTATAGTGCTAGAAAAAAATGTAAAGTTTTAAAAGTGTATTCTCCTAATTATTCATTTTATCAAAAAATGTCCTCATCATTATTTCAATTACTATCAAAATATACTGATGACATAGAACCTTTTTCTATAGATGAATGCTTTTTTGATTATACTCATATTAAACATTTATATGGTAATGAAGTTGATTTTGCTTATAAACTAAAAGATGAAATTAAAAATACTCTTGGATTCACTGTAAATATAGGAATTGCCAATAATAAATTATGTGCTAAAATGGCATCAGATTTTTTAAAACCAAATAGAGTTCATACTTTATATGATGAAGAAATTATAACTAAAATGTATCCACTTCCTATAGAAGATTTGTTTGGAATAGGTAAAAAAACAGCTCCAAAGCTAAGAAAATTAAATATAAATACAATAGCTGATTTAGCTAACTATGATGAATTAGAATTGTCAAAATACTTTAAAAATACAGCTAAAAAAATGATAGAACAAGCTAGGGGTATAGATAATAGTATCGTTCAAAAAGTTAAAGAAGAAAGAGAAAGTATTGGTAATACTACCACATTAGAAAGAGATTATACGGAAAAAGTTGAAATTTACAGTATTTTAGAAAAAATAGCTGATAATGTAACAAGACAATTAAGAAAACAAAATAAATATGCTTATGTTGTATCAGTACAATTAAAAGATTGCTATTTTAAAAACAAACAACATCAAATGAAACTAAAAAATGCTACCAATTTGACTAATGAAGTATTTAATGTAAGTAAAAAACTACTTGATGAAATGTGGGAAGATAAACCTATTAGATTGGTAGGAATTAGACTAGATAATTTAACAAAAGAAAACAATATTCAAATATCATTATTTGATAAAAATGAAGAACATAGGGATGTAAAATTAGAAAAAACTTTAGATGAACTAAAAGATAAATTTGGTAATGGAATTATAAAAAATGCTTCACTTAAAAATATAAACATAAATAAAAAATACTAAACACACACTTGTAAAAATGTTCTTTTTTTGATACAATTAATTTGTCATAGAGTAGGTGATATTTATGGAAGAAACTAAAATTTATTCAAAAGAAGAATTTGATACAGGTATAGTTTTATTAACTATCAAAAAAGTCATGGAAATATTAGATGAAAGAGGTTATAATTCTACTAATCAAATAGTAGGTTATTTAATGAGTGGCGATCCTGGATACATTACAAGCTATAAAGATGCCAGAAAAATGATAACTGAAGTAGATCGTAGTAAATTATTAGAAGCTTTAATAAAACAAATATGAGATATTTAGGACTTGATTTAGGTACTAGAACATTAGGCTTATCGATGAGTGATACAACTTTAACTATAGCTAGTGCTTATAAAACAATAAGATTTGAAGAAAATGATTATGATTCATTAATTCCAATTTTAAAGGAAATAATAAAAGAAAATGATGTATCAAAATTAATATTAGGTTATCCTAAAAATATGAATAATACAATAGGTGATAGAGCTACTACTACTATGGAATTTAAAAAGAAATTAGAAGATAATCTAAATATACCAGTAGTTATGCAAGATGAAAGGCTTTCTACAAAGGAGGCACATTTTTATATGATAAAAGCAGATATGTCTAGAAAAAAAAGAAAGAAAAAAGTAGATAGTCTCGCAGCTAATATAATACTACAAACATATTTAGATAAAGAGAAAGGAATTTAATTATGAAAGAAGAAAAATTAACATTTAAAATAACAGGAGAAGATGGAAAAGATATAGAATGTGAAGCATTATTTACATTTGAAGGAAAAGAAAATGGAAAAAATTATATAGTATATACAGATAATACAACAGATGAAGAAGGAAACACTAAAGTATATGCTTCAATTTATGATCCTGAAAAAGAAGATCAAAATTTACAACCAATTGAAACTGATGAAGAATGGAATATGATTGAAACAATATTAGATGAATTACAAAAAGCAGCAAAATCTGAAGAAAATTAATGGAAAAGTTTGCTAATTTAGCTAAAATAATTGTAATTGCATGTGCTAGTATTATAGTAGTTTGCTGTTTAACTTATAATTATAATATTAGTTCAGTAAGTAAAAATGATAGTATAAAAAAATTTGAAGTAAAACAAAATAGTACTTATATTTCAATAGCTTCTGAATTAAAAGAAAATAATTTAATTAAATCAGAATTATTTTATAAAATATATATAAAAATAAATAGACCAACTGGATTACAGGCTGGCACTTACGAATTAAGCGAAGATATGGATGTAAAACAAATAGTTGAACTGTTAAGCAAAGGTTCAAATTATAATCCTGATGTTATAAAAATTACTTTTTCAGAAGGAAAACAAATTAAACAAATGGTAGAACTTATAGCAGAAAAAACAAATCATACAGTAGAAGAAGTGTTAGAAAAAGCTAGTGATAAAGAATATATTAAAACATTAATTGATAAATATTGGTTTTTAACTGATGATATATTAAATAACAATATTTATTATCCACTAGAAGGGTATTTATTTCCAGATACTTATGAATTTATGAATAAAAATGTAAGTATAGAAACAATATTTGAAACAATGCTAGATCAAATGGATAAAAAATTGACACCTATTAAAAGTGAGATAGAACAAAACAAATATTCAATACATCAAATAATTACTTTAGCTTCTATGGTTCAATCAGAAGGAAACAATATAGAAGATTTTAAAAAAATGTCTAGTATATTTTTAACAAGATTAAAGAAAAATATGAAGTTACAAAGTTGTGCATCAGCATACTATGGTGATAAAAAAATAATGGGTAGAGATGAATTTGGAACATCATATTTAAAGAAAAATTCATATAATACTTATGTTGTTAATGGTATACCAGTAGGACCTATTTCAAATCCTGGAATAGATGCAATTGAATCAGTATTAAATCCTTCAGATACAGAATATTTATATTTTGCTTCTGATAAAAATATGGTTATATACTATTCAAAGACTTTGAGTGAACATGAAAGTACTATAGCAAAATTAAAGAAAGCTGGAAATTGGTATGGATCATAATATCAAATTAATGGAAGATTATGCTAAACAATACAATATACCAATAATGTTACCTGATGGAATAGAGTTTTTATTAGAATATATTAAAAAAAATAATATTAAAAATATTTTGGAAATAGGCACAGCTATAGGTTATTCAGCAATTCGTATGTGTCTAATAAATTATGATGTAAAGGTAACAACTATAGAAAGAGATGAAAATAGATATAAAGAAGCCGTTAAAAATATCAAAAATTTTAAATTAGAAGATCGAATTAATTTAATATATAAAGATGCATTTGATGTTTATTTAGATGACAAATATGATTTAATATTTATAGATGCTGCTAAAAGTCAATATATTAAATTTTTTGAAAAATTCAAATTAAATCTAAATAAAAATGGAGTTATTGTATCTGATAACTTAAATTTTCATGGATTAACTCATACCGATAAAGAAATAAAAAGTAGAAATGTAAGAGGCATAGTTAGAAAATTGAATAATTATATAGATTTTTTGAATAATAATAATGAATTTACAACAGAATTTTATGATATTGGTGATGGAATATCTATTTCAAAGTTCATATATTAGGAGGGTTTATATGGATGTACAACAACATTTAGATTTAAATCAATATATAAGAATTTTAAAATTTAATAGGGTAGCACCAGAAAGAATAGATTATTTAAGAAAAGAATATATTAATTATGTAGAAAATAATGTAATAGATATATCTGAAGAATTAAAAATATTTTTAAAATTCTTAGATGAAAAACAAGAAAGACATAGTAAGAGTAAATAAAGAATAGTAAATATTCTTTTTTTGTTCACAAAACACGCCTAATCGCATATTTTAAAGTGAGGGGTGATTGTAGTGGCATTTAAAGAAATAGTAACTAAAGCTGTAGTTGGAAAAGGTAAAAAGCATTTTAAAGATAATTATTCAATAACAACTGAAAATGTTCCTACTACTGTTTTAGGATGTTGGGTAATCAATCATAAATTTAAAGGTTATAAATCAGGAGATAAAATCGGAGTAGACGGAAGTTATGATGTAAATATTTGGTATTCTTATGATAATGATTCTAAAACAACAGTAGTTAATAAAAAAATAGATTATAATGATCTATTTAATGTTAAAGTAAAAGAGAATGCTGATTTATCTAATGATACAGACATTATAGTTAGAACTTTAAAACAACCTAATTGTGTTGGTGTCAATATAGATGAAAATGGAAATATTAAATTTGATATTGAAAAGGAATTAGGTGTTGAAATTGTTGGAGAAACTAAAATGAAAATAGCTATTGAAGAAGATGAAGAACCTTGGGAAGATGTTGATGATGAAATTGATGATAAAGTAATGGAAGAAATAGATGAAAATGTTAATGTTGATTATATAGAAGAAAATAAGGAATAGATCCTTATTTTTTTTGAAATATATTTGGTAATACATACAAATCGTCAAAGTTAAGTATTTGCCTTTTTATTTTATGCAAGATTTCTTGCTTACATATTAATAATAACATAAAAAAGAACTTTTGATAAGTTCTTTCAATTTATATAAAGTTCGAATATTTCGAACAAATTTGTTTATGGTGTCCCCTCAGGGATTCGAACCCTGGACCCCGAGATTAAGAGTCACGTGCTCTAGCCAACTGAGCTAAGGAGACATTACATATATGATTATACCATAAATTTAAAAAAATGCAATAAAAAAACTGTAAATACAGTTTTTATTCGCAAGTAGCTCCTAATGATTTATAAGCTGCTTTAATGCCTTCTAAAGTTAATTCGTTTTTATTATTAACATAATTTTTCATAACACTATTATCTTCTACATATTTTTCCATATCCATACTTTTATAATCTATAGTAGTTTTAGAAACTAATCCATCATCATTTTTAACTATTTTATTAGTATAACCACCATATGTTTTATTAGCTTGTTCATAATTTGTAGTTAAAAAATTTTCAAAATAATCTAATATTGATTCTGAAGTAGAAGTGATAGTTTCAATTGATTCTACTTTATTAACAGTACCTTTTTGAGAATATATAGTATATTCTGATTTTAAAGTATAACCAGCCTGTAAATTATTTTGTGATGAAACACACTTAGTAACTAATACTTCTTTATTATTACCACAACCGCTTAATAAAAATATAGATAACATAGATAATATAATACCTTTTTTCATAAATTCATCCTTTCTATAACTATTTTAACATATATTCACCTAAACATAAATATCTTCTATGATTTTCATGCTTATAATATAACTTTTAAGTTTATCACTGATTAAATCAAAATCATTTTTTTGAATGCAAAAAGTATAAGTAACATTATCATCATAAGTTTTATTAACTTCAACATCTTTCAAAAGAAAATCAACTTGTTTAATATCAGAATGATCAAAACTAATTTCGACTAAATATCCTGTACTGGTTTTGATAATTTCAGTAAGCTTTAAACATTCAGTAACACTTTTAGTATAAGCTCTAACTAATCCCCCAGCACCTAATTTAACGCCACCAAAATATCTGATAACTATAGCTACTACATGATTTAATTTATTTTTTTCAAGAACATTTAATAGTGGAGCACCAGCTGTTTTAGAAGGTTCTCCATCATCAGAACATTTTATATTGCTACCTATAACATAAGCATAACAGTAATGAGTAGCTTCTTTATGTTCACGTTTTAATTTACTAATTAAACTATCAACTTCTGCTTTACTATGAACTTTAAATAAATAAGTAATAAATCTAGATTTATTAACTATAATTTCATTTTCAACATTTTTTTTAATTGTATACATAACATCACCAATAATATTATAACTTATTCTTTATTTTAAATCAAATATATTGTATAATAAAATAGGTGATGATATGAAAATAAATAAAAGAACATATATCAACAAGGAACAAACAGATAAATTAATTAAATATTTTGATGAGACAGCAAACTCTAAAAAGGAAGAAAGACAAGTAATATATACTTATCATTCTGAAGCAGATTTTAGACTTATTAAAACAAATGAATATGTAACACTTGATTTAAAAAACAACAATGATGAAGATGTAGTTTTTATTCATAAAAAATATGAAAAAAGTATGATTAATATACTAACACATATTGGAAGTTATGTGGCAGTAAAAAGATTCCGTACTAGACATATGTATAACTATAAAAATTTATATATTACAATAGATGAAAATTTAAAATATGGTAATGTATTTAGAATTTGTTATAATGATAATCAAGATTCAGAACAAATTAAAGAGATATATGAAAAATTTAACATAATAGAAAGCAGTATGGATAAATTTGAAGAACTATATAGTAAATATAGAAATAGTTGGGCTGATTTAACAAAAGAAATAGATGAAGAAGAATTTTTAAATGGTAAACAATATTAAAACGTACTTATTAGTACGTTTTAATTATATTATAAATATCTTCTACATTTCTAATAACTAAATTATCTTCATTTAAATAAGCTGGCTTTATATGAAGGTGAAAATGTTTAACTTCTTCTACAATGCCGTTATTTTGAATTAAAGTAAATCCATCACAATTTAATTTTTCTTTCAAAATATTCATTAAATTACGAGCTACATCAAATATATGAAGTAAAGTATCATTAGGTATATCAAAAACATCAGTATAATGAATTTTAGGGACAACTAACGTATGTCCATTAGAACTTGGATTAATGTCCAAAAAAGCTATGACTAAATCATCTTCATATAACTTAAATAATGGAATGTCTCCATTTACAATTTTATCAAAAATACAATCCATAATATCACCACTATAATTATATAAAAAAATAATCAAAAAATAAAGTAATATATATAATAATGTGATAAAATATATAAGGGAGATGATACCGTGCATATTTTAAAAATAGAAGAATTAACCGTTTCAGTAGAAGAAAAAGTTATTTTAAATAAATTAAACTTAACAATGAAAAGTGGAGAAATACACGCTATAATGGGACCAAATGGTACTGGTAAATCAACACTAACAAGAGTAATAATGGGAGATAATAAATACAAAATAGAAAGTGGTAAAATATACTTTGATGACAAAGACATTACTAATTTAACAACCGATGAAAGAGCTAAATTAGGTATATTTTTAGCTTTCCAATTACCAAATCCTATAGAAGGTGTAACAAATGCTGATTTTTTAAGAACTGCTATTCATGAAAAAGAACAAAATAACTTTAAAATATTTAATTTTATAAAAGAATTAGATAAAACTTGTGAAAAATTAAAAATAGATAAATCAATGATTCATAGAGGAGTAAATTTAGGATTTTCTGGAGGAGAAAGAAAGAAAAATGAAATACTTCAAATGTGGTTATTAAAACCAAATACAATATTCTTAGATGAAATAGATTCAGGACTTGATGTAGATAGTTTAAAAATAATAGGAGAAAGTGTAATGGAATATAAGAATTTATATAATCCATCAATTCTACTTGTAACCCACTATGAAAGACTTTTAGACTACATTAAACCAGAATTTGTACATATTATGATTAATGGACATATTATTAAAACCGGGAATTTTAGTTTAGTAAAAGAAATAGAAGAAAAAGGATACGATTTTTTTAAAAATGAGTACTCCGCCAATACTTCTAAATAATTTATGAATAAAATAGTAATAGATAATATAACAAATAATTCCATTAATTATAAAAAAGAAGATAATAAATATATATTTGATATTGAAAATAATACTGATATCGATTTAATAGTTAATTTAAATAATATAGAAATAATATTTAATATAAAAGAAAATATAATACTAAATATTAAAAGAATTTCTGATGTTGGAAACAATATAAAATATATTTACAATTTAGATAGAAATAGTAGTTTATTTTATAATTCTTTTTTAACAACTGAAGGAAATGATGAAGAACATCATATTTATTTAAATGAAGAATACGCCAATGTAGACTTTAAAATAAGAACCATATCAAAAAATACTGAAAACTATAAAATATATGTATACCATAAAGCAAATAATACAAATAGTAATATACTACTTAGAGGTGTTAATAATGAAGGTACAATTCATTTTTATGTTTTAGGTGAAGTATTAAAAGATATAAAAAATTGTTATGTAAATCAAGATAATAGAATTTATACATTTAATCAAAATAAATGTACAATAGATCCTATCTTATTAATAGAAAATAATGATGTTGTCGCTAATCATGCAGCTTTTATAGGTAAATTTGAAGAGGAAACACTATTCTATTTAATGAGTAGGGGTATATCAAAAAATAATGCCATAAAACTATTAGTTAGAGGATTTCTAAATATCGATAATGATGAAGAAATACTATCAATTATAAATAAATATTGGAGGTGATATAATGCATAGAGAAGATTTTAATATTCTAAAAACTGATATAGTATATTTTGATAATGGGGCTACTACTTTAAAACCATATATTTTAAGTGAAGCAATAAGTGATTACTATAATAACTATAGTGCGAATGCTCATAGAGGAGACTATGATATAAGTTTAAAAGTAGATACAATGTACGAAAAAACAAGAGAACTAGTAAGAAAATTCATAAATGCTAGAAGTACAAACGAAATAGTATTTACTAGTGGAACAACTGATTCATTAAATAAAATAATATTTGGATATTTTAAAGATAAATTAAATGAAAATGATGAAGTAATCATAACAAAAAGTGAACACGCTAGTAATGTTTTACCTTGGTTTGAATTAAAAGATTCAAATAATATAAAAATCAAATATATTGAATTAGATGACTTAAAAGTAACTCTAGATAATCTAAAAAAAGTTGTAACACCAAAAACAAAGGTAATTTCTTTAGCGCATATAACTAATGTAGCTGGAGATATTAGACCAATAAAAGAAATTATAAAATTTGCTCATGAAAATAATATTTTAGTTATAGTAGATGCTGCTCAATCAATTGCTCATATGAAAGTTGATGTCCAAGACTTAGATATTGACTTTATGGGTTTTTCAGCTCATAAAATGTATGGACCTACAGGAGTAGGTGTAATATATGGAAAAGAAGAACTACTAAATAATATTAAACCTATTATATTTGGTGGAGGTATGAATGCTAGTTTTTCAAGTGATGGCGTAAGAATTTACGATGATTTACCACAACTTTTAGAAGCTGGAACTCAAAATATAGCAGGAGTTATAGGATTTGGTAAAATAATAGAATACTTAACAAATATAGGAATGGATAATATATATAAACATGAAATAGAATTAAAAAATTATCTAATTAGTGAACTAGAAAAAATAGATAACATAAAAATATATAATAAACATTCTGAAAGCGGTATAGTAGCAATCAATTATGTAGACGTATTTGCTCAAGACCTAGCGATCTATTTAAATAAATACCATATATGTGTTAGAGCAGGAAATCACTGCGCTAAAATACTAAAAGATGAAATAGGAATTAAAAATACAGTTCGTATTTCACTCGCACTATATAATACTAAAGAAGAAATAGATTACTTAATTAAAGTATTAAAAAATCCTAATTTAAAGAATGAAATTATATAAAAGAATAGTAAATATTCTTTTTTGTATATTATAAAATTTAAAAAACAATAATTTTTATAAACTTTTTCTAACAACTAGACATTTAGTTAAGTTTATGATATATTATTGGTACATAAGTGATTATGTTGTGCATTTTATGCATATAATAATAGTGCAACTTGTTGCAATAAAAAAGCGAGTGAAACCAGCTCTGAGTGGTAATTAAAAAAGTGGTGATTCCAGCCGTTATATGGAACTTAAAAAAGTGGTGATTCCAGCCGTTATATGGAACTTAAAAAAGTAGATTAGAGAGCAAACTCTAGTCTTTTATTTTTTCTTAAATTAATATATAATATTTTTAGGTGATGTATCTTGATTAGAAATTTTAAAATAGTAAAAGTTGATCATAAATATTGTGATTATTTAAGACAATTTGATAGTAAAGTATCTTATAATGCTGGTAATAAAGAATTAAGACCATTTATAGGAGTTTTATTTGTCGTTGAAGGATGCGAATATTTTGCGCCTTTATCAAGTCCTAAAGTGAAACATATGCATATGAAAAATAATTTAGATGTTGTAAAAATTGATGGTGGAAGATATGGAGTTGTAAATTTTAATAATATGATTCCGGTTACTTCAAATAATTATGAATTGTTTGATTTAAATTCAACTCCAAAAGATACGTATGAATTAAAATGGCAAAATTTATTAAAATCTCAATTATTATGGTTAAATAAAAATATGAAAAATGTTAAAGGCAAGGCAATAAATTTGTATGAAAAATATAAAAATGGAAAATTAGATGAACGTATAAAATCAAGATGTTGTAATTTTATTTTGCTAGAAGAGAAATGTAAAGAATATAATAAATGTAAGAGTTAGTATAAAATTATATTTATGATATAAAAAATTTTTAACATTTTTTAAGGACACTATCTTATGGTAGAATCCTATTTTTTTATTTTAATCCAAACAATTGGATTTTTTGTAGTGTAATAAAAGTAAATAAATTATATATTATTGTATTTATTACAATAGTTATTATCATAAAACATATATACTAAATGTAATTTTAGTTAAAATAGAGACTTTTCACCAGAAATTTGATACAATATTATTGGTGATTTTATGTTATATAGTTCAACTGAAAATAACAAAATAAAAGAAATAAAAAAATTAAATAATAAAAAATATAGAGATTTAAAAAATGAATTTTTAATAGAAAGTAAACACTTAGTTATGGAAGCATATAAAACAGGATATTTAAAAGAACTAATTCTAGAAAAAGATGAGTTATTTCCTTTAAATGTAGATACAATGTATGTAACTAAAAATGTTTTAAATTATATAAGTGATACTGAAACTCCTCAAAATATAATGGGAATATGTTCTAAAATAAAAGAAAATAATAATTTAGGTAAAAAAATATTAATATTGGATAACATTCAAGATCCTGGAAACATGGGAACAATTATAAGAAGCGCAGTTGCATTCAATATTGATACAATTATTGTAAGTAATGATTCAGTAGATATATATAACCCAAAAGTAGTAAGATCAAGTCAAGGTATGATATTTCACATGAATATTATAAAAAAAGACTTGATACCATTTATTAAAGAAATAAAAAATGACTATAAAATAATAGGTACTAAAGTAACTGATGGTAATGATATAAAAACACTTGAAAAAAATGAAAAATTATGTATAATAATGGGAAACGAAGGTAATGGAGTAAGAGAAGAAATACTTGCCTTATGTGATGACTTCGTATATATACCAATGAACGAAAACTGTGAAAGTTTAAATGTCGGCGTAGCAACAAGTATATTGTTATATGAATTAAGTAGGTGATAATATGTATATTTATATTGGAAAAATAGTAAATACACATGGTATAAAAGGTGAAGTAAGAATTATATCAGATATAAACTATAAAAAAGATGTATTTAAAATAAACAATAATGTATATATTGGAAAAAATAAAATAAAAGAAACAATCAATTCATATAGAGTACATAAAAATTTTGATATGATAACTTTTACTAATATAAATGATATAAATGATGTATTAAAATATAAGGGTGAAAATATATATATTAATAAAGATGAAATTAAAATTACTGGATATTTTGATGAAGAATTAATTGGTTTAGATGTAGTAACAGATCATATTATTGGAAAAGTAAAAGAAATACAAAATGGTTTTCAAAAATTAATAATAGTTGAAGGAAAAAAGGAATATTTAATACCTTATGTCGATGCTTTTATTAAAAAAATTGATATAAATGATAAAAAAATATATATAAATGAAATAGAAGGATTAATAGATGAAGATTGATATTTTAACACTTTTTCCTTCAATGTTTGAAAACTTTTTAAATGAATCAATAATAGCTAGAGCTATCAAAGAAGAAAAGGTAACTATAAATATTCATAATATAAGAGATTATAGTCTAGATAAACATAAAAGAGTCGATGATTATCCTATAGGTGGGGGAGAAGGCATGGTTTTAATGATAGAACCTATCTATAGGGCATTAAATGACTTAAAAAATGAAAATACCATAACTATAATGATGACACCACAAGGTACTACTTATAATCAAAAAAAAGCATATGAATTATCTAAATATAAACATATAATACTTTTATGTGGACACTATGAAGGATTTGATGAAAGAATTAGATCTTTAGTAGATATGGAAATAAGTATTGGGGATTTTGTTTTAACAGGAGGAGAACTTCCTAGTATGGTAATAACTGATAGTATAGTTAGATTATTAGATGGTGTTATAGAAGAAGAATCACATTTAAATGATTCATTTAATAATAATTTATTAGATTATCCAGTATATACTAAGCCAAATGATTTTATGGGAATGAAAGTACCAGAAGTATTACTATCTGGTCATCATGAAAATATAAATAAATGGAGACTTGAACAAAGTATTAAAAAAACAAGTGAGAGACGTCCTGATTTGCTAGAAAAGAGATGAATTTATGAAAAAAAGTTATACAATTATAAAAGCAAATAATAAAGGTGAAATAACTTTAGAAACTATAGAAAAAATAAATGGATATAAAGTTAAACCTAAAAATAAGTGTAATTACAAAGGAATGAAAGTAAATTCAATGGTTATTATAAAACCAAGTTTTATTGAAAAAGTATTAAAAAGAAAAATTAAAATGAAACTAGAATTTTATTTAAACTATATAATAAATTTAATAGATCAAGATGATGATGATGACGATATTAGAAAAGCACTAGATGAATTAGAACGTTTTAAAGAAACTGTAGAATATAAATATCGTAAATATTTAGATGATAAATATGTAAATTTATTACATAAAAAAATATCGTTAATAGAACATGAAATAAAGCTTAAAAAACAAAATATGATAAGAAAAGAAACACCTAAAAAAGTACCAGTAATGGATTATGAAGAAGAAATAGTAGAAGAAAGACATAGAAGAAGATAAACTCTTTACTATGTTTTCTTTTTATGCTAAAATAAGCGATAAAAAGAGGTGAGAATATGGATAATGAAATAAAATCTCATTTTGATAAATTTTATCAAAGACTAATATTTTCTGAAACAGTTGGAAAAGAAGAAAAAACTTATAATTCAAGTACCTGCTTTACTTCTACCTCAGATACTATTTCTATTATAAAAGAACAAGTCATAAATGATAAATATTTGTATTTAAATTCAAATGGTGTTATTTTAAAATTTATGTATGGTGATGGCTATAATGAAAAATACTCTACTTTAGAATTATTTATTTATCCAGATCCATATTATCAAGGTGATAAAAAAAATATTAAAGATGTTTTACTTCTTTTAAATGATTATATAAATAATAATTATAGAGAGTATAATAAAAAAATAAATAAAATAATATATGGAATAGATAATACAAAAAATATAAAAATAAAATATAAAAAAGATAATATATTTAATATTGACTATATAAAGAGAGTTTATATAGAAAATTTAGTAATTACTGATGAAGATATTGATTTATTAATGCTTTATAAAAATTTGAAGAATATCACAACTAGAAATTGTATTTATAATATTAAAAATATGTATAGATTAAATACCAAAAATATAATGGATTTTAATTCAATAATACCTAATATTAATATTTTTGATGATATTGATGTAGATTCGTTATATCTATCAGGTACTAAAATATTAAATAATGTTATAAAAAATGGAACAATAAAAGCTAATTATTTAAAGCTTGAAAATATTGAATTAAATTATGAATTATTCTTTTTCTTGTTTAATTTTATTGGGGTAAAAGAACTTGAAATTGATGAAATAATATTAAACGATAATGAATTAAATTTTTTAAAAGTTTTTTATGAAGTAAATTCAATAACTGCTAATGGAGAAGCAAAGTCTTTAGATTTTTTAAATGATTTACCTGAATTGCAATTTTTTTATGGTGACATAAAAATAATAGACCCAAAATATTTACAATTATTAAAGAAGAAATACCCAAATAAATTTAATTTTGATAGATATTTTTTAGGAATGAAATTTAAAGAATTAATTAAATGTAGAGAATTTTTTGAAAAAATAAAACTGTCAAAACTATATCTTGTTAAATGGCAAGGAATAATCGAAAATTCTAAAGAAGAAGATATAAAAAAAAGGATTTTATATTATGATAAATTACCATTAAATGTTAAAAAAGATTTATTCAAATCAGAAAGTATAGAACTAATTCAAACTAATATGAAAAACACTTATAAAATATTTGGAATAGAAATACCTGAACATAATGAATTTGAAACAAATATAATCGGGCCTAATGGATTAAAATTATGCATAGAAAGAAAATCATATGGTACATCAAAAATTTTTCCTATATTTGGACCAAATGGAAAAATATTAGAACAAATAGAATATCAAAAAGGTCAAGATTATATAATCCCAGAATACAAACTTGAATATAAAAATATTGTAAATTCCAATACTGATAATGTATTTGATTATTATTATAATCATCAATTATCATATTTAGAAAAATATAATTATTTAAAATCATGTATAGAAAATGATGAAATATTTGTTAGAAATAGTAAATATTGTATATTAAATGAACACAATAATAAATTACTAAAAAAGCTAGAAACATTAGATAAAAAAATTCTAAATATCCAAAAAAGTATAAATAATTATATGATATTTTCACCACATAATGAATATAAATCAATTACTGAAGAAATAAACGGTAAAAAAATAAAAAAATCAATTGAAATAAAAGATCCATATTTAGATATAACTGATTTTAATTTGTATTCAGTAATTAATAGACATAGAAACATAAAATGTATAGATAGATTTTTAAAAGAACAATTTTCAGATTACAATATTTGCAAAGAAGAACAAAATATAGTTATTAAAAATATACTAGAATATATTGATATATTAAATGAAAAAGACAATATAAAATCAAAGATAGCAGATTATACATTGATATTTGAATCAACTATTGATAATAAATATAAAAACTTAATTGTAAATTTAAATAAACTTGATTATAAAAATTGGTTTATTAATGATATAGAACAATTTTTAGATAAATTTAATTTAACTGAACATGAAACTAAAATATTTATAAAATATATATTATTAAAACAATGTTATGAATTATATAAATTAGAAGATGAACTAAAAAATGTTGAATTTGCTATTGAAAGATTAGGAGAAGTATTACCAGATTATGATTATATAATAAATTACTTAGAATGTGAAAATCATATAGAAGCATTTAATAAAGGTAAGATTTCTTTAGAGGAAAAAAATAATTATGATAAATATGATACATTAATTGAAAGAAAAAAATATTTGACACAAAAACTAAATAAATATAATTATGATTATTTTAGAAATATAGAATACAAAAAAATGATACCATTAATTGATAAATTAACTTATGTAGAATTAATGAATATTAAAAAGAATATTGTTATAACAAATGAGTTTGATAATAAATTTAATAAATTTGTTGATTATCTATATTACTATTTTTATAATGATTATCCTTATTGGATAAAAAAAGAATTAATGATGTGCCATGAATTACCAAACAAATATGAATCGACAATAACTACTACTAATGTTAAAGAGGAAAAAGTTCATATATATGCTAAAAAGAGAGTTATAAAACAATTACCTTTTGTTTAAACTTATAAAAAATATCAAATTACTTGCATTTATAATCTTTTTATGTTAAAATTAATTCGTTGTGATCCGATGATTACTATTATGATCACTATTTAAGAACAGGAGGAGACATCGATGAACAAAGTAGAAATGGTTACTAAAAGTCAAATAAGAAATGATTTACCTGAATTCCGTGTTGGGGATACAGTAAAAGTAAATTATAAAATTATTGAAGGTAACAAAGAAAGAGTTCAAGCTTATGAAGGTATCGTAATTGCTATTAAAAATAGTGGAGTTTCTAAAAATTTTGTAGTTAGAAAAATATCTTCAGGAATTGGTGTAGAAAGAACTTTCCCTATGAATTCACCTAAAATTGATAGTGTTGAAGTTGTAAGAAAAGGTAAAGTAAGAAGAGCTAAATTAAATTACTTAAGAAATGTATTAGGTACACCAAAAATTAAAGAACGTAGAAATAAAGATGTAAAAGAGGCATAGATTTGCCTTTTTTCTATGTAAAAAAATATATTGAATAATATATATATCTATTGTATAATTAAGTAAATTAAAAAATATATATTAACAAGGAGAAAAATATGAAAAAAATAAAAGATTCGATTTCATTTATAATTATAATTTTAACTATTATATTAGTTAGATTATTCATAGTAACACCCGTTAGAGTAGATGGTCCATCAATGAATGATACATTACATGACGGAGATATTCTTTTATTAGATAAATATGATAATAAATATGAACGATTTGAGATAGTTGTATTTAATTATAATGGTGAAAGATTAATAAAAAGAGTAATTGGTTTACCAGGAGAAGTAGTAAGTTATAAAAATAATAAATTATATATAAATGGTAATGAAATAGAAGATAATTATGGATTAGGTTATACTGAAAATTTTGAACTAAAAGATTTAAATTTAACTAAAATACCAGATAATGAATATCTAGTAATTGGTGATAATCGTAATGATTCATTAGATTCAAGATATTTTGGAACAATTTCAAAAGACAAAATACTAGGTAGTGTTAAATATAGATTATTTCCGTTTAATAAATTTGGAAAAGTTAATTAATATAAAGAGGTAATTAAATGAAAAAAATAGAAGCACAAGCATTAGCTGTAGAGAAATCAAAATTAACTATTGAATATATAACACAAATTTTATCAAATAAAGAAATAGTAAATTCTAAAATGAATTTTTCATCAGCTAATATTGATGGACAAAAGATGTGTACACTAGATATTTATGTGCCTGAAAAAAATTTTGAAAAATATCTAAATCTTGAAATTACAACTGATCATAGTATGATTTTATATGAACAAATATTAAATGATTTTCTTGATACATTTTTAGAAAATGAAACTATGGGTGTAACTAAATACTATAGTGTTAAATCAATGCTAGAAAATTTTTCTGGAGTAAAAATAATTAATTTAATAGGAAGTAAAATTATGGTTAATTTTTACTATGAGTTTCCAGATATAATATCTATGTATAATGAAAAATATAATGAATATGAAAAAACAATTAATGAAAAAAATAAGATAAAATAAGATTTAATAAGATTAAAAAATAATTAAATCAAAAATGGTAGATTAATTTTTAAATAATTAATTATAAAACTTAGACTAAAAAATGTAATGAAACGTTTCTATTACATTTTTTCTTATATATAATCAATTTACAATTAAATGCAGTAATGATATAATATAAAAGAGGATATAATATGGACGATATAAAAGATTTTCTAGACTATTTACTAATTGATTTAAAATATAGTAAAAATACAATTGAAACATACAACTACACATTAGAAGAATTTTATAAAATAATAAAAAAAGATTTGTGTAAAATAAATGAAGAAGATATAAAAAAATACATTGAATATTTAAATAAAATAGATTCTTCAAAAACAATAAATCATCATTTAAATGTTTTAACAAGTTTTTATAACTTTCTATTAATAGAAGAAAAAGTTACTAATAATCCAGTATCTAATATCGATAAACTAAAAACAAAAAAGACAATACCTAAGGTATTATCACAAGAAGAAATTAAAAAAATATTAGACATTGATTTAGTAAATAAATATAGTTATAGAGATAAAGCAGCACTTGAATTAATGTATTCTTCAGGACTTAGAATAAGTGAATTAGTAAACTTAAAAATGTTTCATTTAGACACTAATTTAGGCATTTTAAGAGTAATGGGAAAAGGTAGTAAAGAAAGAATAGTTCCAGTAGGGGAAATAGCTTTAAAATACTTAAATATCTATATAAATGAATATAGACCTCTACTAAATAAAAAAAATAGTGATTACATATTTTTAAATAGTAGAGGAACAGCACTAAGTAGACAATCACTATTTAAAAAAGTAAAATTAATAGCTGTTAAAAAAAATATTAAAACAGAATTTACACCACATACATTAAGACATAGTTTTGCTACACATATGTTAGAAAATGGTGCTGATTTAAGGAGTATACAAGAATTACTTGGACACTCTGATATAAGTACAACACAAATATATACTCATGTTTCAAATAATATTAAAAAAGAAAATTATTTAAAATATCACCCACATGGTAATTAAGGAGGAATAAAAATGTTTAAAAGAATAATATTAATAGTTTTAGATTCAGCAGGTGTTGGTGAAGCAAAAGATGCTAAAAAATACGATGATGTAGGAACAAATACCATAAAACATGCTATAGAAAGTGCTAATGTAGAATTACCTAACTTAAAGAAATTAGGTTTATATAATTTATTATATGATAATCACAATGATGTAATGGGATACTATACTAAAGCTAATGAAGTAAGTAATGGTAAAGATACTTTAACAGGTCATTTGGAAATGATGGGAGTAATTACAGAACAGCCTTTTAAAACATTTCTAAATACAGGTTTCCCAAAAGAATTAATAGATGAATTAGAAAAAAGAACAGGTAGAAAAGTAATAGGTAATATAGCAGCAAGTGGTACTGAAATTATTAAAGATTTAGGAGAAGAACACATGAAAACAGGAAGTATTATTGTTTATACTTCTGCTGATAGCGTTTTACAAATTGCTGCACATGAAGATGTTGTACCATTAGATGAATTATATAAAATATGTGAAATAGCTCGTGAAATTACACTAAAACCTGAATGGAAAGTTGGAAGAATTATAGCTAGACCATTTATAGGAGAAGTTGGAAACTTTACACGTACGCCAAATAGACATGACTATGCATTAGATCCAGCATATGATACAGTTTTAAATTACTTAAATAATGCTAATTTAGATGTAATATCTATAGGTAAAATTTGTGATATTTTTAACTATTCTGGAATTAATAAATATACAAGAACAACTGATAATTATGATGGAATAATAAAAATAGAAGAAGAAATGAAAAATAGTTTTAATGGATTATTATTTGCTAATCTAAATGACTTTGATTCTAAATACGGACATAGAAGAAATCCAATAGGATATGCTAATGCATTAAAAGAATTTGATGACAATTTACCTAATATTATTGATTTATTAAGATTTGATGATTTAATGATTATTACAGCAGATCATGGAAATGATCCAACTTATAAAGGAACAGATCATACCAGGGAACATACTCCAATACTCGTATATTCTAAAAAATTTAAAAATAATGGATATATAGATGAACTAAATTCATTTAGTGATATAGGTGCTACAATAGCAGATAACTTTAATGTAAAATCACCACATGGAGAAAGTTTCTTAAATAAGATAAAGTAAAAAGTAGATATTTAAAATCTACTTTTTTCTAATACTTTTTGATTACTTTTAAATATTTTATTAATAATTTCTTCATTATTCATTAAAAATAAAATATCATTTGGAAGTATTTTATTTATCATATTTAATTCTTCAATTGGAAATCCATTATTTAAAGCTAAAGCTACTTTATCATCTTTATTAATTAATCTAAAATAATTTTTATTGTTAAAAATAAATTGATTTAGTAATTTCCTATTTAATACTAATAATACTTTATATCCATTACTTTCTAAATAATTTGCAATTTCACTGCCATATTTATTAATATTATCAATTGAAATACTATTAACCTTATCATATCTATTTAACAATAAAAATAAATTAGGAACTATTTCATTAAAACTTAAAAAATAATTCATAGTGTCTAACTAAAAATACATAAAACAAAGTGATAAATAAGAAGTTACCATAGCTATTAACATCAATATAGCTGCTAATCTTTTTCCATTAAATTTTTTCTTTTTTACTTGTTTATTCATATATTCACCTCAACAACAATATTATAATATAAAATTAAACAAAATGGAATATCTAAATATTTAATACATATTATTAGTTAGGTGAAAATATATGAAAAAATTGGACAAACTAAAAAATAAAGTAAAAGTTAAAATAAATAATAATAAAAAAATGATATTAATAGTTACAATACTATTTTTAATAGGCTTTATAGCAGGTACTATATTCATAACTATAATAGCTAAAGGTGATCATGAATATATAAAAGAATATATGAATAACTATGTAAATAATATAAAAAATAATAATTTAAATTATCTAAGTTGTTTTAAAGATTCAGTAATTTCAAATATGCTATTATTTATATTTATATTCTTGCTTGGAATATCAGTAATAGGTATACCACTTATTATATTTATTTACTTTTTTAAATGCTTTATATTTGGATTTACCATCTCATCTTTTATATTAACATTTAAAATAAAAGGTATACTATTTACTATAATATATTTAATACCAAATTTATTAATATTAACTTTATTATCACTATTATCTATATATGCTGTTAAAGTATCTATGTATTTAATCTATAGCATTTTTAATAAATTAGAAATTAATTTTAAAGATATAATGAATCATTATTTTAAAATTTTAATTTTTTCTATAGTTGGAATAATTATTTATAGTTTATTAGAAACTTTTATAATTCCATATTTTATAAGTATATTTATTTAATATACTTTTTTTGTCTTTCATGATATAATGTTTTAAGCGAGGCGATTGTATGAAAAAAGTAGTAATAGGTATGAGTGGGGGAGTAGATAGTAGTGTAGCTGCTATATTACTTAAAAAAGCAGGTTATGAGGTAATTGGCTTATTCATGCGTAATTGGGATGCTAGTGTAAATAATGATATATTAGGTAATCCTACATTAAATGAAAATATATGTCCTCAAGAACAAGATTATAATGATGCTTTAGAAGTTTGTAAAAAGATTGACATACCATTACATAGAGTTGATTTTGTTAAAGAATATTGGGATTATGTATTTACTTACTTTTTAGATGAACTAAAATTAGGAAGAACACCTAATCCTGATGTAATGTGTAATAAATATATTAAATTTGATATGTTTGCTAAAAAAGCTAGAGAATTAGGTGCTGATTATATTGCTACAGGACATTATGCTAGAATGAAAGATGGCAACTTATTAAGAGGTGTAGATAATAATAAAGATCAATCATATTTCTTATCACAAGTATCAAGAGAACAACTTAAAAATGTATTATTTCCAGTAGGAGATTTAGAAAAACCTGAGGTTAGAAAAATAGCAGAAGAATATGGACTAGTAACAGCTACTAAAAAAGACTCTACTGGTATATGTTTTATTGGAGAAAGAAATTTTAAAAACTTTTTAAAAAACTATTTACCTAATAAGGAAGGAAATATAGTAGATATAGAAACTAATGAAATAATAGGAAAGCATATTGGATTAATGTATTATACAATAGGTCAAAGAAGAGGACTTAATCTAGGAGGACATTCAGATCGTACTTTTGTTGTTGGTAAAGATTTAAATAAAAATATTTTATATATAAGTGAAAATGAAGAATATTTAATAAGTACAGAATGTATCATAGATAATATTAACTTTATTACAAAACCTGATAAAAATAAATTAAGTGCTAAATTTAGATATAGACAACAAGATAATGATGTCGAAATTGAATATATAAATGATTCGGAAATTTTAGTTAAATATCCTGAAGGTGTTAAATCTGTTACTCCAGGACAAGCTTGTGTATTATATGATGGTGAAGTTTGTTTAGGTGGAGGAATAATTAAAGAAGTTAGAAAAAATAATCAAAAATTATGGTATTTATAGAAAGAATTATTCTTTCTTTTTCTTTACTTTTACTTTACACCTTGACAATTGACACATAAGTGATAAAATGATAATAGGAGGTTCTAAGATATGGACAGATTAAATGAAATTTTAAGGGAACTTGGAATATCAAAAGTTAAATTAGCAAAGTTTTTAGGAGTATCTAGACAAATGATTTATAATTATCTAGAATTAGATGATTTGAATAAATGGCCTAAAGATAAAAAGGTATTATTACTTAATTTATTAGGAATTAAAGATGTAGAAGAATTAGATAATATAAAGGTAAATACTGATTATATATTGGAAGTAGAATCAAGAATTAATAGTTTATTTGAACATTCTAATAAAGCAACTACTAATAATGAAAATATATATGCTGGTTTAAATGAAAAACAAAAAGAACTAATGAATAATATTATTGACATTATGAAGGAACAGTTAGAAGATGACGATGATGATAGTTCTTACAACACATATAGATACCTATACAATTATTTACAAACTATGGAAAGTTCTAAAGAACTTAAATATATTTTAGCATATATGGCTAAAGCTGCAGGTTTTGTAAAACCTTTAGAATTTGTATATGATGAAGAAGAACAATTTGTATTTGAAAGTATTTTATTCTCTGCTATGAGATTATATCAGGGTGGGGGAGTATCTAAAAGTAAAATTGCTGAATCACATAGAAGATTTGTTAATCAAATTGAACATAAAATGGAAGAAAAATTATCTCGTACTTTAGAATTAAACACTATTAAAGTTCAAGCATTAAAAGAACTTGGTTATACATCAATTAATGAAGAAAATGCTAGTGAAGTTTTTTCTAAAATAGCTGAAATTCAATCTAGAAAGGTATCATAAGATACTTTTTTTGATTTAGTCCCCCTATTCCTTTATCTTCTTAAAATAGAGTGGATTAGGGCATTAATTATAACGCATCGACAAATTAAAAGATGGATAATTGTCCATCTCGATTTATTTAAATTAAGTATTATATTGATTATTTAATATTATATATTTAATTTATAGTGTTAAAATTAATGTTATATAGTTAAATTTAAAAATAATTTTTATAATTAATTTTAATAAAATTATTTTATATGAATGTAATATAATATATTTAGGTATAATAATTATTGAATATAATAAATACAGTAATACAATTATATATAAATTATTTATATATGGTTAATATATGATTGTATTTTTAATGATTTATCTTGGTTCCGATAATATATATTATGTTAACTAGCATTATAACTTAATTATTTATTTTATAATTAATATTAGAATGTTCATTATAATACTTTAAATCAATATATATTTTATCTATCTCTTCATGTGTATATATTATATTAGAATCATGAATATCATTTATTAAATATAAAATTAAATGTTTTGTATTAATAACTCTTGATTTTTTATGATCATAGTTTATTTTACTTAATTTTGCATTGTCACTAAAAACAACATATGACTTAAAATCATCTTCAGGTTTATTTAAATATTGACTTAAAAATTTTATGTGATAATTATTTTGTCTAATTGGATTCATTCTTTGATAAGTTGTTCCTTTTTTAATAAATTGAGTCCAATTATAATTTTTTTCTTCACCATATATATATCCATTATAATTTTTACTTTCGATTACAAAAATACCTGTAGTAGTAATTAAAATTATATCTATTTCTGTTTTATTATCATCTTTATATATATAAACGTTTCTTATGATTTTGTAATAAATATCTAGATTTTTTTCTATTTCATTACAAATTAATTCTTCACCAACAATACCTTTAATAATATTGTCATTTTTATTAATTTTATTACTATTATTTTCTGATGAACAAATAATATATATTATTAAAAATGATAAACATATAAATGTTATAAATAATGCCATTAAACACACTTCCCTACTCTATTACCATATGCTAACACTAGTATATCAAAAATGTAAAAAATTTCCAATAATTTTATGTAATATTTATTTACAATCTGTAAATAATATAATTGGGTGATTAAAAATGGCAAAGAACAAAAACAATAAAGTTAGTAACAATTGTAGAGAAAAAGTAACAAATAATTGTAAAAATAAAGTTACCGATAAAACTAATAATAGAGTTTCAGACAAAACAAACAATGTTACAAATGAAAAAATGGGCTTTGACGATGAAGACAGTCATTCGTTTCATTTAGATGAAAATGACGATCATTCATTTGAATTAAGATAATACCCAAAAAGAGACTACATGGTCTCTTTTCTTTTAATTAAAAACAAAATGATTAAATAAAATAAAAATTACACCTATAAAAAAATATATAAAAGTTAATTTGTAATTTTTATAACTTAATGATGTTTTAAGTAATTCAGTAATAGATAAATAAATCATTATACCAGCTATAATTGCATATAAAAATGCCATCAATGTATCGCTAATAAATGGTGCTAGAAATAAATAAGCAATAACAGCGCCAAATAACTCTGAAATACCTGATATAAATGTATATAAAAATGCCTTAAATTTACTTCCTGTAGAATAAAAAATGGGCACAGATATTGATATACCTTCTGGTATATTATGCGCTGCTATAGCGATAGTAAGTGATAATCCTAAAGTAACATTAGTTGAATTAGTAATATATGTTGCCATTCCCTCTGGTATATTATGAAGCATAATTGCTATCATAGATAATATCCCTACTCTATATAATGCATCATTATCGTTGGGAATAAATTTATTAATACATTTTGATAAAATAATTCCAATATTTATAGCAAACAATAATAATAAAATGGAAAATACAATGCTATAAACATTATTAAATAAAATAAAACTATTTGGTATCAAATCACTAAAAGAAACAAGTATCATTACCCCACTAGCAAATCCTAATGATCCAATAATTATAGAATTACTTTTTTTCTTTGAAAAAAATATAATAAAAGTTCCTAATACTGTAGATAATCCTGCTATAGTAGTTAATAAAAAAGAAGTAAAATTAGACATAGTATCACCTATTTAAGAATATGATAACAAATAAAAAAATAACACAATGTTATTTTTTAACTAATACTTTTTCATTATCAGGATATTTAATACTATTTAGTTTAGATAAATAATCAATTTTCCTATTAATTAATTCCATTAATTCTTTACAAAAATAATACTCTAATTTTTTATTTTGATCATTTAAAATAGAAATATTAAAATTGTTATCACTAGTATATTTAAATGAAAAATATTTATCTTTTGCTAATTTACTTTTTGATTCATAACTTTTTATTTCTTCTCTTTGGTATTTAATTACACTATGTTCTAATTTATTATCATAACGAATTTCTAGAAAAATTTCATTGAAATCTTTAAAAATATTTCTAATACATAAAACAATATGATATAAGTCGTTTGAATCGATCAATTTGTTTAATTTTTTATTTAAAATATTATTTATATTATCATGATCAATATTTTCACTTAATTCTATTCCTCTAAATGAAAGAGATATATACTTATTATCTTTATTTATTCTTTTTATAAATTCTTTACTTTCCATACTATCACCAGTGGTATATATCATATCACTTTTTCAGTATAAAGAAAATAATATTTTGTTATTTTAAACTACTTTTAATCATCCATAATTCTTTTTCTAAATACATTAAAATATTATTTAATATATTACTAGTATAATAATCATTTTTATCATTAAAAACTTTTATTAAATCTTTAGTATATTCAACTAAAAATGAAAAATCATTATCTAATATATTAAGTACTTGATTAGCATTAAAATTCATACTTTTCATTGATTTAATAGTAGATATTTCTTCAAATTTAACTAAAGAAGTAATAGGATATCCATCAAACATTTTTATTCTTTCAGCTAAACTATCATAAAAAATATTAAAATTTTCATAGTATTCTTGTATTTTTTTATGTAATCCCATAAAACTCATACCTACAACATTAAAGTGTAAGTTATATAAATTGTTATCTTCTACCTTTATATTAGACATATATTCATTTAATATATTAATACTATCTTCCATACAATCACCTATTACATAATATGAAATTATAGGTGATTGTTTACTATATATTGTGTAAACTATGATTAATTGATTCTCCTATTAATTTACTTGTTTTATCAACTATAAAATCTACTTCTTTAGGAGTTACAATCATATTATAATTAATAGGAGTTAATACTTCAAATAATAAATTTCTAAGTTCATCTTCAGATAATGTACCTATTAATCCCAATATTTTTTTATTATCTTCTATATCTATATTTACCTTTTTGTTTAAATAATTAATTTGACCAGATGGTACAATTTTACTTAATGGAAGTTGCAAAAACTCTTTATAAAAGGCATAATGTTGTTCCATAAAATTGATTGTATCAACAACTACACTAACAGCGTCTACTACCGTTGGAACACCTATTGCTATTACGGGAATATTAAGAGTATTTTTACTTATTTCATTTCTATTATTACCTATACCACTACCAGGAGTAATTCCTGTATTAGACATCTGAATTGTTTTATTTACCCTTTTTAAGGAGCGACTTGCTAAAGCATCTATTACTATTACAAAATCAGGTTTTAAAATAGATACAATTCCTTTTATATATTCACTTGTTTCTATTCCTGTAGAAGCTGTTACATTAGGTACGATAGCGCTTACTCTTCTATAATTTGGATCTAATTCATCATATAGATAAATATGATTAGTTACAATTATATTATCAATTGTTAAAGGCCCTATCGCATCAGGAGTTGAATTTTTATTACCTAATCCAACTATTAAACAGGTATCATTTTCCTTTATTTTTGTTTCTTTTATTAGATATTTTAAATTATTTATTACTATTTTTTTAACTTTTTCATAATTATTATTATCTGTTATATCTTCAAATTCAATTGTTATATAAGTACCTTTTTCTTTATTCTTAATTAAATTATCTTTATTTAGTTTGGTTTTAGTAATTTTGATTTCATCAATTATTTCCTCATCATTAATAAAATCTTTATCATCTTTTTCTATAACTAAATCAGTTCTTATTTCATATTTACTTAAATCTACTTCATGATTCATAGTATCACCCATTATAAATTTACCCAAATTTAAATAAATTATTGCTTTTTTATATAAAATTTGTTAAAATATAGTAGATTTAGATTAGGACAGGTGGTGAATTAAATGCCAAACATGAAAAATGCTAAAAAAGCAGTAAAAACAAGTGCTAAAAGAAAAGTAGAAAATAATGATTTTAAAGCAAGTATGAAAACAGCTATTAAAAATGTTGAAAGAGCTATAGCTTCTAAAGACAAAGAAGTAGCAAAAGAAAATTTAGCAATCGCTATTAAAAGAATTGATAAAGCAGCTTCAGCTGGCGTTATTACAGCTAACTATGTTGCACGTACAAAATCAAGATTAACATTAAAAGTAAACAATATGGAGTAATTTTTACTCTTTTTTTATTTTTTTTGATATAATTATTATAGGTGAAAATATGAAGAGATTACTAACAACAATTGTATTATTATTAATTATAGGCTATATATTTACAAATTATAAATCATTAATGAAAATAGTAATGCAAAAAGTAGTTGATAAAGATTATCAAACTACGCAAGAAAACAATGATTATTTTAGAAATGAAAATTGGAGTTATGTACAATTAACAAATGATTTTAATCCTAAAAATGAACAAGATATTATGAATATATTTTATACTGTTTTAGATAGTGGATGGGATAATGTTACATATTATTGTGCTGATGAATATGAAGATTGTATTAAAGATACTGAAAAAATAACAAATGATAATTATATTTTATCTAATATTAATAATTTTGTAGCTACATATAATAGTTATAATAGAATATTTGTTAATTATAATTCTATTGGAAGAGTTAATATTACTTTTGAGAGAATTTATACTAAAAGTCAAATTGAAGCTATAAATAAAAAAGTTGATTCAATTATAAAAGATTTAATTGATGACAATATGAGTGACGAAGAAAAAATTAAAGTAATTCATGATTATATAATTAATAATACAAAGTATGATGAAGATAGAGCTGAAGTAGTTAAATCTGGAACTTATGAATCATTGTTACATCCTTCTAATACAGCATATGGAGCCCTTTTTAATGGCAAAGCAATATGTGGTGGATATACAGACGCTATGGCTTTATTTTTGGATAAATTAGGCTTTAAAAATTATAAAATATCAAGTGCTAAACATATTTGGAATGCTGTTTATATAGACGGTGAATGGAAACATTTAGATTTAACTTGGGATGATCCTATTACTGATGGTGCTGATAGATTAGAATATAATTTCTTCTTGATAAGTGATAAGGAATTGGAAAGTAAAAATACTGGGCAACATAATTATAATAAAGTAATATATAAAAATTAGAAGATTAAATTTCTTCTAATTTTTTTATTGCTTCTTCTAAAGTAGATACTCCAATTATTTGAATATCTAAATTTTCTTTTTTAGATACTTCTATAGCTTCTTCGTAGTTTTCTCCATTTGGTACTAGGAATATTTTTATTCCATCGTTATATACCCCTTTTAATTTGTATTTAACGCCACCTATTTGACCAACATTACCATATTCATCAATTGTACCTGTACCCGCTATTTTTCTATTTTTTGATATATTTTTATTAGTAATATTATCATATATTTCTAGTGCTAACATTAGTCCACCACTACTACCTGATTCAGTTGCTGCAAAATTGTCTACTATTTTAGGTTCTGTTTCAATAGTTTTTTCTGAAGTAAGCATTATTCCTATTACTGGTTTACCATCCATTTCAATTAGTGTAGATTTTCTATGATATGTTTTTCCTTTATTTTCTACTTCTATAGATATTGTATCCCCTATTTTTGAATTATTTATAATGTTTGCTATTTCTATTTTATTATTAACTAATGTATCATTTATTTTTATTATTTTATCTTGAACTTTTAAATCAGTAATAGCAGTTTCATCTACGTATGTAACATAATAATTTTCATTTAATATTTCATATTTTTTATTGGCTAAAGTATATGCCGATGCTATAGCATTATTAATTGATTCTTTTAGTAACAGTTTACTTCTAAATTTTTCATCTTCTTCAGTTTCGTTTGTTAGTACTACCTCATTTTTAGGAATTAAAGTCCAATCTTTATTAAACAAGCTAATTATATAAGTTGGTATATTTACTTTTATTTCACTTACATATGCCATATAGAAGTTACCACTTGATTCCGTATTTTCAATTTTTATACGATCTTTAGTAGAAATTGTACCTCCATCTTTTTCAATATAATATGGTAGAGGTATTAGAAATAATGAAAAAAGGATTAAAAAAGTCAGTATATAGAATTTATTTTGTTTTATTTTTTCTTTTAACATATTCATGTTCCTTTCTAAAGTTTAATACATTATAGTATAGCTATGGAGGTTTTATGAAATTATTATTTAAATTTATTATTCTATTTTTATTTGTATTTTTGATGTATGAATTATTACTCTACTCTAGTATTATGATGAATGGAATTCATGGTTCGTTAGTTCTTTGGAGTACTAAAGTAGTTCCATCATTGTTACCATTTTTTTTGCTATCTAATTTTTTAATGAATTATGGTTTAACTTCTATATTGAGTGAATTATTTAAACCAATTATGAAATTATTTAAAACTAATCCCAATAATGCTTTTATTTTTGTAATAAGTATTTTTACTGGGTCACCTAGTAATGCTTTTTTTGCTAAAGAAGCAATTTCTAATAATTTAATAAGTGATGATGATGCTACTAAAGTATTATTGTTTTCCCATTTTTCTAGTCCATTATTTATATTAGGTACAGTTTATAGTAGTTTAAATAATAAATTTGTTTGTGTATTAATATTAATAGTTACTTATTTAACAAATATTATTTTAGCTTTACTTTTTAGAAATAAATATATAAGTAATGATTATTCTAAAATTTCAATTAGTAATATTAAAAAAAATTTAAATAATAAAATATCATTTGGTAAAACTTTAGCTACCTCTATTCATAAAACATTTGACACCTTGTTAATTATATTAGGCAGTATTTGTTTTTTTAACATGATTTCAATTTCTATTGATCAAGTTTTTAATTTAAATGATAATTTATATGCCTTTTTATCTGGCATTTTAGAAATGACTCAAGGTATTAGTAATGTATGTTTACTTAATATTCCATTAAATATTAAAGCTTTATTTATTAGTATATTTTTATCATTTGGTGGGTTTAGTATCCATAGTCAAATATTAAGTATTATTGGTGATACAAAAATAAAATACCTTCCATATTTTTTAGCAAGATTAATACATGCTGTAATTTCTGGAACAATGGTATTTATTTTAGTTTCATTAATTAGCTAACATTTACTGTTGTTGTTAAGCTATTATATGTGAAATTAATATTTATTCCGTAATTATCATCTGATAGTTTATTCTTTATTGGAATATAAATATTTAAAAGTGAATTATCAATTGACTTATTACTTAAATTGTAAGTGAATGATTCCACATTTATATCGCCTATTTGATTACTATTATCTAATTTGATTGAGTAGTAATCATAGGTAATTAGTGATTCATCTACATTAATATTTAAATCTTTTGTTTCTGATACTCCATCAGATGTTAAATAGTTAAATCTATAACAATTTGTACCACAACTACTAACACTTCTTAAATATTTATTGTAATAATCATCATAAATTCTTTTAGTCATAATAGCTTGTTTATCTAGTAAAGTTGTTTTAATGTTACCTGTTACATATAAAGTTTTCATTGATATAATTAGTTCTAGTATCAAAAGAGAAATAGTTGCTATTAAACAAAATGAAACAGCAAATTCTACTAATGTAAATCCTTTATTTTTCATTTAATCACCCTATCCTTGCTGAAGCAATATGACTGTTATTAAATTCAATAACTACAACATATTTGTTACTATTTGTATCAGCATCATATCTACTAATATATCTTTTTAATTCTTCTGATAAGTTTGAATCATTAAGAGTTGAATTTTTTATTTGGCTTTGAATATTTGATATTTCACTTTCTTTTAGTAACCATACTTTTTCTTTTCCAGTATTATATTCAGTGCCTATTTTTTCTAGTATTTTGTGGTAATAATTACTATCTCCATATATATTAGAACTTGTTACTCTAGTATATCCATTTTGTAAATTTGTTATTAAATTACTGTATCCTGTATTTACAAGGAAATTACATACTATTTTTGTGTTGTACACATCATTTACATCATCATATTTAAATGAAATATCAAAATTTGTTTCAGCATTATTAATTTGTATAAATAAATAAGTTAAAGTTCCTATTACAAAAGCAGATACAATTAAAGTTTCTACAAGTGTAAATCCTTTATTATTTTTTTTCATAAACTTTTCCCCTTTACCTTGTCATAATTCTAAATCTATTATATAATAGTTCTAGGATAAATGCTAGTCCAAAATGAATAAAATGGGGAGGAAAATTCATATGTTAAAAAAATTTGATTTTGAAAAAATGCCAATCGTAGAGGTTGTTAATGAAATTTTAGTAGATGCTAGTAACAAAGGTGCGAGTGATATTCACTTTGATCCACATGAAGATTTTATGAAAATAAGAATTCGTATTGATGGTGCTTTAAGTGACTATGCAGAAGTTCCTAATTCAGTTAAGAAGAATTTAGTTACTCGTATTAAAATAATTGCTGGTATGAACATTACCGAATCTAGATTACCACAAGATGGAGCTATTAAGGCTACTTTACAAGGTATTAATTTGGATCTTCGTGTTTCTTGTTTACCTACATTAAATGGTGAAAAAATAGTTATTCGTATCTTAGACTATTCTATGAGTTCTAGTGGACTTGAGAATTTAGGTTTTTCTAAATCTAATTATGAAAAGGTTTTAAAGATTATTTCTCAACCTAATGGTATTATATTAGTAACTGGTGCTACTGGTAGTGGTAAATCAACTACTGTATACTCTATTTTACAAAGATTAAATCGTGAAGATACAAATATTATTACTGTAGAAGACCCAATAGAAATGAACATTGAAGGTATTAATCAGGTTCAAACAAATAGTGAAATTGGTCTTACATTTGCTAATGCGTTACGTTCTATCTTACGTCAAGACCCTAACGTTATTATGATTGGGGAAATTCGTGATACTGAAACTGCTAGGATTGCTGTTCGTGCATCTATTACTGGACATATAGTTTTATCTACAATTCATACTAATAGTTCACTTAATACTATTGAACGTTTATTAGATATGGATGTTGAAAGATATTTATTATCAAGTGCTCTTGAAGGTATTATTTCTCAAAAACTTGCTCGTAAATTATGTCCTCATTGCCGTAAATTAAGAAAAACAAATGATTATGAAAGAGAATTATTTAAAAAGGTATTACATCGTGATGTAGATGAAATATATTCGGCCGAAGGTTGCGAAATATGTGGTAACGGATATAAAGGAAGAATTGCTATTCATGAAGTATTAATCGTTGATCAAAAAATAAAAGATGCCATCAGTAGTAATGTTAGAAAAGATAAATTACGTCATTTAGTTTATACATCAGATGTTACTACCCTACTTCAAGATGGTCTTGAAAAAGTTGTTGAAGGTTTAACTACATTTGAAGAAGTATTAAAACAAATTGAATTTGAAAATTCAGAAGAAGATAAAGGTAGTACATATGATTTAAATCATGCTATTGAATATACTAATATGTCACAAGAAAATGATCAACAAGAAGAGCCTATTTCAGAAACTAAAGTAGTTGAAACTAAACAAGAAAAGATAGAAACACCTACTAAAGAAAAAGAAGTAAAAAAAGATGATGATTGGGGAATGGATTTTGATACAACAGTAGAGAAAGTTGAAAATAAATCTGTTAAAGAAACTAAAAAAGAACCAATTAAGAATGACGACTTTGATGATGATTTATTAAATATGGAATTTTAAAAGGAGATAATTTAAATCTCCTTTTTACATGTTTAATATAAATAACTCTAGTCCAATATCTTTATCAATATTACCACTTTTAATATTATAATCTAAATCCGCTAATTCCTCTAATTTAGATAATATTTTTTTATCAGTATAATTACGGCTTTTTTCTAATGCTTTTTTTACTCTAAATTCATGGATTTCTAATATATCTGATATTTCATGTTCTGAATAACCTTTTTTGATTAGTAACTTAGATTGATACATAATTCTGATTTGATTAGCAAGCATTATTATTATAGCAATTGGTTCTTCACCATATTTTATCATTTCTTCTAAGCATTCTAATGCTTGTTTTTTATTAGAAAGTAATATATTGTCTATTAATTTAAAAATATCCATATCAATATTTTTATGTGTTAAATTGATAATATCATTTTCTTCTATATTTAAGTCATTTTCTTTATATATTTTTATTTTTTCAATTTCACTTGATAATAAACTTAAGTTATTACCAACTCTATTTATTAATAAATTGACATTTTTATTATTAATTTGATATGGTTTAAATAAATTGATTACTATTTTTGATATATCATTTGTTAGATTATATTCTTCTATTTTTCCTACATTTTTAAATAGTGTAGTTATTTTTTTTCTAGTATCTATTTTATCTTTTAAAACTACAAATATTAATATAGTATTTGAATTGTTACTGTTTAAATATTTTGTTAATAAATCGATATTTTGTTCTGGTAATTTTTTATTTGTTGAAGATGTAAATATATATGCATTATCTACTATAATCATTTTTTTATCTTGAAACATAGATATAATTGATGCATCTTCTATAATTTCATCTATTGTTGAATTTTCTAAATTATATCTATTAATATCAATATTTTCAATATTATTTTCTTGTATTATTTTTTTAATTCTTTCATCTATTAAATATTTTTCTAATCCATATAATAAATACATATTACCACCTAACTAATTATATCATAAAAAAATAAACCTATAAAGGTTTATCTACAATATTCTTCAGGGTCAACAACAGTATTGTTATTTACTATTTGATATTCTAATTTATGTAGTACATAAGATATTTTTATTCCCCAATTGGCTGAAAATTTTTCTTTAGTAATTGGATCAATTAGTTTATCTTCAGCATACCCATAACTTACTAAATCATTAAATGTAACTATTATAGGATTATCATCAGCATTTGCTGGTAATTTTTCAATATTATCACTTGCCCAGCTTTTTGCTTCTCCAAGAATGTTATTAAACTGAATTACACATATATTTGATTTATTTGATTTTATAACCTTTGTAACTGTTGGTATAGCTATCATTCCAATAAGTGCTAGAACAACTAAAACACCAATTAATTCAGCTAGAGTAAATCCTTTTTTCATATCATCACATCCTACTATAATTTTATCAAATATTATTTATTTTTTCAATCTTTAATAATTAATTTACTAATATTTGAAAAATCTAGTGATTTTATTATATCTATTAATTCTTGATAATTTAATTTATCATATATTTGATAACAATCAGTTATTACTTCTTTATTTAGTAAATATTCATTTATTACTTTTTCATTTAAACTATATATATTATCACTAATTGAAATATTGCTTGCTAGAAATATTTTTTTCTTTCTAATAAAATCTTCTTCATTTATATTTATATCTTTTAGTGATTTAGTTACTTCATCTATAAATTCATCAATTTTATCAGTATCAGCAAAAATTATATATAATAAATGTTTATCAGTATATATTTTGTCTATTCCAATATCTGTATTAATAATATCTTTATTAATTAAATCTTCTTGTAATAATGATACATCACCAAATTTAATATTCATGTATATATTTAAATATCTTAATAAAATATTTTTATCATATTGTTTTAGAAGTTTAGCTATATTTAATTTGATTCCAATAAATACTTTTGGTATTCCAACTGATAAATTTAAAGTATCTTCTTCTTTTAATACATTATCTGGTTCATCATAAGTTTTAGATATTATTTTATTACTTGTTCTTACATCTCTTTTATCTTCTATATTTTTGATTGTTTGAATAGCTTCTTCTACATCAAAATTACCAGTAATAACTAAAACCATATTTGATGGATTATAAAATGTTTCATAGCAAGAATATAAATCTTCTTTGGTAATAGATTTAATACTTTCCTCAGTTCCTATTACTGGAATTCTAATCGGATTAATTACAAAAGAGTTTTCAATTATTTTTATTTCACCAGCACGATATGGATTATCTTTATGCATTTTTAGTTCTTGTAAAATTATTCCTTTTTCTTTTTCTACATTTTCATCTGTAAAATAAGGTGACTCTACATAACTTAATAAGTATTCTAAATTTTCTTTAAATTTATCTACTCCTGAAAACAAATATGTTGTTCCAAAAAAACTTGTATATGCATTTACATCAGCACCATTCTTAGAAAAGAAAGTAAATGGATCAATACCATCTTCTTGTTCAAACATTTTATGTTCTAAAAAATGGGCTATTCCATCTGGTACTTTTATATATTCATTTTGTCCTATTGGAATAAATTCACTATCATATGAACCATAGGCAGTAGTATAAGTAGCATATACATTATTTATTTTATTGTTTGGAATCATGTAAACATTTAATCCATTATTTAATACTTCATGATATAAATCTAAGTCTAATTTATTTAAAGGTATCTTATTCATTTTCATTCTTTCCTTTCAATAAATATGTAGCATTTAATGATATTTTGTGCGCTAAAGCAATAATATCTTCTTTTGTAATTTTGTTTATTTTATTTATTCTTTCATCTACTAAATCTAAATTGTAATAAACATGAGCTAGATACATATTTATTATAGATAATGGATTATCTAATATTTCTTTCCAAGCATTTTTATATGTTACTTTTGCTTTTTCTATATCTTCTTCGGATATTTTTCCATTTGCTATATCTTGTATAGCTTCTTTTACTAAAGTAACTGCTTTATCATAGTTTTCACTTTCTAATCCTACATTTATCTCTAACATTTGGTAAAATAATACATAATTAGAATCAGCATAATAACATAATGAATTATCTTGTCTTAGTTTTTTAAATAATAATGAATCACTACTTCCACCTAGAATAAATGAATATATATATGTAGTGTACATTTTTTCTTGTTCTGTTAAATTGTTTAAATTATATGCCATTACTAGTTTACTTTGACTATAATTTCCTTCATCTATTTGTTCAATAGTATTGTTTTTTACTAGTGAATAAACAGAATCATTATATATTTTTGATTTAATTGGTAATTTATCAAACAAGGAAACTATATCATCATTTACATCCCCTATTATTGAAATATCAACTTGACTATTATTTATAATATCATGATATATATTAATTAAATCATCATTTGTTATATTATTTATTTCATCAAGATAAAAATATGGTGAAAAAGCATATAATGATTCTGATGAAATTAAGTTTCGCATTTTTATCACACTATATTGATTTGGACTATCGGGAATACTTTTAATATCTTCTAAGTATCCTCTTTTGGCTAATTCTACTAGTTTGTCATCAAATTTATTATCTTTTATTAAAGGATTAAATAACACTTCCTTTATAAATTCTATAACTTGTTCATTTGTATTTTCTAAAGTATATTTATTATCTAAAAAAGAGGCTGTTAATGAAAATAAATTATAACTACCTGCTTTTTTATTTTTAATATTAAGTGAAGCACCAAATAAGTCTTCACATTTTATTTCTAATTCTCTTCTTGTTTTATATTTATTAGTACCAAGTATTAATAAATTACATAAAATATCTTTTTTAATAACATCTATTTTATTTGTTATAGGTTGTTTAAAAGATATATTTATAACGTTTTTTTTGAATTTTTTAGTTTTAATTAAATGAATTTGGTAATTTTGTTTATTAATTTTTGTGTAGTTCATATTTTCCCCCTATAATTTGATTGCTGATTCAAGTGCTAGAGTAATCATTTCTGTTAATGAATTTTGTCTTTCGTCACTAGTCATTTCTTGTTTTGTTACAAAACTATCTGATATAGTTAGTATACATGCTGCTTTTTTATGTAATACTTTGGCATTATGAAATAAAGCAAATGATTCCATTTCTACTGCTTTAAGATTGTTTTTTTTGACAAAATCATCTTCTTTATCATGATAAAATACATCACTAGAATAAATGTTTTCTTTTTTGATTTTTAAATTTAATTCTTTAGAAGTATTTTCTATTACATTATTTATTTCTGCATTACCTTCTATATGATTTAATAGATAGCCATTTTGAACGTATGCATAACTACTATCTGAATAAGAACTATTAACAAGAACTAAATCTTTAACATTTAAATCTTCTACATATGATCCCGCAGAACCTATTCTAATTATATTATCTACATCATAAAACTTAAATAATTCATATGAATAAATACCTATACTAGGCATTCCCATACCGGAAGCCATAATCGTTAATTCTTTTCCTTTATATGTTCCAGTATAGGCATATATATTTCTTACTTTATTTACTAATCTAGGATTTTCTAAGAAATTTTCAGCAATGTATTTTGCTCTTAAAGGATCTCCTGGCATTAGTACTGTTTTTGCTATTTCATTAATTTTTGCTTCATTATGAGCTGTCATATTATCACATCCTAGTATTATTATATCATTATTTTTAATTTTTTATTAGATTTTCTTGTAATTTAATAAATTCATCTGTAGCTGGATCGTTATAATTCATTGAAATTTTTAATCTTTTGCCTGTTTTTATATAATATTCTAATTCTCTTTTATTTAGTTTTTCATTTATATACATATCAATTAATTCTTTGTAATTATCTTTATTTAGAATTAATAGGTATGTATTCCAATCTACTTTATTTAAAGTTTTAATATCAATATCTTTACATAAATCATAAAATTTTTGAATTTTAGTCAAGTTCTTTTTTGATAGTGATATAACTAGTCCATATCTTTTTCTTAAATAAGAATCTAACATTATTATCTTATAGTAGTTAGCTTTATTTTGATTTAGTATCTTCCCTATTTCATAAAATAAATTAATTACATCTTTACTTTTTATTTTTTTAGTTAAAAATATTTCTATTTCTTTATTTATTTGCTCATTCATTTTTTTACTTCCTCTCTATTAGACAAATAGTGAATATTGCCTATTTAATTCTAACACACATTGTAACTATTTTAAAGCAAATAACTAAACAAAATAAATTTTCTTTATAAATAAATTTCAATTTTATCAATTTAATAATATCATATAAACATATGTTTGTAAATATAAAAGAAAAGAAAAAGTATAAAATATACTTTAACTTATCATATTTATAAATTGATTCATAGTTATACTATCATATATTGGATATCTTGGAATTAGATATCTATTACTTTTTCTCGTTGAATCATGAAATCCACCAGCAAATGCTACTTCAAAACCTGCTTCTTTTATTGCTTCTATACTAAGACTATCATATTTATAAAATGGATAACAAAAAGCTTGTGAAGTGTTTAATTTTTGTATTGATTTTTTTAAATCTTGTATTTTTTCAATTTTATTTAAACATAGTAGTTTTTCCTTACCACAATTTCCAACAATATGTATATCATCACCATGTGATTCTATTTCTAGATATGGAGACACATATTTTTCTTTTGGCCACCATGCAGTTATTAAGAATAAAGTAGCATGTATTTGATATTTATTTAATAAGTATGGTAAATGTGTATCAGTACCAAATGCCCCATCATCTACTGTTAGTAGTACTGATTTATCTGGAAGTTCTATTTTTCCATCATACCAATCAATATATTCTCTCATTGTTAGAGTTCTATAGCCATTTTCATTTAAATATTTTAGTTGTTCTTCAAATTTTGTTATATTTAAACATATTGTTTCGTGGCAATTTTCTCCAGTAGCATAGAAAAAGTGATAATTTAATACAGGGATTGATGAAGCATATTTAGTATCATCAATATTTTTTTCTATTATTGTTTTACCTTCTAAAATAAATTTTATATCTGATATATTGGTATTGTTATTTATTTTATAAGAATTTTTGTTATTGATAGTACTTACCTGATTATTTATATTGATATCACCTTTTGAATATATATTATTAGTTATATTTTCTGTTTCACTTATTAATAATATACTATTTTGTGGTAAAACAATATTGCCATTTATCCAATCATTATATTCATTTATATTAATATAATTTACTTTTTGTTCATTTAAATAATTGATAATTTCTTCATATTTTACTTTTTTTAATGAATCGTTATATTTATTATTTTCTTCTATATTACATAAGTATAAAACTGGTATAAAGGAAGCATTATTATTTTCACCATCAATTATTATTTCTTTTACATCTTGTTTTTTAATAGTAAAATATTGATTTAAAAAGTATATTAAATATTCATCATCAAATTTTTTATATATATCAAATTTTAGTGTTTTATCAATATGTATTTGTTTAGTATTTTCTTTATATAAATCAAATGATTCATTAGTAATAATGATTTCATTAAATTTATTTAAATTGTTATTATTGTCAATATAATCAGTTTTAATATGATGGAAATCTATATAATAATTTTCACTTTTTATTTTATATTTTTTATTTATTTTACTTTCTAAATATAAATATGTATTTGGTTCTATTTTACCAATTACATTATTGTTTTCGTCATATAAATTTATCTTTTTAGTTGTTTTAACTATTTCACTATAATTGTTTTCAAATAAATTATTTTCATGTATAAAGTATATTATAATGCTTAATATAACAACTATAATTAAAGATAATATAATAAATATCTTTTTCATAATTAACCCCTTTTATAATTTGTATTTTTGATTAAATTTTTCTATTTGACTTTTTCTTTTTACTTTTACTAAACTAACTTCTTCTTGTTCATGAAACAAGTTTAGTTTAGAATTTTCTATATTATATACTGGATACATTGTTAAAATATCATTATCCCATGTAGCAATTACTAATATAGTATTACAATTCTTCTTATTTTCACTTATTCCAATATTTTGATTTAATTTAAAATAATAATATTTTGATATATCTTTAATACTTTGTTTTAGATTGTCATTTAATAATTTTTGATTTATTTTATTAACTAGTTCATATATATTAATATTGCTATTAAAATATGAACTTTCTATAGGATGATTTTCAAAACTATGTTCATTTATAATATGATCAATAGTTACATCTAAATTTATTGGGTTCATTTTAAAGTAATGATATTTTTCATATTTTATTGGATCTAAAGTATATAATTTAGTAGCTAAAAAGTTTTTTATGACATCAAAATCATTACCAAATTTTTCTTGAATTTTTTCATCTTCATTTTTTAGTAAACAGAAATATTTATAAGCTTCTTCAATTTCATTTAAAGAAATATATATTAGAATAAGTTCATATAAAAAATAATTGCGGTTTTTAGAATATAACATTGGAATTGCTACATCAATTGCTTCTTCAAATTTTTCATTTTCTCTTAATGATTGAACAAATGATAACAATAAATATTCATTTTTATTATCATTGTTTGTTTTATTAAAATAATTTCTTAAGTATTTTTCTGCTTTAACATATTTTTGCTCTTTTAATAGTTCTTGAATTTTTTTATGAAAGTTTATTTCTTTGTAATTCATTTTTTTATAGTTCATAATTTCACTTTCTTTCTTGTACCCTATTTTATCATAGTAACTTTTTTTGTCAAGAAAAAAAGCCTTTAGGCTTATATCTCTTCTATTTTCATTAAGTTTGTTGTCTTTTTTACACCTTTATTTGGGAATCCGCCAGTTACAACAATAATATCTTTTGGTTGCATTGGTACAAATTCTCTAGCTTTTTTAATTGATTGTTCTATTACTTCATCTGTAGTATTTAACATTGGTACAAATGTAGTATAAACACCCCAGTTTAAAGCTAAAGAACGACATACAGCTTCATCTGGACATGCAGCTAGTATAGGACAATTTGGTCTTAAATTACTTATTTTTCTTGCTGTAAATCCTGATACAGTAGCAGCTACTATAACTTTAGCATTTAACATATTAGCACTTTCTACAACACTATTAGCTATAGTTTGAGTAATACCAATTTGTTTTTTGTATTCAAATTCTGGATTAACTTCACGATGTTGTTCAGCATTTTCAGCAATATTTGCCATGTATCTAACTGTTTCAATTGGATAATTACCCATAGTAGTTTCACCACTTAACATAACAGCGTCTGCTCCTGACATAACAGCATATGCTACATCTGATACTTCTGCTCTAGTTGGTCTTGCTGATTTTTTCATTGATTCAAGCATTTCAGTTGCTACAACACAAATTTTTCCTTGTTCACGACATTTTTTAATCATTAATTTTTCTAAGAATGGTAATTCTTCCATAGGAACTTCTACACCTAAGTCTCCTCTAGCTACCATTATACCATCACTTACTTCAACTATTTCATCAAGATTTTCTACACCTGTAGTACTTTCTATTTTTGAAATTATTTTCATATCTTCTCTATTGTGTTCTTTTAATATTTCTTTAGCAGCTAGTACATCATCTTTTGTTGAAACAAATGATAAAGCTATAAAGTCTCCTTCATGTTCACAAGCATAGATAATATCTTCTCTATCTTGTTCTCCAATGAATGGAATATCTAAGTGAACTCCTGGAACACTTAAACTTTTTTTGTTTCCTAAAACTCCACCATTTATTACTTTACAAGTTACTCCACCGTCATTATCTTCACTTATTACTTCTATTTTCATTAAGCCATTTTCTAGTAGTATTACATCTCCTACTTTTAATGAATCGATAGCTTGTGGGTGATTTACTGTAAATTTTTCTTCATTTCCTAGTACGTTTTCTTTTACAACTCTTATTGTTTTTCCTTCAACTAAGTTGATTTCACCATTTTCTAACATACCATTTCTAAATTCTGGTCCTTTTGTATCATATAATATTGCTATATTAGCTCCAGTTCTTTTTCTTACTTCTATTACTGATGCTACTACGCCTTCTTTTTCTTCTTTTGTAGCATGTGAAAAGTTAATACGAGCTACGTTCATACCATTTTTTACCATTTGTTCCATAATATCTGGATTACAACTAGCTGGTCCAATACTACAAATAATTTTTGTTTTTTTCATATTTACTTCCTCTTTCCTTACAACTACATAATTTTATCACAATTTTGTAATAATTTAAATAGTTTTTTTATTATTTTTTAAAGAAAAAAGAACATAATGTTCTTTTAAATTTGTTACTGATAGTTTTAATGATTTTTTCATATTATATTTGATATATTTAAAATTTATTAATTTCTAAATAATACAATTGTTTTTTCTTTACCATATTTTTCATAATCTTCTTGTGATTTAGTTTCAATATAATTTTCTATCATTTCTTGTTTAAAATTAAGCAATAGTTTTATAAATTCTTTATCATGTAAAAAGTTAATAAATCCATCACTATATAATAATATTAGGTCATTTTTTTCTAAAAATAATTGACCATGTTGTATAAATTGAATTGCTTCTTCTTCGCCCGTTATAGCTCCATATGAAACACACTTACCGTTTTGAATGTTATTTAAATTGTTTCGATAATCTCTTCTAACTATGACTCTTGCTTCTGGTAAATTCCATGAAATGCCAATATTATTTATAAATGGATCACTATAGATTTCTTTGTCATTATCTGTTTGAAACTTAATATTTCCTAAATTGTCGTATACAATTACTCCACAGTCACATATATATGCATAATTTAAAATATTATTTTCAATGTTTATACAAGATGCTACTGCACCATAATAATCATTTTGTAAATAATCACATTTATTTATATATTTTTCATTTAATATATGTACATTTTTATTACATTCAATTAATTTTTCCATCAATGTACCTTGAGTTTTAGAGAAAGTATCACATATTACTCTAGCGGCTAATTCAGCACCACTCGGTCTTGGATATTTTTCTAAAAAATCTTGTTTTGTACAAAGAGAAAAATCATTAATTCCTATAGGATCTCTAGTTATTCCATCAGCAATTATTGCTTCATTTTCTGAAGCATAAAACTGATCTTCAATAGGAAAATTGCAATTAGAAGTTGCTATATTATCAAATGTATTTTTATATATTAACATATTAATTATCTCCTTACTTATTTGCTATAGAATTTTGCCATGTCCAGTTTTTTACTTCTTCTAGATCATCGCCATATTCTTTTATATATTCTTTATGTTTTACTAATTTATTTTTACACCATTGACTGTATAACGCTTCTATTACCTATAAAATTTAAAAATAATGCAAATCTTAAACTAGAATTAGTTTTTCTTTTTTGTTAATACTGGTCCTTGTTCTTTATTTTTTTTATAAAAGGAATTCAAATTATCAATTATTTCTTCTAATGTATATTTTTTTTGTATTAATTCTAAATATCTTTTTCTTACTTCATAAAATGACATGAAAGCATCCATAGGTAATAAATTAGTTTTTATTATATGTCTTCTATCACACAAAGGCATTTTATAATCTTTATGTTTACCACAGTCTAAACATATGCATTCATAATAAACATTATTTTCCATATCATTCGAATACTTTTCAGATACATCATCTATGTATAGTAAAGCTTTATGTCGCTCTAATTTACAAGACCTATATTTTTTTCTATCATCTTCATCAAATACTATAACTTCATATAATTTCTTTTCAATTTCATCTTGTTTAGATATTACTTCTTGTAATGTATTTTTCACTGTAACTTTTGCTTCTTCTAAAAAATTGCAATTAGAAGTTGCTATGTTATCAAACGTATTTTTATATATTAACATATCAATTATCTCCTTACTTATTTTCTATAGAATCTTGCCATGTCCAGTTTTTTACTTCTTCTAGATCATCGCCATATTCTTTTATATATTCTTTATGTTCTACTAATTTATCTTTACACCATTGATTTAGTATAGCACTTCTATTACCTAATTGTGGTAAATATTTTAAAGCATCCATTACTAAATGGTATCTATCTAATTCATTTTGTACTCTCATATCAAAAGGTGTTGTAATTGTACCTTCTTCTTTATATCCATGTACATGTAAATCTTTATTTGTTCTTTTATAAGTTAATTGATGAATTAGTGATGGATATCCGTGAAAAGCAAATATTATTGGTTTATTTTTAGTAAATAATAAATCATAATCTTCATTTGTTAATCCATGTGGATGTTCTAGATTAGATTGTAATCTCATTAAATCTACAACATTTACAACTCTAATTTTTAGTTCTGGAAAATTGTTTCTTAAAATTGATACAGCTGCTAGTGTTTCAAGAGTTGGAGTATCACCACAACAAGCCATTACTATATCAGTTTCACTATTTTGATCGTTACTTGCCCAATCCCAAATACCAATTCCTTGTGTACAATGTTTTACAGCTTGTTCCATATTTAACCATTGTGGACGTGGATGTTTACTAGCAATAATTACATTAATATAATTTTTACTTTTGATACAATGGTCAAAACAAGATAATAAACAGTTAGCATCTGGTGGCAAATACATTCTTACTATATCTGCTTTTTTAGTTACTAAATGATTTAGAAATCCTGGATCTTGATGTGTGTATCCATTATGATCTTGTTGCCATATATGACTTGATAATACATAGTTAAGTGAAGCTATAGGAGCTCTCCAAGGTAATTCTTTTGTTACTTTTAACCATTTAGCATGTTGACTAGCCATTGAATCTACTATTCTTATAAATGCTTCATATGAATGGAAAAATCCATGTCTACCTGTTAATAAATATCCTTCTAACCATCCTTCACAAGCATGTTCTGAAAGATATGAATCAAGAACTCTACCATCTGTAGCTAAAAATTCATCAGTGTCTAAAGTTTTAGTATCCCATTTTCTATTTGTTGCTTCAAATATATAATTTAATCTATTTGATAAAGCTTCATCTGGTCCAAATACTCTGAAGTTTTTTTTGTCATCGTTTAGTTTAATAACATCTCTTACGTATGCTCCTAATTCTTTCATATCTTGAGCCATTACACTTCCAGGATATTCTACATTAACACCATATTTTCTAAAGTCTGGCGTTCTTAGTTCTTCTAATAGTTTACCACCATTTGCATGTGGATTTGAACCCATTCTTCTATCACCTGTTGGAGCTAAAGCTTTTAATTCTGGAAATAGTTTACCACTTACATCAAATAGTTCATCTGGTTTATAGCTTTTTAACCAATTTTCTAGCAATTTTAAATTAATTTCTGGGTTATCATTAATTACTACTGGTACTTGATGAGCTCTAAAGCTATTTTCAATCATTTTACCATCTACTTCTTTAGGTCCTGTCCAACCTTTTGGTGTTTTTAAAATAACTATTGGCCATACTGGTTTTCTATCACCATTTTTGATTTTCTTTATTTTTTTAATTACAGTATCTAATGTATATGCCATTTTTTGATGCATTATTTTAGGATTGTCTCCTTCTACTATATATGGTTCATAACCACATCCTTCAAAAAATGATATTAATTCTTTTTCTGGAATTCTAGCAAATACTGTTGGGTTAGCAATTTTATATCCATTTAAGTGAAGTATTGGTAGTACCACACCATCTGTTTTTGGATTTAAAAATTTATTGAAGTGCCAACTTGTAGCTAGTGGGCCTGTTTCAGCTTCTCCATCTCCTACTACACAAGCTGCTATTAAATCTGGATTATCTAATACTGCTCCAAAAGCATGTGACAAACTATATCCTAGTTCTCCCCCTTCATGTATTGATCCTGGTGTTTCTGGCGCAACGTGACTAGAAATTCCTCCTGGAAATGAAAATTGTTTAAATAGTTTTTGCATACCTTCTATATCTTCAGTTATATTAGGATATACTTCACTATAACTTCCTTCTAGGTAAGTGTTTGCTACCATCGCATTACCGCCATGTCCTGGTCCTGATAAATATATCATATTTAAATCATATTTTTTGATAATTCTATTTAAATGAACATATATAAAATTTTGTCCTGGTACTGTTCCAAAGTGTCCTACAACGTTTTTTTTGACATTTTCTATAGTCAATGGTTCTCTAAGTAATGGATTACTTCTTAAATATAGTTGTCCAACTGATAAATAGTTTGCTGCTCTAAAGTATCTATCAATATTTTCTACTTCTGTTTTTGTTAATACATTTTTATATTGTTTCATATCTATTCTCCTTACTATATCAATTATATAATAATTAATTTAAAACTGCAATTAATTTGTAATCTAAATTTTTTATATTTTTTACTTTACAGGTATTGTCAAAAATATTTAATTATGTTATTATTATATTGTTCAGTTGATGAATTGTCATATAGAATGTTATGGCGAGGTAGCTCAGTTGGCTAGAGCAATCGGTTCATACCCGGTCGGTCGAGGGTTCGAATCCCCCTCTCGCTACCATATGAAATTAAACTAATTCAAATTGAATTAGTTTTTTTTGTAATAAAAACTTAATAGTATATAAACAAAAAAAATCTATGTTATAATCATTTATGAGGAGCAAAAGAGTTCATTATGATGGAAATAATAATTAATAAAATAGGAGTAAATTATGAAATTACAATTTGAATGTAAAGAATATAAAATATACTGTCCAAATACATTGATTCCATTAGTAACTGAAATGAAAAATATTTTTTTGATAAAAATTGAAGAATACAAAAAATTATTTAATGTAGATCAATTGAATCAAATTACAATTAATTATTTTGATGATATAAATAACTTTCGTGATTTTATATATTCAATAAGAGGTAAAAAAGAATCTTTACCTATGTATGCTAAAGGTACATTTGATATGGGAATGATAAATGGATATGTTGATAAAAATAATCAAACTTTAAGATTATATAATGCTAATCACGAATTATTTCACATTTTATATTTAAAATATATCTTAAAAAATGATTTTTCTAAAAGAATTACTTGGTACGATGAAGGTATGGCTCAATTTTTATCAGGTGAAAAAGATTATTTATTAAATTTTGATAAATTTAAAAATTATTATATAAAGGTTAAAGAAGAAACAATAATTATACCAAAACTAAATGAAATTAAGCATGGCATAGATTTTTGCAATAATAATTATAATGGATATGATTTATCATATTTATGCATTCGATATTTAAATGAAATTTTAAACGATAATGAGTTTAAAAATTTAATGAATAATTTTGATAAAATAAAAGATTATGGAAATAACATAATATCTAATATGTTTTTATATTATGATGATATTCTATTTAATAAAAAGAAAACTATATAATATATAAGACAAATAATATAGGAGGTATTAAAGTGTTGGAGCAAGAAAGAATTATAAAACTAATAAATACTATTGAAGAATTATTTGATTATGACGATATTGATGATATTACAATGACTAGTGATTATGACAATAATTTAAAATTATTTAGTAAAAAATTATATGAAATTTTTAATACAAAATTAGCAAATGAAGAATTAGATATGATATCTAAAATAGACAAAATAGAAATATTTTATTGTGATATGGTAGAAGAATATAAAAATAATGAAATAAGAAAACAAATTGTTCAATACTTAGATACTAAGCCTCTTTATTTTGACTTTAATTTAGTAAAAAAATATATTAAGGATAATTATAAATTAGCAAAATATATAAAAGATAAAGATAAAATATTAGAACTGTTAGATTTAAATGAAAAAGTTATTTTAGTTATGGATTCTAAATATTTAACAGAGAATTTAATATTAAAGCAAATGAAAAAAAGTAATTTTATTACCGAAATATTTTTAGGTATGCACGAAAATAATGATATATATGAATTTTCAATGTTTTATAAAAATAATAATGAAATAAATAGTTTATTATATGAACAAGCATTAAATTATCTAAAAGAAGATATTTATAAAATCATACATTCATCTGATTTAGTTAAAAATAATAATGATATAGCAAAATTTGTATTAAGTATTGATCCTAAATTTAAAGTTTATTTAAATAAATAAAATAATTTAATTTGTTAATAAAAAAGAACATTCTAGTTCTTTTTTAGGTTAATATAAATTGTTAATTTTTTTAACTAATTTTCTACATGATTCTACTTCACTATTTGAACAATTAGTATATTTTGCTATTTCTTCTATACTTGCTGTAGATGGTAAATTATAGCTTGTTGCATGCATTATTTTGCTAATTATAGTTAATGCTTCTTTTTGATTACTTGTAGATTTTATAGTGTTTTTTATTTCTTCACCAATAATTATAATTTTCTTTTTAACATCTTCTCTAATTTTTATTGGTTCATTTATTTGCATAATTTCACCTAACGGAAATAATTCAAATATGAGATTTGATAAACTAATAGACACAGGAAATTTTCTTTTACTAGAAAACGAAAAACTATAATCATCAACTGATATCGAAAATTTATATAAAATAGATAACATAGTTTGAATTTTAAGATTAATATTTTCGTCACTAAAATCAGGATTTTCATTATAAAATAATTTATACATTTCTACTATTGTTTTTGCATTTTGATCTAATTCGATAGGCTCTATGCAATTCAATGTTTCTATTTCTTTTAGAACTTCAGTGATTTTATTAGATATATCACTAACATTTGAATAATCTATTATATTATTATTAGAATCAGTAAATGTAAAACTTATATTATTGTTAGAAGTATATTTAACAGAAAAATTTTCGTTAAAATTATTAACTGAAACTTTTTCAGTTTTTTCAAATAAAGACATATGATAATTATCAAATTTTATAGTCTCTTCTACTTTACTGTTTTGGTAATTTAAAATTAATAGTTGTTCATCATATTCCCGTAGTATTGTTCTTAAAAATCTTACATTTGTAATCATATCTTCATGATTTTTTATCTGATTCATAAATTTTGTAATTAATTTATGAACTTTATTTGTGTCAACCACATCATTTTTTTGATTACCTTCATATTTAAATTCAAAAATATATCCGTTTTTACTATGTATGGATTCATTAAATTTCACTTTGTTTAAATTCATATTAATTCTCCTATATGTTCTTATCATACTATAAATAATGTTTTTTATTAATTAATTTAAGTTTAGTATTTCTACTAAAATTATCAAATTTAAATAATTCTATTTTTTATTTTTGTTTTATTATCTTCTATTTTATAAATTCGATTCATAATTTCATCAATTTCATTTTTACTAAGATTTAACCCTAATTTTTTATTAAATTCATCTATAAATCTTGTAGCTCTTATATATCCCCTTTCAGGAATAGTTTTAGATGAATACAATAATTTTAAAGCAACTAATTGCAATATTTTATTTCTTAACTCAAAGTCACAATTATGATCATATATACAGTCTTCTAATTCTTTAAAATCTAAAATGTCATTATATTTGGTTTTAAATAAATCTAATACTTCTTCAAGATTAATACTATCGTTATTAACATATTTTTTTAAGGTAGTATCAACATCAACTTCACCTGTTTTTTCTTCAGCACTCAACAAAAATTGTTGAGATTTTACATGATATTCTTCACAGTAACCATCGAAATTATCTTTTTTGTATATACTAATGCCTATCATATCAACGCATGTTTTTTCACCATTAACATTATAAAAACAATGATAACCAGCTCCAGCACGGTAGGAACACTCTAACAACAATAATTGATCATGTGGTAATCTATATAATAGTTGCTCTATATTCATATACCTAGATAATGGCAGCATATTTTTAAAGTTAAAATATCTCACACCTTCATAAAATTCTAATTCACGTTCAGGGTATTTCATTTCATACCATGTAGTAATATTATCAATTAATTGTTGTAAATCTTCTATATCAGTAAAATAGTGATACCCTTTTTTAATAGAATCTTTAAACCATTTTAAAAATTCCTTATTATTTTCAATATCATACTTTTTTTCATCTTGTTTATAAAAATTTTCTGCTTCTTTAAATGTCATAAAAACCTCCTTTATATAAACTATTATATCATAATAATTATTTAAAAAGAAAGCTTTTAATTTTATATAAAATTGGTTATAATATATTATGAAAATATATTAAGAAAGGATATGGTTATATGAAGTCAAAAGTTTATTTTACAAAAGAAATTACACCAGATAGTTTAGTAAAAATCTATCAAGCGTTACAAATTGAATTAAAAGGAAATGTAGCTGTTAAACTACATTCTGGAGAAAAAGGTAATCAAAATTACATTAAACCTGAATTTGTTAAACCTATTATTGAATATGTTAATGGTACAGTTGTAGAATGTAATACAGCTTATAATGGAGCTCGTAATTCTACTGAAAAACATGAAAAACTAATAGAAGAACATGGATGGAATAAATATTTTAATGTTGATATAATGGATAGTGAAGATAATGATTATGTCTTACCTATCCCAAATGGAAAAATATTAAAAGGAAATTATTTAGGAGAACATATTAAAAATTATGATTCAATGTTAGTTTTATCACATTTTAAGGGACATCCTATGGGTGGATATGGTGGAGCTTTAAAACAATTATCTATTGGATGTGCTTCATCTAGAGGAAAATCTTGGATTCATTCAGCTGGATATACTAAAGATCAAAATGTTCTATGGGACCATATTCCAGAACAAAATTTATTTCTAGAAAGTATGGCTGATGCTGCATCTTCAGTATATAATTTATTTAAAGGAAATATTGCTTTTATAAATATAATGTGTAATATGTCTGTTGACTGTGATTGTTGCGCTAAAGCAAAAGATCCTTGTATGAAAGATATTGGCGTACTTGCTAGTTTAGATCCTATAGCTATCGATCAAGCTTGTATCGATTTAGTAAAAGAATCTAACGATGAGGGTAAAAATCATTTACTAGAAAGAATTAATTCTAGAAACGGAATTCATACTATAGAAGCAGCTAGTGAATTAAATTTTGGAAGCAGAGATTATGAATTAATTAATATTGATTAGAAGTTTTAAACTTCTTTTTTTAATTCATTTATTTCTTGTTGCATAGCTTTAACCATTTTTTCTAACATAATTATTGTTTCATTAATATTAGGGGTATTATCTACTCCTTCTTTGGGTTCATTTCCCCTTTCTTGTTGAACTTGTTTATAAAATGCATTAGTACATAATACTTGAGCAGCTAACATCAGCCAATTTCCTAAAGCATTTTGTTCATTAGCAGTTGTATCATCTATTAATAGATATCCAACTATTACAGCACTAAATGAAAACAATTTAGGAGGAATATCTGGTATAAAACGCATAACATCCCTCCTTATATATTATTTTATTTCATAGTTTTTTAAAAATTCATGTAGATTAGTTGCTACTTTAATTGGTAATATTGCTTTTAATTCTTCTATACTTACTTCTTTTAATTTATTAATAGTTTTATATTTTTTTAATAATTCTTTTTTTCTAATACTACCAATACCTTCTACATTATCTAAAATACTTTCAATAGCACCTTTACTTCTTATTTGTTTATGATAACTAATAGTAAAATTATGTACTTCATCTTGCATTCTTTCTAAATAATAGAATAGATTGCTTTTTTTATCTATTTTAACCTCTTCTATAGGGTCAAATGCCATTAATGCCTCAGTAGCATGTTTATCATTTTTTTTAAGTCCTATAACTGGTATATTCATATTTAAACTAGATAATACTTCTCTAGCTATATGAATTTGTCCTATACCACCATCTACTATGATTAAATCTGGTCTTTTTAAATTATCTTTTAATACTCTAAAATATCTTCTATAAATTACTTCTTTCATCATAGCATATTCATCATTTGAATCAATACTTAGTTTAAATTTACGATATTCATTTTTATTTGGTAATCCATTTGTAAATACAACCATACCTGATACATTAAATGTTCCAAATAAGTGTGAGTTATCAAATAATTCTATTCTATCTAATTTTTCTAGTTTTAAAATATTTTTTAGTTCTTCATTAGCTAAAATTGTTCTTTCTTCATCTCTATTTATTAATTCTATTTCATTATTTAGTGTTATTTCAGCATTTTTATTGGCCATTTCTACTATTTTTTGTTTAACACCTTTTATTGGAGCAATTACTTTAATATTAAAGAATTTTTCTAGTAGTTCTATATCTACTATATCTGGTACTAATATTTCTTTTGGTAAAATATTTCTATTATAGAAGTTAGCTATATATCTAGTTAGTTCTTCATTTATATCATCAATTAAAGGTATTATTTTAGAATGTCTTTCTAAAATTTTACCACTTCTTATAAAGAACACTTGTATTGATAAATAACCTTTATTTACATAATAGCCAAATACATCTCTATCAACAGTATCATTTATTTCTACTTTTTGTTTTACTAAAGTAATTTTAATATAATCTAATAAATCTTTTAATTCTTTTGCTTTTTCATAGTGCATTAATTCACTTTCTTTTAACATTTCATCTTCTAGTTTTTTTGTTATTAGTGAATCATCACCTTTTAAAAATCTTATTATATCATTTTCCATATCGATTATTTTTTGTTTATCTACATTATGAGTACAATATCCTAGACATTCACCTATATGATAGTATAAACAAGGTCTATCAGCATATGTTCTACATTTTCTTAAAGGATACATCCTATTTAGTAAATTAACAGTGTTTCTAGCTGCAAATACATTAGGATACGGTCCATATAGTCTATTTTGATTTTTCTTTCTATTTAGACTTCTTACTACTAATAATCTAGGTACTTCTTCCTTTGTTAATTCAATATATGGATAACTTTTATCATCTCTAAGCAATATATTATATTTTGGATCATGTTCTTTTATTAAGTTCATTTCTAGTATTAATGATTCTGTTTCACTACCTACTACAACATATTCAAAGTCTACTATTTCACTTACTAATTTAGCTGTTTTTCCAGTATGTTTTCCTCTAAAGTAAGAAGATAATCTATTTTTTAATTTTTTTGCTTTACCTACATATATTATTTCGTTGTTTTTATTCTTCATCAAGTAACATCCTGGTTTATTAGGTACTAAAGATAATTTTTCTTTTATCATAAGTATTACCTCCTTGAATATATTTTATCATAATAAAAGAAATTGTGTATTACAATTTCTAATTAATTTTATTAGATTGCTAGAACAACACGGAAAGCACCATTGCTGCCGGCGTGACCGCCGTAACGATTGAAGAAAAGAACTCCAGCACCAGTACCATTGCCGAAATTGCCACCACGAGCGACCCAAGGGCAAGTCATCGCAGGAAAGTACGCATAATCACTATACCATAGTCCTCTATCTCCACTTGAACCATTAGATTTGGATATTGCTATTTCTTTTGTTGCGTCCCCTAAATGTCCATTTTCATATTTATACCATGTTTCATTACCTAATGAAGTTGAATTAGCTGTATATAAATCATAATATCTTGTATCTGTTGGAAAATCTATTCCTGTTGTTAAACTTGTTAATCCTGATGTATCACTGTCACATGTTGGACATCCATATGTTCCATTGAATCCTGAATTATATTTACTATTTCTTCCACTCATTGGATTACCTGATGCATCTTTTAGTACTCCCATTACATATTCCCAGTTTCCTCCACTCATATCATAGATTCCACTTATATTTCCTGTTGTACTGGCTTTATTATTTATTTCATTATATGCATATCCTGATTCACATGAAGTTTGATTTCCCACTCCACCTGATGAAGTACTTGATGCACTACATCCTGTTATACTTGCCCCATATTGCCATTGTCCTGTAAATGTCGCACTACTTGCTGGATAATATCCAGTATTAATATTATTTAAGTATACTTCTTCACATCCTGTTTCTGTACATTTTCCATATAACGAATATGTTAAATAAGCTACTGCTCCCCATTCACTATTCTTCATCATATGTGAGTTTAATCCTTCATTTATTCCTCTTCCTAATGTATAAAATTCACTTACCTTCTTTGTTGTCAAACTTCTTACATTTGGTTTTATTATTATATTACTTGCTTGGGTTGCTGCTGTATAATTTGGATTTGTTGTTAAAAATTTACTTGAGTCTGTATATGTTTCTTCATCATAACTTGTTTCATATTTTCCTACCCATATTCCATTCGTATTAAATGATGTAAACGCTGGATGTGTTAACCATTCTCCATTTTCAGTTCCATTACTTGTTTCTTTATCTTTACTTTCAAATACTATATTTATCGCACTTTCTGAACTTGTTCCATTTGGATATTTATTTTCTCCATTTACATTCCATAATTCATATTTATATCTTGGTATCCATACATAATATTGTTTTATATCACTTTCTGGTATTACTTCTCCTACACTATGTGTTACATTATCTTTTAATATTACAGCATTTGCCCATACCTTATTTTTATAACTATACCATTCTTTTCTTATATCTGCATATGTTACTGTTCCATTACTTTCTATTGTTACTGGTATTAATTCATTCTTTATTTCTGGATATGCTCCATTTAATATTTCTTCTTTATATCTTTCTGCATATATTAATTCACTATCTTCTATTGTACAATTTTTTTCTTCTATTACACTTGGTGTTGTTTCATTAAATCTCTTTCTTACACAGTATCCATTTATTAATACTGTTATACTTGTATTTCCTTCTTCATCTATTATTAGTGTTCCACTTTCTGGTTTTGTTCCTTTATATTGTAATTTCTCATTTGGAAACTCAAACCTTCTTGTTTCTTCCCCTTCTAACATACTTGTTATTTCATATTTCTCTGCTGCATCTAATATTCCATTTACACTTTCTATTGATGCTTTCTTTCTTGTTTCTTCTATTATGTTTAATATCATTGGTGTTGTGATTAACGCTATTACCGATAATATTACTATTACCGCTAATAGCTCAATCAATGTAAATCCTTTTCTTTTCATATTTATATCTTCTTCCTTTAAAATAGCAATAAAAAATAGTTAGTAAAATTGCCCCCTCCGTTTACATATAGCACACATATAATTTTTCGTTATTTTTAGATTTAACTTCTCTATTTTATTTCAAAATTTGTACTACTATATCAAACTATATTACTATTTTTTATTTACATTATTAGTCTATCAAAAAAAGATACCTTTTTCAAGTATCTTTTTAATTATTATTCAATAACTTCTGAAACTACACCAGAACCAACTGTTCTACCACCTTCACGGATTGAGAATTTAGTTCCGTTTTCAATTGCAATTGGAGCAATTAATTCAACTGTCATTGAAACGTTATCTCCTGGCATAACCATATCAGTTCCTTCAGGTAATTCAATAACACCTGTAACGTCTGTAGTTCTGAAATAGAATTGTGGACGGTAGTTTGTGAAGAATGGAGTATGTCTTCCACCTTCTTCTTTACTTAATACATAAACTTCGCATTTGAATTTTTTATGTGGAGTAACACTACCTGGTTTAGCTAATACTTGACCACGTTCTACATCTTCACGAGCAATACCTCTTAATAATACTCCGGCATTATCTCCAGATTCAGCGTAATCTAATTGTTTTCTAAACATTTCAATTCCTGTAACAACAGTTTTTTTAGTATCTTTTAAACCAACGATTTCAACTTCATCATTAAGTTTTAATTGTCCTCTTTCAACACGTCCTGTAACAACAGTTCCACGTCCTGTAATTGTGAAAACGTCTTCAATAGGCATTAAGAATGGTTTATCAGTATCTCTAACTGGAGTTTCAATCCAATTATCTACTGCATCCATTAAGTCTAAGATTGCTTGTTCATATTTTGGATCTCCTTCAAGAGCTTTTAAAGCAGAACCTCTGATGATTGGAGTATTATCTCCATCGAAACCATATTCGTTTAATAATTCACGAACTTCCATTTCAACTAAGTCTAATAATTCTTCATCATCAACCATATCACATTTATTTAAGAATACTACCATACGAGGTACACCAACTTGACGTGATAATAAGATATGTTCACGAGTTTGTGCCATAGGTCCATCTGTAGCTGCAATAACTAAGATAGCACCATCCATTTGAGCTGCACCTGTAATCATGTTTTTAACATAGTCAGCATGTCCTGGACAGTCAACGTGTGCATAGTGTCTTTTTTCTGTTTGATATTCTACGTGAGAAGTGTTGATTGTGATACCACGATCTCTTTCTTCTGGAGCTTTATCGATATTTGCATAATCAACAAATTCAGCGAAACCTTTCTTTGATAATACATTTGTTATAGCCGCAGTTAAAGTAGTTTTACCGTGGTCTACGTGTCCAATAGTACCAATGTTAACATGTGGTTTTGAACGATCAAATTTTTCTTTTGCCATTTTAATTTCCTCCTTATTTATTTACAATTATTATTTTATATTAACTAGGGAAAAATATCAAGTATTTTTTCCTAGTTTCCACCATTTTTCTTAATAATTTCTTCTGCAATATTTCTTGGAACTTCTTCATAATGATCAAATACCATTGTGAATTGTCCTCTACCTTGAGTGTTTGAACGTAAGCTTGTTACATATCCAAACATTTCAGCAAGTGGTACCATTGCATCTATTGCTAATGCATTACCTCTTGATTCTTGACCTAGAGGTCTACCACGACGAGATGTAATATCTCCCATAACGTTTCCTAGATATTCATCTGGAACAACGATTTGAACTTTCATGATTGGTTCTAGTAAGATTGGTTTACATTTATTTTTAGCTTCTTTTAAAGCCATAGAAGCTGCAATTTTGTAAGCCATTTCTGATGAATCGACATCATGGTAAGAACCATCAAACAATGTTGCTTTAACATCTATCATTGGGAATCCTGCAAGTACACCAGTTTTCATAGCGTCTTGTAATCCTTTATCAGTTACTGGAATATATTCTCTTGGAACTACACCACCAACAACTGCATCAACGAATTCATATCCTTTATCTGGATTTGGTTCGAATTTAATCCATACGTGACCATATTGTCCACGACCACCTGATTGTTTAATGTATTTACCTTCACATTCAGCTGTTTGAGTCAATGTTTCACGATATGAAACTTGTGGTTGACCAACGTTTGCTTCTACACCAAATTCTCTTCTCATTCTATCAACGATGATGTCTAGGTGAAGTTCACCCATACCAGCGATAATAGTTTGACCTGTTTCATGATTTGTACTAGCTCTGAAAGTTGGATCTTCTTCAGCTAATTTTTGTAAAGCAATACCCATTTTATCTTGGTCAGCTTTTGATTTTGGTTCTACAGTTAATTCAATAACTGGTTCTGGGAATTCCATTGATTCTAAGATACATTGTTTCTTTTCATCACATAGAGTATCTCCAGTAGTTGTATCTTTGAATCCTACTGCTGCTGCTATATCTCCTGTAAATACTTCTGATATTTCAGTTCTGTTATTAGCATGCATTTGTAGAATACGTCCTAATCTTTCTTTTTTACCTTTAGTAGCATTCATAACATATGAACCACTTGTAATATGTCCTGAGTAAACTCTAAAGAATGTTAATCTACCAACAAATGGGTCTGTCATAACTTTGAATGCTAATGCACTAAATGGTTCTGAATCAGATGGATGTCTAACGATTTCATTACCGTCTAAATCTACACCTTTGATTGATTCAATATCTGTTGGTGCTGGTAAGTAATCAACAACAGCATCTATTAATAATTTTGTACCTTTATTTCCTAATGCAGTTCCACACATTACTGGGAAGAATTCTACATTTAAAACACCTTTTCTGATAGCTGATTTAATTTCTTCAGTAGTAAGTTCATTACCTTCAAGATATTTTTCCATTAAAGCATCATCAAATGCTACTACTGTTTCAATTAAGTCATTACGTTTTTCTTCTACGATATCTTTTAATTCAGCAGGTATTTCAATTTCTGTTGGATTTTCTTCTTGAGCTCCATCATAATGATATGCTTTCATTGATACTAAATCAACAATACCATTAAATTCATTTTCTGCTCCAATTGGCCATTCAATAGGTTTAGCACATACTCCAAGTCTTTCATCTATTGATTTTAAAGACATTTCAAAGCTTGCTCCTAATTTATCCATTTTGTTACAGAAAATAATACGAGGTACTTTAAATTCATCTGCTTGTCTCCATACTGTTTCAGTTTGTGGTTCAACACCAGCGTTTGAATCTAGAAGTGCTACTGCACCATCTAGTACACGAAGTGAACGAGAAACTTCTACAGTAAAGTCTACGTGCCCTGGAGTATCGATTATATTTAATCTATGACCTTTCCAGTAAGCTGTTGTAGCGGCAGAAGTGATTGTAATTCCTCTTTCTTGTTCTTGTTCCATCCAGTCCATTTGAGAAGCGCCATCATGTGTTTCCCCTATTTTATGGATTTTATGAGTATGGAATAAGATACGTTCTGTCATTGTAGTTTTACCCGCATCGATATGGGCCATTATCCCAAAGTTACGAGTGTTTTGTAAACTATATTCACGAGCCATAAATAATTCCTTTCTTTATTACCATCTATAATGAGCAAATGCTTTATTAGCTTCTGCCATTTTATGTGTATCTTCACGTTTTTTAACTGCTGCACCTACACCATTTGATGCGTCAATTATTTCGTTTGCTAAGTTTTCAGACATTGAATGTCCACCACGTAAACGAGAATAGTTAATTAACCATCTAAGTGATAATGCTCTAGCACGATCTGGTTTTACTTCAACTGGTACTTGGTAGTTAGCTCCACCAACACGTCTTGATTTTACTTCTAAAGCTGGTTTTAAGTTTTCCATAGCTTTTGTAAATACATCAATTGCTTCTTCGCCAGTTTTTTCTTTTATCATGTCAAATGCATCATAAACGATTTTTTCAGCAGTTCCTTTTTTACCATCAACCATAACTTGATTAATTAATTTTGTAACTAATTTTGAGTTATATAAAGCATCTGGTAAAACATCTCTTTTTACTGCACGTCTTTTACGCATAGTCTAATCCTCCTTTATTATTTATTTTTTGGTCTTTTAGCGCCGTATTTAGAACGTCCTTGACGTCTATTTTCAACTCCAGCAGTATCTAGAGTACCACGAACAATGTGATATCTAACACCGATTAAGTCTTTAACACGTCCACCACGAATTAATACAACACTGTGTTCTTGTAAATTATGTCCTTCTCCACCAATATAAGCAGTTACTTCATAACCATTACTTAAACGAACACGAGCATATTTTCTTAAAGCTGAGTTTGGTTTTTTTGGTGTCATTGTACCAACACGAGTACATACTCCACGTTTTTGAGGTGAATTTAACCCTGTAGTTTTTTTCTTTCTACTGTTATATCCAATTCCTAAAACTGGTGATTTACTCTTTCTAACCTTATCAGTTCTGTTCTTTCTAACTAATTGATTAATTGTAGGCATATTAGTCTCCTTTCTTTACACACTTCCAGGTGTTTCAAATTTTACTTAATGAAAGATTTACTTTTCAGTAAATCCATCGATTAAATCGTATTTAATATACCATTTTATTATATGATTGTCAATCTTTTTTTATTCAAATTTACATATTATAAATATTTATTTTTTAATTCTTTTTTTATTTCTCTATTAATATCTCTTTCTTTAATAGTTTCTCTTTTATCATATGTTTTTTTACCTTTAGCTAAGCCTAGTAATATTTTTACTTTATTACCTTTAAAATATAGTTTTAATGGAACTAGTGTATTACCATTTAATTCTATTTTATCTCTTAGTTTAAGAATTTCTTTTTTATGAAGTAATAATTTTCTAGTTCTTGTTTCATTATGATTAAAAATATTTCCTTCTTTATATTCACTAATATGCATATTTAACAAATATACTTCACCATTTCTAATAATAGCATAACTATCTTTTAAATTTACGTTACTATTTCTAATTGATTTAATTTCTGTACCGGTTAAGACAATGCCACATTCTATTTCTTCTAATATTTCATAATCAAAATATGCCTTTTTATTTTTTATTTCTATCATTTATACTCACCTTAAGTTATTTGTTTATTGTCTTTCTTTTACATATTTCTTTATATTTTCTTTTGTAGCAGGTACAAAATCTATAGTTCTTGCTTCTTTATTAGCGCCTGATACTATGACATCTAATTCATCGCCTAAACGGTAGCCTCTTTTGTTCTTTTTTCCAATTAATGATATTGTTGATTCATCAAATGTATAATAATCATCTTTTAGTTCTTCCATTTTTATTAATCCTTCTATTAAATTAGGAAGTTCTATAAACATACCAAAACTTGTAATACTGCTTATCATACCTTGATATTGTTCTCCGATGTGATCCATCATATATTCAGCCATTTTCATATCATTTACTTCTCTTTCGCAGTCTACAGCTGCTCTTTCTCTTTCGCTTGAATGTTCACAAATATTTTTTAGTTCTACTTCTAGTTGGTTTAGGAATGTTTCATCCATTTTATGTTCAAATAAATATTTTCTTATTAATCTATGAACAGTTGTGTCAGGGAATCTTCTTATTGGTGAAGTAAAATGAGTATAGCATTTGCTTCCTAATCCAAAGTGTCCTATATTATTTGTATCATATATAGCTTTTCTCATGCTTCTTAACATTAATGATGATAAAATTGGATATTCTTTTACATCTTTTAAACTATCTAATAGCTTTTGCATTTCTATTGGAGTAATATTTCTAACTTTTTCTTTTATTACATATCCTAAACTATTTACAAAACTTATAAAATTAGTTATTTTTTCTTCACTTGGTACATCATGGACACGATAAACAAATGGTAATTGCATATAGTTAATATAAGTAGCTACTGCTTCATTTGCCGCTATCATGAAGTCCTCTATTAGTTTTTCTCCTGTACCTCTATCTCTTAATACAACGTCAATTGCTTTGCCATTTTCATCTACTATAATTTTAGCTTCATCTATTTCAAAATCTATATATCCTCTTGATTCTTTATTTTTTCTTAGTATATCAGCTAATTCTTTCATAGTTTTTAAAGTATCTGCATATTCTTCATATCCTTCTGGTATTATATCTTTTTCTAATATAGAATTAACACATTTATAAGTCATTTGTTTTCTTGACTTAATAACACTTTCTCTTATATCTGTTGATATAATTTTACCTTTTTTATCTATTTCCATCATACAAGAAAGAGCTAAACGTTCTTCATTTGGATTTAAAGAACAAATACCATTTGATAATTTATGTGGTAACATTGGTATAACTCTATCAGCTAAGTATACTGATGTTCCTCTTGTATATGCTGATTCATAAAGCTTACTTCCTGGTTTTACATAGTAACTTACATCAGCTATATGAACTCCTAAATAATAGTTACCATTTTCTAGTTTTTGTACTTCAACAGCATCATCTATATCTTTAGTATCATCACCATCTATTGTAAATATCATTCTATTTCTTAAATCAGCGCCATCATTAGCTAATCTAGTGTTTATTTCTTCTTCACTAACATGTCCTGGTATTTTTTCTACTTCATTCATTACTTCTTCACTGAATGTATCAGGAAAATCATGTTCACAAACAATTGATAAAATATCAACTCCTGGATCATTTATATGTCCTAGTATTCTAACTACTTCACAATTATATTTATTATTTCCTATTTTATCAGTAGGTTTAACTATTATTTTATGTCCTGGCATTACATTTTCATCTTTTACAATTATTTCTAATTTTAATTTTTCATTATCTAATTTTAATTTTTTGACACCATTTTCTTCTATAACAGTTCCTATTAAGTTATGAATATTTCTTTCAACTATTCTTATAATTCTTCCCTCTAAATCTACACCTTTTTTAGAAGTTATTTCTACTACTACTTTATCCCCATCCACTGCTCCATTAATACATGTTGGTGGAATAAAAACATCATCATCGCCATCTATGTCAACGAAAGCAAAATTTTTCTTTGTAGCCATTAAAGTTCCTATTTGAACATTTTTATTTTTAAATGTTTCATAGTTATCTTTATTTGTTCTTCTTATTTTTAGATTGTCCTCTAAATAATTTAATATAACCATTACTTTTTTTAAATCTTCAACTTTATTATAATTAAGTTCATTACATATTTCATGTACACTTAATGCTTTATTCTTTTTATTCAATAATTCTAAAATTTGTTCTTCCATACTATCACCTAATATCATTATAAAGGATTTTTATTTAAAAATATAGTTTTTTTGTTTATTTTTTAAAGAAATTTATTTGACAAACTATTTTTGCTTTTATATAATTTATGTTAGGTGATAATATGGATATTGATACTAGATATATTAATGAATTAGAAGTTGTAATAAATTTATTTACAATAGAAAATGGCATTATTAAGATTTTATTAGTAAAAAGAGATGAAGAACCTTTTAAAAATTATTGGTATTTACCTAGTAATTTACTTATGGTTAGCGAAACTATTGATGAATGTGCGAAAGATACAGTATTTGAATTTACTAATTTTGAAAATGTTACTTTAAAACAATGCAATATATTTAGTAAAATTGATAGACTTCCAAATGATAGAATTATCGCTAATTCATTAATTGGTATAATATCAAGTACAGAACTTAAAAATCATCAATATAGAAAAGGTATTGAATGCAGCTGGTTTCCTATTGATGACATACCTAAAACAGTTTATGATCATGGAATGATTATTGAAGACGCTATTAAATTAGTAAAAAATGAAATAAAAAATAACAATTTGGTGGATTTATTTTTGGAAGATGATTTTACCCTTCCAGAACTTCAAAGTGTTTATGAATCTGCTTATGATAAAAAATTAGATAGAAGAAATTTTAGAAAATATATGTTGTTAAATAATAGAATTGTTGATAGTGGTAAAAGTATCAAAGGTCAAAATGGTAGACCTCCTAAGTTATATCATTTTAATGAAGAAAAAGTAGAAATGTTTTAATTCTACAGGATAAACGCATGAGTTTTAAAAACTTATGTGTTTTTTAGTGTATAATAGAAAAAAGGATAAAAAGAATATGAGTAAGAAAAGTAGTAAATTAATGGAGATAAGTGAAATGTTTGATAAGATAAATATAAATTTTGAAGAATTAAATAATAATGGTATAAATGATATTATAACAATAATAAAAAAACAAGAAGATACAAGGTATCAACCAAATGTTAAACATAAAATAGAAGATATAATATTGATTACATTATTTGCGGTTTTAGCAAAATGTAACGAATGGACAGAAATAGAATCATTTGCCAAAAAGAAGGAAAAATGGTTAAAACAATATTTGGAATTACCAAATGGAATACCATCACATGATACTATACAAAGAGTAATTTCTATTTTAAATCCAAATACATTGTATTCAGATACAATTAATTATTTAATAAATAAAATAAATCAAATAACAACAAGTAAAACCAAGGATATATTAAGTATGGATGGAAAAACATCTAATGGTTCAAACAGAAGTAATGGGATTAACAAAGGTGAAGATATAGTAAATACAATGAGTGTTTATTCAAATAATTATGGTATTTCTCTAATTCAAGATTATATAACAGAAAAAAGTAATGAAATACCAATGGGACCAAAATTATTAGAAAAATTGAAATTGGAAGGATGTGTAGTAACAGCAGATGCATTAAATACTCAAGTAGAAACAATAAAAGCAATATTAAAAGGGAAAGCAGATTATGTTTTACCAGTAAAAGAAAATCAATTATTAACATATACAGAAATAAAAGGATATTTTGAAGATAACAGGATATATGAAGAAGTAAAAAAACAAAATTATAAAAAAACAATATCTAAAGAACACAATGGACTTATTACAAGGGAATATTGTATGACAGAAGATATAAAATGGATGGAAAAGAAGAAAAAATGGCCAGGATTAAAATCAATAGGATTAGCAAGAAATACAATTGAGAGAGATGGAAAAAAAGTAATAGAAAATAGATATTATATTATTAGTTTTACAAATGATATAGAATTATTTTCAAAAAGTGTTAGATCAGAATGGAATATTGAAAATAATTTACATGCACCATTAGATATAGTATTTAAAGAAGATAGTAATAAAACCCTTGAAAAAAATGGAGCAAAGAATCTAGGTATAATTAGAAGAATCGCATTAGCAATATTAAAATTTGTTCAAACATATTATAAAAAGAGTTTAAATCTAATAAGAACTGACTTATCATTTGATTTTGAAAATGAAATAGAAAATATTTTTAAGTTACTAGATACAGAAACATTAAATACATTAAAAAACACATAAGTTTTTAAAACTCATGCGTTTATCCTGTTTAATTCTACTTTTTCTATTGACATACAAAAAATTATCATGTAAAATTAATAATGTAGTCAAACGGAGACGTACTCAAGAGGCTGAAGAGGCGCCCCTGCTAAGGGTGTAGGTCGGGCAACTGGCGCGAGGGTTCAAATCCCTCCGTCTCCGCCATTATGGAATTGAAAGTTCTGTTAATTCAGAGCTTTTTATTTTACATTGTTATGTATAAGTGATATAATACAAATTATTTAAGGAGGACTTTATGGAAAAAATATATTATAAAGGACAAATTGTAAACATTGATAAATTAAAAGATATAATATTAGAATTAGGAAATATTGAAAATAAAGGATATAGTTTATCTGCTGATAATTTTTTAGATTATTTAAATAAACTTAATTATAATGTTAGAAAAAATTTTACTGATGAAATAAAAGAAACACCTAGTAATAGCATGATAAGCTTATCTAATATGTCATTTACTGAAATAAAATCCAAAATTAATGATATGTTTATTGATGATTATAATTTATACAAAAAAAAATCAGAAAATAACATAATATATGAATTAATTACTAATGAAAATGGAGATTTATATGGTAAAGAATTGTTAACTGGTCTACTATTTCCAATAGCAACTAGTGATAAAATTCAATATAGAATGACAAAAGCTGGCGTCGAACATAGTATTTTATCTAATGATGGAAGACTATTTTATATAAACACAAAAGATAGTGTATATACAGATTCTAAACACTATTATTGCAGTAGTTATAACATAAATGGTATGGAAATTATCTATATAGATTTTTATATGCGTAGCATTCAACCATACTTTCGTGAATGTAATAATGATTCTAATAAATTTTATCCAATTAGTTTAACTGTTTATAGTTTAAATCCTATTATTAAATCTTTTGAAAATTTAAGTTTATGTGAAGCCATAATTTTTAATCATAAAGTTGCTAATAAAAATGAAATAGAAGAATATACAAATAGATTTAAAGGAATTTTAAAAAACAGTTCAAAAAAGAAATTTATTCAAAACATGACAACCCAATATAATAAAAACATTTTTAATTCTGAAATAAAAGAAAAGGAACAAAAAGAAGAAGTTAAAAAAACTAAAATAGAAAAAGACAAAATAACTTTAAAATTAGAAAATATTGAATATCTACTAGCAAGATTAAAAAGCAAAAATAATGACATGTATTTAACATATTTAAAAGAATACAATGAACTTATTAATTCGGAAGATAAAACACTTACATTAACACCGATTACTTTAGAAAGTTTAACATTACTAGAAGGAAAAATAGAATTTTACCTTAATTATTCAAAAAACATCAATAACAATATATCGGATTTACTAAATGATTTAAAAAATGAATATTTAGATAATTTTCAAAATAAAAAAGATAAAACTACTAAATTAACAATAGCTGAAATAGATAAAATATATGAATTATTTTTAAAAACTAGAAATGAATATTTACTAAAAGATCAAACAAAAACTTTAAAAGATATAGCTCTACTATATGTAATGGAAACAATAGAAGATGATAATATTAAAATATCAGATCTAGAAAACAGTTACTTCATTGATAATTTAAAATATATAATGATGTCTATTATTTCTTTAATTGATGATGACATTATAAAAGACAATATATTAATTAATTTAGATGACGAATTAAACGTACAAAATATATATAATACAATTAAAAATATTGAATTTAAAAAAAATAAAACAAAAAGCAAAAAATAAAATTTAATTATAAAAAATAAATCCAGTCATATAAGACTGGATTTTTATATTATCCTTCAATTTCAACGTATTTTTTATTAGGCAATTCTTTCTTCTCTTCTTTTTTAGGAATTTCAAGATTTAATGTACCATTTTTAAATGAAGCTTTAATATCTTCTGTAGTAATTTGTTCTCCTACATAAAAACTTCTTGAACATTCTCCAAAATATCTTTCACGACGAACGAATTTGCCTTTTTCTTTTTCTTCATTATTAGAACTCATTGTAGCATGAATAGTTAAATATCCATCATCTACAGCAACTTTAATATCCTCTTTATTGTATCCTGGTAAATCAACAATTATTGAATAACTGTTGTTATGTTCTTTAATATCTGTTTTCATTACTTTACTTTCTTCTACATTAAAGAATGGATCTTTAAACATATCTTCTAATAAATCAAAATCTTTTCTTCTAGGTATCATCATCATATACATTACTTCCTTTCTTATTTTTTGTGTTGACACCAAATAGGTAGCACATCATATAACTTAATACCTTTGTAAGAACTCTTTATCTCTTACAATTATCATTCTACCACTTTATTTTAGCAATGTCAAGTAGTGAGTGCTAAATTATGAAAATTTGTAATAAGTAGATTCTACATCACTATTTAACTCTAACAATTTTTCATATTTATTATACTTTGTATTTTCTAAAATTTTATTCAATACTTCGTCTTGATTTATCCAATTTTTAATACAAACAATAAATTCACTACTATTATTTAATTCATCATTATTTAATAAACTAAAATCATAATCGTTAATATTTATTATTAAACTAGCTTTATATGTAGCAAATTCAGGTAATGAACTTAAATGTGTAAAATAATTATCAAATACATATACAAAATAATCTTCCTTATATTCATAAGCTAAATCCATTGCTTTTTTATAATCTTTATATAAATAAACAGGTGTTTCATTAAATAATCCATTAATTACTAATACTACACTAATAATTAAAGGAATAATATTTGATTTACTTATTAAACTAAGTAAATACATAATACTGATAGCTATTATAGGAAAAGTTAACATTATATATCTAGATGTATAATCTTCTCCTAAAAAAGGAGCAATTTTAGATACTATTAATATATACATAATTATAGGAAAAATTAATATAATCAAATACTTATATTTTTCTTTATCAATTGTTACTTTATTTTTAATAAATAAAATAATAACAATTATAATAGTAATTAACAATAAATTTTTAAATCCAAATAATTTATAAATTTGACTTAAATAGTAAATAATACTTTCAAATATTGTTTTAGTACTACCACCATCCCCTATTCCTCTATAAGAAAAGAAAATGTGATATATACTTGTTGGGTAAAAAGCAACACCAATAACAGCTGGTATAATATGTACTATAAAATAATCATATAGTTTCTTGTACTCTTTTTTAGTTATTAAATATATTGCTAATAAAATAAATACAAGTACAATATATATACAAAAATAATATTGAGTTAAAAATCCAAATAAAATTGTTAAAATCCATGGATATTTTTTCTCTACTTTAAAATCATCTTGTATAAACTTAATAGTCAAATATAGATATAAAATGCTAAAGAAAGTTAACATCATATACATTCTTTGAAAAACTACAGTACTAATACATCCTATACTACCACCATATAAAATCATAGTAGGTATTCCTAATTTTTCTTTATTTAAACTTTTCATTATTTTATTAATTACTAATAATGTTCCAATAAAAAATAACAAATTAATACTAAAAATAATATATTTAGAAAATGTTCCATAAAATATAGTTGATACAAAGTGAACTAAAAAATAAAATAATGGTGGGTGTACATCTCTAGCTTGGTTATAATAAACTGAAAAATAATTAAATACATCATATTTACCAATTGTTAAATATTCTAAAGCTTCATTATTTGTTCTAAAAATTGGTACTTCTTTACTTAAAGTCTCATCTTTTATAAATGAATCATTATCAAAAATAAATTTTTTTAAATTATATAATTTATTATCACTTTTTAAAACTTGATTGTAAAAAACATCTTGATTAGCTTCAGCATATCCAAAAGATCTATAAACATTATCATATCTATAATTACTAGAACCTATTGAAAATATTTCATCTTCATGAAATCCTTGTTTTTCTCCAATAAAATAAAACATTAGACAAGATAATATAGTAATTATCAAAATTATATATTTGTTTTTTAATATAAATTTCATAGTATCACCTATTTAATTATACCATAGTAAAAATAAATATGGTATAATCTTTTTGAGGTGTTTTAAATGATTAGTATAATTGTTCCTTGTTATAATGAGGAGGAATCACTTCCTATTTATTACGAAGAAATGAAAAAAATAATGAAAAAAATGAATTATGTTAAGTTTGAATTAATTTTTATAAATGATGGTTCAAGCGATAATACTTTAAATATATTAAGAAAATTATCTAAAGAAGATTCAAGAGTAAGATATATATCATTTTCTAGAAATTTTGGTAAAGAAGCTGGCATATTAGCTGGACTTAAAGCTACCAAAGGTGATTTTGTAGCAATGATGGATGTTGATTTACAAGATCCACCTAAATTATTAATAGAAATGTATGATGAAATTAAAAATACTGATTATGATTGTATAGCTACAAGAAGTGTTTCAAGAAATGGTTATTCTTTCTTTAGAAAATTATTTACTAAATGGTATTATAAAATTATAAATAAAATCAGTAAGACTACTATTGTTGATGGAGCTAGAGATTTTAGATTAATGACAAGACAAATGGTAGATGCTATTTTAGAATTAGAAGAATATAATCGTTATTCTAAAGGAATATTTTCATGGGTTGGATTTAATACAAAATGGATTACATTTGAGAATACTGAAAGGGTTGCTGGAACAACTAAATGGAATTTTTGGAAATTATTAAATTACGCTATGGAAAGTATTGTTGGTTTTTCTACTACTCCCCTATTATTTTCATCAGTTATTGGTATGTTATTTTGTTTAATATCATTTATTATGGTTATTGTTATAGTTGTTAAAACATTAATATTTGGAGATCCAGTTAATGGATGGCCTAGCTTAGTTTGTATAATCTTCTTTGTAAGTGGTATTCAATTATTTTGTATTGGAATTATGGGACAGTATTTAGCTAAAACATATTTAGAAACTAAAAAAAGACCAATTTATATTATTAAGGAAACTGAAGAAAATGATAAAAATTTATAAAAAATATGAAGAAATAATCAATTATCTTATATTTGGTGTTTTAACTACTTTAGTTTCTATATTAAGCTATGCTTTCTTTACTAGACTTATCAATTTAGATTATGTTTTAAGTAATATATTATCTTGGATTTTATCAGTTACTTTTGCATTTTTTACTAATCAAAAATATGTTTTTAAAACTAGTAGTTCTAGTAAAATTAAAGATATGTTTAAATTTTATTTATCTAGATTAACATCATTAGGTATTGAACTTATAACTATGTATATTTTAGTTACATTATTATCTTTAAATGATATGATTTCTAAAATTATAGTTCAATTTATTGTTATAGTTTTAAATTATGTTTTAAGCAAATTGTTTGTATTTAAAAAATAAGAGATAAATTCTCTTTTTTTTAGTTTTTTTAAAATACTTTCAGGTGTTTATTTAAAAAGTTGCTATGTTATATATGAGAGCATATCTGATGCGTTAGTATATTCCTTACTTTTTATTTTAGAAAGTGAGGTGGTGATTGTGACTAAAAGAGAAAAATATCTTTATAGAATCATAATTTACCTTTTTATTATAATAATTATTATTTTAGTTAAATAACTTTATTATATAAAAAAATATCCTAACGCCACGAGGGGTCGTTAGGAAACTATTTCAAAAAGGAATATACCTAACATAGAACCATCAGGTATGTTCTCTTTTATTATATACAATTTATATTATTTATACAATAGATTTTTTTAAATTTGAAACTTTTTTATATACTTTTATTTTTTTTCTTCTTTTTCATGAAGTAAAGCATATTTTTCAATTTGACTATTAATTAATTCAAAATCATTTCTATAATTTAATCCAATAGCATTTTTAACTTTAGCTAATGTTTTTGAAGCTTTTTTTCTAGCTTTTTCACTTCCAGCAAATAAAATTTTGTATACCTCCGGAATATGATTTTCTAATTCGTGTCTCCTAGCTCTTATAGGATCTAATGTATTATCAAGAACATAATTTAGAAATTTTTTAACTTTCATATCCCCTAAACCACCACGTTCATAATGTGCCTTCAATTCTTCAAGATTCTTATACTCTAGTTCACCAGTTTCAGTATTTTTAAAATATTCTTTAAAATGTTTGTCTTTAGAAAATGCTGATAAATATATAAACACCGGATTTCCTTCAGTTACACCAGGATCTTTAACACTTAAATGATTTGGATCAGTAAACATTCCCATAACTTTTCTTTTTACTTCTTCTTTACTATCAGCTAAATATATGCAATTTCCTATTGATTTACTCATTTTTGCTTGTCCATCTGTTCCAGGCAATCTATGGCATGCAGTATTTTCTGGTAATAATGCATTTGGTTCAATCAAAGTTTCACCATATAATCTATTAAAAGTTCTTACAATTTCTCTTGTTTGTTCTATCATTGGTAATTGATCATCTCCAACAGGAATACTGTTTTCAAAATTTCTATAAATTATTTCTTGTTTGATAGTTGGATTTCTCTGTAATCTAGATAATGTAACTAGATTCATGTAATAAAAAGTTAAATCACTTAATTCTGGAACTTCAGATTGCAGAAATATTGTACACTTATTTGGATCTAAACCACACGACAAATAATCTAATGCCACTTCAATAACATTATCTTTAACTTTTTGAATATTTCCTGAATTATCAGTAGTTGCTTGTGCATCGCTATCTCAATATACATTTCATCAAATGCATCAGAATTTTGCAATTGAACTCTTTGCGATAAAGAACCTACCAAATGACCTAAATGAAGTCTTCCAGTTGGTCTATCACCTGTTAATATTATATTACTCATAACTTTATCTTCCTATCTCTATAGGCTGATTTTAACATTTTATACTTTTTTTCAATTTTTCCAATCAATGACATTTAAATCAATATTACAAAATTCAATGTTTTTTAACATATACTCTTAATAGCAGCTCGTTATATATTATTTATTACTTGCATTTTATAAAATAATATATCATCTGAAACTAATTCTCAATTTGATTAGTATGTTTCTTTTTTATTTTTTAGTAAGTTTTAAAGTTTTATTTTGATTTAGTTCTTGTAAATCTGAAGGAACAAATATTCCATCCTGCATGATTAATTCATCATCAAAAAATATTTGTCCACCTCCATTTTCTTTTTTATGAATTTGTACCATATCCCAATGAATACCAGATTCATTACCATTGTTGCTAGTTGGATGACTCGCACCTAAAGCCAAATGAATAGAACCTAACATTTTTTCATCGTAAATTATATTTTTTACAATTCTATCAATTTTTGGATTAGTGCCGAAAGCAAACTCACCTACATATCTTGCTCCAGCATCTGTATCTAATATTCTGTTCAAGTCTCTAGTAGTACTACCAGATTCCGCCTTAATAACTTTACCATCTTTAAAGTCTAACTTTATGTTAGAAAAAGTAATATCTTGATATAAAACATCTGCATTATAAGTTATTGTACCATTTACACTTTCAAGTTCAGGTGCAATAAATACTTCTCCATCAGGCAAGTTGATTTTACCATTACAAATAACTGCTTTATATTTTCCAATATTAAAGTCTAAATCTGTTGTAGGAGTCAGTATTTTTACTCTATTAGCCTTATCCATTCTTTCTTTTAAAGGCAACATAAGTTTACCCATTTCTCCATAGTCCGCCAAAACAGTATCGAAATAAAAGTTTTCAAACTTTTCTGTACTCATACCAAATTTTTGTGCAAAAACTTTTGAGGGGTATCGAACTGTTACCCATTTTGTCTTTGGCAAACGTATATCCCAATGAACTGGTTTATAATATAAATTATGGTATAAATTCCATTTTTCTGGTGGAATATCACTTAATTCAAATAAGTTGTCATCATCTTTTATTTCTATATAAACATCCATTTCTGACATCATTACTGATTCAAATGCACTTTGAATGTTTATTTGTTCGGCACTAATATTCCTTAATAGTTCTCTTTGTATATCACTTTCTTTTAATAATACAAATGGTAATGCTCCTCTTTCATAGCATTTGCTGATAATATAGTTTATCAACGGCGCACAACTTCTGCTTGATTCAATAAGAACTCTCTCCCCTTGCTTTACTTCACAAGAGTGATTTACTATTAAATCTCCTAATTTTTCTAATCTTGGATCTCTCATTTACAACCACTACCTCCTTCTACTTTTTGCATCTAAATTATCAAAACTTGCTCCCATATTCATAATAAATTCTTCTTCATTTCTGGGGTCATTGTCTATGTATTCTTTACTTATAATATTTTCACCAACATATTCAGTGTATCCATAAGGTTTTTGTATCATTGAAGCGTGTCCACCGCTTAATCTCATAATTGATGTTGGCAAATCAACAATTTCTCTTAATGGTGCAATACCAGAGAATTTAACATTCATTCCATCATAAACAATTGAATCATATAATACTCCATAATTTGATACTAAACTCAAAATACTTTTGTAATTATCTTTACTACTATTTATTGTATAATACATCTTTGGTTCTAATATTTTCATTCCTGCATCTTTAAACGCTCTCATAAGGGCAATAGGAACTGCTATATTAAAGTCTGCTGGATCTGATCCAACATTATCACATTTACCATTAATCAAGGATATTTCAGCATCAGTTACTTCCCAACCAAACAAACCTTGTTGACAATAAGATTTAACCAATCTTTCCACTTGTTTTTGATATTTAGGGAATAAATAATCTGTTGAGAATTTAGATTGATATTTTAACCCACTTCCTCTTGGCAATGGCTTTACTTCGAAACCAACACCAGATACTCTTGTATAATTTGCCTCTCCGTAACCTGTCTTAATTGGTGTTTCTTTATGAACAATAATAGGATTTGAGAATTTAGTCTTTATCCCAAACCTTTCAGATAAAATATTGTCAATAACTTCAGCCTGTAATGCTCCCATCAATTTTATAACAATTTGTCCTGTTTGCTTGTTAAACATAGCTTGTAAATCTGGATTTTCATCATTTATTATTTCTAAAGCTTTAATAATCACCATTTTTTGAGAATTATCTACTGCTTCTATGGTTGTTTGAAATAATGGATTTATGAATGATACTCTTTTATATTCATCAATTTCCTTACCTATTATTTCTCCACATTTTGCTGATAAGCCCGTAATAATTCCAATTTGACCACTCTCTAAACAATCTACTTTTTTCTTAGTAAAACCATCTATAACACTCATAGTTCGTATTCTTTCTGTTTTACCATCTTTTGTAGGAATTTCTTCCCTATTTTCTAATTGACCTGCTAAAGTTTTAACATATAATTCTCGAACTTCATTTTCTCTCTTAACGGTATAGACATATCCAGAAAATTTATCTGATTTTCTTTCTTTATAAGTTGGCAAATATTGATCTATTGCATCAATTAACAATTTCATTCCTTCATCTAATAATGCACTTCCACCATAGACGCAAAATAATTCGCCTTTCATAGATAGTTCTCGAATTTTTCTTTCAATCAAATCTTTATCTATTGCTTCATCATTGATATATTTTTCCATTATTTCGGAATCAATATCAGCAAGTTTTTCTTTAACATCCTCTTGGCTAGGTTCTATATAAGATAATCCATCTTTTGAAGTATCATCCTTTTCTACTATTATTTTGGGTAATATTCTACTATCTAATTTAGTATGAATTTCATTCAATGTTCTCTTATAATCAGCACCCATTCTATCCATTTTATTTATAAATATAACCGTTGGAACTTGTTTTTCTTTCAACATATTCCAAATAACTTGAGTTTGAGGCTCTATACCTTCAACTCCTGATATAACTAAAATCGCTCCATCTAAAACATTAATTGCTCTTTCTACTTCTGCTGAAAAATCAACATGACCTGGTGTATCTATGAGTTGAATTGTTTTATTTTGTAATGGAATAGTAACCAAGGAAGCTCTTACAGATATACCCCTACTTTGCTCTATTTTCATATTATCTGTCGTCGTATTACCATGGTCAACTCTACCTGTCTGTTTTTTTACTTTTGTGTGTACTAACAATTGCTCTGTTATAGTTGTTTTACCAGCATTTGCATGAGCAAATACACCAAGTGTCATTATGTCATTATTCATTTTTATCATCTCCCCCTAATAACTGACTTAATATTTCATTTTCTAATATATAATATTTTTTAGTTGAATATTTAGAAAAATCACTTAAAATATAATTATTTACTAATTCGTTTAAATCTCTTACATTTTTAATTGATAATTGATTTAAAGGTCTACTAAATATACTGTGATCTTTAATTAAATAAAAACTATCATTAATCAAATCTATCCATAAAGGAAATATTATTGATTTTGTCCTTAAAAATATTTTTGTATCTATTTTATTAAAAACATTTGAATGTATTTTTATATTATAACCTGTTTTTCTATAGCAATCTTCAATTATACTATTGAGTAATTTTAAATCTATGCTAGAATCTAAATTATTGCTTATGCTTCTTCCCTCATCTAATAAACAACATAAATTAATATTCTTAACTTTTAAGGAATTTAGCAAATCAATTACATCGGATATTTCATTTAAATTATTTTTTGTAACAGTTACTTGAATAGTAACGCTTTTTTTGTTAAGTTGTAAATATTTAATTGTATCAATTGTTTTTCTAAATCCCATAGAATTTCCACGTAAATAATTATGATTGCATTCCAGCCCATCTAAACTTAAACAATAACTATCTACATAATTAAGTATTTCATGATTAAATGCAAATCCATTTGTAAATATTGACGGCTTTACTTCAGTTTCTTTACAATATTGTAGCATTTTCAAAAATAAAGGAGAAATTGTACATTCACCGCCAGTTAGCATAACCTCATTAATATTCATTGCTTTTATTTTTTGAATTGTATTTTTAAATTTATCAAATATAATATCGCAATCTTCAAATTCTTTATTTCCAGCATTCATATAGCAATGTTTACACATTAAATTACATTTATGGGTTATAATTATATTCACCTTATTCATAATTTTTCATCACCTCTATTAAAAATGCGGTGTAATCAATTATTGAATATGGACATTGATTAAGTAAATTAATAAATAATCTTTCATTATAGTAAATGAACTTTTTATATCCATCTTGACTCTTACAATTATCAAGAATATAACTTATAGTATTATTATTTATATTTCCAATAACAATTTTTTTGTTTTTTATACTCATACAATATACAAACCCAAAAGAATCTATAAAAATGTTTCTAGGAATGTTATTTCCATAGCTTCTATTACTATTTTCATTATTCAAATAAATATTGTACGGACAATCATATATCAATTCTTTTTCCATAAATAAATTAGAGAAATTAAGTTCTTTTGATTTAACACCAGCAACTATCTTATCGAGTGCAGCATTTATATTAGTCAACTTGCTCAAATTATAATCTATATGTAATAAAATGTTGTCATACTTATTAACAATATCTATTATTTTATCCTTTTCAGTGTATTTAAATTTTAATTCATAAAAACAATCTTTATTATTTTTGATATTTAAAAATGTTTTGACATCACAGTAAATAATTGTATAAAAATCTTTATTCACTTCATTTATGATATTTGAATACTTATCATCGTAATCGCTAATTTTGATAAAAACCGTTATATCATTAAAAATTAATTTTTTTAATTCTTTATAAACATCTTCTAGGTTACTTGCTTTGCATTCGATAAACAATCTTTGAAAACCTCGATTACATACCATAGAATCTTTAAATAACGTAACCAATATATCATTCGAATATTCCACAGTTATAGAAGCATTTTCGGTTTTAAGATATTTATTCATCATACAACCTACAATTTGGCAATGAATTTTCTATGCTTTTATAAATTCCATAGCTAATACCAAAACAGCCAGTATTACATCCTCTAATTTTGCAATCCTTACAACCTTTTTTTGTTCTTCTTGTAATATTATTAAATTTCTTAACATTTTCGCTATTCCATATTGTTGACATATCATCATTTAAAATATTTCCCATTTTAAATTCAGGATATTTCATCATATCACAAGGATATGCATCTCCGTTAGAATCAATATTTATTCTTGTTTTACCGCAATTACATTTTAATAAACTAAATTTATAACTATCTTCTTCAGTAAATTTACTATTTTTATACAAATCATTATAGAATTTATAACCATCTATACCCATTCCTAGCTTTTCAAATTTAGTTCCATTTTCATGTTCTTTAATATATATTAAATCTTTTAATAAATTTTCATCTATTGTAACTAATTCAGTTTTCTTACCTCTACCCATTGGTAAAACTAAAATAGTTCCAAAGGAAGCTGCACCTTTTGAAGAAACATAATTATACATATCAATTATGCCATCTTTGTTTTGATTGGTTATAACCATTTGAGTTCTAAAAGCCCATTTCATTTTTTCGCAAACATTAATTGCAGATACTGCACCTTCATAACTACCTCTACCTCTTAATCGATCATTCAATTCTTTATTTGTAGAGTCCAAGCTTATTTTAATTCTTATTAAATTTTTATTTAATTGTTCAAACTTGGATAATAATTCTTCTGTTATTCCAGTACCATTTGATACTAATTCAACAAATACTCCATTTTCATTAAATAATTTTACACATTCTGGTAATTGATTAACTAAAGTTGGTTCTCCACCCCTTATTGAAACATATTTTATACCACTTGATATTAATTTTTTTGCAATTTTAATAACATTATTATCATCTATCTTTTCTTTATTTCCTAATGCTGAGGCACTACAGAATATACAATGCAAATTACAATAATTTGTTATATCCCATGTTGCATATAACGGATATGGTAATCTAATCTTTCCATTATTAATATAATGTTCATGTATTAGAACCAAAAAGCCATCTGGTTGATACTCTAACTTATTATTTTCACATAATTCATTATACTTTTTAAATAAATCATATAACTTACTCAAAAATATCACATCCTTCAAAATATGGTAAATATTCTTCTATTTCATTCTTTGTTTTAGCATTAATTATTTTAATAAAATAATCTACCGCAACAGAATCTAGTTTTAATATTACATTGGTTTTACAGTTTAAAACAAAACCAGTTTTTTCATCTAAATCATCAGTAATATAATATATTATGTTTTTATTTATTTTCATTAAAATTACACTCCCCACATAAAATACAAGAATTTAAATCTCTACCATATAAACTTTCTTGAAATAGCAATGCTCTTGCTCTACAACCACCGTTACACAATTCTCTTTTTGAACATTTTTCTTTGCATTTTAAATCACCATATTCATCAACCATTTTGCTCCAACATAAAGATAAATTAAATTCATTATCATTTATATTACCAAATATAAAGCGATTTGTAATAAGACTTGGACACAAGCAAACATTTCCATTTGATTTAATGTATAAAAATCTCTTACCAACACCACAATCTGTTATTTTTAATTCAACATTTAATTCTTTATTCTTATATAAATCATGTATTATTTGAACACTTCTAAAAGTATTTTCATCTAATTTATTAGCTCTACCATTTGGGATAATAGCGTCTAATACGCAGGGAACATTCAAATCTTTTAAAAACATTATTGTATCATCAATATTTTTTTCATTATGAGTTCCAACCATAGTATTAACAGATAATTCGATACTAGTTTGTTTTAATTTATTTATATTGTTAATTGTTTTATCTAAAGCTCCAATCATTCCTCTAAATTCATCATGATTTTTAGCAATATTTGAATCTACTGAAGTAATGATTTTTTTAACACAATATTTTTCGAATAAATCTAAAACTTTATCACTTTGAATTGTTAAATTACTAAAAATTGTAACTAACATTCCCGCATCATATAATTTGCTTAATAAGTATTCTAAATCTTTATATAACACTGGTTCTCCACCTGTCAAATCAAATTGATAAACATTTAATTTGACAGCCTGTTTTATCAAATTATCTAATGCTTCTAGGCTTAATGTATGTTTATTTTCAAGTTTGAAATCACCATAACAATGTTTACATCTTAAATTACATTTATCAGTAAGTTCAACAAAAAGCCTTGCAGTATCTAAATTAGTAATCTTTTTAATATTGTTACATCTTTTTTGTTTTTCTTGTTTTAATGTTCCTAAATCCAATAACTGATTTAACGCATCTTCTAGATCACAATAACAATTTAAAAACTCTTTGATAGTTATTCCCTCATGTTCATAAATAAAATTTAATATTTCGAACATATCTTCATTTATAATACCTTTTGTTCTACTTTTTCTATCAAAAAGAAATATAGTATTTTCTTTTTCATTGTTTACAACAATAACATCTTGATTTATATATAGTGGCATAGGTACCTCCTTAATCACAATAATTGGAGAAACAGGATAACCTGTTTCTCAAGTTAAGCACTACAATGACAAGTTCCAGAAGCACAAGCAAATGAACTAGAATTTGCTTTTACAACTGAAATTGTTGGCTTAACAGCTTTTGTAGTTTCTTTTTTCATATAAACTACCTCCTTATATTTAGTTTTTTATATGAGATCCCTATAAACTCATATCTTAATTATTTTTGAAATAGAATTCTGCTCTATTATATTTGCCAGTATGTTCTAGTTTAAAGTTTCCATTTGTATAATTGTTCACTGTTTTTTTCCAAAAAAACTCTGCTTTTGGTGATAAGGGAACAGCTTTTATAGTCCAGTTACCTTTATATATATCAAAAACTTTCTTTACTGCTTCCTCCCCAACTTTTTTTCCTTTATAATTATTTAAAACAAACATTTCGCTTATTTCATAATTATCTTCTAAATTATCATCTACTAATACAAAGCCCAAAATATCATTGCTTGATTTAATAAAATATGCATAATTCTTATCAAAATACTTATTCAAATCATACTCATATTCACATACTTTTGAGTCAAAAGTAATTGGAAAATATAAACTTAGATCATGCAAATATAATTGTAATAATTTTTTCAAATTTTTCCTTTCACTAGATGCTACTTTTTCTATACTAATATTCATTTTATTCCTCCTCATTTTTTAGTATTTCGTTATTTCAAAAAAAACGCGACCAAAAAATTATTTAGTCGCAAACATATTATTTATTAAAAGGCCGCATGAATCCCCAGCAATCACATTATTTAAAACTACATTAACTGAGTACTTCATAATACCACTCCTTTTAACTAATTAAACAGTATTTTACCATTTTTTGATAATTTGTCAATATGTTTTAATACACTTTTAGCAAATTTAATAAAAATATTTGTTTATTAAAATTTAAAAAAATATATTGATTTTTATTTATCAATATATTCTTTTACTATATTTATTACTTCTTCTTTTTTTATTGGTTCTA
>CAKPFM010000002.1 GCA_934153945.1 uncultured Bacilli bacterium
TATTCTATAAACATTATAACATCAAAAAAGAATAGAATTTTATTTTTCTATTCTCTTAAGTTAATAACATTGGTAAATTACTGTTTTTTTAAGATGTATAGTCATTTACACACAAAAAATTAGTTAATATTATATTAAATCACTTTCTTTCATATTTATGTAAAAAAATGTAATTAAAAAAATTTTTTTCCACACTTTTTAAAATTCAAAAGTATAAATAGTAGACAAAGGAAAAATTTGACATTTAAATTGCTTAAAATTAGATTTATATATATTTTTAAGTAGAGAGGAGGAAAATCAAAAATTGGTGCATTAGTTTTATCATCAACAAAAATTAAATGTGACAAAATAAATGATAATATAAATATACTAATAATATATTAAATGAAAGAAGGTGTTTTATGAAAAGAGTTTTAAGTTTAGTAGTAATGTTATCAGTAATGTTTTTAGGGGTTTCAAATGTTGATGCGATGACTCCAACATTTACAAATGGAATAAGATATTCTAGAGGCGTAAAAAATACTTGTTATTATATTTCTCCATCAGCAAGTGGATATGCATCTTTAATTAATATTGCTGCAAGTCAATGGGCAAATATGAGTAATAACATAGTAAATACACCAGTATCGTCCAGTTATGCGACACATATAGATTTTTATTCTGCAAATCCATCCAACAATTCTATTTTGAATAGTAGCATAAATGCTTATACAACAATTTGGGATGCAAATGGAGCACAGTTATTTTTTAATGGTACTTCAAATTATTTTTATGCAGAAATTGTTATTAATAATCAAAATTATATAGACTCTTCTACTATTGCTCACGAAATGGGACATGCATATGGATTAGACCATACATCTAATAAATACAGTATAATGTATACGCCAAAAAATTACAGATTAGTAAGTACACCACAAAGTGTTGATAATGATACAATTAATTATTTGTATCCATAATATAAATAAATTATGAAAGGAAGATAAAAAATGAAAAAGAAATATATATTACCATTGTTAATTTTAACTGGAGTGTTTGTTGGAGGTGTTACAACTATTAAGTATAATTATGATAATTCTAGTAATGAAAAATCATTACTAAATGAATTAAGTGTAGAAACATATCAAACACACACGTATTTATCATCCGATATAATAGAAAATTCACAAAAAGCTACTAGTTATGCAGAGTTTGTAAGAGAATTTACACCAGAATATATGTTAAACTTAGCTGATGCAGTGGCAGTAGTTAGTGTTATTTCGGTTGATAGTGCTGACACTAAATATAATCAAGCAGTAGGAAATACTTATGGCACGATGGTTATTAATAATAGTATTTATGGGAATTTGACAAACGGGACTGTTATTAATTATATGAAAAGTGGAGGAACAATGACACTTGAAGAATATGATAAGTATCAACTTCCCGAAATGAGAGAAAAACATGAGAGGTTAAGAGAACAATCTGGTATAGATGCAACAAGAGTTTATGTAAATATGCATTTTGAAAATGACCCGGATATAGAAGAAGGTAAATCATATTTATGTTATTTAAAATATATTGATTCAATTGAAAAATATGAAATTATCGGTTTAGGAAATGGATTTAGGGAAATTAATATTCCACAATCAAGAAGTGTATCTTCACAATCAATTAATACTTCTGAATATAAAATACTAAATAATAATACAGGAAAATTTGAATCATTAAGCGAATATATAAATAAATACATTAATATTTAAAATAGAGAATTTGCCTGTTTTGGCAAATTCTTCTGTTAAAAAAATTTAATATGAAAATTTTATCAATAATCTTTAAAATGTTTTCTACATTTTTACAAAATATTAAGTATAATTAATGAATTGATAAGCATAAAATAATTTTATATATATTATTTTGATGTAGAAAGGAGTAAGTTTATGAAAAGAATGGTTGCATTTTATGCAATGATATTATCTTTGATATTTGGAATAAGTAATGTATATGCAGCATCGTGTACAGATGCAAATCAAAATCAAATATTTTTCAACTATAAATATAGTAGAAGTTTGAATAATACTTGCTATTGGATAAGTAGTTCAGCATCAGGTCTTACAGGTCATATTAATAATGCGGCATATGATTGGGCACATTTGAGTAATTCAATTGTAATGACACCAGTATCTAGCAGTTATGCAACGCATATGGATTTTTATGGCAAAAATAGTAGTTTTTGGCAATATGCTGGTCCTAAAGTTTATGTTTTAGGTTCTACTCAACATTTTAATTCATCAGGAGCTGAAATAGATTCTGATACTGGTGGAAATTGGTTTTATGCTGACATTTATATTAACCTAGATGCACTTAATTATAATATGTCAATTCAAGCAACAGTTGCGCATGAAATGGGTCATGCATTTGGATTAGCACATTGGAATAGCAATCCATATAGTATTATGGCACAAGATTCTTGTCAAAGAGTTGTTTCAACTGTACAGGCAGCTGATAATCAACATTTAAATCAAAAATATTAATTAAAGGAGAAATGCAATGAAGAAAATTTTAACATTTGGGTTAATGTCATTTGGAATAGCAGGAATTGTATTAGGTTTTTCTCTTAATCATATACAAAAAGTAAAAGACAATAAAAACAGCAATGAGGAAAGTTTTAATAAACAAGAAAAAACAAATGAAAGAATATATTTAAATAGTATATCATCACTTGATTTTAATTTAGATGTAACAGATTTAGATTATTTAGAAGAAAATAGTAGTGATATTATTATTGGAAAAGTCAAAAGTATTGATGGTACTACTAATTACAATGAAAAAAATAAGTCATATACATTTGTATCAACATATGGAACAATTCAAGTTGAAGGAATTATTAAAAGCAATTCTAAATTTTCACTAAATGATACTGTTTTATTTGCACGTATGGGTGGCGAAATAACTGTAGCAGAATATGAAAAAAGTTTGGAACCTAGACAAATTGTTAGACAAAAAATTGATCAATTAACTGAAGAAGAAAAGAAAAATTTATATGTAAGAATGTATATTGAAAATGATATTGAAATTGAAGCTGGTAAAACATATTTGATGTATTTATCATATGATGAAAGTACAGAAAAATATGCAATAATTGGATTTGAAAATGGATTAAGAGAATACAATAAAAATAATAATACTGTTAAAAATAATTCTACTGGTGAATTTGAAAGTTTAACATATGAAATTACATATTAATAATAAAATATAAAAATAGTATTTTACTATTTTTATATTTAAACTAAATTAGGTTACAATTTAAATAATAATAAAAAATTTTTTATATGAAACAAAAAAAATATATTAAAACATCAACAATAGGGACAATAAAAGTAAAAATATAATTAAAAATAATAAAAATCACCAATGAGAAAACATTGATTATAATGTTTAATAATATGAAAGGTCTACACACTAGTGTATACTTTTTATATTTAATTTTACAAATATATAATTTGTGATATATAATATAGTGGTAGTATGTCGTCTTTTGTGCTAAAGGTGTGAATTTATGGATTTAAAAAAAATACTAGTTGATTTAAATAATGATAACTTAAGAAAATTATATGCTAATTATAAGAAGCCAATATTTTTGTTTGTTTTAGGAATAACTAAAAATTATGACTTAAGTGAAGATATAACAGAAGAAGTGTTTGTGAGAATAATTAAATATAATAAAACATATAACAAATTTAAAAATCCCAAAACTTGGATATTTACTATAGCAAAAAATACGACATATACATTTTTAAAAAAGAATAATGAAATACCCTATGAAACAGAAGATTTAGAATCCCTTTTAAATCAACATAATAAAATAAAAAATGATGATTCATTAGTTGTAGAAGAATATTTGTCTTATTTGAAAGATGATGAAAGAAGTATAGTAATATTACATATATTTGGTGGATTAAATTGTCTTGAAATATCAAAAATTTTAAATATGTCTCATTCAGCAGTTCGTTCAAAGTATTCTTATGCATTAAAAAAATTGAAAAGGAGAATTGGCAAATATGAGTAATAAAAAACTAGAAGATATGATTAGAAATGCAATTGATATGGATTTTGAAGATATATCAGATAAATTGACAGAATATAATTACATTAACAAAAGTATTTCAAAGAAAAAAATGCCAGTAAAATTATGTATAAGTTTATGTACAATTATAATATTAATTAGCTTATCTTTTTATTATATAAATATAACTTCAAATATTAAAAATTTTGATGATAAAGAAAATAATATAGTATATGTAAATGAAATTAATTATAAAAATTTGAGTGGAACAATAAGTTTAGAAATTGAAAATAATTTAAATAAAAGTTCGATTTCTTTGGATGAATTATCGAAAAAAATTAATTATAATTTCAATATAAAAGGAGCAGAAATATCAACAATTTATTGTAAGAATAATTTATCTAATAATGAAGAAATTGAACAGTATGAAATAACATATAAATATGACTCAAATTTTATTTATGTAAATGTTAAATCTAATGTATATCCAACGTTTTCAACAGAAACAATTGATAGTTGGAAAGAAAATACAGATAGTAAAAACATTAAAGTTTCAAAAATAAATAATAAGGAATTAACAATTATACAAAATTTAGATAATAATAAATTTATTAATGAATATTATGATGATAATGTAAACAACTATAGAACAAAAATTATAATAAATAGCATAGGATTTTCTTTTGAAAGCTATAATTTAGATTTTGATAAATTTGTATTTTTCATAGAAAACTTTATTAAATAAATATTAAAGAAATGATTAATAAAAATAATAATCCGCCACTAGCTATTATTAAACAACATTTAAAAAAATATTGATTATAATACTATATTAAGTATAGATAATTATTATTTATAAAAAATAGAAAATGAAAGAGTTTAGTAAATTTTACTAAATTCTTTTTTTATAGTGAAAGTAATAAATAGAATTATTATGTCGAAATAAAATTATTATAAAACAAGAATGTGATTCATACATTTTGTTGAGGTGGCAAAATGAATGAATATAAACTTAACTTAATATTTAAAGAAGAGCTAAATGAAAAAACATCTTTTCAAACCATGATGAACGAACTATTCTTACAATATTTAAAAAATCAAATTAATACTTGCCAAAAAGGTAAAACAGAGTTATCATACATACAATGATAACTTGTTATGCCAAGAATAGGAGGACAAATGAAAGCGGCTATAGCAAAAATCAGTAATATAATTTATAGAGTTGGACTTTACATTCGTTTATCAAGAGAAGATAAAAAAATAGGTGAAAGCGAGAGTATTACTAATCAAAGGCAATTTTTATTAAATTGGATAGAAGCACAGGGTTATGAATTAGTAGGAATATATATTGATGATGGTTTTACAGGAACTAATTTCGATAGACCTGGATTTCAACAAATGATTAAAGATATTGAAGATAAAAAAATTGACATGGTTGTTACTAAAGATATGTCAAGATTAGGTAGGGATTATATTGAAACTGGTAATTATCTAGAAAAATATTTTCCAACTAAAGGTGTAAGATATGTTGCTGTAACTGACGATATAGACACTGCTGTTAATTCTTCAAATAATGATATGGCACCTTTTAAAGCAGTTTTTAATGATATGTATGCAAAAGATATTTCAAAAAAAATAAGAACTGCATTGAGGACAAAACAAGAACAAGGTTTATGGGTAGGGGGATGTCCACCACTAGGATATATGGCAGATTCTGAAAATAAAAATCATTTAGTACCAGACCCTGAAGAAGATTGGATTGTTAAAAAAATATTTGATTTAGCTTTAAATGGAAATACAATATATCAAATAAGAACGATTCTTACTAATGAGGGTGTTCCTACACGAGCAATGATAAAGGGAAAAGTAAATAATCGTCTGTCACATGCAACAACATCCACTAATGGAATATGGAGTACCAAAACAGTAAAAAATATTTTAACTAATCAATTATATACTGGTGATATGATACAAAATAGAAGAACAAAGATTAATTATAAAATAAAAAAAACTGTATGGAATGATAAGGAAGATTGGATCATTGTTGAAAATAAACATGAGGCGTTAGTTTCAAAAGAAAATTTTGAAGTGATTCAAAATATGTTACCAAAGAATTCTATTAGACCAACAAAAAAGAATTATAGATTATTGGATGGATTATTATATTGCCATGAATGTAATCATAAAATAGGAATTTGTAATCCAAGAAAAAGTGATGGAAGAACTTATATTGTATGTAATTATTATAGAATGAATTCTAAATATAATGTTTGTACTTCTCACAGTTTCAATTATGATAATCTAGAAGATGCAATAATTACAACAATAAGAAAATTAGCTGAAAAATTTTTAAATAAAATTGATCTTGAAAGACAATCTGAAAAATTGAAGTTTGAAAGTCCAAAAGAAAAAATTAAAAATGATTTATTTAAGTTACAAACAAAGCATGAAAATACATTACAAAATTTAGATAAAATTTATATGGATAAAATAGAAGAAAAAATTACAGAGGAAATGTACAATCGAGTTTACAATAAAATGAAAATAGAAATTGATAATATAAAAGTTGAAATAGAAAATTTACAGAAAAATTTAAATAGTACTGAAGAAAACATAAAAAAATTTGATTGTGAAAAATATTTAGAAGATTTTATTTCAATGAAAAATATTACAAGAGACATGTTGTTAAAATTAATTGATAAAATTTATGTACATTCTGATAAACAAATTGATATTCACTTCAACTTTAATGAGTTGAATTAATTTTAAATTTCTCGTCATCCTTTCAGTATACAATCAGAAGGACTACCTATGATGATCACTTTAGTACTTTCTTCAAACATGAAAAGGATGTTAAAAAATAATGTATTAGTTAGAAAATTAGTAGGTATAGAAACGGCAGGTAGTTTAAATATCCTATTTACTGATAAAACTGGTACACTAACTAAAGGTAAACTAGAAGTATCATGTTTTGTAGATGCTGAACTAAATGAATATAATAGCATTTTAGAACTAAAAAAATATAATAATTTAAGTAATATAGTTTTAAAATCAATATATTATAATACATCAAGTACATTTTCTAATGGTTATATAACAGGGGGTAATAGTACAGATAAATCAATATTAAAATTTATTCAAAAAAATCCTGAATTAAATTATGAAATAGTAAAAACAGAACCATTTTCAAGTAAAAATAAATATTCAAAATCAGTTATAAAAAAAGATAATCATTATGAATATTTAATAAAAGGTGCATATGAAAAAATATTACCTAAATGTACAAAATACTATACAAAAGGTGGTAATAAATTAAGTATAAATAAAAATAAAATAGAAAATTATTTAAAAAGTATTACTAATAAAGGTATAAGAGTAATAGTATTAGCTACTTCAAATAATGATAAATTTGATGAATTAACACTAGTAGGTATTATATGTATAAAAGATGAGGTAAGAAATGAAGCAATAGATGCTATAAAAATGATTAATGATGCTCATATTCAAACTGTAATGATAACCGGAGATAATAAAGAAACGGCATTAAATATAGCTAAAGAAGTAGGTTTATATAAAGATAATGATGTTATATTAACTAGTGATGAATTAAATAATTTATCTGATATAGAAATTAAAAATATATTACCAAAATTAAAAGTTGTAGCACGTGCTTTACCCCAAGATAAAAGTAGATTAGTTAAAATAGCTTCATCTTTAGGTTTAGTAGTTGGTATGACAGGGGATGGAGTAAATGATGCTCCAGCACTTAAAAAAGCAGATATAGGCTTTGCTATGGGTTCAGGGACAGAGGTTGCCAAAGAAGCAAGTGATATCGTTATTCTAGATGATAATATTAAGTCTATAGCAGCAGCTATTTTATATGGTAGAACTATATTTAAAAGTATTAGAAAATTTATTATATTTCAATTAACTGTTAATATATGTGCTGTAACTTTATCTATTATAGGACCTTTTATAGGAGTTGATACTCCAGTTACAGTTATTCAAATGTTATGGGTAAATATGGTTATGGATACTTTAGCAGGAATAGCATTTTCTTATGAACCACCATTATTAGAATATATGAAAGAATTACCTAAGAAAAAAGATGAACCTATATTAAATAAATATATGATTCATGAAATTTTATTTACAGGAGCATATTCTTCAATACTTTGTATATTCTTTTTAAAGAGTAGTTTTATTCATCAATTCTTTAGAAATGGTGTTAATGATGAGTATTTTATGACAGCATTTTTTGGATTATTTATTTTCATTTCTATTTTTAATGCTTTTAATGCTAGAACTGTTAGAATTAATTTATTAGCTAATATTATTAAAAATAAAGTATTTTTATTTACTATATTATTTATAACTATAGTTCAATTAATTTTAATTTATTTTGGTGGTGAATTATTTAGAACTGCCGGTCTTACTATTAGTGAATTAGAAATAATGATTTTAATAGCAGCTACTGTAATACCAGTTGATTGGCTTAGAAAAACTACTTTAAGACATAGAGGTATAGTAGGTGGAGTTTAATAAATGTCGGTAATGATTTGAAATATATATTATTTTGTTATATAATGTATTTGGTGATATTATGATTTACTTATATAAAGATTTAACTAAGTTAGGTAAAAATGATTTTAATATTAAAAAAATGGTAGAAAAACAAGAATTATATATGGTAAAAAAAGGTATTTATAGTACTACTAAGGATTATAATTATTTAGAATTAATATCTAAAAAACATCCTAATGCTATATTTACACTTTACACAGCTTGTCATTGTTATGGATTAATTAAAGATAGTATAATTCCATATACTATTGTTACTAAACAAAAAGATAGAAAAATATTAGATGAAAATGTTAAACAAATATTTATGACAGATTCTTTATATCCTATAGGTATGAATAAGGTTAAATATTTAGGTTTTGACATCAAAATATATAATTTAGAAAGATTATTAGTAGAAGTTTTAAGAAATAAAAAAACTCTTGATTTTGAATTATATCAGGAAATAATTAATGGATATAAAAAAATAAGTAAATTATTAAATAAGAATAAAATAGATGAATATATTTCATATTTTAAAGATCCTAAAATTAGTTATAGATTAAAAAACGATGTATTAAATTAGATAGTTACAAAATGTAACTATCTTTTTTCCGTATTTTTTCAAAAAATGTCAAAATTTGTTGAAAGTAATATTAAATTGTGCTAGTATTAAAAATAGCGTGGATAACTAATAGTAAACTGGGTGAAATATATGTTTGAATTTATTGTATGCGATGATCAGGTAATGTTTTCAAAAGGTATTGTCAAGTTAATTGACAGTATTTTTATGAGAAATTCTTTTGATTATACTGTTAAATCATTTACTGATTATGATGAAGATTTTGAGGAAATAATTAAGAAAAAAGGCTCTAAAATATATATCCTTGATATAGAATTAAATAATGGTATATCAGGTATAGATATAGCTAGAAAAATCAGAGAATATGATTGGACTAGTACAATTATTATGTTAACTTCACATGGTGAAATGGGTTATGATGTATTGAAAGCTCAAGTAATGGTGTTGGATTTTATATCTAAATTTGAAGATTACAAATTGAAACTTACTGAATTAATAGATATGATTATTGAGAAAGAAAGTAATAGAGATGTAATTCATTACAAAAATAAAGGAACAAGTTATAGAATTGACATATCAAATATCTTATATATTGTTAAAGAACCATTGGGTAGGCAATGTAAAGTTGTAACTATTAATGGTGAATATGACATCACATGTACTTTAAATGAAATAATTCAAAAACTAGATGAGAATTTTTATTTAACTCATAGAAGTTGTATAGTTAATACATCATATATTGAACACGTTGATTGGTCAAAAGGTATAATTATATTTAATAGGGGACAAGAAATAAATTTGTTATCAAGAGAGAGGAAAAAGGGATTAAGAAATTATGTTAATATTTAGTATGTACATTGTTGGAGTAGTATATAATTTGTTGTATTGTTATTTGTTTTGTAAGTGTGTATTAAAAGAAAAATTTAGAATAAGTAAAAGAATATTGATTATTAGTTGTGTGTTAGCTATACCATTATGTTTAAATTTTTATTATAATAAAACTCCTTTGAAACCATTTGTATCATATTTGATAGAATTTATTGTAATTAAATTATCATATAAAGAATCAATAATTAAAAATTTGTCAGGTATACTGATAACATTTCTATTAGCTGCTGTAAGTGAATTAATATATGCATTTATAACTATAAATATGTTAGGATTTACACAAGAATATTTAAATGAAACTTCAAAAGGATTTGTCTTGACAAATGTATGTATTTTGTTATTAATTTTTATTATAAGTAATATAAAGAAAGTTAAAAGTTTGCTTTATGTTATAATTAATGGATTTGAGGAAAGAAAAATAATCATATCATCTATTTTAATCGTATTATGTTTATCAGTTGTAGCATTTTCAATATATGAAAATTTATCTAATGCATATTCTATTACTTATTTTATAGTAATAAATATATTTTTTATAAGTGTATATGTATTTATGATAGGATTTTTTGTTCAAAAGTCTAACAATAATAGATTAACAAGCAAATATGATCAATTAATTGATTATTCAAAAACTTATGAACAAGAATTAGTTAAAAGAAGCAAGAAACAACATGAATTTAAAAATCAATTGGTAATTATTAAAAGTATGGTTGAAGATAAGGATAAAGAGGTAATAGATTATATAAATGGAATATTGAATGATAATGATAAGAATAAAGATACAAAATGGTTAACTATATTAACTAACATCCCATTAGGTGGATTAAAAGGATTAATATATTATAAAATTAATGAGATGACTAATAAAGACATTAAAGTAAATTTAGATGTTGCAGAATCTTTAAATAAAAAATCTTTGTGGAAAACATATTCAGATAATTCACATGATATAAGTAAAATTATAGGTGTTTATATAGATAATGCTATAGAAGCAGCTAGTGAGTCCGAAGAAAAAGTAATTGAAGTTCAGTTTTATTTAGAGAATGAAAATATTATTTTGTGTCTAGGTAATACTTTTACTGGAGAAGTAGATTTAACTAAAATTGATAATGAAGGTTATAGTACTAAAGGTAATAATAGAGGTTATGGATTACCTCTAGCTAAAGATTTATTAACAAAACATAGTGATATATTATTAGCTGAAAGAACTATAATTGATAATTATTACGTACAAAAATTAATAATTAAATCAAAATAAAAATGGTTAACTACCATTTTTATTTATAGAAATATTATTTTTCAATTAGATTTTTTGGACATTTTGGTTCATCTAAGAAAAGAACGATACATCCATTAGCTCCTAAAGTACTAACAGCACCACCAACTAAACTAGCCAAAGTAGCAAATAATTTTAACATTTCTACACCTCCTTTTTATATATCTAAACATTTCTGTTTAAACCATAATTTTTATAATTGTTGCATGGAAGTTTAAATATTTTATAAGTCAATGGATTGACTAATATAACTTCCGTTAAAATACCAAATAATATTAAATTAGTAATAACACTATTAGTGAAGAAAGAAATTATTAATAATATTATGGTATTAATGCTAGTTATGATTTTGTAAATAATTCTTTTTTTCTTTTTTATTAAAGGTCTTTTATATGTATCAGCGGGTGCATATAAAAGAATTAAAATAAACAATACAAAACTCATAACAACATGTATAGGTAAAGGAATAGTTAATAATTTTGAAATATAAGGAAAACCTATAAACATAATTGTAGAAGAAATCCAACAATCAATACTTTTTTTAGCATGTATTCCAAAACCTGTCATTCTTAATACATTAAAACAAATTAACATAATAAGCATTTCATTAAATAAATTTAAAATAATAGATACTATAGAGATAACAACTAATTTAGTAATAGATAAATAAATACCTTCAAGGCCATATCTAATTTCTTCTAACTGTGTTTCACTATAATTTGGATAATATTTTTTAATACTATTAATTGAATAATTTAAACATATATTTTTCATTTATCTCTCCTTTACATCTCCAAGATACAACAAAAAAAGATGATAAAATGAAATCATCTTTTAAATGTAAATCAAGCGTTTTCAAACATAAAAAAATGAGTGCCTTAGTTTAAATATTTACCGTTTATGTACAAAAACTAGCAGTTCATCACCATTTTTCTAAATAATATGTCAAAATATGTTATTCTTATAATGTTCGCTAGTAAGGAGGTAGTAGTAAATGTTTGAAGGAAAAGTAATATGGTTTAACAATGAAAAAGGATATGGCTTTATTGAGTTTGAAGACAAAGAAGTATTCGTTCATTATAGTAGTATCATGGATGATGGATATAAAACACTAATAAAAGATGAAAAAGTAACCTTTGATTTAAGACAAACAGATAAAGGACTTAGAGCCGTAAATGTTAAAAGTTTATGTAAAATAGAAAGTAAGTGAATAAATGATTGATTTTATTATATATGAAGATGAAGAAAGAATGCGTAATATATATAAAGAAGTAATCAATAAATTTTTTGGTAATAATAATCAAAGCTATAGGATAATAGAATTGTCATGTTACCAAGATTATAAGAAAAATAAGATAGATGAATTAGAAAGTAATAAAATATTTTTACTTGATATAGATGTTCCAGGAAAAACAGGTTTAGAATTAGCTCGCGAAATTAGATCATCAAAGGATTGGCAAAGTCAACTAATAGTAATAACAGCTAATGAAGATTTAAAAGAAGAAAGTTTAACAGGAAAAATGTTAATGTTAGATTTTATATCAAAATGTAGTGATGTAAAAGCAAGATTAATGGGAGCAATAATTGTGGCATACAATATATTAACCGTAAACAAATCAATACAATTTAAGCAAAAAGGAGAAATATATCAAGTAAAACGTGAGTCTATTTTGTATATTGAGAAAAATTTGAATGATAATTATATTACAATAGTAACTAGAAATGATAAATTAACATTTAAATGTAGTATTAATCATGCTGCAGATTACTTAGAAGGTGATCCAAGATTTATGAAAACACATAGAAGTTGTATAGTAAATTTATTAAATGTTGAAAAATATGATTATGTATCAAATATTATTAGATTTAATAATAAAGCATCAATAGATTATGTGTCTAGAGAAAAGAAAAAAGAATTAAAAGAAAGACTACTAAATTATCAATTGACTATTTAATACCGAAAAACACCAAATATACACAATTTATCATTTTTTTTAAAAACAAATTGATATTTATGATAGTATAAGAGTGCGCAATTAAGATATATCGATTTGTGTTTTAGAAAGTGAGGTGCTAGTGTGATAGGTAAGGTTAAATGGTTTAATAATGAAAAAGGGTTTGGATTCATTGAGTATAATGATAAAGAAGATATTTTTGTTCATTATTCATCTATAAGAACTGAAGGCTATAAAACTTTAGTTGAAGGTCAAAAAATTCAATTTGATCTAGTAAAAACTGATAAAGGTTTACAAGCTAAAAATGTAATAGAACTAGAAACTACTTTAATTTAGATTGAAGTAGTTTTGTTTTTATGGTAGAATATAATTGAGGAGATGATATAATGTTATTAAACATTCGTGGTGATAAATTAGAAGTCACTGATTCAATCAAAAACTATATTGAGGAAAAATTAAAAAGATTGGATAAGTACTTTGAAACTCCAGAAGATTTAAAAGCAAACATCGTTGTAAGAACTAGAGGAATTGATCAAATAATTGAGGTAACAATTCCAATTAAAAAAGCTATATTAAGAGCAGAGGAAACAAATAAAGATTTGTATGCTGCTATTGATAAAGTGACAGATAAACTAGAAAGGTCAATAAGAAAAAATAAAACTAAAATTAAAAGAAGAAAAGTAGAAAATATGGATGTATTCTTAGATTTTGAAGTAGAAGAGGAAGAAGAACAAAAAATAGTTAAAAGAAAACAAATAAATAATAAACCAATGAGTGAAGAAGAAGCTATACTTCAAATGGATTTATTAGATCATGATTTCTTTATATTCCAAAATACTGAAACTAATAATATGTCAGTAATTTATAAAAGAAAAGATAATTCGTACGGTATTATAGAAATTATATAAGAGCTTAGGCTCTTTTTGTTTTCAAAAAATTTATATATAATGAATAATAAAAGGCTATTTGTATGGTATTGTTATGAGTAATATGAAAAAGAAATAATAAATATAGTGCAAGAATATATTGAAAAATAAAAATCAATATATTTTTTCTTTATATTTTAATAAATTAATCAATAATACTTTAATATTCATACAATTTTATGATAAAATATAATATGTATGAAAGGATTGATTACATGAATATATTAAAAAAATTATTCGATCATGAATATAAAGAATTAGAAAAATTTAAAAAAATAGCTGATCAAATAATGGAAGAAGAACCAGTTATAGAAAAATTAACAGATGAAGAATTAAAGGGAAAAACAAAAGAATTTCAAGATAGATTAAAAAATGGAGAAACACTAGAAGATATAAAAGTAGAAGCTTTTGCTGTAGCAAGAGAAGCAGCATATCGTGTAATAGGTGAAAAACCATACTATGTACAAATACTAGGTGGATTAGCAATTCATTATGGAAACATAGCTGAAATGAAAACTGGAGAAGGAAAAACTTTAACAGCAACAATGCCAGCATACTTAAATGCCTTAGATGGTAAAGGAGTACATATTATAACAGTAAATGAATACCTAGCAGGAAGAGATGCTGAATGGATGGGTGAAATATATAGATTTCTAGGATTAACAGTAGGAATAAACTATAGAGAAAATACTCATAGTGAAAAACAAGCAGCATACAATTGTGATATTATGTACACTACAAATAATGAATTAGGATTCGATTATTTAAGAGATAATATGGTAGTAAAAGCAAGTGATAGAGTACAAAGAGGATTAAACTTTGTTATAATCGATGAAGTAGACTCAGTATTAATCGATGAAGCTAGAACACCATTAATAATATCAGGTGGATATATGGAATCAGCAAACTTATATATAGATGCTGATAGATTTGCTAAAACTTTAAAAGAAAACAATGGATATATATATGATGAAAAAAGTAAAGCAGTAACTCTAGATGATACAGGTATTAAAGCTGGAGAAAAATACTTTAGAGTAGATAATCTATATGATATAAATAACACAAATTTAGTACACTACATAAATCAAGCTTTAAAGGCAAACTATGCTATGAAAAGAGACTATGATTATGTTGTACAAGATGGAAAAATAGTAATAGTAGATCCATTTACTGGTCGTTTAATGGCAGGAAGAAGTTATTCAGAAGGATTACACCAAGCTATAGAAGCAAAAGAAGGTGTAGAAATCCAAAAAGAAACAAAAACACTAGCAACTATTACATTCCAAAACTTATTTAGAATGTACAATAAATTAGCAGGTATGACAGGAACAGCTAAAACAGAAGAAGAAGAGTTTAGAGAAATATATAATATGTATGTTATAGAAATACCTACAAATAAACCAGTAGCGCGTACAGATTATGGTGATTTAATATTTGCTACAAAAGCTGGTAAATATAAAGCTATAGTAGAAGAAATAAAAGAAAAACATGCTAAAGGTCAACCAGTACTTGTTGGTACTATAGCAGTAGAAACAAGTGAATTAATCAGTTCTATGTTAAAAAAAGAACATATACCTCACGAAGTATTAAACGCTAAAAACAATGCTAGGGAAGCAGAAATAATTGCAAAAGCTGGAGAAAAAGGTGCAGTAACTATCGCAACTAATATGGCAGGTCGTGGTACAGATATTAAACTAACTGATGAAGTAAAAGAATTAGGTGGCTTATGCGTAATAGGTACTGAGAGACATGAATCACGAAGAATTGATAACCAATTAAGAGGTCGTTCAGGTAGACAAGGCGATCCAGGATATAGTCAATTTTGTGTATCATTTGAAGATGATTTAATGGTTCGTTTTGGTACAGATAGAGCAAAAGAATTACTTGCTAGAGTAGGTTTTTCAGATGATGCATCTATTCGTAATGGAATGCTTGCTAAATCAATAGAATCAGCACAAAAAAGAGTAGAAGGTAATAACTTTGATATTCGTAAAAATTTACTTCAATATGATGATGTTATAAATACTCAAAGAGAATATATCTATGATATTAGAAATCAAATATTAGATAGTGACTCAATACATGATAAAGTATTAGAAAATATGTTTAATTTTATTAAAACTTTAGTAGAAGGTCATATAGCACCTGAAGGATATTTAACTGATAATGATTTAAGTGAAATATTAGAGTTTGCTAATGAACATTTATTAAAAAAATCATTAAAGGTAGATGATATTAAAGATAAGTCTGTAGAAGAATTAATACAATTCTTATATGATAAAGTTATAAAAGAATATAATGAAAAATTATCAGAAATTCCAACTGAAATAGCTAATGAATTTGAAAAAGCTATATCACTTAGAGTAATTGATACTCATTGGATGAATCATATTAATACAATGTCTCATTTAAGAGAAGGTATTGGACTTAGAAGTTATGCACAGGAAAATCCATTGCGTGCATATACTAGTGAAGGTTTTGAATTATATGATGAGTTATTAAATACAATAGATAAAAATATTACAATGTTCTTACTTAAATCAGAAATAAGACAAAACATTGAAAGAAAACAGGTTGTTAAAGGTCAAGCAGTAAATGATAATAATAAAACTAAAAAGGCAACCCCTAAAAAAGTAGAAAAAATTGGTCGTAATTCATTATGCCCTTGTGGAAGTGGGAAAAAGTACAAACAGTGTTGTGGTAAATAATTAGATTAATATATAAAATAATTTAAAAATAGAGTAAAAATATGCTCTATTTTTTAATTTTTAAATTTATATTTGATTATAATAGTGTTATAATAATTTGTAGTAGAGGTAGAAGTATGGAACATATAAAAAAATATTATAAAAATATTGATATAATTAGATTATTAGCCTGCATAGCAGTATTGTTATACCATTTAAACATATTAAAAGGAGGCTATTTAGCTGTATGTACATTTTTTGTACTAAGTGGTTATTTATCATGCATATCAGCTTTTAAAAAAGAAAAATTTAATATATTAGAATATTATTATAATAGAATAAAGAAAATATATATACCATTAATAATAGTTGTGTTTATGTCGGTATCTATTGTATCTATACTGAATATTAGTTGGCTTAATTTAAAACCAGAAACAACATCAGTACTATTAGGATATAATAATTTTTGGCAACTAAATGCTAATATGGATTATTTTGCAAGACATGTAAGTTCACCATTTATGCATTTATGGTATATATCAATATTATTACAATACGATTTAATTTTTCCAATTATATTTAAAATTTTGCGTAAAGTTGGGGATAAAATAAGTAAAATAATACCATGCATTATCACAATAGTATATTCAGTTATAATGGCTCTATTTTTTTACAAATCTAATTTAACACAAAATATGATGATTACTTATTATAATACATTTACAAGAATATTTTCATTATTATTTGGTTTATCATTAGGATTTATTCATTCATATTATGGTGAATTAATACAAAAAAAATTAAAACAAGAAAAAATAAGTCAAGCAATTTTCTACATATATTTATCAATAATGATTTGCTTTTTCATACTTGTAGATGCTAAATCATCATATTATGTTTATAGTATGATTTTAGTAACTATATTAACATGTAGATTAATAGATTATGGAACTCCACAATCAAAAAAGATATCCATAGTAGATAAAGTAATTAAGTCATTAGCAAGTATTAGTTACGAAATTTATTTATTTCAATATCCAGTAATATTTGTATTCCAATATATAAATATAAATAATATTCTATATCTACCATTAGTAATATTAACAATAATTTTGTTGTCATATATACTACATTTTGTAATTAATGGTAAAAAAATAAAATTATTAAAATATATACTATTAATAATATTTTTAAGTATCACTTTGTATGGGGGTTATAAATATATAACTACAGAAGATCATACAAAGGAAATGAATGAATTAAAAAAGCAATTAGAACAAAACGAAAAACTAATAGAACAAAATAAAGAAAAATATGCAGCCGAATTACAAAAAGAAAATGATGAATGGACAAAAACTTTAGAAAGTTTAAATACTAATGAAAGTAATCTAAAAGAAATTGTATCAAATTTACCAATAACTGGAATAGGAGATTCAGTAATGCTTGGAGCCATTCAAAATTTAAATAATCAGTTTCCAAATGGTTACATAGATGCTAAAGTATCACGTACGGCATGGAAAGCAGGAGCAATACTAAATGAATTAAATGAAAAAAATATGTTAGGAAATCCAATAATTATGAATTTAGGGGCTAATGGAGATTGTTCAACAGCTTGTAAACAGGAGATAATGAGAGCATGTGGTGATAGAAAAGTATATTGGTTAAATACTACTAATAATCAAGATACTAATGTAAGATTAAAAAATTTTGCTGAATCATATCCTAATCTACATATTATTGATTGGTATACAATTTCTTTAGGTCATTCAGAATACTTTTACGCCGATGGAATACATCTAACTGGTATTGGTAGAAAGGTATATACTGAAGTAATATTCAATGCTATATATGCAGATTATTTAAAAGAGTTTAATGATGCAAAACAATCTTTAATAAATAAACATAATGAAGAACAAAAAAATAAAATAACATTTTATGGAAATAATATTTTATTAAATGCATTTGAAGATATGCAAAATGAATTTAATAATGCTAAATTTGTTATAAATAAGGATTTTAATTATAAAACAATAAAAGAAGAAATAGAAAAATCCTTAGAAGATCAATCTATAACACATAAAATAGTATTTGCTTTTGATAATAATAGTAATCTAAGTTTAAAAGACTATCAAAATTTGGTAGAATTATGTAAAGACAATGAAATCTATATTTTATCGGTTAATAATTTTATAAATAAAATAAATGGCGATAATGTTAAAATTATTAATTTTTATGACAAATTACAAAATAATAGTGATTATGTTATGATAGATGGTGTACATTTATCTGAAAAAGGAAATAAAGCCTTAGTTGAAATAATGAAAGATATAATGCAATAAAGACACTTTTTTAAAGTGTTTTTCTAATTAAAATTTAAATAAATAATTTTTGGTGGGTAATTTGATTATATATATATGAAATAAATATGGAATAGAAATAAGTTAGTGTCGATTAATTGCTAAAAAAAAATAATAATGATATAATATACTTAATTTAAACATTTGAAATTATTTGGAGGCAATTATGAATGTATATGAAGAATTAAAAAAATTTAAAAAAAAGTATCCTATGACTATATCATGGCGATTAAAAAAACATGCTAAAATAATAGAAAAACATTTAAATCCAGAAGAAGAAATACTATATGCTTTTGCAGCACAAAAAAATGATAATCCATTGGATATAATTACGACATATGCTGTAGTAATTACAAATAAAAGAATTTTACTAGCATCAAAGAGAGTTTTATTTGGATATTTTCTAGTATCAATTACACCAGATTTGTTTAATGATTTAAGCGTAAAAATGGGCTTAATTTGGGGTAAAATAATAATTGATACAGTAAAAGAGGTTGTAACACTTTCAAATATTCAAAGAGATGCTTTAGATGAAATTGAAACAAATATTACAGAATATATGATGAAAGAAAAGCAAAAATATCAACAATCAAAAGCGGAATAGTACTAAGTACTATTCTCTTCTATATAAATATTAAGAGGTGAAAATATGAAAAAAATAATATTAACAGGTGATAGACCAACTGGACCATTACATATAGGTCATTATGAGGGATCACTAAAAAATAGAGTAAAGTTACAAGATTCAGGAGAATATGATATTTACATTTTTACAGCTGATGTTCAAGCCTTGACTGATCATTATGATGATCCTGAAACAGTTAGAAAAAATGTTTACGAAGTTGTATGTGATTATTTAGCTTGTGGAATTGATCCAAATAAATCAACAATATTCATACAATCTCAAATACCAGAAGTAGCAGAATTAACAGTATACTATTCAAATTTAGTAACAATGTCTAGATTGTATAGGAATCCAACTGTTAAAACTGAAATAGCACAAAAAAAAGCATTATTTGGTGAAAATGGTGAATCTGTTACATATGGGTTTGTAGGTTATCCAATAAATCAAGCAGCTGATATAACAGCATTCAATGCCGATATAATACCAGTTGGAGATGATCAATTGCCACTCATAGAGCAATGCAGAGAAATAGTTAGAAAATTTAATTCAATATATGGTGAAACTTTAAAAGAACCAGAAGCTTTAGTAGGTAAAGTTTCAAGATTAAAAGGATTAGATGGTAATAAAATGAGTAAATCATTAGGAAATGCTATTTATTTAAAAGATGATGAGGAAACTATTCAAAAGAAAGTAATGAAAGCAACTACTGATCCAAATAAAATTGCTAAAGATGATCCTGCTAACCCAGATATATGTATGGTATATTATTACCATAATGTGTATAGCAAAGATAATTTAAGTACTATATGTAATGAATGTAAACAGGGAAAACGTGGTTGTGTTGCATGTAAAAAGGAATTAGCAAATAATATAAGTGAATATTTAAAACCAATTCGTGAAAAAAGAAAATATTATGAAGAACATCCTGAATTAGTAGAACAAATATTAAGAGATGGAACTAAAAAAGCTCAGAAAGTGGCACATGAAAATCTAAAGAGAATCAAACAAAATATGAAAATAAATTACTTTGAATAAAAGATTCCTTCAATGGAATTTTTTTCTTGAATATTAAATTATACTTTGATATAATTATAAAGAAGAATAGGGGCAATTAATATGAGTAAATTAATTATTAAAAATTTTGATAATAACAAAGTAGAGGTTGATGTAATTCGATATTTTAAATATAAAAATACCAATTACTTAATATATACATTAAATGAAATAGATGAAAAAGGATTTACAAAATTATATATTGTAAAAATAATGAAACAATTTAATTTACTAGTTGCTAAAACAATAAAGGATGAACAAGAGTGGAAACAAATTCAACAAATAGTAAAAGAATTAGTTACCGAATTAAAAAATAATAAATTAAATGAATTCGTTGACCTAGATATAGAAAATTTAAATGATATTAAAATTAAAGAAGCCCGCTATTTTAAACTTGATAAAAAGCTTTTGTCAATTCTAACTGTTAATAATGAGGAAAATCAAAAAGAAAAATTTGATGAATTACCATCTATGAATGAGATATCACCAGTTCCGATAACAGAGGTAAATGATAATTCTAGCGATTATAAGACAATGTACTTAGAATTAAAAAAGGATAATGATGAGTTAAATAATATAATGGCGGATATGTTAATAGAATTAGGTGAATATCGCTCAAAATATGGAAAATTAGAAGGCAAATAGCCTTTTTTTCATATATAAATCTTAAAATCATAAAATAAATTGAGGTGAATATATGAAAAATGTATTAAACTATTTCTATAACATATATACGGAAAATATTCGCCTTAATGGAGAAAATTATTATTTTGAATATAATAATGAAAATTATGTTTTATATTTATATAATGGTGATTATAAAGAATTAGAAAAAATATATAAAATATATGATGAACTATTAATGAGAGGAATATATAGTCATCAAATAGTATTAAATAAGGATAATCAAATATCAACAATGTTTAATCAAAAAAACTATGTACTATTAAAATTAAAAGGAAATATAACTGATAAAATAACAATTAATGATATTTTATATTTTGGAAATATAACGAATGGATATGAAAACGAAATAAACTGGAAGGGTTTATGGAGTAACAAAATAGATTATTTTGAATATCAAATGTCCCATTTTGGGAAAAAATATCCATATATCAGGAGCAGTTTTAGTTATTATGCTGGGATAGTAGAAAATGGTATAATTTTATTGAATGAAAAAAAAGAAATTACGAATGCTGTAGCACATAAAAGAATATCATGTAATGAAACAATATTAGAATTTTATAACCCATTAAATTATATTTTTGACGTTAAAGTGAGAGACGCCGCAGAATATTTTAAAAACAAATTATTAATTGATAAAAATATAATAAATGATATTAAGAATTATTTAATTACCTCCAAATTGAATGAAAATGAAGTATACTATTTCTTTGTTAGAATGTTTTACCCAAGTTTTTATTTTGATTGTTATGAGGATATAATAAATGGTAAAGTAGATGAGTATAAAATAAAAGAAGTAATCGAAATTACTCCATTCTATGAAAAATTACTAAAAGAACTTTATCAGTACTTAAAAATGTATATTCAAATTCCTGAGATAGATTGGTTAAACTGAGTCTGATGGTAAATTAACTACTTTTTTAACTTCTGGTATTTCTTCCATTATTGTACTTTCTATGTTTGAAGAAATTGTATCATCGACATAGACACAATCGGCACACGCACCAAGCATTTTAATATATACAATATTATCTTCATATTTAACAAACTCTATACTTCCGCCTTCATATGCAAGAAAAGGTTTAAGCATATCAATAATTTCTTTAATATGTTCTTCTATTGTCATGTTATCACCAAAAAAATTATATAACAAATTGGTTAAATAGTAAATACTTTTTATTTTAATAAATTTATGATATAATCATCTAAGAGGTGTCTAAGATGTATAAAAAAGGAGATATCGTTAAGGGAGTTGTAAGTGGAATAGAATCATACGGTGTTTTTGTTAAAATAGATGAAGATTATTCTGGATTGATTCATATATCAGAAATATCTAACAGATTTGTTAGAAATATTAGTGATTATGTAAAACAAAATGAAATAATTAATGTTAAAATTTTAGATATAGATAAGAGTACGAATCATATGAATTTAAGTATAAAAGACATACCATATAGAACTCAAAATTACAAAAAAAGGAAAAAAATAATAGAAACAAAACTTGGTTTTAAGACATTAGCATATAAATTACCCTTTTGGATAAAAGAAAATATAGAAAATTATAAAAAAATTTCATAAAAGTATTGCATTATTAAAAGTTGTATAGTATAATTTAAATTGTCAATTTTATTGAAGTGCTATGCACTCAATACGTGGGCGATTAGCTCAGTTGGTTAGAGCACCTGCCTTACAAGCAGGGGGTCATAGGTTCGAGTCCTATATCGCCCACCATTTTTTGCCGAAATGGCGCAACTGGTAGCGCAACTGACTTGTAATCAGTAGGTTGCGGGTTCGATTCCTGCTTTCGGCACCATTTTATGGAGGGGTAGCGAAGTGGTCAAACGCGGCAGACTGTAAATCTGTTCCTTCGGGTTCGATGGTTCAAATCCATCTCCCTCCACCATCTATTTGTGGAAGTTTATTGCCTCGTAGCCAAGCGGTAAGGCACCACACTTTGACTGTGGCATTTCGCTAGTTCGAGTCTAGCCGAGGCAGCCATTTTTAAAAATACAAATATGTTCCGTTAGCTCAGTCGGTAGAGCATTTGACTTTTAATCAAAGGGTCTGGAGTTCGAATCTCCAACGGGACACCATCTGCCTGAGTGGCGAAATTGGTAGACGCACAGGACTTAAAATCCTGCGGGAGTCAAATCCCGTGCCGGTTCAAGTCCGGCCTTAGGCACCATATTGGTGAAATTAACTTACTTAATATGTAAGTTTTTTTATTATATATTTGATAAATCTTTATAAAAAGTAATAAAAAATAAAAAAAATTCATAAAATATATTGTATAAAGAAATTTTATATGCTATAATTATACTCGTATCAACAGCAAGTGATACATGTGGAGAAATACCCAAGTGGCTGAAGGGTCCGGTCTTGAAAACCGGTAGGTCGGGCAACTGGCGCGGGGGTTCAAATCCCTCTTTCTCCGCCATTAATTTATATCGCGGAATGGAGCAGTTTGGTAGCTCGTCGGGCTCATAACCCGAAGGTCGTTGGTTCAAATCCATCTTCCGCAACCATATTGGTTCCGTGGTGTAGCGGTTATCACGTCTGCCTGTCACGCAGAAGATCGCGAGTTCGATTCTCGTCGGAACCGCCATTATGGCTCTGTAGCTCAGTCGGTAGAGCAAGGGACTGAAAATCCCTGTGTCGATGGTTCGATTCCATTCGGAGCCACCATTTTGAAAATGAAGCTAGAGCAATCTAGTTTTTATTTTTCATAGCAATGTTGATTATTTATTCTTTTTATGATATAATTTTCATTGCTTGGAGAAACGTGTCTGTAGCTCAGCTGGATAGAGTGTTTGGCTACGAACCAAAAGGTCGGGGGTTCGAATCCCTCCAGACACACCATTTATTTATTAATATTTATTTTGAAAATGTATTGAAATAAAAATTATTTTATGTTATTATTTTGTTATCGGGAAATGGCTCAACTTGGTAGAGCACTTGGTTTGGGACCAAGGGGTTGCAGGTTCAAATCCTGTTTTCCCGACCATTTATGCTAAAAACGTCCTTAAAATGCAAATTTTAGGTATGTGCGTTTTTATAAATAAACTACGGTGGTGGAAATGTAGTTAAATTTACGACGCTTGTCGTAGAGCATTGAGAGTATTTATTACTCTTTTTTCGTCTCTAGGAATATATTTTAAATATACATCCATGGTCATTGTTATTGTAGAGTGTCCTAACCTTTTAGAAATATCTTCAATGGGAATATTATTTTTAAATAATAAGCAAGCATGACTATGTCTAAATTCATGTAATTTAATTTGTGGGACATTAGCTTTACTGCAGTAAATATTTTTTTTGGTTGTTATTGTAGTTGGAGATAAAGCTTTTATTCCTCCAAATATATAAAATTTATTATTGAAATTGTTATATTTTGTGATATAATACTCACGAAGTTGCTCAATTTCACTTTTTAATAAATTATCAATACTTATTTTACGTATTGATTTTTTTGTTTTTGGAGTAGTAATTAATCTTTTACCATTGTAATATTCTTTAGTAATCGTTTTATTAATATCAATAACATTTTCATTTATATCGTCAAAAGTAAGTGCTAATACTTCTCCTAATCTACAACCAGTAAAATACATAAATTTGAATAATGTACTATAAATTTGATTATCAATAACTTTTATATAATTATTGAAATCATTTATAGTCCATACCTTACCATTATCGTTTATTTCATTATTTTTAAAATTTCCAACTTTAATTAGTACATTTTCATTTAAATTATGAAATTTTACACAATAATTTAAAAATGCAACAAAACAATAATATAATGTTTTTTTATAACTATATTTAAAATTCATACTATCTATTTGCATTTGCCAATTTAAACAATCAAGAGTTGTTAATTCATAAATATTTTTATTTTTAAAATAAGGTAAAATATTATTAACAATTCTATTAGTTATCTTCATAACAGATTGTGGCTTGTCCTTTAATTGTAGAAATTGTCTATAGTTTTCTACAGCGTTTTCAAATGTTAAATTCATATAATCCCCTCTTTCGAGTGCGTTATATTATAACATTTACCTTAAAATGTCAAATTTTCCTCCTTTCGTGAGTATTATAACACAAAAAAAATAGAATAACTATTTTTTATATGTTTATACCAAATACTGTTGTAATTATTAATGCAATTAAAAAAATTACTGCACTAATTGTTAGTATTGCAAAAAATACTCCTATTGTAACTTCATAACCAACTTCAATATAGTTAATACAATTATTTTTATCTTTATTATTCATAATTTCACCCTTTATCATTATAACAAAAAATAATAATAAAGTCATTTTAGAAACAAAAAAGATAGATCAATTTTATGATCTATTTTTTGTAAGAATTAGGTGTATGTTTGGGTGAACATTGATAAATGAACAAATTAAATATATCACTATAATTTTGAAATGTCAACCCAAAAAGGTTGACAAATAAAAAATAATATGATATTTAGTTAATTATAGAGAGCTCTTTTAATTATGAAAGGAGAAATGTTTCATGTTACAAATTGCTGAAGTTACAGAAGTAGCACAATTAACTGTTGCAAGTTTTTTCTCAAAAGTTGCTGAAACAACTACTGGTTTATTAACTGGTGCAGTTGGTGTTTTTACTGGTCTTTGGGAAAGTGGTGTACCTGGCCAAGTTGTATGTAGTTTAGGTTTTGCTACTATGGCTATTGGATTAGGTTGTGCACTTTTTAAAATTAAAAAACGTAGACACTAATTCGGAGGTAGGGGGATCCTACCTTTTTATTTTTTTACAAGGAGGTTTTTAAATGAATAATGTTTTTAAATTAAAACGTAAAATGCATAGATTAGTAAATATATTATTTTATTTTCTATTTTTTGCAGCTGGATTTTTGCTAGGAGGTGGAACATTTGAAAAAGTTATTAATATATTTAACAATTTTATTTAGTTTATTTTTAGGTATAAATAGTGTAAGTGCATATACAACAGCTACATATTATTCTACTAGTGATGATTGGGTCTATATTAATACGTTAAATATGACACAAGAAGAAATAAATGTTTATAGTGAGAAATATGTTTCATATAACGCTTCAGCTACTGAAACAGCTATTAAACGTATTTTAGCAGCACGAGATTATTACAATACTTATTATTCTGACAAATATAGCTATTATATTATTACAGCTAATATGGCACAATCAAGTCCATGGATTTATCTGTTTGTTTTCAATGAATTTCCTTATAGTAGTTATTATTTAGAAGTGCCATATGTTGTAAATGGAACAGGATATTTAAATTACAATTCAATTTATTTTCATTTTGATAATTCAGATACAAGTTTGTATAAACTTTTTTATACTTCAAATGGTACTAAATTTTCAGAACGTCCTAGTTATGAGAATAATGTTCTTATTTTAAATAATTCTTATTCTAGTTCATTAAAATATCTTTCTAATTATTATGAAACAAATTATTCATTTGATGTACGTTTAAATCCTAATAAAGGAACGGGTACAGCATATTATGATGTATTTTATTATGATAACAAAGTTTATCAAAATGGAGATATTTTATTTAATACATTAGAAAAAAATAATATGAATATTGTAAAAGAAAATAAACCTACACTAAAATATAAGACGGGTTTTGTTAGTAGTGAAGCTTATAACGTTTTAGGTAAAGTAAGTGTTGAATTTTCTGAAACTGACACAAATATTTATAAATATAGAAAATCACAATTTAAGTTGCAATTCGGTTCAAATGATTTTTCTAAAGAATATATACCAGTTTTTTCACATTATAAGGTTTTTGGAAAACGTAGTGGGACATGGACTGAATTATCTGAAGAACAATTAAAATTTCCATATAGAGAAGACGAGGGAGGTAATATTATATATGACGATAGACGTTTAGTTACAATAGATACTACTTATGATTATAGTGAGGGCATGTTAGCTGACGCGTCTATTACTTTTGAAATAAATTATTCTAATTTAGTTGATACAAGCACCACCGATCCTATTTATACGGATTGGAAGATAGAATTTTATTTTGATAATACTGATAATAGCTATATTTATGTATATGATACTTTAGATAGTTCTACATGGACTGATACAGCTAAATTTTTAGAGGATTATATATTTTATTACTTTCCACCTGGTTATAGATATGCTTTTATATCTTCAGAAGAAAGCTCTACTCAAGGACGAATATATTTTCCGTCAAATCACTACCAAAATTCAGCTGTAAGAATAAAAGGATTTTATTATCATTATTTAGTTAATTGGATTGGTGACGAGCTAGAGAAAAAAATATCTGAAGATGATCAATACTATTCATATTTTGATTATAATTTTAAATATGATGATAAGAAATGCGTAGCTTTATCGCGAAAAAGTGGATCTATGTATTTTACTTATTATGATCCTGATTTTCTAAATAATTATCTTAAATTGTTTCCAGATGAATACTTAATTTATAATAGTGAAATGAGCTATTTTTACGCACCAATTGGAGCAAAAGTTACATTTTCAAAAAGTACAATGGACGATATAATAATTCATACTCCAGACGGAGTAGTAAAAAATGACTCAAATACTATTTATGATACAACTGATTATGATATACAAGATAATACATTTGATAATGTTGATGATCTATTTTCACATGTGACTAATTTTTTTAAAGAGTCAATTCCATATATGAAACCTTTAATAGATCTATTTACAAATTTTTATAATAGCTTAAATGAATATGCAAAAGCATTTATAGAGTTTTTCGCAGTATTTATTTTATTAGCTGCAGTATTATTGTGGTTAGATAGGAGAAGTGATCATTGATGATAGATACATTAGTTATTTTAGATGTAGCGGCCTGGGTTGCTAAAATAGTTGGTGGTATTGGCGATTTTACATCATATATTATTAAATTTATAAACTATTTATTTACTATGTATCATATGTTTGTAGATTTAATTCCAGAGCCATTTAGTACTATTTTTAGCACATTAGAGTTTATTATATTAATTAAATTTTCATTAGTTATTTGGGAGGTAGTAAAGCCATGATAGAGATATTAAGAAATTTTTTATCATTAATAGCGTCAACTATTAATACTATATTTTTTATTAAGATAGAGTTATCTGAAGACGTTACAGCTTATCTAGGAGTATTAGTAATAGCGGTAATACTATTTTTTCTATTAATGTGGTTTATTTTTGAAATAACAGGCGTTAATAAAGTATTAAGAATAATATTCGGAGGTGATGAGGAATGAAAACATTTCAAATTTTACACGATTTTTGGGTAACACAATTACCATTCTTTGCGGATTTTCAAATTATGTACTATGTCATGGATCTATTAACAATATTAACGTTCTTCAGATTACTATTTAGCGTATGCGAATTAGTTTTTCCTAGTAGGAGGTATTAGCTATGCTTATAGATATAACACAATTTTTAATAGTATCACAATCAACATTTAATAGTATTATAGAGTTATTTAATTGTAATTTAACTATAAATGATCCATGCTATTTAATTACATATTTATTTGCTAATTTTCTCGCTTATTTCTTTCTATTAGTGTTTATTTGGCTTGTATTGTATATGTATAATAAAATTTTTAGTAGTAAAAGGAGATGGTTTTAATGGGACAAGTAATATTTTATTTATTTTTTGCGATAATTTCGCAATTAATAACTTATAAAATTGTTAGAAGAATAGATTTAAAAGAACGTAAATTTTTGAGAAAATGGGAACTAGAATACATTAATGCTTACAAAGAAATATGGAAAAAAGCATATTTTGAAAAACTAGCTGAAGAAAAGAAAATAAAAGAATATGAAAAAGAAAAAGCTAGAGAGAAAAAAGAACGCAGCGCAGCACTAAAAGAAGTAGCTATCGACGACGAATTTAGACAAGAATATGATCAAAACTTAGAAAATGCAGTAAAAGAATTAGAGGCAAAAGAATGCGTATAATATTTATTTTATCGTTAATTGTAACGCTTATAAGTAATCTATTTATCGTTGAGAAGATTGTCAAACGTCCTGGTAACGTGTTCAATCAAGTTTTTACTCCTCCAGGAGGTGGAAAAACAACACTAGCTAGTGATTTAGTTAGAAATATTATGCATAATGGTGAAAAGAATAATAAAAAAATATATTCAAACGTTCCAATCATTGGCGCATATCGTTTTGAGATTGATGATCTTGGTAAATATGAAATGCGTGATTGTATTTTGATAATTGACGAGGCAGGAGCTAAACTATCGAATAGAAACTGGCAACATAATCTTAATTTAAATCAAATAACGACGTTAAAATTGCATAGGCACTTAAATATTGATATTTGGCTATTTTCTCAAAGCTACGGGGATGTAGACAATAAATTTAGAGAATTAACTACAGGTTTATATATGCTGCAGCAAAGTAGAATTCCATTTCGAATAAATGCGAAAGCGATAGAAAAGAAAGTCGATTTAATAAACGGCCAAATAGTCGATTTTTACGAGTGGGACAAGTCTAATTTCTTTCATTTTTGGAGTGTACCTAACTGGGCATACTTCAACACTGAACAAGTTGACGAGGTTTTACCTAAAAAGTTTTTCACTAGATATCGCAAGAGTGATACGATCTAAAATGGTAGTGTTTAATATATATACATAAGTATATATATTAAAACATCTACTATTTTTTTGTGTGAAAAAAAGTAAGGAGGTGGTGGGGTGTTTGTAAGAGGGGTGGAGGAAGTATTTAAGTAAACGTCGGTGTAAATGTTCGCTATTTTTAAATGCTTTAGGTATGCAAAAAAATGCACCTTTGCCGTGCAAAAAAATGCATACCCCCGTGCAAAAAAATGCATACCCCCGTGCAAAAAAATGCATACCTCGGTAATCTATATATAAGAATATAAATTATAAATATAAATTATAAATATAAATTATAAATAATAATAACGCGCGCGTGAGAATTTTAAAATTAAAATAATTAAAAAGCGAACAAAAAAAGAGTGATTGTTTCACTCTAATCTTCTGTAAATGTACATTCATGAATTTTGTATATTTCAATTCTTTTGTTAAATACTACATAAATTAAAAAACTAATTAATTCTAAAGTGGTAAATAGATCTTCTATAACATGATCTTTATTTTTGTATCTTATCGAGTATTCTCTTTTTTTCATATTTAGCTAAAATTAGTGTATATAAGCTATATGTTAGAGCTCCAATTAAAAAACTTATATAGTCATAATGATTATTTAATTTTAACAAAAGCATACCTATAAAACAAATTACAAAACTTATGAATAATTTAATTAAATTATTTTTCATATTTAGTTATCCTCTTCTAGCCAGTTGTAATCAAAAATATCTGGTCTTTTATTTTCGTTTTCTTTTTCACGATTTTCTATAAAACTATTTATTGTAGGTTTTATTATTCTATGATTATTATTAACTACACTTGTGGAAATGTAGTTAAATTTTTTTAGTGTTGCCAAACAATATAATAATTGTCTTTTTTTAACACCTAATAATTTTGCTAATTTTTCTGTTGAGGCATAGCAATAACCTTTTTCATTTTGTGATAGTGCAACTATATAACCATAAAGTATCTTCTCTGCATTAGATAATTCTGCATTATCTAGTACGTCATATTCTATCACAATAAATCTTGAATTCAATTTAATACCTCCTATTTTATTATTTTTAAGGACATAGAGGCATTTTTAACATATTTTCGTCCATTTTCCTGTTTTCCCGACCATTTTTGATTATAAGAGAACATTTAGTTCTTTTTTTATTTACCCTTGATCCCATAACCATAACCTTACTATTTTAAAGTGCTCAAAAATTGAGCCATTTATCATTTATATAACATAAAATAATTTAATAAAATGTATCTATTCTATTAAATAATTTTATTAAATCTTCTTCTTTTATATCAAAACTTGTTCCATGATTATGCATTTGTCCAGTCTTTATACCATCTCTAAAAACACATATTTTAAACGTAATCCTAATGATACCTTTTTCTAATAAATTTATAAAAGTTTCAAAATCTTTTAAGCTATACAAATCCATTTTATAATATTTAAAATATTCATTATTATCGACAATTTTTCTACTAGCATTTACAAAAGCTAAAAAATGTAATTTCCTATTTAGTTTTTCCTCAATTTCTTTAAAATCCCAGTATATGTTATTTTCAATTAAGTTTCCATATAAGTCAACAATATTTAATATAACTTTTTTTAATGATCTATCTACTTTGAGTATAAAATAGTAATTACTTACTCTAATCTTCATCCCACAGTAAAATGATTTGTTTAATACTTTACAATTTTTTAAAATTTTATCTGGATAACCAAATTTATCTTTTAATTTTTCCATTTGATAACAATATTTACCATCTGGTGCATAATTGAATAATGATGTATAAGAATTACTATAGTTTCTTTTAGTTTTTATTTCAATTCCGTTAAAATCCGGTATTTCAAAACTATTTTCATTAAGTCCCATAGCGTTTTCAAAAGTAGCACCAATTCCAGTACTACCTTTTCGAATACTTTTTACTCATCCTAATTTTTTAATTGAGTCAAATTTATCTTTTAATATATTTTTTTCAATCATATTTATTTTTCCTTTCTAAACCCTTTCATCTATATCATAGTGATTAGAATATAAAATACCTAAAAAATTTGAAAAAAACTATAATTAATTATTAATTATTCTTTTTAAATATAACAAAATAAGGTATAATAATAATGGTGAATAAAATGAATAATAAAGTTGTAATAATAGGTTGTGGTAATGTTGGAATGAGTTATGCTTATGCATTATTAAACCAAAAAACACAAGTTAATGAATTAGTACTTATTGATTTAGATGAAAATAGAATTATTGGAGAAGTAATGGATTTAAATCATTGTCTTGCTTATTCTCCGTCAAAAATAAATATTAAAGTTGGAAATTATTCTGATTGCAGGGATGCTAAAATAGTATGTATAGCAGCTGGGGCAAATCAAAATCCTGGTGAGACAAGAATGGATCTAATCAACAAAAATAGTAAAATATTTAAAAGTATTGTTGAAAACGTTGTAAGCAGCGGATTTGATGGAATATTTTTAATTGCAACTAATCCATTAGATGTAATGACATATTTAACTTATAAATATTCAAAATTTCCACCTAATAAAGTAATTGGCTCTGGAACAACTTTAGATACAGCTCGTCTTAGATATTTAATAAGTGAGAAAATCGGTATTAATCCTAAAAATATTCATGCATATGTAATAGGAGAACATGGAGATTCGGAATTTGTACCATGGAGTAATGTTAATATAGCACTTCAAAATATAGAAAATTTCTTGCCGTTAACATCTTTAAATGAAATATGTAGTAATGTAAAAAATGCAGCATATGAAATAATTGATAGAAAAGGCGCTACATGTTATGGGATAGGAATGTGTTTAGTAAGAATCACAAATGCAATATTAGGCGATGAACATACTGTTATGACAGTATCTGGGTATGATAAAGATAATGACGTATTTGTCGGACTTCCATATGTAATAGATAAAAATGGAATAAGTAGAAAAATATATATAAATTTAAATGAAGAAGAAACAAAAAAATTACAAATATCAATAGATACAATAAAAAATGCAATAAGAGAATTAGAGAAGTAAGGTGTTAAAATGAAAGTCAAAATAGAATTAGGAATTTTATTAATAATATTTTTATTATCAAGCTATCTAATCTACAATTTTGTAGACAGTGATACAAAAAATATTGTTACAAACGAGGAAATAAGATTTAAAGAAGAAAACGAAAAATTAAATGGTGTTTATAATGATAAAATTAACCATTATTATATGAATGTAAATATCTTAGAAAATAGTAACGTCAAATATAAAAATGCTAATGAAATAATTGATATTTTAAAAAATGGTACAGGTGTTATTTATTTTGGATTTCCAGAATGTCCATGGTGTAGAAATCTAGTACCAATATTAGTTGATACATTAAATGAATATACAATGCCATTTTACTATTATAATGCATATGAAATACGTGATAATAAACATTTAGATGATAATGGTGATATAGTAGTTGACAAGGAAGGAACAAAAGAATATTACGAAATAGTAGATATATTAAAAGACTATTTAGGCGAATATTCAGGATTAAATGATAATTCAATTAAAAGATTATATTTTCCAACTATAGTATTTGTGAAAGAAGGAAAAATTTTATATGTACATACAGGTACATTAGATAGTCAAGAAGATCCATATGTTAGTTTAACTGATGAGCAAAAAAATGAATTAGCAAATATTATTTCTGCCTATGCTACTAAAGTATATGATGTTGTATGTGACGACCAATGTTAAAAATACTTAAAAGAGTATTTTTTTCTTTTCCCAATTAAGATATAATATTAAAAGAAGGTGGAATTATGGAAATAGTTATAACGTATCCAGAAATAAAGAAAAATATTTTATTAAACAGAAAAAAATTAGTTAATGAAAAAATAATGACTATGCAAGAATTTATATCTAAATTTTTATTTACATATAATGAAAAAACTATTTATTATTTAATGTCTAAATATAACATTAAATATGATATAGCCTTAACATATTTATCTAATATGATATATGTAAAGGATGAATTAAAGTTATCCACAATAAAAAAAGATTTAATAGATAATAAATTACTTTTCCACAGCCATTTTAGCAATATGTTAAATAATAATCAAATAACAGTATATAGGTATCCACTTAACAAATTTGAAAAAACTATTTTATCAAATTATAATTATGTGGAAAAACCTATAGAAATAAAACCTAAAAAATATAATGTTTATGAATTTGATTCAGTTGAAGAAGAAGTAAATTATGTAGCAAACAAGATAATAGAGTTAATTGATAGTGGAATAGATATAAATAAAATAAAATTAATGAATATAGATGATGAATACAAAGAATATATATTAAGAATATTCAAATTTTATAATATTCCGATTGAAACTAGTTATACATTATATTCTAATCCTAGCTCTATAAAATTTATTAAAGATTTAAAATTATTAAAAGATAAGGAACAAGCGTTATCATTAATAAATAATAATTATATCAAAAAACAAATAATAACTATTTTAAATAACTATTCATTTATACAAAATATAGATGACAAATTCATCGATATAATTGAATCAACAATGAAAAAAACTAATTTAACGTACAAAAAATATCAAAATAAAATAGAAGTAATTAATCATATAAATGAAGGAGATTATGTTTTTCTACTTGGATTTAATGATTCATATCCAAAATATTATAAGGATGAAGATTACTTTTCTGATAAAATAAAACAACAATTAAATATTGATACAAGTATTGAAAAAAATGCCATATTAGAACAAACTTTGATAAGTGAATTTAATATATCTAATATTATATTTACTTATAGCAAAAAAACTTCTTCTGGTGAATATCAAATATCTAGTTTATCAACAAATATGGATTATGAACTAAAAAAAGTTGATAACAATAATTATAATCACTCAAATATTTATAACAAAATTTTGTTAGCTAAATTTTTAGATGAAAAAAATAAATATAATATAATTGATAAATCTTTAAATAAATTATATTATAATTATCAAGATATAGATTATAAAACATATGACAACAAATATACAGGCATTGATAAATCAAATATGTATGAATTTTTAAAAAACAAATTAATTTTATCGTATTCAAGTATTGATAATTTTTATAAATGTAGTTTCCGTTTTTATTTAAATAATATTTTAAAAATTACTCCATATGAAGAAACATTTGCTATTAAAATAGGTAAAATATTTCACTCCGTGTTAGAAAAATATAATGTGGAAAACTTTAATTATGATGAAATCTATAATGAAGAAATAAAAAAATATGAATTTGATTCTAAAGAAAAAGTATTTTTAAATAAATTGAAAAATGATTTATTATTTATAGTGGATACAATAAATAAACAAAATAAATATTCCAAATTAACAGAAGAATTACATGAGAAAAAAGTATTTGTAAATAAAGACAAAAATATATCTATAACATTTATGGGAATAATAGATAAAATTAAATATTCAAAGGATAAAACAGTCCTAGCAATCATAGACTACAAAACAGGAACTCCTTTAACAAATATAAGTAAAACTTTATACGGATTAGATATGCAACTACCAATATATTTGTATTTATCACATCATATTGATGGGTTTGAACATACCAAAGTAGCAGGTATCTATTTGCAGAAAATTTTAAATAATGAATTTTACTATGACCCTAAAAAAGATTACATAAAACAAAAAGAAGATAATCTTAAGTTAGAAGGATATTCAATAGATGATACCGACGTTTTATCAACACTTGACATAACATATCAAGATAGTGAAATTATCAAATCATTAAAAACTTCTAAAAATGGATTTTATGCATATTCAAAAATACTAAGTCAAGAACAATTAGATAATTTATACAAACTAGTAGACAAGAATATCAATAAGGCAATCGATGAAATACTATCTTGCAATTTCACAATAAATCCTAAAAAACTTGAAAAAGAAGATACTTGTAAATTTTGTCCATACAATGACATTTGTTATAAGAAAAATGAAGATTTTATTGAATTAAATATCCCAAATAAATTAGATTTTTTAAGTGGAGGTGAAGCATGACAAAATGGACTGAAGAACAGAGCCTAGCAATAGAAAAAGAGAATACTAATATTATTGTCAGCGCTTCAGCTGGAAGTGGTAAAACAGCAGTATTATCAGAAAGAGTTATTAGAAAATTAAAAAACAATGTTAAAATTGATGAATTATTAATACTAACATTTACTAAAGCAGCAGCAAAAGAAATGAAGGAAAGAATTAAAGATAAAATAATTGAAGAAAATTTAATAGATAATTTAAAATTATTAAACAAATCATACATAACAACATTTGATAGTTTTGCCTTATCAATCGTAAAAAAATATCATTATATTTTAAATTTATCCCCTAATATTTCAATTGAAGAAGGTGGAATTTTAAATATAAAGACAAAAAAACTACTAGATGAAGTAATGGACGAATTGTATAGTGAAAATAATTCAAAATTTGTTAAATTTATAACTGATTTTTGTTTAAAAGATGATACTGAATTAAAAAAACAATTATTGAATTTATATAGTAAATTAGACTTAAAAAATGACAAGAATGAATACTTATCAAATTATGTAAATAAATATCTTAGTGATATTTACCTAAATAGTTTAAAAAAAGATTATTTGAATTTGATAAAGTCAAAATTAAATACAGTACAAGAATATTTTAATTTATTAATCAATTATTCAGAGAATGAATACATAGAAAAGGTAAATGATATTTTAAATCCATTATTAGAATCAACAACTTATGATGAAATAAAACAAAATATAGTTTCAACTCTTCCACAATTACCTCGCAATTCAAGTCAAGAATTAAAAGATATAAAAGAAACCATCACAAAACTTTTGGTTGAAATTAACGAGTTATGTAGTTATGAAGAAAATGAATTAATTGACTTAATTAAAGATACAAAAGAAAATACAGAAATGATTATATTAATAATGGAAAAATTAAGTAAAAAAATAGAAAAATTTAAATATGAAAATGAACTATTTAGTTTTAATGATATAGCTAAAATGGCAATTCAAATAGTAAAAAATAATGAAACCATTAGACAAGAATTAAAAAATCAATTTAATGAAATAATGATAGATGAATATCAAGATACTAGTGATTTACAAGAAGAATTTATTAATTTAATTGAAAACGATAATGTTTACATGGTAGGGGATATTAAACAATCAATATATAGATTTAGAAATGCTAACCCATATATATTTAAAAATAAATATGACAATTACAAAAATAATATCAATGGATTTAAAATTGATTTAAGTAAAAATTTTAGATCAAGAGAAGAAGTAATTAATAATATAAATAACATATTTAAAAATATAATGAATGATGATATAGGTGGCGCTAATTATATAGCTGATCATTCAATGGTATTTGGTAATGATAAATATTCAACAACTGGAAATAATAATATTTCAAATGATATTGAGATATTTAATTATGAATATGATAAAGACACAAAGTATACAAAGGAAGAAATTGAAATATTTTCTGTCGCAAACGATATTAAAAATAAAGTATTAAATAAATATCAAGTAATGGATAAAAAAACAAATAAATTAAGAGATATAATTTATAATGATTTTGTCATTTTAATGAACAAAAGTAAAAATTTTGAATTATATAAAAAGATATTTGAATATTTAGAAATACCATTAACAATCAAAAGAGATGACAATTTACTTAATAATATAAATATTAATATTATTAAAAATATGTGTGAATTAATACTATTACAAAAAAATAAACAATTCGATGATAATTATAAATATAATTTGTTATCAATAGGTAGATCTTATCTTTTTGAATATGATGATAACACTTTATTTGATATGATTAAAAATAATAATTATAATAGTGAATTATATACATTAATAGATGAAATGATTCCTTATACTGAAGAATCTATTCATATATTTATAAGTGAACTATTTAATAAGTTAAATATATATGAAAAAATAATTAAGATAGGAAATATAGAAGAAAATTTAACTGTTTTAGACTATTTAAATAAAGTATCAGAATCATTAGAAAATATTGGATATAATATAGATGATTTTACTAGCTATTTATCTGATTTAATAGAACAGGGCTTAGATTTAAAATATAGTATTACTGATCATTTTAATGATAGTGTCAAAATAATGACTATTCATGGATCTAAGGGATTAGAATTTCCTATTTGTTATTATACAGGTTTATATTCTAAATTTAATATCAGAGAATTAAATGAAAAAATATTATTTAATGACCACATTGTAATACCATATATTAATGGATATTTTAGAAAAACAATGGACTATTATTTACTAAAAAATAATTACATTAAGGAAGAAATATCAGAACAAATTAGATTGTTTTATGTGGCACTTACTAGGGCAAGAGAAAAAATGATTATTGTTGTATCATCAAAAGATAAAAACAATTTAATTGAAAATAATATAGTAATGGGTAGATTAAATTATAGATCATTTGAAGATATAATATCATCAATTAAAGTTAATTTAGAAAATTATATTAAACCATTAAATATTGAGTCATTAAATATTACAAAAGATTATCAATATTCTAAATCTAAAGAATACAAAATAAGAGATGACGAATATTTAAATGTATTAGAATTAAATATAGAAGAACCTTCACTAGAAGAGGTAAAATATTCAAAAGAACAAAACAAATTAATAACTAATGAACAAAAAGAATTATATGAATTTGGTAATAAAATACATAGTATAATGGAAAATATTAATTTTGAAAATCCTAATTATGATGTTGATTTACCTAACATTTATATAGAAAAAATAAAAAAATTCTTTAAAACATCATTATTTAATGAAAAAATAATAAATGTTTATAAAGAATATGAGTTTATTGACAATAATCAAGGAACAATTGATTTGATTCTTGAATATGAAAATGTTATAAGAATTGTTGATTATAAATTAAAAAATATTGATGATGAATCTTATAAAAATCAATTACTAGGTTATAAAAAATACATAGAAAAAATAAGTGATAAAAAGGTAGAAATATATTTATATTCGATATTAAATGAAGAATTAAGAGAAATTAATGTGTAATATAAGACTATATAATATTGTTACATATAAAAGTAAATATAGTAAATAAAAAATGATGGATAGTGAATTTTCACTATCTTTTGTTTTCAAAAAGTTTACATCATATCTTTACAATATTTATAATGAAATGTAGAAAGTTATTTGTGGGTGTTATTATGGAAAATATAAAAGAAGAAATAAATGAATTAAAAGAATATATAAAAAATAAGCATTAACTACTTATTTTTCCATTTTAATGTATGATTATAATAGTTTTTTATTCATTCATAGTATTTTTTATACTTCTTCATCAACTATTTCAATAGCGCTAACAGGACAATTTTCTAATGCATCCATAGCATTTTCCTTAGTTTCTTCATCAACTATTTCAATAGCGCTAACAGGACAATTTTCTAATGCATCCATAGCATTTTCCTTAGTTTCTTCATCCATATTATCTATAATATTTTTATTTTCTTCTGTAGTAGCAAGCCCTTCATCATTAAATTTAAAAACATTACAAAAACTAGTACATGCTCCACAACCGATACAATTACTATTAACAATTATCTTTTTCATAAATAACCTCCTAAATAATTATACAAAAAAATATCGATAATTTTCAAGTACATCTATTAATTTTCAACATTTTATGATATTATTATGATAACGAGATAGCGAGGTGAACGATATGGCAAGTAGAATGGATAGATACTATGAAGAAAAACAAATACCAAAAAAACGTAGTGAAAGAAATCAAACACTATATCGTGATATATATGAAAATGTTAGCTATAGTAATATAGAAGGCGTTGCTACTATAGATAAAGGTAGTGAAATTGATATAAATAAAGTTAAACAAATGCTAAAAAATAGAGAAGACTATTTGAATCAAAAAGAAACTACTACTATAAAACCAGTAGAAAAACCAACTGTAAAAATAGAAGAAGAAAAAAACTATGATATTAGAGAAATACTAAATACAGCAAAAGAAAATAGAAATAGCACAGATAAATATAAATCAATAAATAATACTAGTTATGATATATTTAAAGATTTAAGAGAAAAAAGACGTCGTGAAATGGAAAATGGAAATGACGAAAAATATTTAAAAGAATTAATAGATACTATAACAAATACTAGTACTTTAAATTCAATGACAGATAAAGAATTAAGTCTAGATTTACTAGATGATTTAAAATCAAACGAAAATACTATAACAACAGATAAAGAAACTATAAAAAATATAATAAATGAAGTAAAAAAAGAAGAAACAAAAAAAGAAGAAAAAAATGAACTAGATAAATCATTCTTTACTTCTAGTTTAGGATTTAAAGAAGATGATTTTGAAGAATTAACTAATATAAAACAAAATTTAAAAACTAATAATATGTTAATTAAAATATTATTAGTTATATTAACTATAGCTTTCCTAATAGGAGCAGTTATACTAATATTTAATTTGTTAAAATAGTTAATTCTTCTTTTTTGTAAAAAGCATTAGAATTAAAGGTATTACAAAGAAAAATATAGTGAGCAATATGTGATATATATTTATAATTATTACGTTACCAATTGTATTATTTGGAAATATCGTAGCGCCAAATAATAATATAATAACAATTAAAATCATAGTTGTAACATTATTATTTTTATTATTTTCTAATTTAAAAATATCAAAGCATGTTTGTTTAACATAATAACTTCCCATAACGCAAGTTGTATAAATAAATAAAACAAGTACAAGAGATATAATACTTTCAATTCGATCAAATAATGATAGAATTGAAATTCTTTTCAATATATTATATTCTGGATATTGATATAAAAGTGATAATTCAATACCATAACTTGCTATTACTAAATAAGTCATTAAACATAAAGTTATACACGAAATAATATAAGTTATAATAAATCTTTTATTAAATTTCTTCTTATTTCTAATTAATTTTTTTGGAATAATAGTTAATAAAAACAAAGGTAAAACTATGTAACAAACGTAGTATAATCCTGCTATAATAGGTGGCACAATACCATCTTTTAAAATAGGATAAATATTATTTGGAACAATTTGAGTAGAAACACCTGCTACAGCAAAACTAAATAATATTATTGAAATTATTCCAAAAACCATAGTTGTTCTAGAAATTATAACTACATTAAAAGAAAGAACATAAATTATAGGAATAATAAATAATATTGAAATAAATAATCTAGGAGTGCTATATAAATATTCAGAACTAATAAAATTAGTTAAATTATAAAAATTAATCATTACAAATGTACTAACAAATAAAGCAATTGTAAGACTAATAATTTTTCCAAATTTACCCCATTTTTTTTCAAGTAATAAATTTATATTAAGATTTTCATCATGATTGATTAATTTTAATATTAATATAACTGGTATAATTCCAATAACCATTCCAATTAATGGTGACATCCAAGCATCAACATTAGCACTAGCAATAGACGTATTAAAAAATATTCCTAAAACTCCAGACCCCATAATAAACCATATGAGTAAATTTATTTCTAAATTTTTAATTTTTGATGTCATTTAATAACCCTCCAATAGTTTGTTCTAATGAACCCTTAGTTTGTAATTTTAAATTAACATTAACTACTGTTTTTATATCATTTAATTTATCATCCCAATCATATTTAACTTTTTCAAAATATTTTGGATCTTTTTTGTAAACTAAATTACCTAAACCAAATATATCACTTTTATATTTTTTTAAGGCGCAATCAAGACCTCTTTCTATAATGTTTTTAATAGCTTCTTCAGATTTTTCCTCAATATCATTAATTACCTCATTATCATTTAAATTTTCGTCACCTGCTATTTCCTTAATAGAAGCAATACTATCTAAATTAATATAAGCAATAACTTGATTATCAACAATATCTATAGTTTTTTTAATATCTATTTCACTCAAACTTATAGAAATATAATGATTATTATATTTAAATGATGAAGTTGTATTTTCTACTTTTTCATTAACTAAATCTATACCTCTACTTTCATCTTCATCGGCATATCCAATTAGTTTATCATCTCTAAAAATTGCCATTGTATCTAATTTTAAATTAGCTGATGGTACAGATTTTTGTAAATCATCACTATCGGTAGCTTTTTCTGAATCACCTTCAATAACGACTGTTGGTAAAAAAGGTTCAGCTCCTGGTTTTAAAATGTTTTCAATAAATTTACTAAAAGTTACACTTGGTGATACACCTTGTGAATTAGGTGAATTTTTAATATTAAAATATAAATTTTGTGAAGGAAATGATTCTAGTGGTGATAATATAGAAATAACTTCTTTAGCTTTACAATCTCTAGCAATTATAGAATAAAATCTTTTAGATGATTCAGGTTCTCTTAAAAAATAATCTAATATTGGATATAATCCTTCTTTTGCTATTTCTTCATTTATAACAATAACTGATAAATGTCCAATATATATTTCTTTAGAGAATTTCAAATTAATATTTCTTAAAGCTTCGGTAATAGTTTTTCCTTTTTCAGAGTATACTGAAGTTTGACTTTCTCCTTCTTTAGTACTAACTTGTGCTTTTTTTGCATTAGCTATTAAAACACTAACTTCGTATCCATCTTCACTTTCATCAATAGCAATCCCTGTAGCTATAGCTAAATCATTTAATTCTCTATAATTCCAACATCCTGTTAGTATAAAAAGAAATAAAATAGGTATTAATAATTTAATTTTCATCTTTTAACCTCCTTTTATTTTTTTTAACTAAATAACTAGGTCTAAAAAACATCTTATTTCTAGGTATTTTTCTTATAGAATCATTTTGATCGGATAAATAAAATGGTGAAATTGGTGTCAAATATGGAACACCTTCAGTTTCTAAACTACATAATTTTGTTGTAAGTAATATGCAGCCAATAACTAGTCCAATTAAACCTCCTACTGCAGAAAAAAGTATCAAAATCATTCTCCATGTTCTAAGGCCATTAACAAAATCAATATCGGAAAATAATAGCCCACTAATAGATGTAAGCGCTACTATAATAATAACTATAGGTGAAACTATACCTGCACTAACAGCTGCCTCACCAAGTATTAGAGCACCAACAATACTAACGGCAGCACCCATTGCATTAGGTATTCTAATATCACTTTCTCTTAATATTTCAAATGCTATAATCATAAGTGCTACTTCAAAGAAAGTTGAAAAAGGAACACCATCTCTTTGAATAGCTACGGATATTAACAGTTCATTTGGAATTATTTCTTGATTATATGTAGTAAGTGCTATGTAGAATCCGGGAGTTAATATAGTCATAAAAAAAGCTAGTGTTCTTAATATTCTAGTAATATTAACATTTGATGACTTTTGATAATAATCCTCAGGATTATGTATATAATCAATAAATACTGTAGGTGTTACTAACACAAATGGACTATTTTCAACCATTATGATTATTTTTCCATCTAATAAATGTGAACAAGCTAAATCTGGTCTTTCAGTGCTTTGAAAAACTGGAAAACTTGTTTTTTGAATAGGTTCTAAAAAGCTTCGTAAGTATCCGCTATCTAATATTCCATCTATATCAATATTTTTAATTTTCTTTTTAATTTCGTAAACTTTTTTATTATCAACTATATCATTAATATAAATTACATTTATTTTTGTTTTTGTTCTTCTTCCAATTGTTATTTCATCAAAATAGAGGTTAGGATCTTTGATTCTTTTTCTAATTAATCCAATGTTTTTAGCATTGTTTTCTGTAAAACTATCTTTTGGACCTCTTACTACATTTTCACTAGAAGCTTCTGTAACGCCTCTATCTAGGATTGATTTAGTTTCTATTAATATTGCTTCTTTACTACCATCTATAAAAATACATGTATATCCAGAAGCTAAAAAAGTAAATATTTCTTCTATATCATTAGAAGTTGTTAAATGACTATTGTAAATAGTATTTTTTAAAGTTTCATATATGTCATCAAAAATACATGTTTTTTTCTTGACTAATGCAGATACGTTTTGAACAAAAAAATCACTAATTTTATCATCACTACTAACACTTTCTAAATAAATATATATAATGTTTTTATTATTGCAAGTTATATTTCTTTCTACAATGTCGCTACTGTAATTATTTAATTTTTTTATATTTTCAATGTTATTTATTGCTTTTTTTTCAACTTTCATAAGAATCCCTCGATATTAATATGTTTTTTTTAATCATAATTTATACATATTAAGCTTGAAAAATATTTTAATTAAAAATTTTAATTGAATACATTTACAAACTAATGTTGCTATGCATAATATAAATATATTAAGACCTAACCTCGCTAGTACGGGGAAATATGAGTATTTAACAAGAATCAAAGTATAGGTAAAATAAAATAGTTAGGAGAAGAATTTTAGAAATAAAATTAAACTAAAGTAACAAAACATCACGCTTTAGTATTTAGATATTAAAGGAGAGATTTTAATGGATAATAAATTAGAAACAATAACAAATTTATTTGAAAAAAAGGAAATAAGAAGCATTTGGAATAAAGAGGAAGAAGAATATTATTTTAGTGTAGTTGATGTAATAGGAGCACTTACAGATAGTAATATACCAAAAAGGTATTGGTCAGATTTAAAAAGAAAATTATTATCTGAAGGAAGTCAGCTGTACGAAAAAATCGTACAACTGAAAATGATGTCTAAAAATGATGGAAAAATGTATTTAACTGATGTGTTAGATACTAAAGGAATATTTAGACTTATAGAATAAGTTCCAAGTCCTAAAGCAGAGCCATTTAAATTATGGCTAGCTAATTTAGGAAGTGAACGAATTGATGAAGTGTTTGATCCCGAAATAGCGGTTAATAGAGCTATAGAATATTATCGAAATAAGGGTTATGATGATGAACGGATTAAAACAGATTAAATGGAATATTAAATAGAAAAAAATTAACTGATGTTTGGAAAGCAGGAGGTATTAAAGAATCTTATGAATATGCATAACTTACTAATGAAATATATAAAGAATGGTCTGGTATGACTGCAAAGGAATATAAAGAATATAAGGGATTAAGGAAAGAATCATTAAGAGATAATATGACTGATATAGAAGTTGTACTTACTGATTTAGGTGAAATAACAACTAGAAATATTGCAAAAAAGAGCATCACAGGGATTAAAATAAAATATTGAAGTGGCAAGAAGAGGCGGTAATGTTTCAACTATTACCAAAACATCATATGAAAAGGCTACTAATGATATTGCAATAACTAAAGAAAGCACTATAGGTGAAAGATATATAAATGATAAACAAAAAAACACTATCAAATAATAGTGTTTTTCCAAATCAATAGTAAAAATTAAAGATTTTTTTAAAAAAATTTGATACAATTAATTAGGTGATAGTATGAATAAGTGGCTAAATAAAAATATTATGAAAATAATTACTTTATTTTTAATTTTAGGACCATTTTTTGATTTAACTACAAGTTTATTAATAAATGTATTTAAAATTAATTTTAATTTCATTATTATATTTAAATTGTTATTTTTAACTTTAATAGTATATTATGCTATATTTATAAGTAAAAATAAATATAAAAAATATTCATTAATATACTATGTATTTTTATTTATATATTTATTAATATCAATAATATATGCTTATTTAAACAAAGACTTTGTTTATGAAGTTTCTAATTTATTTAGATATTTCTTTTTACCAATAGCTCTAGTTGGTATATATGTTTCATATTTAGATAATAAAAAGATAGATTCAAAAGTTTTAAGCATAGTATTTTTAGAATATTTATTATTAATATTTATTCCAATATTAACAAAAACTGGATTTAATAGTTATGCTTATAGTAAGGTAGGAAGTATAGGGTGGTTTAATTCTACCAATGAAATTGGAGGTATATTTACTATATTGTTACCATTTTTCTTAAAAGAATTAATAAATAAAAAAAATCTATTTTTAACAATTATTTTTTCTATTATAATAATATTTGTATCATTTAGTATGGGTAGCAAAGTACCGGTTATCACAACATTATTAACATACTTATTATTTATAATGATATATTTAAAAAATAATAAAGATAAAATAAAATTTTTTGTATTGCCATTCATATTACTACTTTCACTTGGCATATATTTAATACCTAAAACTAACTTTTATAAAAATATTAAAATACATCTAGATTTTTTAGAAATTAAAAATGTTAATGATTTATTAACAATAAAAAATATTGATCATTTTATATTTTCATCAAGATTAAAATTTTTAAATGAAACAAAAACAAATTTTAATAATAGTAATCTATATAGTCATATTATGGGAATTGGATATATAGAAAATTATGGTACTGATGATATAAATATTAAAACTATTGAAATGGATTATTTTGATATCTTCTATAGAAATGGTTATATAGGTTTTATCTTATATTTTATTCCAATTATATATATTTTATATAAAATTAAAATGAATAAAAAATTAGAAATTTACTCTTTAATATTAGCTATAATATTAGCTTTATTTCAGGGTCATATATTAGTTTCTCCATCAGTGAGTATATGTGTTATAATAATTATGTTAAATGGAGGTAATTATGAAAAATTGCTTTATAACAGTAAACTATAATGATTATAAAACTACCTATAATTTAATACAAAATATAGAAAATTATGATGTAGTTGATGAAATAGTAATAGTAGATAATGATTCAAAAGATGATTCTTATGAAAAATTATTAAAATTAAGAAATAATAAAATTACTGTTCTTAAAAATAGTTCAAATAAGGGATATGGTTCTGGAATTAACCTAGGTAGTAAATACTTAATAGATAAATATAAAAAATGTAATATTATAATAAGTAATCCCGATATTGTAATAGCTAATGAGGATGTAATTGTTGATTTGGTTAAAACTTTATCACTTGATGTTGCTGTAGTAGCGCCAGTAATAAAAGAACATGTTGGATATAGCAAAGGCTGGAAGCAACCAACACCTTGGTTAGATATTCTATCAAATATAGTTTATTTACATAAAAAGGTAAGAAATAAATATTTATTATATAAAGATGATTACTATAATGAACCAATAGTAGAAGTGGATATAGTATCAGGATGTTTCTTTTTAATTAGAAGTGATGTACTTAAAAAAATTAATTTTTTTGATGAAAATGTTTTCTTATATTATGAAGAAAATATATTATGTTCTAAACTAAAAGAAAATAATTTAAAAACTGTAATTAATACAGGTGTTGAAGTATTTCATAATCATTCTGTAACAATAGATAAAAATATCAATAAAATCAATAAGTATAAAATATTAAAGAAAAGTCAAATGTATTTTGAAAAAAATTACAATAAAGCAAATATATTTGAAATATTCTTACTATGGATAACAAGTAAAATTACTTTATTAATTTATTATATATTTAATAGATAAATATAAAAATATGTTACAAATTATTGTATAAATAATTTAAATTGTATATAATAAAAGAGAACATACCTAATGAGTTTGTGTTAGGTATATTCCTTTTTGGAGTTTATTCCTAACGACCCCATGCGGCGTTAGGATATTTTGTTATTTACTTAAAATATAAAATATTAAAAGTAACAATAGTAATATAATGATAAATTGAGAAATTTCTCTTTTAGTCATAATTACCACCCCACTTTCTAAAATAAAAAGTAAGGAATATACTAACGCATTAGATATGCTCTCATATATATCTTAGTAAGTTTTTCAAAGATACCTAAATTTAATTAAAAAAAATCTAATTATATATAAAATTACAAGGCATTAGTGCCTTTTTTCTAATTTATATGATATAATTATTTAAGTGATAATTCGCTAGGAGGAGTAACATGAAAAAAACTATAGATAATAACTTAGCAATCGTCGTAAAAGATATGAGTAAAAGTTTTAAAATTTATTATGATAAACCAAATACATTAAAAGAAAGATTACTTTTTTGGAAACGTAACAATACGGAAGTAAGGCCTATTCTAACAGATATTAATTTAGAAATAAAAAAAGGAGAAACTGTAGCTTTAATAGGTACAAATGGTAGTGGAAAATCAACACTATTAAAACTAATGACTAGAATTATTTATCCAAATAAAGGAACTATAAAAACTAATGGAAAATTAACTTCATTACTAGAATTAGGAGCAGGATTTCATCCAGATTTTACTGGTAGAGAAAATATCTATTTTAATGCATCTATATTTGGTTTAACAAAAAAAGAAATAGATAATAGATTAAATGACATTATAGAATTTTCAGAATTAGGAGAATTTATTGATAATCCAGTTCGTACATACTCTTCAGGTATGTATATGAGATTAGCTTTTTCAGTAGCAATAAATGTAGATGCTGAAATACTACTAATAGATGAAATACTAGCAGTAGGAGATCAACATTTTCAAGAAAAATGTTTCAATAAATTACAAGAACTAAAAAAATCAGGAAAGACAATTGTAATAGTTACACATGATATGAATTCAGTAAAAAATCTATGTGATAGAGCAATATGGATTTACGAAGGAAAAGTTAGAATGGATGGTAACTCTACAAAAGTTGTAGATGAATACTTGAGTGTTTGTGGGTAGGTGAGAAAATGAATTTATTTAAAGAATTATACCAATATAGAGAATTACTAAAAACAAATGTAAAAAAAGAAATAAGAGGAAAATATAAAGGTTCATTTTTAGGCGTATTATGGAGTTTTGTAAATCCATTATTAATGGTATTAGTTTATGCTATAGTATTTCCATATATAATGCGTTTTCAAGAAGACAATTATCTAATTTTCCTTATAGTTGCAATAATTCCATGGAATTTTTTCACAACAGTTATAGCTCAGGGTTCAATTACCGTTAGAACAAATGGAAATATCATCAAAAAGGTATATTTTCCTAGAGAAATTTTACCAATATCAGTAGTATTAAGTGGATTAGTTAACTTTCTAATATCATGTATTATTATATTTATATTTTTAATAGGTAGTGGTATAGGATTATCTTGGTATTTATTATTACTACCTGTAATTGCCATTATAGAATTTATGTTATCTTTAGGAATAGTATTTGCCGTTAGTTCAATAAACATATATGTAAGAGATTTAGAATACATAGTTAATTTCATTATTTCTTTATTATTCTATGCTACACCTGTTTTATACAACATAAACATGTTTGAAGGTAGTTGGATTTCAAAATTATTGTTATTAAATCCAATGACACATATAATAAATGCATATAGAGACATTATGTATTATAAACAATTACCAAACATGAAAAATTTAGGATTAGTTGCTTTAGTAAGTTTTATAATTATGGTAATTGGATATAAAATATTTAAAAAATTAGAAAAAGGATTTGCTGAAGAAGTATGATAGCTTTTATTATATTACATTATAAAAATATAAAAGATACTATAGAATGTATAGAATCAATACTAAAGCAAGAAACAGATAAAGAAATAAAAATAATTGTAGTAGATAATCATACATTAAATGATAAAGATGAAGAAAAACTAAATAAATATAATATAGATTTAATAAAATTGGATGAAAATTTAGGATTTGCTAAAGCAAATAATATAGGATGTAAATATGCTATAAAAAACTATACACCTGATTATTTAGTAGTAAGCAATAATGATATTATAATAAGACAAAAAGAATTTATAGACAAAATATATAATGAAGAAAAATTTGATATATTAGGGCCAATGATTTTAACAAAACATGGTCAATCAGTAAATCCTTTTCCAGTATATAAAACATTAGAAGAAGTACAAAAACAAATAAATAAAACAAAAAAACTAATTAAAATATATAAAAGTATTATATTAAGAAATATGCTTAAAATATATATAAGGATAAAAAAAATATTCATGGGTGAAAGACTAGTAACAAATGGATTAAAAAGAGAATACAATGTAGCTTTACATGGATGTTTCATAATATTTTCAAAACGATATTATAAAAAATATAAAGATATATTTTATAATGAAACATTTTTATACCATGAAGAAGAATTTTTATATCAAAGAATTGTCAATGACAACTTAGTATCGATTTATGATCCAAAATTAAAAGTATTTCATAAAGAAGGTGCTTCTTTAAATAGTACAATAAAAGAAGAATATCCTAAATTAATATTTAAAAACGAACAAATTTTAAAATCATTAGAATTATTAGAACAACAAATGAAGGAGCGATAGTATGAAGGAACCAAAATTATCAGTAATTGTTAGTGTATATAATACTGAAAAATATATAGAAAAATGTTTAGATAGTTTACTTAATCAAACATATAAAAATATAGAAATTGTTGTAATAAATGATTGCTCAACAGATAATAGCTTGAAAATACTAAAAAAATATGCTAAAAAATATGATAATATAAAACTTTTAGAAAATAAAGAAAATAAAGGATTATCATATTCAAGAAATATAGGATTAGATAATGCTTCTGGAGATTATATAGGATATATTGATTCAGATGATTATATTGATAGTGACTATTATGAGAAAATGATGAAAGCAATCATAAAAGAAAAATCTGATATAGTAATCACTGATATGAAGATAGTTTATGAAAACCATAGTAATCCTGATCATATTACAAAAGGTTGCAATGGAGATGTAACAACATTAAATATAATAAAAAATGGTTTAGCAGCTTCAGCATGTAATAAAGTATTTAAAAAAGCAATTATATCAAAATACAAATTTTCAGAAGGAAAATTGAATGAAGACTTAGCAGTTATTTTACCATCTATAGTTTCAGCTAATAAGTTATCATATGTAGAAGATAATTATTACTATTACGTTCAACGTGGTGGATCAATACAAAACTCAAGATTTTCAGATAAAAGATTTGATATATTTTATGGAGTTGAACTAACACTAAAAAGAATTAAAGGATGTAAAAATTATAATAAAATATCTCAAGCTATAATATATGAACAATTAATTGTTTTATTGATTTATGTAATACCAAAAGAAAAAAACTTAATAAGAAGATATAAAATATTAAAAAAATTTAATAAATTATCAAAACAATATAATATAAGAAGTAATCAATATTTTTGGCAATTTTTAGAAGAACAAGGAAGAAAACATGCCGTATATTATAAAATTTTATTTAAATTAAATTGTAATGGACTATATATTTTATCAGACTTATTAATATTAATTTATGATATATTACGTTTTTTTCTAAAAGCTAGAAATGTAAAAGTAAATGCTTGTATGGAAGATTTAATTAAAAAAGCAAAAAAACAAGCTAATTTAAAAGAAAAAGTAAGTATATCAGTAGTGATACCTAATTATAACTATAAAAGATTTTTATATCAAAGATTATATAGTATACTATCACAAAAAGAAAAAATAAATGAAATAATAATATTAGATGATTGTTCAACAGATGGTAGTAGAGAAGAAATCGATAAAATAGTAAATGAACTAGAAAAATATATTGACATAAAAAAAGTATATAATGAGCAAAATAGTGGTTCAGCATTTAAACAATGGGAAAAAGGATTTTCACTAGCTAATAGCAATTATGTTTGGATAGCAGAAGCAGATGATTATTGTTCAAATAAATTATTATCAAACTTAATTAAACCAATAATTAATAATAAAAATATAATAATAAGCTATGCTGATACAGCATTTATAGATGTAATAGGAAATTATATAGTAAAATCAATTGTACCAGAAATTGATATATTAAATACTGGACATTGGAATGAAAACTTTGTAAATAATGGTAAAGATGAATTCAATAATTATACATATTTAAATTGTACGATAGCAAATGTTTCATCAGCTATTATAAAAAAGGATAATTATAATAAATATTTCAAAGAATCAGGTAAATACAAACAATGTGGGGATTGGCTATTCTATGCCAATATAATGCAATTAGGTGATATTGCCTATAGTTCTAAAACTTTAAATTACTATCGCATACATGGTGAAAATGTAAGTAGTATTACAAAGAAACAAGCGCATATGGACGAAATGAAAAAAGTACATGCTTATTTTGACAAGGTATATGGATTAAATAAAAAACAAAAAGACAACATTAATAAAAGATATAAAGTTTTATCTAAAGCATGGAATCTTAAATAAATATGGCTAGTAAATTAGTCATATTTTTTTATTATATTCATAAGGTAACTTATATGAAAATTTAATTAATAAGATGATTAAAATTGCTATTGTTTAGTAATATTAATAGATTATATTTTATTATTTATATTAATAGTCATATTTAATAATATTATCTTCTATATTGTCATAATAAGTATGAAACAGTTGTTTAATGCAAAAAATAAATATATAGATTTGTTATTTTTAATTTTATTTTAATAGATTTAGTGATTAATTAAGAGACAATGCATTTATTAATAAATTATATTTTAGAAGAAAATTTACTAAATGCTTAGTTATGACTTAAAATTTTATAATAAGAAAATATTCATTTAAAATAAAAGATTAAAAATTATTAATTTATTGGAGGTAAAATTATGCAAAAAATATTTCAACATATTATATTAATAATGTGTTCATTACTTTTTATCACTGTATTTATTTTTTCATTTATCTATAATTCTAATGTTTTTTATGATGATAAACCATTATTAAGTACTTTATTTTGCATTTTAATATTATTTGTTTGGTTATTAATATATTATTTTACAACAAAAAAAATAAAGAATGTTTCTAGAAAGAAAATAATTATATTTTTAATTTCTTATTTTTTAATAGTATTAGCAATTCAAATTTTTACAATAAAACAATTATCAGTAAATCCTTCTTGGGATTTTGGGGTAGTATTCTATAATGCAAAAGATTTTGTTCTAACCGGAACTAGAAGCTTATACTCTTATCCAGAATATTTTCAATTATTTCCAAATAATATTATGCTATTTTTCCTTTTAGTTATATTTATTAAAATAGGTTTAATATTTAATATTGAACCATTAATATCAGGATATATTATGAATATTTTATTTATTGATTTATCTATATTTTTCTTATATTTAACAATAAAAAATAAAATAAATATTAAGGGTGCTATATTTGGATTAATTATTACTTTATTTTTTCTTCCTATTTTTTTGTATACACCAATTATATACTCTGATACCTTATCATTATTTATACCCATTCTTTTTGTATATTTATATTCTAAAATACAAAAAAATGATAATAAAAGAAATATAATTATATTTTTATTTATTGGTATTGCTTTATTTTTAGGAAAAGAATTAAAAATAACATCATTAATTATATTTGTAGCAATTACAATAAAATATTTAATAAATCATTTTGAAATAAAGAAATTTTTCTTTCTTGTATTTAGTGTATTAATATTTTTAATTTGTGAAATATCTTTTAAAAATTTTATTGTTAATAATCAACAGTTTCAATTTAAGATAGAAGGTTACGAGAATATTCCTGTTACTCATTGGATTATGATGGGAGTTGAGGATATTGATTCTGACAATACAAATAGAAAAAGTTATGGTGGATATAATGAAAAAGATTATGAATTAACAAAAAGTTACCATACTAAAAAAGAAGCAATGATTTTTAATATAAATGAATATATGAATAGAGTAAAAAAAATGGGGATTCTGGGTTATTTAAAATATTTAATTCGCAAAGCTGTAAATATTTGGACAGATGGTTATTATTATAGTAATATTAAATTGTTAAGGCAACCAAATCACCAAGATAGTTTGTTGTATTATTTTCTATTTATAAATCCTGTAACGGTTACATTATTAAATGCTTATAGTCAAGGAGTTTCTTATGCATTTATTTTAATTGTCATTATTGGAGCTTTTATAAAACTAAAATCTAAAAATTACGACTTAGACTATTTGAGATTAACTTTGATAGGACTATTTATTTTCTTTCTGTTATGGGAAAATAGAAGTAGATATATATTTAATTACATTCCAGTATTCGTTTTAATAATAGTTAATTTTTATTATATAATTTACCAAAAATATGAAAAAATGCTAACAATTAATTTTAAGAATATGAACATTATTACAAATGCATAAAAAAACATTATGATATAAATATTAGTAAGGGGAATTTTTATGAATACATTATATATTGTTGTACCTTGTTATAATGAAGAAGAAGTACTAGAAGAAACAACAAAAAGATTAAAAGAAAAATTGAATGATTTAATAAAATCAAAAAAAATTAATAAAAACAGTAAAGTTATGTATGTAAATGATGGTTCAAAAGATAAAACTTGGAAATTAATAAAAAAAATATCAAGTGATTCAATGTTTACAGGTATTTCATTATCAAGAAATAGAGGACATCAAAATGCTCTATTAGCTGGACTTATGACAGCAAAAGAAAAAGCAGATATTGTTATTAGTATGGACGCTGATCTTCAAGATGATATTAATGTTATAGATGAAATGCTAGATAAATATAATGAAGGTAATGAAATTGTATATGGTGTAAGAAGTAGTCGAAAAAAGGATACATGGTTTAAAAAGACTACAGCAGAAGCTTTTTATAAATTTATGAAATTGATGGGAGTAGACATAATATTTAATCATGCAGACTATCGTTTAACTAGCAAAAAAGTATTAAATGAATTGGAAAAATTTGATGAAGTTAATTTATTTTTAAGAGGAATTTTTCCATTAATAGGATATAAATATGATGTAGTTTACTATGAAAGAAATGAAAGATTTGCTGGTGAGAGTAAATATCCATTAAAGAAGATGCTTAATTTTGCATGGGATGGAATTACATCATTTAGTGTTAAACCTATTCGTTTTGTTCTTACTTTAGGAATTATTATTTTTGTCATTAGTATTATTTTAATAATATATTCATTACTTTCAAAATTGATGGGTAATGCTGTAGATGGGTGGACATTTTTATCTTGTTCTATTTGGTTTGCTACTGGTATTCAAATGCTTTCACTTGGTATTATTGGTGAATATATTGGAAAAAGTTATAATGAAACAAAAAGAAGACCTAGATATATAATAAGTGAAGATTTAAGTAAAAATGTGTAATAACACATTTTTTTCTAGTCAATAGATTTAAAATAAGTTATAATATTGTAGGAGAGTGATAAAATGAAACCATTCGTATTATGTATATTAGATGGAGTAGGTATTAGAAAAGAAAAACATGGAAATGCTGTAAAAAAAGCAAACATGCCTAATTTTAATAAATTAATGAAAAAATATCCACATAGTTTATTAGATGCCTCAGAAGAATCAGTAGGGTTACCACATGGTCAAATGGGTAATTCAGAAGTAGGTCATTCAAATATAGGTGCTGGGAGAGTACTATACCAACCACAAGAAATAATTAATAGAGAAATAAAAGATGGCAATTTTTATCAAAATAAAAACATTTTAGAGGTAATAAATCATACCTTAAAAAACAATTCAAAATTACATATATTTGGGTTACTTAGTGATGGTGGAATACATTCAGATATAAGTCATTTAATGGCTTTAATAGACATATGTAAAAATAATGGAATAAAAAACTTATACTTCCATTTATTCTTAGATGGTAGAGATACTTTACCTACAGTATCAATAAAATATATTGAAAAATTAGAACAAAAAATTAAAGAAACAGGTATCGGTCAAATAGCAACTATCTCAGGTAGATACTATGCTATGGATAGAGATAATAGATGGGAAAGAATAGAAAAAGCTTATAATGTAATAATTGGCAAAAGTAATGTTACCGAAAATTATAAAAAATATATAGAAGATAGTTATAAAAAAAATATAACGGATGAATTTATTGAACCAATATTGGTAAAAAAGAATGGTATACTAGAAGATAATGATGGACTAATAGTATTTAATTTTAGACCAGATAGATTAAGAGAACTATTTAAAGCAATAACTAATAAAGATTTCAATGAATTTGAACATAAAGAATTTAAAAATATTAAATTGGTGACAATGTTTGGTGTTAGTGAAGAAGTAATATGTACAAATGCTTATCAAAAAGAAACTTTAGAAAACACACTAGGAGTATATCTAAGTAAAAATAACTTAACACAATTAAGAATAGCTGAAACAGAAAAATATGCGCATGTTACATACTTTTTTGATGGTGGTAAAGAATTAGAACTAAAAGGAAAAGATCAAATATTAATACCATCACCTAAAGTATCAACATATGATTTAAAACCTGAAATGAGTGCATATGAAATAACTGATAAACTACTAGAAGTAATAGATAAATATGATGTTGTAATATTGAACTTTGCTAATGGTGATATGGTAGGTCATACAGGTAAATTTAATGAAACTGTTGCTGCTTTAGAAACTATTGATAAATGTTTAGGAAAAATATATGAAAAAGTAACAAAATTAAAAGGTACTTTAATGGTAACAGCTGACCATGGAAATAGTGATACTATGTTAGATGAAAACGATAATCCAGTAACGTCACACTCTATGAGTAAAGTACCACTTATAATAACAAATAAAAAAATAAAATTAAAAAATGGTAAGTTAGCTGATATAGCTCCAACAATATTATCATATTTAAACTTAAAAGTTCCAAAAGAAATGACTGGTAAAAATTTAATAAAAAAAGATATTCCATCAAACATATTTATAATTTTATCATTATTATTTATATTAACATTTTCAGGTGTTTATATAACTAGATTTATAAAATATTATAATGAAGAAAATAAACAACAAACTGAAATTATTTTATCAAACGAATTAAAAAATAATATTGTAACAACTGGAGATGGACTTTATTATCAAAACAAAGAATATGTATTTAAGGGATATCCAAATAATAATTATTTAGAATATTCTGGCATTTTATTTAGAATAATAAAAATTAATGAAGATAATTCAATTAAATTAATAACAGAAAATGCTGTTACAAATTTAAAATATAATGGTGATTATAAAAATTCGGATATCAAAAATTACTTAAATTACAATGGATTAGAACATACAGGAATATTTTATAATAATTTAATAAATGCTGATGAATACTTAAAGGCAAATAATGAAATAAGCGAAAGAGTTGGATTACTAACTACTCAAGAATATATAGATGCATTAGGTAATAAATCATATTTAAATAGTAATACTTATTTTTGGCTAATTGATGGTGAATATGTGTTTAGTGAAGGCGGAATTAGTTCAGAAAATAAGGGCTATTATGGTATAAGACCAACAATTACTTTAAAAGAAAATACAAAAATAATAAGTGGAAATGGTACAAAAGAAAATCCATATAAAATAGAAGATAATATTGTAACAATTGGTAAATATATAAATTATAGTAATTTAACATGGAAAATAATTGAAATAAATGAAGAAAATTATAAACTTACTTTAGCTGATCCACTAGATGAAGAATACATATATTCAAATAAATCTAATCAATTTAATGTAAAGGATTATAATTCATTAGCAAGCTATTTAAATAATCAATTTTATAATAAATTAGATAAAAAATATCTTTTAAAAGGAATATTTTATGATGGTACATACAATGACAACTATTTGACAATTTATGAATCAAAAACAGAAAACTATGTTGGGTTAATGTCGGTATTAGATAATTATATTAATGATTTTAGTAATTATAATTTAATAACTCCATCAACAGCTGATATGATATACCAAGTTGGTGAAAATAGTAGATTAATTATAAATTCAATAGAAAATAAAACTAAAATAAGACCAGTAATATATATAAGTAAAAATATTAATATAAATGGTGTAGGAACGAAAGAAAATCCATTTGTAGTAGAATAGAGGTAAGTATGAAAAAAGTAGTAATATATTTATTAATAATTATAGATATAATGATATGTATGTTTTTATTCTTTACATATGGACCAATAGATTATTTTAGAAATTTACTAGTAACAACAGCTATGACTACTAAGTCACATCACTATTTAGCAAAAACATTGTATAGTGAAGAAACTATATATGAAATAATGGATTCTAATTACATGGAAGAAGTAAATGAAAATACCAACTTAACAGAAATTAACATAGGAAATATTGAAGAAAAAACTGAATATGATTCAATATATGAAGAACAAATATTAAAGAGAGATAAAGATGCAGTATATAAAATAATTCCTTTATCAGGAAATACATATAAAGGCTATTTAGTTGCAGTTTATGACCCTTCAAGAATAGAATTAGTAACAAGTAGATATCTTGGAAAAAGAGGAGAAACTGTTCAAGAAATGGCTAAAAGAGAAGATGCTTTAATAGCTATAAATGCTGGTGGGTTTGCTGATGCCGGTGGTGTAGGTAATGGTGGAATTCCAACAGGTAGCTTAATTCAAGATTCTAACTTAATTTATCAAGGACCAGATACAGGATGGGGTGGCGGAATAGTCGGCTTTACCAAAGATAATATTTTAATGTTATATAAAGGAACAGCAAATGACGCTATAGAACAAGGTATTGAAGATGCAGTAGATTTTGGACCATTTTTAATAGTAAATGGTAAGAGATCAATTGCCAAAGGTAATGGTGGATATGGAATATCATCTAGAACCGCTATTGGTCAAAGACAAGATGGAATAGTTTTATTTGTTGTAATAGATGGTAGACAACCTGGATATAGTTTAGGAATAAATATGTCCGAACTAACTGATATATTTGTTAGATATAGAGCGTATAATGCAGTAAATTTAGATGGTGGAGCATCTAGTAGTTTAGTAGAAAACAAGAAATTAATAAGTAAACCATGTGCATATAGTGCCACTGGTGAAAGATGGATAGCAAGTGCTTGGATAGTAAAATAGGAAGCTAATTATAGCTCCCTATTTTTAATATATTGTTTTTGTATTTTTTCATTTTTAATTTTATTTTCAATTAATTCTAATTTATTATTATCAACGGAAATTATTTTTTGATTATGGTAATATATTTTGCCACTATTATGAGTACTAACACACCTAACATAGTGTCTTATAGTTTCTATTTGTTCACGTTTACTTTCTTCACTGGTAAATACATTATGTAAAAGAGAATAGATTATTGCAAACAAAATTTCAATTGAATTTTGGTAGTTTAATCCCGCATTATTTTTAATTTTAGATTTTTTAATTTCTTTTATTATTTCTTCATATTCTTCACATTGTGTAAGTGGAGCATTATTTAAAAGTATATTTTTTAATAATGGTAAGTTATCACTTAATGTTTGATTGAAATAGGTACTATTATTTGATATAAAATTACTTTTTTCAATAATAATTTGTTTTGGAATATTAATTTTTCTAGTTTGAACCATAAAAAATCCCCCTTATATGGGAGATATTTTAACATTTTATTTATAATTTGTCAAACTCATTTCTTTATATCCATTATTACAGGTAAAATAATAGGTTTTCTACCAGTTTTATTATATACATAACTAGATAAATTAGTTACAATTTCAGTTTTAATATCAGAATAATTTATATGTTTATCTAATTTAGTAAGTATTGCAGCTTTAGAAATATTTTCTAAGGTATGTAACAATTCTTCATTTTCATTTATTTGAACAAAACCTCTAGTTGTTATATTAACTTTACCTAACAATAAATTATTTTTAGTATCAATATTAGCTATAACAACAATTATTCCATCGTTTGCCATAATATTTCTATCTTTTATAACAACAGAACCTACATCACCAATTCTATTACCATCAACGTATATATCTTCTGCAGTAATTTTTCCAGCTCTTGTGATTTTCCCTTTATACATTGATAACATTTCTCCATTTTCAAGGACAAAAGTATTTTCTTTTGGAACATCACAAGTAATAGCTAAATCTGCATGATGTTTAAGCATTCTATATTCACCATGGAATGGCATAAAATATTTTGGTTTCATTAAACGAATCATTAATTTTAATTCTTCTTCATTACCATGTCCAGATGAGTGAATGTCACTTAATGAAGTATTAGTATAAACTTCTACTCCTTTTAAATATAATTTATTAATAGTTCTAGAAATACTGATAGCATTTCCAGGTATAGCAGAAGATGAAAATATAACTACATCATCTTGTTGTAATTTTATTTGTTTATGACTTCCATCTGCTATTCTAGATAATGCAGCTAATGGTTCTCCTTGTGAACCTGTACATAATAAACAAACTTTATTAGGTGGTAAAGTATTTGCTTCTTCTGGAGTAACAAATATTTCTTTGTTTTTAATATATCCACCTTCTATTGATATTTCAATATTGTTTTCCATACTTCTACCGAAAGTAGCAATCTTTCTACCATTTTTTTTACAAGTATCAACGATATGCTTTAAACGGTAAATATTCGATGCAAATGTAGCAATAATTATTCTACCATTTACCCTAGCAAATATTTCTTGTAAAGCAATATCAACTTTTGATTCACTTAAACTTATACCTTCCGATAAAGCGTTTGTTGAATCACTTAGTAATAATGTAACTCCTCTTTTTCCTATCTCAGCCATTTTTTGTAAATTTGCCATAGGACCAATTGGAGTTAAGTCAAATTTAAAATCTCCAGTTGTAACAACTGTACCATTAGGTGTTGTAATGCATATACCATGTGAATCTGGAATAGAGTGTGTTGTTCTAAAGAACTCTACTTCCATATTTTTGAATTTTACTTTAGTATTTTCATCATAAACAAATAAATTTTTATATTGAATTCCACGATCTTCAAGTTTTTTTCTAATTAGACCAACTGCTTGATTAGGAGCGTATATAGCTGGAATATTAACTGTACTTAATAAAAATGGAATACCACCAATATGATCTTCATGTCCGTGAGTTATAAATAAAGCTTTAATTTTAGATTCATTTTTCTTTAAAAATGAAAAATCCGGAATAACATAATCGACTCCTAGTAATTCTCCTTGTGGAAATAATATACCGGCGTCTGTTATAACAATTTGGTTATTATACATTACACAATACATATTTTTACCAACTTCTCCAAGACCACCTAACGCAAAAATCTTGGTATCATCGTTGTTAAATAATTTCAAAATAAATTCTCCTTTCTTTTCGTTTAATGAAATCTAACTATATAATTATATCTTTTTTTTTTAATTTTGTCTAGTTTGACAAAATTATTCTTTTTTTTTTATCTTTTTTTTGATATAATCTAGATAATAGGTAGGTGTGATATGGAAAACGAAAATGAAACTGTAGAAAATTTATTTGAAAATGATGTACAAAATGATAATGAAGTATCTAATGCATTTGTAGATTTACCACCAGTAGCCCCTGTAGATTATACTGAAGAGGTAAATAATAATAGTGATTTAAATTATGAAAATGTTGTGGAAAATAATGAACAAATTGTTCAACCTGAAACAACATTTGTAAACTATGAAGACGCTACTATAAATGAATCTACTAATCAAGAAGAAAATAAAGAATATGTAGCTAAAGAAGTATTGGAAAATCCAAATGCTAAAGTTGTACTAAATCAAGAAAAAGAAGAAGAAATATCTTCAAAAGAAATGAATGAATTAAAAGATGTTAAATTAAGTGATAATAATTCGTTAAAATTTGTTTTAATTTTAGGAGTTATCTTCTTAATAGCTATATTTATAATTCCAGTTTTATCAAAATATATATAGAAGGTTAAACCTTCTTTTATTGTCAAAAAAATTATTTTGATTTATAATTAAATGGGATGTGAACTTATGATAGTAAAAATAGATAGATTGGATCATCAAGGTAGAGGTATAGCTAAAGTAAATAATATTACAACTTTTATCCCTAATGCATTAGTAGATGAAATAGTAGATATAAATAAAATAGAAACAAAAAAGAATTACAATATAGGAAAAGTAAATAAATATATCGAAATATCTAAGGATAGAATAGAACCAATATGTAAGTATTTTAACTTATGTGGTGGATGTGATTTAATGCATATGTCATACGAAAATCAATTATTATTTAAAGAAAATAAAATCAAAAATATTATAGAAAGATATACTAATATTGATGTAAATAAAGTAAAAAAAATATTATATTCAAATAACTTATATTATAGAAATAAAGTAGTATTTAAAGTTGATAAAAATATAGGATTTTATGATAAAAAAAGTTATAACATTGTCCCAATCGATAATTGCTTAATATCATCAAATAAAATTAATCAAATATTAAATATTTTAAATACTTGTAATTTAGATAATATAAAACAAATAATGATAAGAACTAATGAAGTAGATAGTTTAGTTGTTATATATACTGATATTATATCAGATGAAATTATTAATAAATTAAAAGATAATTGTTCTATTGTTAAATATAATAAAAAATATGAAGTTGTTAGTGGCAAAGGATATATTATAGATAAAATTGGTGATTATAAATTTGTAATTTCACCAGATTCTTTCTATCAGGTAAATAAAAATACAGTTAAAATACTATATGATAAAGTTTTAGAATATTTAAACCCATCAAAAGAAGAAAGTATATTAGATTTATATTCTGGTACAGGTACAATAGGAATATATGTAAGTAAATATGTTAAAAATGTATTATCTATAGAAATAAATGAATCAGCAAATAAAGATGCCTTAAAAAATAAAGAATTAAATCATATAGATAATATTGAATTTATATGTGATGATGTTGCTAATGAAATAGATAAAATTAAACATGTTGATTCGATTATTGTAGATCCTCCTAGGAGTGGATTAGATAATAAAACAATAGAATATTTAAAAAAGATAAACTCCAAAAAAATAGTATATGTATCATGTGATCCAATGACATTAGCTAGAGACTTAGAAAAATTAAATGAAACATATAATATTATTGAAATAACACCAGTAGATATGTTTCCAAATACAAGTCATGTTGAATGTGTAAGTATTTTACAATTAAAATAAATATTTATATACAAATATTTATTATTAATAAAAAAAATTAAGAATTAAATAAAATTTAAAGAGGTGAAAAATGAGTAAGTATGAACCATTATGGAATTATTTAAAGGAAAATAAAAAAGAAAATTACAAATTAACTTATGAAGAAATTAAAAATATTTTAAAATTTGAAATAGATCATTCATTTTTAACTTATAAAAAGGAATTAAAAGAATATGGCTATGAGGTTACCAAAATATCAATGAAGGAAAAAACGATTATTTTTAATAAAATATAATTGTAATTTTCAAATAATTAGTGATTAATTAAAAATTTATAGAAAATAAAATGTTAGTTAAAAGATAATAAATTTATACGTATTATGTTTGTAAAGACATATAAGTGTGGTAAAATAACATGCGTTGCCTAACAATGATTATGAAAAAAATAATCTTTATTTCAAATATTTTATGCTACATCATTAGGTTTCTTATTTGCAACTATTTTAATTAAAAGTAAAAATTTATATCCTTGTATAATAGCTCATTCAGTTATTAATTTATTGGCAATATTTTCAATAGAAAATACTTTTACAACTTATTCAGCACCACTTATTTTAATTGTAATAACAAATTTATATAATTATTATTTAATAAAAAAAGTTTAAAATATTATATAATTTAATTCATTATTTTAGTAATTATTTATACAAAAATTCTTTTATTGAAAGGGGAACAATATGACAATATTCATGATTATAGTACTAATATTATTTGGTTATGTAATAATAAATAATATTTTAGATAGTAAAGCATCAATTGAAAAAATAGAAGCAAAATTAATAAAAAAAGGAATTGATAATACAATAGACGCCAACAATGTTATTAATGTGAACTATGTATTAGTTTTTAAGACACCAATGGGTAAAAAAAGTTTTTTTGTTAAATATAGTGAATATGAAAAATTTAATCAAAATGATGAAGGAGAATTAGTTTTTAAAAGAAATAGATTTGTAGATTTTATAGTTAAAATTTAGGAGTACTATAGAATAATTATGTATAAAATATAATAGTGTAAAAAATAGCAGTGATTAGTTGTTAATAATAACCACTTTTTTTGATCATCATAAAATATATTGAAAGGAGAAATAATATGAATGAAAAATACTCCAAAAAAATTCAATGTATTTTAGAAGAAGGAAAAAAATGTAAAGAAAAACTTTGTTGTATTGGACCAACAGGTCCAACTGGTCCATCTGGTGGCCCAACCGGTCCAACTGGTTCAACAGGCCCAACTGGTCCAACAGGACCAACAGGCCCAACAGGCCCAACTGGTCCAAGTGGAGAAAATACACTTGATTATGGTAGCAAATATGATACAACTACTGATACAATATCTTTAACAGCTGATACTGATAGTGCTATCCCTTTAACAACTACAGGATTACTTTCTGGAATAACTGGTGCAAACGCAAATACATTAACTATTACGGAAACAGGTGTGTATAAAATAGATTACTTTTTTAGTGGTTCCCCTAATGCAGAAGCTACATTAACCTTATCTGTATCTCAAAATACTAATCCTATAAATAGTTCAAATATAATTAAAGAAATATCGGCAAATACCGATGATGAATTAAGTGGAAGCATAATAGCAAATTTATCAGCAAATGATGAAATTGGATTAAACTTGAGTTCAAATGTAACAGCTACAGTATCAACTGCAACAGGAACAAATGCATATTTAAATATTATTAAAATTGGATAAAAACAAAACATCTCAAAAAATGAGATGTTTTAAAATTTATATAATTTGATTAAAATAGTATATACATTTTATAAAAATAGTATAACTAAAATTAGTAAATTAGTTGTCTAAATTACTAATTTGGTGATTTGTCTTTTAAAATTTTATGAGTATATTATTATTCATTGAAGGAGGAGACAAATATGTCAAAAATATTTAAATTAATAATTTTAATAGGTATATCTTTTATACCAAATGTTAGAGGAATTACTAGTAATTTTAATGAAATAAGTAATATACAAATACTTAATTCAAATATAACTTTGTTAGAAAGTTACTATATTGATATCAATTTTCAAATTGATGAAAAACTTATCAATAAAAAAATAAAATTTAAAATATATAATCACAATACATCAAATTATATATTAAATGGAGAAATATTTACAACTGATAATAAAGGAATATTTAATTCAAATTTCAAATTAATTCCTGGCAAATATGAAATAGAGTATGTTGATATACCAAAAGGTTGTGTTGCACCTGAAAATCCAAATATTTTTATAATTAACAATAATAGTGAAGAAAGATATAAAGTTATTAGTTATTTGGAAAGACAATATGGACTATTAAGAATTAATAGTGGGTTATCTAAAATAGATGGCAGTACTTACAAATTAAGTGATATAGAATATAATATATATGCATATTCACGTACTTATGATTATGATAGAAAAACGATTTTTTTAAAGGATCAATTGGTAGGAAACTTAAAAACAATAAATGGTTATGCTGAATTAAAATTGCCATTAGGACGTTATTATCTTGTTAAAAAGGACGATGAAAAACAAACTAAAGAATATTTCTCATTTTCATATGATATAACTGAACCTAATACTTATCCATTAGATTTAGAATTAACAACACCATTTCCAACCTTTGATTTATCAGTAGTCACATATAAAGAAAATATTGATAAGTCTTATTCAAAATATGAATATTTTAAATATAAATTAAAGGCAAAAGAAGATATATATTATTTAGGAAATTTGGTATACAAAGAAAATGAGATAATAGCAGAATTAAAAAGTGATGTAAATGGTAAAATTAATCAAACACTAAATTTATTACCAGGAAAATATGCTTTAGAAGAAGTAACAATTAATGATAATTATATTGATAAAGGTGATGTAGATATAAATGTAAATTCATATGATAATAATTTAAGCTGTCACATATATAAATATTTAAAAAGAGGTAATTTATCTATAAGTGTAAACTCTAATTTAGATGAAAAAATAAATTATCTTACACTATTTTATGATGGAAATAAAAAATATGAAATAAATGATAATTTATTGATAAAAGATATAAAAATTGGAAAATATAAATTGTTCTATGATAAAGAATATATTGTAGAAATTAAGGAAAATACTACAACAACATTAAATATTAATTTATTAAAATCTACTGAAGAAGATTCAAATCTTGATATCAAAAATGAAGAACAAAAAGAATTAAATTCTAATGTCAAAAATGAGGAATCAAATAAACAAAAAAATAATATAGAAGAAACTTTACCTAATACTTATAATTATATAAAACAATATTGTATACTATATGAAATGTTTTTAATAGCAGGTTTAATAATAAAATTGTATGCTAAAAAAAATAAGTAATATATTGATAATATTAGGAGTTTTACTTTTTATAATTATTAATATATATGAATATAAACAAATTTATAATAATGAAATAATAGTAAATAAACTTGAATTAAAAGAAGAAGTCAGCAATTATTATGTTGGATACATAATAATAAAAAATTTAAATATAAAAATTCCATTAGTATATGGAACTTCTAAAAAAGAATTAGATCAAAATGTAGTAGGTATTAGTAAATATTCAAGTTCTAAACATTTGATACTAGCAGGACATGCAATAGAATCTGTATTTTTATCACTATATAATATAAAGTTACAAACAGAAATAGAAATTTCATTAAATGATAATTATTATAAATATATTGTAAATAATGTTTATATTGTTAATGAAAATGATTTAAGTGTATATAATAATACTGGATTAACATTAATAACTTGTATAAATAAAAAACAAAGATTAATTGTTAACGCAAAAACGGCCTAATTAGCCGTTTTAATTATATAAGGATTAGCTTCACTACCATCACCTTCTGAAGTAGTAACATTACCATCTAAATGAATAACAATTTTAATATTACTTGAACTTGATGCAGTAGAAGAAATAACATTTGATGAAATTTTATAAACTTTATCACTTTTATATGTATCAGCAGTAATTGACCAGAAAGTTTTATCAAAATTAGCCATATAATTATAATTAACACATGCACTATCTGTTAAACTTTTACAATTAGTATCAATACTAGCAATTACAAATTCATTAGCTTGTAATAATGAAACATATTGATTTTCAAGAATATCAGAACATTCAATAGAACCTGTATTATTAGTACTTTCACTATCTCTTTTTCCTAAACAAATATTTTGTCTACTTATGTAAGCCTTAATAGCATCAGTGAATTCACTATCATAAATATTATTTAAAGTATCTCTCATTCTACTAACACGATAATCATTTATACCAGTACTTGAATTTCTTTCAGAATTATATCTATCATCCCATACATATTTTTCATTCCTATTAACTTCAATTAAACGTAAATCACCATTACTTGTAATTTTAATTAATCTCCATAATTTATTATTAAATTTAACATAATTATTAACTTCTTCTCCTCTAAATACATATTCATTATTAATTTTATATAATCCATATGAAGAAGTAACAATTTTATTATCTTCTAATATTTTATCCTTTAAAGTAACTGTTTTGTATTTTTCACCACAATCAAGAATAGAAGTTGCTAAATAATGTTCATTATTATTTTTAATTTTAATAGTAACACTACATTCAGCTGTTTTATCTTTTAGCATTTCACTTAATGGTTTAATTTTTTTAGCGTCAACTAGATTTTGATAGTCAATAGTTGTTTCTTCACCAGCTATTGGTAAAGTGTCTTTTCTATCTAAAGCATAGCTAAGAGCAACCTTATTAATTTTATTTTCAAGTGCAGAATAAGATAATCTTCCTCCAGAAATAACACCAATAATTAATATAATGACAATAATTAATACCATTACTCCAATACCTGTACCAAAATAAATATATAGTTTTTTGTTATTTTTTAAGTTCATAATAACCCTCCAAACACTTTAATTATAACAAAAAAAACATAAATATACAATAAATTTGTAATAAAAGCATATTATTAGTAGGTGATTATATGCTGATTATTAAGGGAATAATTATTGGAATAGGAAAAATTATACCAGGAGTAAGTGGTAGTTTATTAGCAATTAGCTTAGGAATATATGAAAAAGCTATAGAATCAATGATAAATATATTTAAGAAACCACAAGAAAATATATTATTTTTAGGTAAGATAGGATTAGGAATTTTAATTTCTATAATATTTTTTAGTAAACTAATTTTATATTCATTGAATAATTATTATTTGTACACAATGATATTTTTTATAGGACTTATGATGGGTAATATTCCTTCATCATTAAAAATAGTAAAACAAGCTAAAAAGAAAGATATAATATATTTGTTATTATCTTTGTTGTTAGTATATATTATATACAAGTTTAAATCTCCAATAATATATTCTCCTGATACAAGTTTTAAGAATTTTATAATAGTATTTATACTAGGTGTGATAGATGCAGTTACGATGATTGTACCAGGAGTAAGTGGAACTGCTTTATTTATGATGTTAAATTGTTATCATTTTATAATGGATTTATTTTCTAATCTATTTTCTAAGATATACTTTACTATAACATTTGGTATTGGTGTAATAATAGGTGTATTAATAACAGGATATATAATGAATAAATTATTGAAAGAACATAAAGAAAAAGTACATTTAGTAATATTGGGATTTACTATATCATCTCTTGTAGTATTATTAATACCAATAATTAGGATGATTACAATTTTAAATATAATTCCATTATTTATATTATTAATAACAGGTTTTTTAATATCAAAAAAATTGGAAAATATATCATAAATTGACATGTTATTAATAAGATTAATTAGAGGTGTTATATGAAAAAAGATTTACCGGGATTATTTGCCAATAAAATAAATAAGTCATTATCTAATAATGAAAAAGTATCTGTAACTAAAAATGAAGAACAAGAAGATAGAAGCATAAAAGAGGACAAAAAAACAGAAAAAGATATAAATGAAAAGATAAGAGAAATGTTTTCTTCTCCAAGATATGTTTATAAAATAGATGCTGAAATAACTTTAAAAGATAAAAAAGTAACAAAAAAAATAATAGGGAAAAACAACAATAATTTAATTACAATTGACAATGAATTAATTCCAATACAGGATATTATTGATATATCATACAAATAAAAAAGACAAAATTTTGTCTTTTTAAATGCATTCAACTACTGTATCGTTTAAACATCTAAGTGCACAACAGCAACCTAAATTTAATGTGAAAAATGAATTAGTTGCTACATAAGGAATAGTAGAAGCTTCATCTCCATCAGGATTTGTTGCTAGTACTCTAAATGTAGCACAGTTGTCATCGATTTTTTCAACTCTAAATACATTTGATGTAGTTTGTTCATTAGGATTTTTACTGATAGGCATTGCAAGTGGAGTATTACCGCCACCACATGTATATATCATTACAGGTCTTGTATTACAACTTAAACTAGTAACGTTGCAACCTAAAAAGCCTCTGTCGCAAGTGTCTAGACAACAATTGTCTACGCAATTAGCATTTTGTTGAAGGATACAAATAACTGTAAGTATTTCAGCAATGCATTTTCCATCTGTATTATTACACATATAATCCACCCCTTCTTTACTTTCAATATAACATATTCCTAAATTTTTAAAAGGTGTGGAATATTTACCCATAAATAAGATAATTATCTACTTTTCCACAGATAAATTTATAATTAAATCCATATTGTCATCATCAGCCATTATATTTTTGTGGATTTCTTGACATTTTGAACACTTATATACAATTTTATAAGTATTTTTAAACTTTTCCACACCAATAGGAACTAGTAAACCTTGACAATTGTTACTTCTATCTCCTGGATTTATATCAACATGTTTAGAATATAAACAATAGTTACAATGGTCTCTAGCTGTTTTGTTAGCTTTATTTATTTCTTTGCCACAATTTTCACAAATAAAATTTTCATTAATCATATTGAATCTTTTCATTAAATCACCTAACTAATTATAACATTATATTTGTTACAAAAAAAGATTTATGTTATAATGAATTAAGTTTAGGTGATAGTATGGAATACAAAGTAACAATTAATGATTTTGAAGGACCTATGGATTTGCTTCTTCATTTAGTTAAATCACAAAATATAGATATTATTGATTTAAATGTAGAAGAAATTACAGAACAATATTTAGGTTATATTAAAGAAGCAGAGGAATTAAATTTAGATATAGCTAGTGAATACTTAACTCTAGCAGCAGAACTTATAGAAATTAAATCTAGTAGTTTGTTACCTAAAAAAGAAATAATAGAAGATGAATATGAAGAAGATCCAAGGAAAAGATTGATTCAAAGATTAATTGAATATCAAAAATATAAAGAAGTTATACCATCCTTAAAAGAAATGGAAGAAGAAAGAAAAAATTACTTTAGTAAATCACCTAATAACTTAAAAGAATTTCAAGATGATACTAACATTAATTATGGTGATTTAAATTTAGATATACTAATGAATGCTTTTCAAAAGTTTTTAGAAAGAAAACAAGAAGAAAAACCATTAAATACAAAGATAACTAAGAAAGAATATTCTATTAGTGTGAGAAGTCGAGAAATAAAAGATGTATTGATAAGAAAGAAAAAAGTTTCTTTTGATGAATTATTTGAAATAGTTACTAAAGATTATGTTGTAGTTACCTTTTTATCTATTTTATCTATGGCTAAAAAAGGTGAATTATTAATTACGCAGGAAGACAATTTTAGTAATATAACTTTATCTTTAAAGGGAGAGTAATATGGAATTAGCAGTTTTAGAGGGTTTATTATTTTTAAATGGAGAAGACGGAATTAGTTTTGAAAAAATTAAAGATATTTTGGAAATTGATGATAATAAATTAAATGAATTATTAAATACTTTAAACAATAAATATTTAGAACCAACTAGTGGACTTAGATTAGTTAAATTTGATAACTATTATAAAATAACTACAAAGGAAGAACATAAAGATTACTACAAAAAATTAGTCGAATTAGAAGACGATAGCATATTAAGTCAAGCTTGTTTAGAGACACTAGCAATCATCGCTTATAATGGTCCTGTTACAAGAATGCAGGTAGATGAAATAAGAGGAATTAATAGTAGTCATATGGTAAGAAGATTGATTGCTAAAAACTTAGTTGAAGATATTGGTAAAGCTGATCTACCTGGTAGACCACATTTATATCAAGTTACAAAAGACTTTTTAGATTATTTTGGTATAGAAAGTGTTAAAGATTTACCTGTTATTGAAGAAAAAGAAATAGATGATATCGAAACAAATTTATTTGAATCAAAATATAAAGAAAATAATTAATTTTTACAATCATATTATATGTTTAATTATAAGGAAAATTATCTTCATTGATAATTTTTTAATGTATTGTTTTACTAATTAAAAAAGTGTAGAATTAAAAGTGAAAATTTTGCTGGAAGGTGGATATTTATGATTACATTAAAATTTAATGATGAATTTAATAGTGTGATAGAAGAACCAATTAGTTATTGGAAAAAAACAGAAGATATTCCACAAAATATTAAAAATTTTATAATTGAAAATTCCGATTCGATTCCTTTATATGATGAAAAAAATAATAAATATTATTGTCCAAAATGTATAGAAGAACTTACTGAACATAATAATTGTTCAAAATGCTCAAAAAGATTTCTAATAACTGATAAATATAATAGTAGAATAAACATTGAAGATATAAACAAAATAAGAGATTTAAGTCATTATTTTTACTATTATGTATTTGATATTATTGATGACAATGTTTTACTTTATGTATTATCTGAATATGTGAGTTATGATAATCCTCTATCTTATTATCCATATAAAAATAGTGAAATAACAATTAAAAATATCTATCAAGTTTTATCAAATGAAATTATAGATTTTCAAGAAAATAAACATTATTCTTATGAAAAATTAAAAGATATAAAGGAAAGATTTGAATCAGATGATGAATTTAGTAATGATGAATTTGAATCATATCAAACAATGAGATTTGAACCTTATTATTACCAATATTTATATACAGATAATTTAAATGAATTAAGAAATGTTGAAATATACAAGTATAGCAATATATGGTTATTAAAAGATTTTTTTAATAAAAATGATTTTTGTTTATCAAGTTTAACTTACTTTCCAGTATATTATAAAGAGTTTGAATATTTAGTTAAAATAGGATTTTATGATCTAGCACTTAATTATTGTGATTCTATCAAATATGGTGGAAGTTTTAAAAAAACTTTTGGTGTTGATAAAAAATATTATCAATTTATGAAGGATATTAATATTAACTATTCGCAATTAGAAGCTTTACGACTATGTAATACTTCAGATATAAAAATTATAAACTTTATATCAGATAATTTTTATATATTTGATGTAATATTAAAATATACTGACATTATTAGTGTTTATGAATATTTTCAAAAACAAAATTTAAGTAATAATAATATAGATGAATATTATGACTATATAATATGTTGTGAAAAATTGAAATTAAATTTAAGTGATAAAAATATTTTATTTCCAAAAAATTTTATTGAACAACATGATAAAATAACTAGTGAATTAATAATATCTAATAATCCAGAGATTAATAACCGTATAGAATCTTTATCAAATGTAATTTCCCTTAATAATTATGAAGATGACAATTTTGTTATATTTCCTGCAAATAGTGTAGATAGTCTTATAGATGAAAGTTCACAACAATCAAATTGTGTTAGAACTTATTGTGATAGGGTTGGTAATAATGAATGTCAAATTTATTTTATGAGATATAAGAGTAATATAAATAAATCTTTTGTTACTATTGAAGTTAGAAATGGTAAGGTTGTTCAAGCAAGAACAAAATTTAATGAAGAACCAAGTATTGAAATTATGAATATTATAAAAAAATGGGAAAGAACATTAATAATGGTAGTTAATTAAATATATTGATTTAAATTAGTTATGTATGAATCTAACATATATTTCTACTTCTATTTACTAAAAAATTTTAATAATTAATTATAAGGTTTATTATATTACATGATATTGGAGTTTATGTTAGGTGATGATATAATGTTATTGAGGTGGTTTCATGTTAAATATTAGCTTTAAAGATTATATGGAAATGAATGTACAGTTTAATTCCAAAATGGGAAAAACTTATTATGTATTAAGTTCATGGACTTTAAAATAATATTAATATTTAAAAAAAGAATTAATAAATCTAATGGATTTATATTAGGGTAATTATTGAACGTGAAAATGATGATGGATTAATTGGTACTTTAAAAAAATATGATGGTAGCTTAATTATAGAACGTGATGGCTTTTATTTATTATTTAAACAATATGAAATATATAATATATTATTGAAGAGTACAATGGAGTTGAGGAAGAACAGCAAATTAGTAATTATACATGTTCAATTTAATAAGAAAAATTAGAAGAAGTAAGGTAGTATCAAATAGATTATTTAGAGAAAATTAGTCTATTTTTTCATTTTATTGAAATATTTTTATAATAATGTGATATAATTAATTTGTAATTGCTCGCATGGTGAAATTGGTAGACACGATAGACTCAAAATCTATTTTTCGATGAGAAAGTCTCGGTTCAAGTCCGAGTGCGAGCACCATTGATGAATTTGTTCAAAATATTTGGACTTTATATAAAGATTCAGTCAACAATATGACTGATTTTTTATTTATTTTTTTATTCTCATAGTTTTTTTACTACTTGTATCAGAATACGTTAATTACCAAAAAATGAATATATGAATTAAGTTTAGGTACTGACAATAATGATGTAATTAAGTTATATAAAAAATTGTATTTATTTTGATAATTTAACAATGAGATTAAAATTAAAATAATATAATTTACGATTTTTACAAAAAAAATATATGTAATTGAAATAAAAAAATGCTTAATGTAAATCTTATTTAAGAAATACATAAAAGCAGTTTTTAATATTTTTTTAATATCTTTTTTAAAGCCTTTTTAAAACTATTTTCCTTAACTTCATTAGTAGGAACGTCTATTTCATTTGGTATATCAAATTCAACAATACCTCTTTTAATCCATAATGCATCTTTTAAGGATAGTAATTTTGTATTAAGAAAATTATATTGCTTTGTTAATGATGAATTTTTCTTTTCATCATCATTCATAGTTTTTAAAATACTATTAATTTCTTTCTTTTTTTCGACTATAATTTTACCTAATTTTACTATATCATTTTCATCTAAATCTTTTATTCTAAAATAATCAATAATGCAATCTAAATTTTTTAAAAATTCAACAGTTTCAAAATCAGTAAATTTAATAAAATCATATTTATTTTCTACATCTTCATCATTACTATCTTTACAAATTTTATTAATCATTGCTTCTGGAATAATATCATTTTGAATTAAATAATTGATATCATTTTTTTGTATATAGGCAGCATTATTTGAAATTATTTTCATAAAAAATCCCCCTTCAAATGTACAATATAATACTACAAAATTAAGTTAATATCAAGTTATAATTATCTATATTTATAATATTAACAATAATTTTAAATATATAAGAATAAAATATATATAAAGGTGATAAAAATATGAAAAATTATACATTGTTGGAAGAAATAAAAAAAATAAAAATTCCTAATTATACTTTATCAGAAGAAATTATTAATTCACTATCCCATGGAATAGCGGCAGCATTTAGTATTTGTGGATTAATAATGCTTATTATTAAGGCTAGTAATATTAATGCTACAGCAGTATCATCAGTAACAATATTTGGAACAACTATGATATTATTATATACAATGTCTTGTATATATCACGCTTTATCACCAAATATTCTAGGTAAAAAAATACTAAGGGTAATCGATCACTGTAATGTTTTTTTGCTAGTTTTTGGAACAATTATACCAGTATGTTTAATAGGTATAGGAGGTATATCTGGATGGATATTTTTTGGTATAACTGCTTTTACAACTCTAATAGGAATATTTTCTTCATGTATTAATATAGATAAAGTACAGTTAATAGAAGTAATATGCCATTTGCTAAATGGATGGAGTGTTGTATTTTTTAGTAAAATTTTATTACAAAATATTGGACTAATAGGACTAATACTAATAATACTAGGTGGTGTAATGTATACACTAGGTGCTATTTTATATGGAATAGGTTCAAAAAGAAAATATATTCATTCTATTTTTCATTTCTTTTGTATATTTGGTACAATTCTTCATTATATTTCTATATATAAATATATTTTATAAAATAATAAAAGTTATTTTTTTTGACAAAAGAAAATACAAGTATTATAATCGAAAACATTGAGGAGCAATAATATGAAAATGGATGAATATATAGAAAAAATAAAAGAACGTACAAAAGACTATAATAATATAGAAAAATTAAGATATATTTATTTTGATATAGGAAAAATCATGTCATTTGATACAAACTTTATATATGGAACTAATAAGAAAAAAAGTTACATATATGATAATATTATTTATGACAAAGAAAGATTAGATCAAGATTTTGAAAAAAGAATAATTATATGTAAATCGCTTGCTTATATAATGAAATATATATTAAATAAAGTTGGTATAAAAACAGAAATAAATATAGATTATTATGAAAATATTTCTTATAAACATGTAAACAATATTGTAACTTTAGATGATGAAAAATATATAATTGATTTACAACAAGATTTAAAAAATATTCAAATACACTCAACTACAGAATATTTTCTAATAGATAAATTTGAATATCAAACTATATCAAAAAATCAGCTAAAAAAAATAGATGAAAAAATAGGATATATAAGTGATGATAATCCATATATAGAAGAATATTTATACATCATAAAAAAATCATTAAATGAAAGTTTAAAAATAGAAGAAAAAATAGAAAAAATACTATATTTATTAAATAATTATATAAATACTAATAATATGGGATATTATGAAATAAGAAGTTCATATTATTCATTAATAAAAAGTTTACTTAATCAAAGAGAAAGAAACTGCATTAAATTTATAGATGGATATCAAATGGGTATAAAAAATAAATATAATTTATTTATTTTAGTAAATAATACTACTGTATATATGTATAGTAATAATAAGTTTAATAAAATAACGCTTTATGATATTTCATTACTTATAAAAGGTGGATATGTGTTACTAGGAGATATACCAAAATTAAAAAAAATATTAAAAAAATAAAAAATTTGATATAATAAATATGGTGATAATATGCGAGCAATAGTTTTATCAGGTGGAGGCTCAAAAGGTGCTTATGAAATGGGTGTTTGGGCAGCTCTTAGAAAATTAAAAATTAAATATGATATAGTAACAGGAACTAGTGTAGGAGCATTAAATGCTGCTGTAATGACACAACAAACATTTTATAAAGGATTACTCTTTTGGCATAACTTAAATTCTAAGATGATTTTTAATCAAGAAATAAAAGAAGATTATCATACAAAAGAAGGTAAAAAAAACATTCTAAAAATATACGCTAAAGGTGTACTAAATGGTGGAATGGATGTAAAAGGTTTAGATGAAACTTTAAGAAAAGTAATAGATACAAAAAAATTTTTTAAATCAAAAATAGATATGGGAATTATAACTTTTAATGTAAAAACTTTAAAACCAAAAGAAATAACAAAAAAGGATTTAAATGAAAATAACTTATGTGATTATTTATTAGCTAGTGCTTCATGTTTCCCAGCTTTTAAAATGAAAGAAATAGATAATGAAAACTATATAGATGGTGGTATATATGATAATTTACCAATTAATTTAGCTGCTTCACTAGGCGCTACAGAAGTAATAGCTGTTGATTTAAAAGAAGTTGGTTTCAAACAAAAAGTAAAAGATCCAAACTTAAAAATAACATATATTTCACCAAGAAATGATATTGGATCATTCCTAATATTTGAAAAAGATATGGCTAGAAGAGCTATGAAATTAGGTTATAATGATACTTTAAAAGTAATGAAAAAACTAGATGGTAATATATTCACTTTCCATTTAAATGACTTAAATAAAAACTATAATAAATATATATCTAAATATATTAATAATATAAAAAAATACTTAAATATGGATAAACAAAGTAACTTATTAGATGGAATTCTAAAACTAAGTATTATAAAAAGAATATTTAATGAAAAAACAATGAAAGATGAATACATAAATTTAATAGAACAACTAGGAACTAACTTAGAAATAGATGAGACTAAAATATACAATATAAACAAATACAATAAAGAACTAATAAATAAATTTTTAACAATAAAAAATGATGATAAAATAGAAAGTTTAATAAAACAAAACAAGTTAAAAAACTTATTAAATAATAAATCAACTATCAAATATATATATGATATGTTAGATGAAAACAACAGCAAGAAATTATATGGAATAGTTCTATTATTTCCAAAACTATTCTTACAAGCTGTATATTTAAAAACAATTATTGAAAAATAAAGGAGGTAAAGTATGAAAAGGATGTTTGGGTTATTATTAATATTGTTAATTGGATATTTCTCTTTACAATTAATATTTAGATTTATTGATAAAGGACACACTGAAGAATATAATATAACAACAAATGGACAAGTATTTAGTATTAAAGAGATATACACAGTAAATACCGACGAAGACGACAATTATTACTTGGAAATAAAGGTAAATGAAGACACATTTGATATGCAAATATATGATAATTTAAATATGTCAAAAAGAATAATAACAGATATTTATTACTATGATGCAGACTATAAATGTATTCTTCCAGTTATTAATAAAGAAAAATATGGAAATGTTATATGTAAAATTGATGATACTTACTATAATTATCAAGATTTAAAAGGAAAAAGTGAATCACTTGATCTATTTGTAAAAAATTTAAATATTGATGAAAAGGAACAACAAGAATTAGCAAGCAAAAATAAAATAACTGTATATGATAATTTAATAGATAAACACTATATAGCTCTAGAAACTTATAAAGGAATAACAACAATTAATAAAAAAAATATGAGTACTATAGTAGATATAAACCTATTTGAAAAAGACATATATACAAAAGATATATCATGCTTTATTGATAAATACTATTTAGTAGCAGATTATAATAAGCAAACAAAATTTAATGAATTTAAATTAGTAGATATAACTAATAATAAAGTAAAAACAATTAAATATGATTATGATATATCACTAGATTCATATATACTAGGTACTTATGAAAATAAAGTATACTTATTTGATAATAGTACTAAAAAAGAATATGAAATAGATGTTAAAAAAGAAACTATTATAGAAGTAGGAAATACAAATATAGGTATTAAAATTTTAGTAAATGGAAATTTTGAAAATATCAATGCTTATACTGTATATCAAAATAAAACAACATTTACTCCATATGAAGTAAGTTATACTTTTAATAATCAAAATTATGATTTAGTATTAAAAGTAGGTAAAGAAAAAAGTGGATATTATTATATATTTGAAAAAGTAGGAAATACATATAAAGTATACCGTTCAAATATTCAAAATAAAATAAATAAAACATACCTTTTTGAAACAAATAGTACTGAACTACTATATTCAAAGGACAGTGTTTATTATTTAGATGGAAAAACCTTAAAAAGATATGATAATCAAGGTAATAAGATAGTATTAGAATATTCAGAATTAGAATTTAATAATAATATAAAAATAGGGCTATTTAATAAATAGTCCTATTTTGTACCTACATCAATTATTTCAATTTCTCCATGCTTTTTTTCATATTCTTTAATATATTGTTTCATAATATATTCTAACTCACTATTAAAAGAACGCATTTCCTCTTTAGCGATATATTTTAATTTATCATGGAGTGTTTCATTTATTCTAAGTGTATAATATATTGTTGGTTTCAAATTACTACCTCCTACAATAATATAATATCAAAATGTAACTATTATGATATAGACTTATAATGAACACAAAATATAACTATATCACTAATTTGAGTTAATTTCATATAATATTTTGGAAGGTGAGTTATGTATAAAATATACCAAGTTCAAAATGAAACTTTAGAAGATATTGCACGTAAATTAAATACAACAGTAGATGAAATTGTTAGATTAAATGGTACTTCTAATATCGCACCAGGAAGCTATATAATAGTTCCATCTAGTAGAGATTTCACAACATATATAGTAAAACAAGGAGACAATATTTATTCAATAGCTAAAAATAATGGAGTAGACTATGAAACTTTATTAAAAATAAATGGATTAGATCAAGATGATTATATATATCCAAATCAAGAAATAATTATACCAAATAGAAACGTATATGTAACAAAAGAAAATGAAACTATAAGAGAAGTAATGAATAAACTAAATATGAATGATATTAAAAATATAGAAGATTTATATCTAGTAAAAGATCAAATGATTAAATTTTAAAAGATATAATCTTTTTTTTTGTAAAAAAATAGGTTATAATGTTAATGGTGATAATATGAAAAAAATAATATTAATGTTAACAAGTTTATTTCTTATAACAGGATGTGGTAATAATAGTGTTTTTAAAAACTATGAAGTAGTAAATAAAAGTAGTGAAAAACATACAACTACTATTGAACTAACTTATGATGAATATGAAACTAAAATTAAAAATAAAGATTCTTTTGTTTTATTAATGTGGCAAACAGGATGTAGTCATTGTATATCATTTGAACCTACATTAAATAAAATAATAAGTTATTACAATTTAGAAATTTATTCAATTAATTTAGCAAACATAACAGATGATGAATATTCAAAAATAGAAAATAAAACTTATATTACAGGAACACCTACTACTGTTGTATTTAAAGATGGAGTAACACAAACAAAAAAACTAATTGGTGATAGAGATACTGAAACTGTTTTAGAATTTTTAGCTAGATATAATTATCTAAAGGAAGTGAAATAATGGAAGAATTATTTCAAACTTTTAGTGTAGTAGATTCTTATGGTGAAGATTTAACTAGTAAAAAATACATAACAAATCCAGCTATCGCAAGAGAAGAAGAAATAAAAAAATTAATAATGGTACTACTAACTCCAGAAAAATCAGGATTGTTAGTTGGTAAAGCAGGTATTGGTAAAACTGCTATAGTAGAAGGTTTAGCTTATTTAATTCAAAATAATCAAGTACCAGATGCTTTAAAAGGTTATAGAATTATTAAATTAAATTCAACTTCATTAGTAGGTAAAGTAACTATTAATGGAAAAGAAGAAATGGTTATTTCAAAATTAATGGAAGAATTAAAAAATATGACTAAAACTATTCTTTTTATAGATGAAATTCATACATTAATGGGTGGTAATAAAGAAAATCCTATGGATTTAGCTAATATTTTAAAACCAGGATTGGATAGAGGAGATATAAAAGTTATCGGGGCAACTACTACTGAAGAATATGAAACATATGTAATAAGAGATAGAGCATTCTTAAGAAGATTTGAAAGAATAGATGTTTTAGAACCAACTCCAGAAGTAACAAAAAAAATACTATTAGGTAGTTTACCAAAATTAGAACATAAAACTAATTGTAAATTTATTCAAAATGAATATTTAAGAGAATTATTAATTGAATCGATTGTAAATGCTACTACAGAATTTAAAAGAGTTTATGGACTATCAGCAATGTATCCAGATATAGCATTCTCTGTATTACAAGCATCTTTCTCACAAGCATTATTTGAAAATAGAAGCGAAGTATCAATACTAGATGTATATAATGCTATTAAGACAAGTAAAAGAATATATCCAGATAGTATTATAAAAGAACTAGATGCATTTAGAGAAAAATTTAGAAAATATACAGATGAATTAGGAATTATATTACCAGTAGTAACAATTGATGAAATAAAAGATGGAAGTACATATTATTAAAAAACTTAATTTTTAAGTTTTTTTTAAGGAGGATTTTATGATAAATGTTGTATTATTTGAACCAGAAATACCAGCAAATACAGGTAATATTATTCGTACTTGTGTAGCAACTAATTCTAAATTACATTTAATTAAACCATTAGGTTTTTCATTAGAAGAAAAATATATTAAAAGATGTGCAGTTAATTACTTTGATAAATGTGACATAACAGTATATGAAAATTTTGAAGATTTTAAATCTAAAAATATAGGTACATATTATTATTTAACTAGATATGGTAAAAAGCCTCACACAAGTTTTAGTTATAGTGATAAAAATGAAAATATATATTTTATTTTTGGAAAAGAAAGTACGGGAATTCCAAAAGAAATATTAAAACAAGATTTAGATCATTGTATGAGAATACCTATGACAGATAATGTAAGAGCTTTAAACTTATCTAACACAGTAGCTATTCTAGTATATGAAGCATTAAGACAACAAGATTACAAAGATTTACTTAGAACAGAACCTTTTAAGGGTGAAAATTATCTAGAAGAATAAAAAACTATTGTAAATAAATCCAAATAATGATAATATTATATTATAAGAATAAGGAGGATACATATGGATGAATTTTTAAATTTTGTAACAGAAAATTACATATGGATAATAATAATTGGAATCGTAATATTAATGACTATAATAGGTTATATAGCTGATAAAACTGATTTTGGGAAAGAAAGTTTAAAAAAGAAAAAAGTTAAAAAAGAAGAAAATATTGACGAATTTGACAATAATGATGAACCAAATGTAACAGAAGCTTTTAAAACTGATGAATTAGAAATACCAGAACAAAATGAAACACCAAGTAAAAAAGAATTACGTCGTATGAAAAAAGAAGAAGCTAGAAAACAAAAAGAAGAAGCAAAAAGACAACGTGAAGAAGAAAAAAGACAAAGGGCAGAGGAACTTAAAAAACAAGGAGAAGAAGAAAGACGATTAAAAGAAGAAAATTTGAATAATCAAGAAAACAATGTAGTTAATGAACAAATTCTAAATTATAATCAAGAAAATAACGCTGTTAATGAACAAGTTCCGACTTATACTCAAGAAGAACTAAACAATAATGGTAAAGAAGAAATTGCAGAACAACCAAACAATGACATGTTTAATGAACCATTCTCTTTTGATGAACCAGCCAATAAAGTAGAAGAACCTGTTCAAGAAGAACAAATCAATAAATTTGAAGAACCAGAAATTTATGAACATCAAGAAGAAAAAACAGAATTACCAGAAGAACCAAAAGAAGAAAATCCAGAATTATCAGAAGAACCAAAAGAAGAATCTAAAAATGATTTAGAAGAAATACCAGAAATAGAACTTCCAAGTATCGAAAGTTTAGATGAAGAACTAAAAGATGATGAGGAAGATGATGTTTGGAAATTTTAAGATTCTTTGTTAGATTATGTTGTTGAATGACAAATTTAATAAATTAATTGAATATCAAGAGTGATGTAAATCACTCTTTTATAATGTAAAAAAATATGATCTATTAAATCATATTTTTAATTATTTTTTTTCTTTTTTTATTAGTTTAGCATGTAAAACAACTTTTTCATTATTATTTAAACAAGTAGATAGGGTTAAAACAAAATCATTTTCATTAACACTTGTATTAAAATTAAATGCACTTCTATTTATTAAAATAGATGTCCAATTTTTAAAATCTTTATTTGAATTAAAATTAATTTGTAAGTAATCACTAGTAGTAGGTATGTGATAAACACTAAATACCTGCCATAATGTATTTTCTTTTTCTGTTGATAATTTTATAACATAATTATTTTTATTATTTAACCATCCACTAGATAAAATATTTTTTAAAGAACCAAACATGGTACTATCATATCTTCCATGTGCATATATAATTGTATTCTTGTCTAATTCATTTATATTATTTCTATAATCTAAAAATACCCATCCTGCTGAATTATAAGATTTGTTAAATGTATGATTTAAGTAATACTTATTATCATTTGTTTGAACAAATGGATAATTAATATTAGTACCATTAACTTGAATCCATCCAACAGTAGATGAATTAATTTGTTTTAATTCATTAAAATTAACATCAATTAAATTCATTTTTATATAATCCCAATAAGGATTAAATTGTGGAATTTCTTCAATTTGTTCAATTATTTCAGTTTTTTCTTCATTATTTGTTTCTTTTATTTCAACAATATCTTGAATACTATTAATTTCATCAATTATTTCATTAGAATCTAATTTCCATTTTATTATTTTAAAAATAGAAATAAATAATCCTACAAAACAAAAGATTGACATAAATATAAATATAATTTTTTTTCTTTTCATATTATAACCTCACTTCTATTTTATCACAATAACAAAAAATATAAACAAAAGAATTGCTTTGAATCATATTTTGTAGTATCCTAATAATAGGAGGAGAATTTATGGGGAAAAGATATTTATCAAAACTATTTATGGTACTTTTGTTAGTGTGTACTATAAATGTAAAAGCAGAAACAATAAGTGAAAATTTTAAACAAATACTTAATAATAATGATACAATAACACTAACATATGATGGCTTTACTGACAAAGACATGTTAATTACAAATTATTTAGATGAATTTAACACAAATAATAGTGATAATGAATATTACTTTTATGCTGATACAAATGAATGTACAGATAATTATACAAAATGTAATATTCAAAAGATTAATCGTGATACAAATGACTTAGAAGAAGAACATATTATAAATATTAATTATAATGAGATTTATAGTAATGAATTTAAAAATATTATTAAAAATGGTTCACTTATAGTTGAAGAAAGTACATTACTTGAATCAAAAACAAATATAATAACTGATGCGTTAAAAAAATATAAAACAGATAGTTATTACTTTGAAATTGATATGATGAGTGGATGTAATGATGACAATTCAGTTTGTAATATAATGTTAATTACTAATGATGGAAAACAAGAAAAACATGAAATAAACATAAAATATGAAGAAAAATATAGTGATGACTATAATAGATTTGCAAATAAAGGTGAAATTGTTATTACTTGGACTAGAGAAGGTTCTGATTCTTCTTTAATAGCTAATTACATCGGTTCATTAAATGATGAAAAATATTATTTCAATCTTCAACAATGTAATAGTGATTATTCAACATGTGATGGTATTCTTTACAATATTCAAACTAATCAATCAGAAAGACATGTTGTAACAATCAAATTTGAAGAAAAATATAGTGAAAAATTTCAAAAACTAACTAAAGATGGAAATCTAACTATTACTTCATCTACTACAGAAGATAAGAAAAATTTAATTAACAATTATATTTTTAATATAGAATTATCAGAAAATCTTAAATTTATATTAGGTGAATGTAATGAAAATATAGATAAATGTAAAATAGGATTATATAATAGTTCTTATAAATTAATTGAACAACATACTATAAATATAAAATATGAAGAAAAATATAGTGAAAAATTTCAAAGATTAACTAAAGATGGAAATATTATTATTAATTCATCAGGAGATAATAGAGAAGTTATTTCTCAATATTTATCAGGATTTTATACAAATGAAAATTTAAATGAAATATCATATAGTGTTCAAAATTGTAATGATGATGTAACAGTATGTACAATATCAATGAGTGAAACTATAGATAATATAAATAGAGTTACAGAACAACATGTTGTAAAAATAATTTATGAAGAAAAATATAGTGAAGAATTTAAAAAAATTACATCTGATGGTAATTTAGTTATTGAATCTATAACTTCAGAAGATTTTGATTCAGAATTCCTATTGACAGCAAAAATAAATGATTTGATTGATACATCAAAATATATTGGTTATGGATATTGTGATGAAAATAATGAATGCATTGTTTCAATACAATCTAATGATGGAATATTCGAAAGTCATAAAGTAAAAATTACAATAAAAGAACCATCCAAAGAAATACAAAATATTGTAAATGATACTATAAAAAATATGAAAAAATTAGATTTAAACCAAAATCCATTTGATTTAAGACAAGGTTATATATTAGATGATTTATACTTAATTAATTATTTTAACTCTATACGAGACATTAATGATTGGAATTATTATGTATCATCAAAACCACTTAAATTTTCTAAAGAATTAATAGAATTAACAAATGGAAGTAACATTTCTTTTGGAATAGATTTAAGAGCAGGTGATGCTACAGATTTATGGGATTTTGCCTTTGGTAAAGCAATTGTATATTATGATGGCATAGCTTATTCAACAATAGATGCTGCTATTACACAAATACATACTTTATATATTTCAAGCAATACAGAAAATACAAAAGAAGCTTATATTAAAGCAGTTCAATCAAGAATTGATAATTATTTTGGAAAAAATGACATTAAAGTAACATATGGCGGATTATTAAATGATTTAGATGAATATAACAAAGAGTATGGACTTATAGATTATTCTAAAACAGATGGAAACTATTATAATATTAAAATAGGTGAAAAAACTTATTCATTTGTTATTATTAAAATAGAAGAAGATAAATTAGAAAATCCAACCTATATTGGTAGTGATATTATGAGTAATATTTCTATATCAAGTAAAGAAGCAGAAATACCATTAGATACAACTTTATCTGTAAAAAAAGTACAAGATGAACGTATTCAAAAGGCAGTTAATACAAATAATTATTTAGCTTATGATATAAAATTGTTCTCAAATACAAAAGGTACAAGTATTACAAAATTATCAAATGGTAAATTTAAAGTATCAATTCCAGTTAGTGATGAATTAAATGGTAAAGAACTAACAACTTATTATATAAATGATAATAATGAATTAATAGAATATAAAACAACAGTAGAAAATGGATATGCTACATTTGAAACAGACCACTTCAGTATTTATACATTAGTTGAAAAACAAAACAATACAAATAATGATCCAATAATAGAAAATCCAAATACTTATGATGATATTATGATGTGGATTACATTAGGATTAATTTCAATTGGTGGTATTGTTGGAACAGCTGTTTATAAAAGAAAACAAAATATTTAATAAAGGAGATTTTTAATCTCTTTTTTTGCTATTATGAAAAATATTCTAATATATTGTTGTTTCTGCTATTAATTTCTACTATGAACAATAAAAACATGATATAATAAATATGATATTTTGATTGGTGGGATAACATGAAAAGAGTATTATTTATATCATCAACAGGTGGTCATTTAAATGAATTATTACAACTAAAACCAATGTTTAAAAAATATGATTCATATATAATTACAGAAAATACAAAATCAAATTTAAAATTAAAAGAAGAATATGGCAAAAAAATAAATTTTTTGGTATATGGTACAAAACATAAACCATTAACTTACCCATTTAAATTATTATATAATTGTTTTAAAAGTTTATTTTTATATTTTAAAATTAGACCAAAAGTAATTATAACTACAGGAGCACACACAGCAGGACCAATGTGCTCAATTGGTAAAATTTTTGGAAGTAAAATTATATATATAGAAACATTTGCTAATATAAATACAAAAACAATGACAGGGAAACTAATATATAAATTTGCCGATTTATTCATTGTACAATGGGAAGAAATGTTAGAACTATATCCTAAAGCTGTATATTGGGGGTGGATTTTTTGATATTTGTAATACTAGGTACACAGGATAAACCATTCTCTAGACTTTTAAATGCACTAGAAAAAGAAATAAAAAAAGAAAACATAAAAGAAAAATTAATAGTACAAGCAGGAAGCACTAAATATGAAAGTAAATACATGGAAATACATGATTATTTAGATATGAAATCATTTAATAAATATATTAATGATGCAGATTATATAATAACTCATGGCGGAGTAGGAGCTATATTAGATTCAATTAAAAAAAATAAAAAAGTTTTAGTGGTACCAAGAGAACAAAAATATGACGAACACGAAAATGATCATCAAATACAAATAACTGAAAGATTTACAAAAATGGGTTATATTTTATCTTGTATGAATACAAAAGATATATCATTAAAAATACAGGAATTAAAAGATTTTAAACCGAAAAAATTTGTAAGTAATAATAAAAAATTAATAAGTAAAATAGAAGAATACATAGATAATTTATAGGAGGTAATATGGAAGAAATTATAAAGATAGCTATTATACATGGTGATGAATTAGATGGAAAAATAGACTATATATGCTGTAATTTAGAAAATGAAAAAATTCATATTGCAATGATGTTAGATTATTTAAAAACACATTATTTAGAAGATGAGTTTTTACAAAAAAGTAATTTATATACAAGTATAAATTCTATAGCTTTGTATCTTTGTAGAAAGGGAAATATTATATTTTTAAATACAACAAGTTATAGTAAAGAAATGCTTAATAAACATGGTAGAAGTGGTATCATAATGATGCCAGAAAAAATTACAGAAAATCAGAAAGAATCTTTGTATGAATTTAAGGAAAAAATTTCAAAAATGAATGAAATACAAATTTGGTATAATATAACATCAGATAATAATGCTAAGGTGATGTTTGGAGATGTTGATGTAATAGATAATTTTGTTTCAAAAACTAAATAGGGAGGATTTATGCTTGAAAATTTAAATAATAAACAACTAGAAGCTGTAAAAGAAACTGAAGGAGCAGTTCTTGTATTAGCTGGAGCTGGTAGTGGTAAAACAAAAGTATTAACAACAAGGGTAGCCTACTTAATAAAAGAAAAAAACATCAATCCAAGAAATATTCTAGCAATCACATTTACAAATAAAGCAGCCAATGAAATGAAAGAAAGAATTTCAAATATGGTAGAAGATTCAAAATATATTCAAATTTCAACATATCATTCATTAGGTTTAATGTTTATAAGAGAAAACTATAAAGAGTTGGGATTCAATTCAAACTTTACAATCATAGATAGTGATGATTCACTAACTTTAATAAAAAAAATAATGAAAGAAAATGGTATTGATGATAAATCATTTAATCCTAGAGCAATTAGAAATGCCATTTCATCAGCTAAAAATGAATTAATAGATGCTACTTCATATGAAAAATATGCCCTAACAGAATTTGAAAAAAAAGTACATGAAGTATATAAAAGATATGAATCAAGACTAAAATTAGGTAATTCTCTAGACTTTGATGACTTACTAATGTTACCAATAGTGTTATTTAAAAATAACAAAGAACTACTAGAAAAATACCAAGAAAGATTTAAATACATACTAGTAGATGAATATCAAGATACAAATTATGCACAATATACCTTATCAAAATTACTAAGTAATAAATACAAAAACATCTTTGTAGTAGGAGATATAGATCAAAGTATATATGCTTTTAGAGGCGCTAATTACAAAAATATTCTAAATTTTGAAAAAGATTATCCAAATAATAAAACAATTCTACTAGAAGAAAACTATCGTTCAACAAAAGCAATACTAAATGTAGCAAATGATGTTATAAAAAATAACAAAATGAGAAAAGAAAAAAATCTATGGACTCAAAATAGCGATGGAGAAAAAATAACATATCATAAAGCAGAAAATGAAAAAGATGAAGCATCATATGTAAAAAATGAAATAAAAAAATTAATAGATAATGGTGTAGAAAAATCAGATATAGCTGTTTTATATAGAACAAATGCTCAATCACGTATCATAGAAGAAGAACTACTACATGAGAATATACCATACAAAGTAGTTGGAAGTTTTTACTTCTATAATAGAAAAGAAATAAAAGACTTAATATCATATTTAAAATTAATATATAATCAAAATGATGATATAAGTTTACTTAGAGTAATAAATACTCCAAAAAGAGGAATTGGTTTAAAAACTATTGAAAATTTGTCAATAAAAGCTGTAAGTGAAAATAAATCTATATATGAAGTAATAGATAGTGGTAAAGAATTAACTTTCAAAAATATAATAGAAAAAATAAAAGAAAATAAAGAAAACTTATCACTAACAGAATTAATTGAATACATATTAACAGAAAATGGTATGAAACAAGAACTAGAAAGTGAAAAAACTGTAGAATCAGAAATAAGACTAGAAAATTTAAATGAATTTAAAACGGTAGCTCGTAATTTTGAAGATAAATATGGTATAATATCACTAGAAGAATTCTTGGATTCAATAAGTTTAGTATCAGATATAGAAGAACATAAGGACAATAAAGATGTTGTAACACTTATGACTGTTCATTCAGCAAAAGGTCTAGAATTTGGATATGTATTTGTAATAGGTATGGAAGAAACTATTTTTCCACATAAAAATTCTCTTCTAGATAATGAAGAAATAGAAGAAGAAAGAAGACTATGCTATGTAGCGGTAACAAGAGCTAAAAAGAAATTATACTTGACAAATGCTAAAAAAAGAATGATATTTGGTGATATTAGCTATAATCCACCAAGTAGATTTATAAATGAAATAAATGAGGAATACTTAGATAAGGAAGAAAATAAAACAACTACATTTAATAAAGAAGAAACAATAGATAATACACAAGAATATCGTATAGGAGAAAAAATATTCCATGATAAATATGGTGAAGGAATAATAATAAGTATGGATAACAAAATATTAACAGCAGCATTTCCACATCCACATGGAATACAAAAACTAATAAAAGGACATAAATCAATAAGAAAGGTGGATTAATATGATATTAAATTTATGGGAAACAATAAATAAAGGAGCAAATAACTTTAAAGAATGGATTATAACAAATGGAACAAACAATCCATATCTATGGGTATGTATGTTTTTCCTAGGAATTCTAGTATTTGTATTAACATATAATGCATTACATAAAGATAGATAAACAGAAATGTTTTTCTTTTTTTATTACACTAAATTTGCTATAATATATATAGGTGATAATGACATGATAGAAGCAAGAATGGATGAATTAATTAAAATATTAAATGAAGCAAATTATAATTATTATGTTTTAGATAAACCAACAATAACAGACCAAGAATATGATAAATATATAAGAGAATTAATAAATTTAGAAGAAAAATATCCAAATTTAAAAAGAACAAATTCACCAACTTCAAGAGTAGGTGGAGAAGTAATTGATGAATTCAAAAAAGTAATACATGAAGTACCTATGATGAGTTTGTCAAATGTATTTAATGAAGAAGAAATAATTGCATTTGATGAAAGAGTAAGAAAAGAAGTACCAAATCCAGAATATATTGTTGAACTTAAAATAGATGGATTATCAGTATCGTTAAAATATAAAAAAGGTCATCTAGTATTAGGTGCTACTAGAGGTGATGGAGTTACAGGAGAAGATATAACTCATAATGTAAAAACAATAAAATGTATACCACTAGAACTAAAAGAAAAAATAGATATTGAAGTTCGTGGAGAAATATATATGAAAAAATCTACATTTGAAAAAATAAATGAAGAAAAGAAAAAAAATCATGAAGAATTATTTGCTAATCCAAGAAATGCAGCAGCCGGATCTGTTAGACAATTAGATTCTAAAATAGCGGCATCACGTGGATTAGATAACTTTTCATACCATTTACCAAATGCTGAAAATTATGGAATAAAAACACATGAAGAAGCACTAAACTATATAAAAAAACTAGGCTTTGTAGTAAATCCTAATATTAAAAAAGTAAAAAATATAGATGAATTGCTAGAATATATTGAATATTGGACTAAAAATAGAAATAGTTTACCATACGAAATAGATGGAATAGTTATTAAACTAAATGATTTAGCAGGACAAAAAAAACTAGGTTTTACAGCTAAATATCCTAAATGGGCAACAGCATACAAATTTCCAGCAGAATTAGCTTTAACTAAATTAAAAGATATAATATTTACAGTAGGTCGTACAGGTCAAGTAACACCAAATGCTGTATTAGAACCAGTAATTTTAATGGGATCAACTATATCAAGAGCAACCCTTCATAATGAAGATTATGTTAAAGAATTAGGTTTAAAAATAGGAGATATTGTAGCTATAAAAAAAGCTGGTGACGTAATCCCAGAAGTAGTTGAACCTATTATAGATAGAAGAAATGGTAGTGAAGTAGATTTTAAAATGACTGATGAATGTCCTATATGTCATTCTAAAATAGTAAGAAAAGAAAATGAAGCAGCATATTATTGTATAAATCCAGATTGTGATAAAAAGAAGATTGAATCATTAATTCACTATGTAGGTAGAGATACTATGAATATAGATGGATTAGGGGATAGAATTATTGAAGACTTTTATAACATGGGATATTTAAAAGATATAACAGATTTTTACTATTTAAAAGATAAAAAGGAAGAATTAAAGGAATTAGAAGGATTCGGAGAAAAAAGTATTAATAATATACTATTTAATATAGAATCATCAAAGCAAAATTCTTTAGAAAGACTTTTATTCGCATTAGGAATTAGATATGTTGGTAAAAAAGGTGCTAAAATACTAGCAAGTTACTATAAAAACATGGATAATTTATTAAATACTACATATGAAGAATTAGTTAAAATAGATAATATTGGAGAAATAATAGGTAAAAGTGTATATAACTATATAACTGATACTGATAATATAAATAGAATTAATAAATTAAAAGAATTAAATGTTAATATGAATTATATTGGAAAGGAAGTAGAAGAAAATACATTATTTACTGATAAGACATTTGTACTTACTGGTAGCTTATCATCATTAACTAGAGAAGAGGCATCCAATTTAATTGAAGAAAAAGGTGGTAAAACAACTAGCAGTGTAACAAGTAAAACTGATTATGTTATAGCTGGAGAAAATGCTGGTAGTAAGTATGATAAAGCTGTTAAATTAGGAATACCTATTTTAACTGAAGAAGAATTTCTGGCATATTTACAAGAAAGTTAAATACTGTATAATTAGAATGGAGGAAAATTATGGATAGAATAGAATTAAAAGAGTGGGCAAAAGAGAAAATAAAAGGTAATTTATGGAATATAATTATTGGTTTACTAATAACTATAGCTATATCCATTATGTTTTCGATGGGTTATGTTATTATCCAAAGAATTTTTGGCCCTGGTAACTTTATAACATACATAGTAGAAATCATAACAGACATATTATTAATACCAATTAGTGTAGGATTATATTCATATATCATTGAATTTATTAAAAATGACAATTTCAATCAAAATTTAATATTTGAACCATATGAAAGAACATTAAATGTAATTGGTGCAAGTTTATTAGTATCATTATTAGTAATGGTAGGATGTATTTGTTTTATTATTCCAGGTATTTATTTAGCATTTTCATATGCAATGGTGCCTTATTTACTAGCAACTAGAAAAGATTTAACTATTACTGAAACACTAGAATTAAGCCGTAAAATGATGGATGGACATAAATTTGATTACTTTGTTTTATCAATTAGTTTTATAGGATGGGCAATTTTAGTTCCATTTACGTTAGGAATATTGATGATTTGGCTATATCCATATATAATGACTGCTACAACAAAATTTTTCATTGATATAGAACAAGAATATACACAAGACTAAATCTACATTATGTAGATTTTTTTAATTATTTACATTTAATTAATCAGTTTAGCCAATATAAAAAAGTTACCATATATTATGGTAAGGAGGTGTTTTTGTGGATTTACAAAAATATCAAGAATTAGAAAAAAATTTAAAATTAAGAAATAAACTTTTGAAATTAGGGATAGGGTGTGTAATTAAAGGACCAAAAGGAGATATTGGTCCAACAGGACCACAGGGAGAAATAGGACCAACTGGTCCAACCGGTCCACAAGGTGATATTGGTCCAACTGGCGCAACTGGAGAGGCAGCTGCTTCTTCTAATGAAAGTTTATTTTTTACTAGTTTTTCTGATACAAAAGATTCTAATAAAATGGTACTTGAAGATTCATGGCTTATTCCAAGTGAATCAAAATATTTTAATATATTGAATGATACTGATATTGAAGTACAACCTGGGATATATGAAATAACTTTTTCTGGTTTAGTAAATGATTCAGATGATACACATGGAGCTACTTTTTATCTTCAAAATTCTGAGGGTTCAGCACTTAAAGACTTAACTTTTGAATTACCTGTAGGTAATGGTAAACAAATGAATTTTTCCCAAACTATAATTTTTAGGTTTGAAAAAGTTACTGTTTTGGAAGTGTATGCTGATATATTAGGAGATGCAGGTACCTCTAATATTACAGTGTCAAGTGTTAATTTATTAATGAAAAAGATACATGAATAATAATTTAGAAATGATAACTTCATAAATTAGGTTATCATTTTATATATTCTCAATAAATATTTAATTATTTTACAAAATATATAAAAGGAGGTTACAAAAAAAATATATATGGTATAATAGTTAAAAATATTTTAAGGAGATGTAATATGTTAATTGAAGAAGTTAAAAACAAAAAAAGAAATTATTCGGAAGAAAGAGATATTTTAATGAATTTTGCTAAAATATTAAAACCATATGTTAGTTTAAAAAATATTCAAAGTAGATTAGAACAAAATGGATTTAATGGAGTATATATTTTAGGTAGTGATATATTTCATACCATCGTTGAAAAGAAAAATACTGCAGGTATATATATACCGGAAGAAAAAATAATTATAATTGATAAAGAAAGCTATAGTAAAGACAAAAGTATTGGAATACATGAAATGGGACATGCATTTTTGAACGGTGAAAATAGTAAGGAAATCATAATTGACCATAATTCAGTGTTATATGGAAATGGACTCGAAGAAGGTGCTATGGCAATTCTTCAAGACAGTACAAACTTGAAAAATATAGATGAATGCAATAACAATATATATCCGTTACATACCACTATATTTCACCAACTAAATACTTTATATAAGTATAGTAATGTAAGAAAATATGAAAATTTGTTAATTCATTTATTTAATGAACCAAAATCATTTATTCCATTGATAAAAGATATATATGAAGATATATTTATGAGTAGATTTTCAAAATCTGATAATGAATTAGCAATTAGAAGCGCCTTTCTTATGATGAGTGGTACTGATGCATTGGTTGAATATAGTGATATTGAATTATATACTTTTTTAAATTACGTTAATTCAATATACTTAAAATTATTTGATGACAAGGTCAAAACTGAAGAAAAAAACAATAAATTTTTTATCAATTCAAATTATTTAGAAAGAACAAAGGAAGAAAAATATTTGTTTGCAATATTTGATTGTGATAATGCATATTTTAATCGTTTGATTTCATATTTGAATAGCCTGTTGTTAGAAATATCTAGAAGATTGGAAAATTTTGGTAATGATAATGTAAAGAGCAAAGTTTTATTACCAAGATAGTTTAGTACTATCTTTTTATTTTAAAAAAATGTAATATTATACGAGAATGTGTATGAGTAACAAAAATAGTTGTCAGATATGGAAAAATTATAAAAAAATGACTGCAAATATGGGAAAATCAATAATTTTAAGTATTTTGTTAAATTTTTAAATAATTTCCTTTTAATATTTATAAATTTTATAGTTTATTTTAAATTGAATCGACTCTAACTATATTTTAAATATTATTTCAAATTTGATATATATAATTAGGGGTTGTAATAATTACACTTATTAAATATTTAGGCATATAAATAGCACTCTATTTTTGAGTGCTATTTTCTATTTCTTTTGCTTTTTTTCTTAATTCTTCATAATCTATTGAATTTATTTCGCCTTTTGCAAATTGTTCTTCAGCTTCTTCTACAAGTTTTTTTAACACACCTGTAAAAGGTTCTTCCATTTTTATAACAATTGGTTCATATAATCTATTTTTTTCTTTTCCTTTTGGGATACCATTAAATTCCATTATAATTCCTCCATATGGTTAGCTATAAAAAGAATTATTTAATATTTTACATAATTCTTTAATCTATAACTTTTATTATTAATTATGATTATTTTTGACCTTGCTTTGAATTGATAATTCTATATTTTTTATGTTTGCATTTGATTTACCTTTACTAGTTAATCATTTCTATTATATTATCTAATGGATTTTGTGTCAAATTATCATTAACTTTAGTTTTTATTGCACATTGTTTTATCTAAATTATTATGGTAATCTCCTTTTAAGGTATAATTGAATTGTATTTCAATTTATTTTTTCTATTTTATATAATGATTTATTTTATGAAATAATATTTTTTATTTGAGATGGTTTTATAGTATTTATAATTTAAAATGTTGTTGTTAAAATCTTTTATTTAATATGCTAAATTTTCATATCATAGCAATCAAAATTTTGTTTTTCTTTAATTTTTTGTAGTTTTGTAATGTTATTTTAATGATATTTAAGATGACATAGAACTAAAACACATTTTGTGCAGGTTCTCCTGCAAAAGTTGCTTTAATACCATTTAAGATGACATAGAGAGTTAAAATAAAGGCTTAGCCCTAAATGCTCACTTGTGTGTGGCGACTGTATAGCAGTCTTTTTTTAATTATATTTAAATAAAAAAGCGCAGTACAAACAAAAGCCTGTACGAGCGCTTATATGCTAATTATATCAGTTATAATTATTTATGTAAACATGATTTTATTTAATAAAATATTTTGTAGAAAAAAGATTTATTTTAGATTATAAAGAAGTGAGGAATTCAGATATATTAAATATATATAAATGGCTATTTAGTTTTTATGTTTTGTTATTCAAAATCAAACATTAATTATTTAAAAAAGTTAATGTATAAATTAATAAAATATTTTTAACACATTTAGGTAGCTATCATACAATATTTTAGGTGATATAAATGAATAACTATAAAATTGTAATAGATGCTGGACATGGTGGAAGTGATCCGGGATCTAGTGGTAATGGAATTATAGAAAAGGATTTAACTTTAAAAATATCACAGTATATGTATGATTTATTTAAAGAAAATGGTATACCAGTTACTATGACAAGAACTACTGATGAGACATTGTCTCCAACTGAAAGAGTAAACAGAATTTTAAATGCATATGGTGATGGTAAAAATGTAATAGTAATATCTAATCACATAAATGCAGGAGGTGGCGAGTTTACTTACCATTACATAATCTGATTGGGTATTAAGATGGCCATATTTAAACAATTGAGTTAGATAGTATTTTATATAGAAAGATAGTAAATAACATAAAAATAATGCTTATTTAAGGGATAAATGCTATTTTTGCTTTTTAGCTAAAAAAATAGTAAATTGTTTTGAAAATACTGAAAAAAATGTCGAAATATGATAATATATATTTATAAAGATGAGCAGTATTTAATCTTTTTAAGATGGATACTGCTTATTTTTTAATTAGAGGTGATTTTTTATGATAGATTTAAGCAAATTAACTATTGAAAAAAAAAGTGATATTATTAATCCTTTAGCAATTTTTTCTTCTTTGCCAAATAAATCCGAAAAGTATAATGGATACTTGAGAAATGTACAGGGTGAAGTGTTAAATCAATGGTTTGAATTAAGAAATAATAAAGATAATATAATAAAGATGAATACTGGTAGTGGAAAAACTACTGTTGCGTTGTTAATATTACAAAGTTGTTTAAATGAGCAAAAAGGAAATGCTATTTATGTTGTTAGAGATAACTTCTTAATTCAACAAGTTAAATATGAAGCAAAAGATTTGGGAATAAAAATTGTAGAAAATGAACAGGATATTGACTTCTTAAAAAATAAAGCAATATTAGTTATTTCAATTCAAAAACTAATTAATGGAAGAACAGTGTTTGATGAAAGAAATCATATTGATAATATTATTATTGATGATGTTCATGCTTGTTTAGATACTACAGAACAGCAATTTATTATCAAAATAATGCGTGATAAACATTCTCAATTATATGATGATATTTTTAATTTATTTAAAAAGGAACTTCAGAGACAAAATCATATTAATGCAATTAACATTGAAAGTAAAATAATGGAATCTAACCCTATGCTTGTACCATTCTGGGAAGTAAAGAGTAAATATAAAAAAATATTAGAGTTTATTAATAAATATCAATATAATGATATTTATAATGATATTTGCTTTCCGTTTTCTTTTTTGAATGATATTATTCAATACTGCAATATTTCTATAGCATATAATGTAATAGAAATTAGTCCAGATTGTTTGCCTATATATAAAGTATCTGCATTTAATAATGCAAAGCGAAGAATATTTATAAGTGCAACTTTAAAAGATGATGGTAAACTTATTAATTCATTTAATTTGGATAAGAATAATATTGAGAAAATTATTACTCCATCTCAAACTTTAGATATAGGTAATAGAATGATATTATTTCCTCAAGCTATTAATCCTCATATTACTGATGATGATTTGAAGCAATATCTAAAAAAAATATCACTTGATAAAAGAATAGTAGTAATTGTACCATCAAATAAAAGAGCAGAGTATTGGAAAGATGTTGCAGATCACATTTTTAATAAAGAAAATATTAAAGATATAAAGAATTATACTATTGGTCTTGATATATTGGTTAACAGATATGATGGTATTGACTTAAAGGGGAAATTATGCTCTTACTTAGTAATAGATGGATTACCAAACGCTAAAAGCTTATTTGAACAAATAACAGAATCGTTATTGCGCGATACATCAAAATCAAATATAGATAAAATTCAAAAAATTGAGCAAGGCATGGGAAGAGGAATTAGATCTAATCAAGATGATTGTGCAGTTGTAATTATGGGAAAGCAATTATTAAATATAATATATAATGATAATGCATTAGAGTCATTTAGTTTTTCTACAAGTATACAATATTCATTATCTGAACAAATTGCAGATCAATTAAAAAACGAACCATTAGAAAGTATAATGAATACTTTTGACCTTTGTTTAAATAAAGACTCAGATTGGATTACAGTTATGAATAAAGCTTTAAATGATGTTGTTATTTCCAATTCATTAAACTACAAAGAAGAAGATTTGGAATTAAATAAAGCTTTTAATATTGCCTTAAAAGGAAACTATCAAGAATGCTTTAATATTATTCAAAAATTAGTAAATAATGAGAATACTGAACAAAAAAAAGGATATTTAATGTTTTATTTAGCAAAATATAAATGTTTTATTGATGAAGTAGAATCTCAAAAAATCTTATTGTCTGCTAAACAATATAATTGGGATTTGGTTTTACCATTGAATGGCTTTGATGTAAAGCAGAGAAAACTAAATAAAACAATTCAATCTTCTAAAATTATGAGATTGTATAGAGAAAAATATAAGGAAGATATGCAATTGTATCTATATGCATTTGAAACGCATTTTTCAAATTTGATATTTAGTGAAAACACATATAAAGACTTTGAAAAAGCTATTAATGATGTTGGTGAGCTTTTAGGCTTTGAGGTTTCTATGCCAGATTCCGAATTTGGAGAAGGACCAGATAATATATGGTATTTAAATGATACAAGTTATATGATTATTGAGTGCAAAAATGAATCTCAAACAGAAACAATTAGTAAGGAATATTGTGGACAATTATGTATGTCAGATAATTGGGCTAAGGAAAAATATGGAGAAGACAATACATTTTATCCAATAATAGTACATAAAAGCAATACTTTTAGTAGACTTGCAAGTCCGAATGATAACTTTAGAATTATTACAGAAGAAAATATAAATAAATTATCTGAAAATATTAGATTGTTTTGTAATGCCATGATAAGTACATCAAGTATTAATGAACAATTAATAAATGAATGTTTAGTTAAATATAGACTTGATTATAAAAATATAATAGATAATTATACTGCCCAATTTATAAAAGAAAAAAACTAGAAGTCTACATTTTATTGACCAGTTCAGTTAGAAGATTAATTTCTTCTTTTTTGTTGAAATTAAGCCCTAAAAAGACAAAATTCATGATATAATTGTAAATGAAAGTACTAGGAGTGTGGAAGTTAATGAATAATAAAAAAGAGATTGAAAGAGAAGAATTGCATAAAACTATTTGGAAAATAGCAAATGAATTAAGAGGTTCAGTAGATGGATGGGATTTTAAACAATATGTATTAGGTCTATTATTTTATAGATTCATTTCAGAAAATATAGAAAATTATGTTAATGAAAATCAAAGAAAAGCAGGTATTGAAGATTTTAAGTATAGAAATATATCTGATGATGAAGCGTTATTGGGAAAAACACAAATATTAGAAGAAAAAGGATTATTTATTTTACCTAGTGAATTATTTTGTAACGTTAGAAAAAATGCTGATAAAAATGAAAATTTAAATGTAGTAATTTCTAATATATTTAATAATATTGAATCATCGGCTAGAGGAACTGCATCAGAAAATGACGTAAAAGGTTTATTTGATGATTTTACAATAGATAATAAATTAGGTAATACAGTTGATGAAAGAAACGAAAAACTTGTTAAATTATTAAATGCAATAGGAGAGTTGAATTTCGGAGATTATGAAGAAAATAAGATAGACTTATTTGGAGATGCATATGAATTTTTGATGACAATGTATGCATCATCAGCAGGTAAATCAGGTGGGGAATTCTTTACTCCACAAGAAGTTGGAGAATTACTTGCTAAAATAGTAATAATGGATAAAACATCTGTTAATAAAGTATATGATCCTGCATGTGGTTCAGGTGGATTATTACTTAAATTTGCTAAGATACTTGGAAAAGAAAATGTAAGAGAAGGATTTTTCGGTCAAGAAATAAATCTTACAACATACAACTTAGCTAGAATAAATATGTTCTTACATAATATTAATTACAACAACTTTAGTATTGAAAGAGGAGATACATTAATACATCCGGTACATTGGAACGATGAACCATTTGATGCAATAGTATCTAATCCACCTTATTCAATAAAATGGGCAGGTAAGTCTAATCCACTTTTAATAAATGATGAACGATTTGCTCCAGCAGGTGTATTAGCACCAGAATCAAAAGCAGATTTAGCATTTACTATGCATATGTTATCATGGTTATCGCCTAAAGGAACTGCAGCTATAGTTGAATTTCCGGGTGTACTTTATAGAGGTGGAGCAGAACAAAAGATTAGAAAGTACATGATTGATAACAATTTTGTTGATACTGTTATTCAACTACCTTCTGATTTATTCTTTGGTACATCAATAGCAACTTGTATTTTAGTATTAAAGAAAAATAAATCAGATAATAATATATTATTTGTAGATGCTTCTAATGAATGTGTTAGAAATACTAATAAAAACAAATTATCAGAAAAAAACATTAATAATATAATTAATTTATTAAAAGAAAGAAAATCAGTAGAAAATAAATCTTATATAGCAACTTATGAAGAAATCAAAGATAATGATTATAATATATCAGTTAATTCTTATTTAAAAACAAATACTGAAGATAAAAAAATTGATATAGAAGAAGTAAATAGAAAGCTTGCTGAAATAGTACCTAGACAACAACAAATTAGAGAAGACTTAGAAAAAATAATTAAAGAACTTGAGGCTGATTATCATGAGTAAGATAACTAATTTAATAAAAGATCTATGTCCTAATGGGGTAAGATATTATAAATTATCTGAAGTAGGGAATCAATTTAGTGGGTTATCAGGTAAGTCGAAAAAGGATTTTGAAGATGGAAATTGCAAATATATAACATATACTAATATTTATAATAATCCATCAACAAATTTAGATGTAGAAGATTATGTTCAAGTAAAAGAAAATGAAAAACAAAATGAAATTAAGTACAAAGATATCTTGATAGCTGGCTCATCTGAAAACTTAGAAGATAGTGGAATGATATCGGTTGTTACTGAAGAACCAAATGAACAAATATATTTAAATAGTTTTTGTTTTGGATTTAGGTTAAATGATATTTTTTATAATAAATATAATCCAGACTTTCTAAAGCATCTATTTAGAGATAAGAATTTTAGAAACGAAATAATATCATGTTCATTTGGTGTAACAAGATATAATTTATCAAAAGAAAAATTTTTAAAAATTAAAATTCCTTGCCCTCCATTAAAAGTACAAGAAGAAATAGTTAAAATTCTTGATAAATTTGGTGAGCTAGAAGCGGAGCTAGAAGCGGAGCTAGAAGCAATAAAGAGTCAATACGAGTTTTGGCGTGGAAAATTATTTGAAAATAATAGCAAAATAATAAGATTAGGAGAGTTATGTTCGATTAAAACGGGATCCAAACCGAAAGATATACTTGAATTAGGTGACTATGAATATATAAACGCTGGAACAACTAATTCTGGGTATACAAATATTGCTAATGCCAAGGGTGATTGTGTAACCACTCCATCTAGAGGACAAGGTGGTATAGGATTTGTTGGCTTTCAAGAAAATGATTTTTGGTGTGGACCACTGTGTTATCAAATAAGAACGTTGACTGATAAGTTAATAAATAAATATTTATATTATTATATGCTAGACCATTCTGATTATATTCTAAGGTTAAAGCATGAGGGTGGAGTTCCTGCTGTGAATATTAAGGAATTACAAGAGATGCCTATTTGCGTTCCAATATTAGAAGAACAGGAAAGAGTTGTTAATATACTTGATAAGTTTGATAAATTAATTAACGATATATCAGAAGGCCTTCCTGCAGAAATAGAGTTAAGAAGAAAACAATATGAGTATTATAGAAATAAATTACTGAATTTTAAGGAAATTTGAGTATGAAAAAAAGAATAATAGAATTTAGAAATATGGTTGCTAATGCCAATGATTTTAAGTATTTGGCATTTAGGTTGATCGAATTTGGGAAAAATAAGTTTGAAAATAAAATATATGGATCACAATTTTTTGTGAACGGTGGTTTTTCCATTGAGTTATATTTGAAAGCAATTGCAAAATATGAAGATAAAATGATAAAAAAGTCACATGAATTAAACAAATTATTTTATTCTTTAAATAAGAATACACGAATATATTTAGAAAAAGAGTTTTCATGTGCATTTGAGGATTATATGAAAAAAGAAAAAAATTATTTGTTAAAAACTGAATTTTCAGATAATTTGGAAGAGTATTTAAATAAAGAAAAAAATGTTTTTGATAATTGGAGATATTGTCATGAACATAGTTGCCTTATTGGATCTATAGTTCATATGAAAATTGTATTAAATATTTTGGAAAAATATTGCAATGATTTAGTAAAGGAGATTAACATTTATGAGTAATATTAGTTTAATAAGTGAAAATGATAATTCTACAGTACTTGCTGAATATAAAGGATTAAATAGAGTAGCAACGTCTTATCAAAGTGAAGCTGTTCTTGAAAAAGAATTAATTAAAATTTTAGTTGAACAGGGATATGAAAGATTAAATATTAATTCTGAGGATGAATTAATTCTTAATTTAAGAAAACAACTTGAAAAACTTAATAATTATCATTTTACTGATGGAGAATGGGATGATTTCTTTACTAAAGTAATTGCTAATAAGAATGATTATATTATTGAAAAGACAAGACTTATTCAAGAAGATTATAAACAAGAAATAACTCTTGATTCGGATGAAAAGAAAAATATCTATTTAATAGATAAGAATAATATTCATAACAATAGTCTTCAAGTATTAAATCAGTATGTTAATAATGATGGTAATTTTGATAATAGATATGATGTAACTATTTTAGTAAATGGTCTACCTTTAGTTCATGTTGAATTAAAGAAAAGAGGAGTAGATTTAAGAGAAGCTTTTAATCAAATAGAAAGATATCAAAGAGATTCTTTTTGGGCAGGCTCAGGTTTATATAATTTTGTTCAGATATTTGTTGTATCAAATGGAACATTAACTAAGTATTATTCAAATACAACAAGAGAGTTTCATACAAATAATCAAAAGAAAAAGAAGTCAAACTCATTTGAATTTACTTCATATTGGGCAGATCAAAAAAATAATGGTATTACTGATTTAATTGATTTTGCCAAAACTTTCTTTACTAAACATACTTTATTAAATATATTAACTAAATATTGTGTATTTACTTCAGAAGAAGATTTATTAGTAATGCGTCCTTATCAAATAGTTGCTACTGAAAAGATTTTAAATAGAATTAATATTGCGTATAATAACAAGTTTTACGGAACTTTAAAATCAGGTGGTTATATTTGGCATACAACAGGTTCTGGAAAGACATTAACATCATTTAAAACTTCACAACTTGCTAGTAAATTAGACTTTATTGATAAAGTATTATTTGTTGTAGATAGAAAAGACCTAGATTATCAAACAATGAAAGAATATGATAGATTTAAAGAGGGAGCAGCCAATTCTAATACTTCAACGAAAATATTAGAGGGACAATTAAATGATCCAAGTACTAAGATTATAATTACTACAATTCAAAAACTATCACAATTCATTAAGAAAAACGAGAACAGTGATGTATTTAATAAGCATGTAGTATTTATATTTGATGAATGTCATAGATCTCAATTTGGAGATATGCATAGATCTATTATTAAGAAGTTTAATAAATATTATTTATTTGGATTTACTGGAACTCCAATATTTCCAGAGAATGCTAGAACTATAAAAGGTATCTCTGAAACAACAGAACAAATCTTTGGTGAAAGATTACATACTTATACAATAGTAAATGCTATTGCTGATAAGAATGTATTACCATTTAGATATGAATATGTTGGAAGAATTGATATTCGTGATGGTGTTCAAGATGAAAAAGTATATAATATTGATGAAGAAAAACTATTTGATAATCAGATTAGAATTTCTATGATTACAGATTACATAATAGAGCATTTTGGTACAAAAACTAAGACATCAGAAAGTTATGTTTACTCAACTTTAGATAATGTTTCTGTAGTGGCTAAAAAGCAAGATGCAGAAGAAATTAAGTCTAAGAAGAATATTAATGGTTTTAACTCATTATTTGCTGTATCAAGCATTAAAATGGCTAAAGAATATTATGCTGAGTTTAAGAAGCAGTTAGATATTAAAAAGAGTAATCTTAAAGTAGCTATAATATATTCTTATGGTGTGAATGGAGAAGATGGAGTAATTGATGAAAACTCTGAATCAACTGAAGCATTAAGTACAGATGATAGAACATTCTTAGAAAATGCTATTAAGGATTATAATAATATGTTTGGAACAAGTTATGATACTTCATCAGAAAAATTCCAAAATTACTATAAAGATGTATCTCTAAGAATGAAAAATAGAGAAATAGATATATTAATCGTTGCTAATATGTTTTTAACAGGTTTTGATGCAAAAACATTAAATACATTATGGGTTGATAAGAATTTAAAATGGCATGGATTAATTCAAGCATTCTCAAGAACTAATAGAATTTTAAATAGTGTTAAAACATATGGTAATATAGTTTCATTTAGAAATTTAGAAGATAGACTTAATGAAGCACTTGCTAAATTTGGTGATGAGCAAGCTCGTGGAATAGTTTTATTAAAAACATATAATGACTACTATTATGGATATGAAGATGATGATGGCAAAACATTTGAGGGCTATAAATCTTTAGTTGAAAAGTTAACTTCTAAATTTGCACCAGGAGAACTAATGCAAAGCGAAGCAGAACAAAAAGAATTTATTAAGCTATATGGTGCAATATTAAAAGTAACAAATATATTATCATCATTTGATGAATTCAAGAATGAAGAGTTAATTAGTGAAAGAGATAAACAAGACTATCATAGCATTTATATTGAACTTTATAATGAATTTAGAAATAAAGCTAAACAAGAAAGAACTGATGTTACTGAAGATGTAGTATTTGAAATGGAATTAATAAAATCTATTGAGGTTAATATTGATTACATTTTAGGACTAGTTAAAAAATATCATGATTCTAATATGGAAGATAAAGAGATTCTTATAACTATTCAAAAGACTATTATGGCAAGTCCAGATTTAAGAAATAAGAAGGATTTAATTATGGCATTTATTGAATCATTAGATCAAGATTCAAATGTATATGATGATTTTGAATCATTTATGGATAGCAAAAAGAAAGAAGAATTAGATAAAATAATCGCTGAAGAAAATCTTAACAAAGAAGAAACATACAGTTTTATTCAAAAATCATTTGAACAAGGAAGAGTAGAAACAAATGGTACTGAAGTATCATCAATTCTTCCACCTATGAACATGTTTACTCCTACAAATGATAGACAAGAAAAGAAAAATAATGTTATAGATAAATTATTAGGGTTTTTTAATAAGTTCTTTAATATCTCAAGTAGTAAGTTTTAGTATATAATTTATCTTTAGATAATTTTAACAATAATATCATTTGGCACAAAAAAAGCATTGAAAAGCATAAAAAAGCACAAAAAAGCACAAAAAAGCACAAAAAAGCAAAAAAAAGAAAAATAAAGCACAAAAAAGCATCGGATATTCATTGACTTATCAAAGTCAAGTGGTAGAATATAGTAAAATGAAATAATTATGCAAAGAGGACTTAGGTCTTCTTTTTTTTCATTTTAAGGAGGTGGCCATTATGTGCTATCATCCTATTAATTTTTATATTTTTATAATAATAGGATGAACTAATAATATTTAAAACTAAGATAAATAAAGGAGATATTTAGTAATCATCCTTTATATGAACCTAAAGAGTAGGATGAATTTCGTAAGTACGAAATAAGAATAGCACCATAGCAATTCCTTATGTTATAAGGAGTTTTTTTGTTTGTGGTGCTATCTTCTTATCCTGCTCTAATTAAAAATAGTAAAAATAATAGGACAATCATCCTATTTAAAAAGGAGGAATAGTTTGAGAATATTTAAATTATATTTACCAATAGACTTATTTAATAGAATTAAATTAATGTCTAAATTTTATAGAGTATCTATTTCTAAAATGATGACAGAGTTATTAGAAATTGGATATTTAGAAATATTAAAGACAAATACGAAAGGAGAGTAATAAATGGATTATGATAAATATGTAAGAATACCAATGTTTATAATTTTAGATAGAAATGTATGTAATAACAATAAAATTTTATATGGAATAATAATACTTTTATCTCATAAAGAAGGCTATTGTTATGCTGATAATAAATACTTAGGTAATTGGTTAGGTGTGGGTCCAAGAAGAATATCAAGTTTATTAAGAGAATTATCAGATAATAATTATATAACTATGGAATATAAACATAGATTTCAAAGAAAAATTTATATTAATAAAGAAAAGTTTACACCTGACTTATTAGAAAATTCTTTCTAAATGGTTAGATGTTTTTTTTACACTCAAAGGACATTTATTTCAATAATAATATAATAAATATAATATAAAAATTAAATATAATAAATAATTCTAATAATATTATTAGTAATACTAATATAAAAAGAAAGGAAGTAGATATATGTATGAAAAAAATTCAAAAATAATAAATAAAAACATAAATTTAAATAGGTGGTTTAATTATGGAAGGAGCCTATTTGAATAACATTTCATTTAAAGATCTTATTTTAAAATATCTTATTGAAGAGATAATTAAAGAACAAAAGGGGAATCATTTAAATAATGATTTGCAATAATTTTATTATGATGTTATCATTCATTTGTCTTAATACCCAATTAAGTAAGAGGAGGTAAAATGAATAATAACTTAATTGGTAAAGATTTCAATACTGGAATCTATATAAGATTATCTCAAGAAGATAAAGACAAAAAATATGAATCTGATAGTGAAAGTGTAATTAATCAAAAAGAATTATTAAGAAGTTATGTAAATAGTAATAATTTTAATCTTGTTGGAGAATATGTTGATGATGGGTTTTCTGGAACTGACTTTGAAAGACCTGGGTTTCAAAAATTACTTAATGACATAAAGAACAAAAAGATAAATTGTGTAGTAGTAAAGGATCTATCAAGATTGGGTAGAGATCATGTTATGACAGGATATTATATGGAATCATTCTTTCCTGAAAATAATATTAGATTTATTTCAATACTTGAAGCTTATGATAGTTTTAAAAATCAGGCAAGTAATGATTCTTCAACATTTATAATGGCTTGTAATGATTATTATAGTAAACAAAATTCGATTAAGATTAGAAATGTTTTAAATGAAAAAAGAAAAAATGGTAAGTTTGTTGGAAGTTTACCATGCTTTGGTTATATGCGAGATCCGGAAGATAAAGGTCATTTAATTCCTGATCCTGTAACTGCTCCAATAGTAAAAAAGATATTTGAATGGCGAAAAAATGGAGTAGGTCCATCTAGAATAGCAACTATGTTAAATGAAAAGGGATATCCTACTCCTAGTGGTTACAAAGGAACAAAATATTCAACTAGATTAATAAATAGGAATATTTGGAATATTTCTTCTATAAAGAAAATCTTATCAAACAGAATATATACTGGTGATATGATACAGCATACACAAACAAAGGTTAATTATAAATCAAAGAAAAAAATAACGTTAGATAAAAGTTTGTGGATGGTAGTAGAGAATACACATGAACCATTAGTTAGTAAAGATACATTTCAATACATTTCTAAACTAATAAAACAAAATACAAAAGATGTACAGCCGAAAAATAGAAGCGAGAAAAGGCTATTGGAAGGTAAGTTATTTTGCAAAGAATGTGGCAATAGACTTAGTGTTCTATATAGAAAAAATCATGATTATTGGACTGTTAATTGTAATAGGTATGCAAGAGATCCAATTAGAGAGCAATGCCAATCTCATTTTTTTCCATATAATTATCTAGAAGATCAAATAATGGAAAAATTTATTAAAGATATATCAGTACAATTAAATAACTTAGATTTAAAAGAACTTAATAAAACGGTACAACGAGAAGTTGAAAAACAAACAAGAACTTTAGATAATAACATAAATAAGTTGTTAAGTGAAAAAGAAAGTATTACCAAGAGATTAACATCTTTATATGAAGATAAATATAATGAAGTTATTACTATTGATACTTATAAGGAGTTAGCCAAACCATACGAAGAAAAATTAAAAGAAATAAATCTAAGCATAGATAATAATCAAATGAGAAAATATGAAGTAAAATGTAAATTAAATGAATTACCTGATTATACTAAAAAAATCAAAAAACTATTAGATTTAAATAAACCAAAAAAAGAATTAGTTCATTCGTTGATAGATAGAATAGTGATTAATAAGGATAGAATAATAACAATACAATATAAATATGGAGTAATACCTGATAATACTTTTACATACAAAAATTTAAATTTGGCTCGAAATCCTTATGGTAGAAAAGGTAAGAATCAATACAGTAAATAAGTAAGATCTCACTATCCATCTAGTGGGGTCTTTATTTTTTTTCTATAAAAGAATATAATAGTAAGCTAAGAAGGTGATATGAATGAAAGAAATAATCTTGAATATTTTAAAAGATAGTAAAAACTATAAAAAGATAGCGTGGTTATTTATAGTAGCAATATTGTTATTAGTGGTATTATATCCAATTATTGATGCAAATTTTTTATATTATAAAAGAGTTTCTAATAGAATAGATATTTTAGAAAAAATTAGTAAAATAGATGAAAATGAAATTTGTAAAAATGATAAACTTGAAAAAGAATATAATTCTATTATTGAAGAAATATCAGATAAAGAAAACAATTATCTTAATAATATTTTTGTAAAAGAAACATCCTATAAGAATAAAATAATAAAGTTTTTCTCAGCAGCATGGATGTTCATTATTGTAGGATTAATTTTACCATTTACAAAAGATAAAACAAAAAATAAAAGAACGTGGACAAATTTATTTGGTGGTATATTGTGTATAGGTGTAGGATTTCTATTTGGTTACTTTGGAGTTAAAATACCTACAATTATTAATATTGTAGTAAATATAATACTATATCAAATTATTATGATCTATTTGGCTTATACTATAGCTACATCAGGTAATAAATTTAATTAAAATGCAGTAATCTTTGTGAGGGCCAATTTTGTGGTGGCGATGGTGCTGAAGTAATATATGCACTTCGTAATAATAATAAATTATCCAACTTAATTTTAGCTAATTTTGAAAAGGTTGGTCAAAACGTAAGAGATGCATATCAAAGAAGACTACCAAGTGACACTTCTAAAGACTACTATTTTATACATCGAAACACAGGTAATACAGAGGCAATCATAGTAGAATATGGATTCCTAGATAGTACATTAGATGATCCAGAACAACTAAAAAATGACTATAGAACATTAACACAAGCAGTAGTGGATGCTATCTTAGAATACATTGGATATTCACAAGACAAAAATGTATATACAGTAAAAAGTGGTGACTCATTATGGGCAATTGCTAAAAGGTATGGTATAACAGTTGATGAACTAAAAAGAGCAAACAACTTAACAAGTAACACATTATCAATAGGTCAAAAACTAACAATACCATCAAAAGAAACTGTAACGCCATCACAAGATTATACTTTATATACAGTAAAATCAGGAGACAATCTATATTCAATAGCTAGAAGGTATGGCCTAACAATGAATGAACTAATGGAATATAACAACCTAGGAACAACTTTACTAAGTATCGGTCAAGTGTTAAAAATACCAACAAAACAAACTATAACACCATCAGAAACAACATATGTTGTAAAAAGTGGAGATAGTTTATACTCTATAGCTCGAAAATATAATACAACAGTAAATGATTTAATGAAATATAATAATTTAACAAGTAACTTACTAAGTATTGGTCAAACTTTAAAAATACCTACTTCAGAATCCACTATAACAAGTTACACAGTAAAAAGTGGTGACACATTATACTCAATAGCTAGAAAATACAATACAACCGTAGACGAAATAAAAAGAAAAAATAACCTAACAAGTAATACCTTATCAATAGGTCAAACACTAATAATATAAAAAAACTTTTCAAATCTGAAAAGTTTTTTAATGTAATGCTTTACAAACTCCAGGATCGGGTTTATAAAAACAATGACTCTTATATCTACCAGCTAAATCTTGGCCATACCAAACAGCTTTACAAGTATCATTACCACTAGGAGCATAAAACCATAAAGCGTTAGTAGCAGGATGAAAATATTCCCCTCTAATAACTCTTTCAGCTAAATTCTTTTCCTTTGTAGTAGGATTAGAAAAAAACAAAGAACTACTAGTACTAGAAAACTGATTAGGTTGATAAATAACATCAGTAATAGTATTAACATCCTTAAAAGTTAAACAATCACTAATACCTCTATTAACAACAACATTACCTACCATCAACATACCTAAATTGCCTTCACCAATAGCTTCAGCTCTCATAATTCTAGCTAATAATTCTTTCTCTTTGGTAGTACTTTTAATAATTCCCATAAAATCACCTAAAATATTATATGAAATAAACCTTGTAATTTACCAAAAAATTGGTATAATTGATACCGAGGGATGTTATGAAAATAAAATATGAACTATTAAAAACAGAAAAAAATACAAAAGCAAGAAGAGGAATACTTCATACCAACTATGGTAGCTATGATACACCAATGTTTATGCCAGTTGGTACACTTGCCACTGTAAAAACATTATCGCCAGAAGAATTAAAAGCTATGCATAGTGCAGTAATACTTTCAAATACATATCATTTATGGTTAAGACCAGGAGCAGATATAGTGGAAAAAGCAGGTGGACTACATAAATTTATGAATTATGACGGACCAATTCTTACTGATTCAGGTGGATTCCAAGTTTTTTCTCTAGCTAAAAATAAGAAAAAAGATATAACTGAAGAAGGAGTCCATTTTAAAAGTCATTTAGATGGTAAACCATTATTCTTAACACCAGAAGAATCAATAAGAGTACAAAATAAACTAGATAGTGATATAGCTATGTCATTTGATGAATGTCCACCATATCCAGTAACATATGATTACATGAAAAACAGTGTAGAAAGAACACTAAGATGGGCAAAAAGAGGAAAAGATGTTCATGCAAATGAAATGCAATCATTATTTGGAATAGTACAAGGTGGAGAATTCGAAGATTTAAGAAAATATAGCGCTATTGAAACTGTAAAAATGGATTTTGATGGATATTCAATCGGTGGAACAAGTGTTGGAGAAGATAAAGTAACTATGTATAAAATGATAGATTATGCTATACCATACTTACCACAAGATAAGCCAAGATATTTAATGGGAGTAGGAGATCCTATTGATATAATAGAAGGTGTTATAAGAGGGGTAGATATGTTTGATTGTGTTTTACCAACTCGTATAGCTCGTCATGGAAACGCTTTCACAAGAACTGGAAAGATAAACTTAAGAAATGCTAAATTCAAAGAAGATTTCACACCACTAGAAGAAACTTGTGATTGTTATACATGTAAAAATTATACAAAGGCTTATATAAGACACTTAATAACTTGTGATGAATCATTTGGAGCACGACTACTATCAATTCATAATGTTAGATTCTTAATTAAGTTAGTAGAAGAGTTAAGAACAGCTATTGAAGAAGATAGATTACTAGAATACAAAGAAGAATTTATAAATAAATATAAAGGAAACTAAAAATATCTCTTTTTTTGAGATATTTTTTTAATAATTAAATAAACTATGATTTATTTTTATTAATACCAATAATACTACCAGTAGTAGATAATGTAAGCAATATTAAATAATACAAGATATTTTTAATTTCAAAACTATTTTTAAATATTAAATTTAAAATAAATATTATAATGAGTAAAATACCTGAAAATTTTATACCTTCTAACCAACCTTTTTGTTTACTTCTTTTACCAATTTCAAATCCACCAATAAAGAAACCAATACAAGGAATAATAATTTCTAAAATAGTTAAAAATCCATGTTTAATAATACCTATATAATTAAATATTGTAACTAAGAATGTTAAAACTATAATAATAGAGACAGTGTACAATAAACCAAAACCAATTTTTTTTAAATAATCCATAATATCACCTAAATAAAAATATGTTTTTTGAATAAAAAATATACATACTGACATAATAAAATAGGTGATAAAATGTACTTTATATTAATATTTAAAACTTTCACATTATATGTATTTATTATTTTAGTATATAGGATAATGGGTAAAAAAGAAGTAAGTGAATTAGGAATAAGTGATTTAATAGTAACAATTTTAATAGCAGAACTAGCTGCTCTATCTATAGAAGAAACCGATAGATCATTACTTATATCAATAGTACCTATTTTAGTTTTAGTCACATCTGAAATGTTTATAAGTTATATAAGCTTAAAAAATAATAAAATAAGAAGATTTATAGATGGACATCCTAGTGTAATAATTAAAAATGGTAAGGTTAGATTTAGTGTTATGAGTAAATTAAGATATACTTTAGATGATTTAGTTTTAGAATTAAGAAACAAAGGAATAAAAAGTATCGAGGATGTAGATTATGCCGTACTAGAAACAACAGGAGATTTATCTGTATTTCAAAATACTAAAGATTATCCACTACCAATAATATTAGATGGTAAAGTCGATTTAAATAGCTTGAAAGAAATAAATAAAAATGAAGTATGGCTATCAAATCTACTAAAAAAGAAAAATATAAAATTAGAAAACATATTTTATGCATTTTATACTAAGAAAAAAACATACATCATTGAGAAAAAAGATTTAGAATAATTATTTGAAAAACTGATTATATAATTTAATCTTTTCATCAAAATTAGTTAACAATAACATTTTAGCTAAAATATCTAACTTACAATGAATACTATCTAATTCGAATAAAATTTCATCATCTGTTTCTTCACTATTCAAGAAAAAATTATTAAAATCGTCTAAACTGTGAAAACTCATACTTTACCTCCTTTCATATAATAACATAGCGTCTTTTATCAAAATGACCTGAAAAAAATTTAAAAAAAGTTTAATTTACAACTAAAATTATTAATGTTATAATTATATTGCGAGGTAGTTTTATGGAAAAATTAATTATAGGAAGTCATGTATCTTTTAAAAAAGATGATCAAATAGTAGGGAGTATAAAGGAAGCATTAAGTTATGGAGCTAATACATTTATGTTTTATACGGGTGCTCCTCAAAATACCAAAAGAGAAAAAATAAATTTAGAACTAGTAGAAGAAGGAAAAAAATTAATGGAACAAAATGGAATAGATTACAACAATGTAATTATTCATGCTCCATATATTATTAATTTTGCTAATGCTAATAACATGGATTTTAATATTCATTTTTTAAAGGAAGAAATAAAAAGAGTAGAAGAATTAGGATTTAATAAACTAGTACTTCATCCAGGAAGTCATGTTGGAATAGGTGTGGAACAAGGCTTAAAAAACATAATAGAAAGTTTAAATTATGTTTTAGAAAGTGATAACGGTGTAGATATTTGTTTAGAAACAATGGCTGGAAAAGGTACAGAACTTGCTACATCTTTTGAACAAATTAAAGAAATTATCGATGGATGTAATAATAGTCATGTAAAGGTTTGTTTAGATACATGCCACATAAATGATGCTGGATATGATTTAAATGATTTTGACAAAGTTTTAAGTGATTTTGACAAAATTATAGGATTAGATAAATTAGCTTGTATTCATGTAAATGACAGTAAAAATGTAATAGGAGCACACAAAGATAGGCATGAAAACATTGGTTTTGGAACAATAGGATTTGATAATTTAATGAAAATTATATATCATCCTTTACTTGTTAATATTCCTAAGATATTAGAAACTCCATATGTAGATAGTGATACAAAATCAAGAGTTTATGCGCCATATAAAGAAGAAATAGAAATGATAAGAAATAAAAAATTTAATGACAATTTAATTAATGAAATAAAAAATAAGTCCTAAAATTGGACTTACATATTGAATTTGTTTTTATATAGAAGAATTAAATCTTCTATTTTTTTTAACTTTTCCACAGGAAAATTATTTTTGTATTTATTTAAAATAATTTTATAATCATCAAAAACAATAGTTTTCCACTCATTTTTAATGGCATTATAAATAATATCCACTTCATTACTAGATAATTCAACATTATTTAAAGAAGCAAATTTTAAAATATCTTCTTTAGTTAACATATCCACATATTTTTTTATAAACATTTCTTTCATTACATCACCTAATCTAGTATATGCATAAGAAACTTAAAAATAAGTAAAATAATATAAGGAGGTAAATATGTACTTAAAAGAAAACTTAGATTATGAAACTTTAGAACCAACTATAAGTGATGAAACATTATATGTGCACTATAATAAACACTATTTAAATTATCTAAAAAATTTAAACAATCTATTAGGAAATGCTAATTATGATAAAGTTTATTTAGCTAAAAATATTGATGTAATACCACTTGAAAAAAGAAATAACGTTTTATATAACTTAGGTGGAGTATTAAATCATGAATTATATTTTAAAATATTAGGTGGTAATGGAATACCTAATGGTGAAATATTAAAAAAAATCAATGAAGATTTTGGAAGTTTTGAAAATTTTCAAAAAGAATTAATAGAAAAATCTAAAAAAGTAGTAGGTTCAGGATATACATTCCTAGTACTAAAAAATAACAAATTAGAAATAATGTTATTATCAAATCAGGAAACACCATATAGTTATGGTTATACTCCTATTATTGCACTTGATTTATGGGAACATGCATATTATTTAGATTATTTAAATAATCGTAATACATATGTAGAAAATATATTAAAAATAATTGATTATAATAAAGTAAATGAAATCTACAAAAAAGCAAAAGAAACAAATTAAACCATATAGAGAAGCAATAATAAAAAAAAGATATAATGTATTATTAATACTAGTTATTGTAGCTTTTTTAGTACTAATAATTAAACTATTTTATGTACAAATTTTATCAACCGATGAATATAAATTAAAATTAGATAAATTAACAAATATAAAAGTTTATGGGGCAACTGCTCCAAGAGGAAGAATATATGATAGGTTTGGAAGAATAATTGTTGATAATAAACCAAATAAAGTAATATCATATAAAAAACAAAATATAAGTACGCAAGAAGAAATAAAAATAGCTTATAAATTATCAGAGATGATTGATTTAAATTACAATATTACCGATTCAAATTTAAGGTCATTTTGGTTAAAATTACATAAAGAAGATGGTAATAATAAAATAACCGAAGAAGAGTGGAATGAATATAAGTTTAGACATATTACTGCTAGCGAAATAGAAAAAATGAAACTTGATAGAATAACAGAAGAAGAACTAAATACTTTGACAGAACAGGATAAAAAAGCTTCTTGCATATATTATTTAATGAATAAAGGATATAGTAGTGAGGAAAAAATAATTAAAAATAAAAATGTAACAGATGAAGAATATGCTCTTATTGCTATTTCTAATATAAAAGGTGTAGAAGCAAGATTAGATTGGGAAAGAGAATATGTATATGGTACAACTTTTAAGTCAATTTTAGGAACAGTAACTAATAGTAGTGGGCTTCCTTATGAATTAAAAGATTACTATTTAGAAAAAGGTTATAGTTTGAGTGATAGAGTAGGAAGTAGTTACTTAGAATATGAGTATGACGATTATTTAAAGGGTAAAAAAGACTTATATGAAATAAATAAATTTGGAGAAAAGGTACTCATAGAAAAGGGAAGTAAAGGTAATGATTTATATTTAACTATTGATATAGAATTACAAAGACAAATAGAAAATATATTAGAAGAAGAAATTTTAAAAGCAAAAAATGAAAAATATACAGATTACTATAATAGAGCTTTTGTAATAGTAACAAATCCAAATACTGGTGAGATACTAGCAATGGCAGGAAAACAAATAGTATATGATAACGATAATTATAAGTTTTATGATTATACAGTAGGAAATATTACTTCTCCTGTAACTGTAGGTTCAGTTATAAAAGGAGCATCACAAGCTACAGGATACTTGTATGGAGGTTTAAAAATAGGCGAAACAAGAACTGATAAATGTGTTAAAATAGCGTCAACTCCACTTAAATGTTCTTGGAAATACTTAGGGGTATTAGATGATATAAAAGCTTTAAAGTATTCATCAAACACATATCAATTTTATACAGCAATGAAAGTAGCTGGATTAAATTATTATTATAATACGCCATTTAAAATAGATGAAACTCCATTTACTAAGTATAGAACGACTTTTAATATGTTTGGATTAGGCGTAAAAACAGGAATAGATTTACCTATAGAAAGTAGTGGTCAAATAGGGAAAAATGACAATGGTGGATTATTACTTGACTTCTCAATTGGTCAATATGATACGTATACACCACTACAATTGTCACAATATGTTGGTAGTATAGCAACAGGTTATAGAATACAACCATATTTATTAAAAGAAGTAAAAAATAATGAAACAACTATATTTGAAAATAAAACAACTGTATTAAATACAATAGATTTAGACTATACTTATTTAGATAGAATTAGGCAAGGTTTTATCAGTGTTATGGAATATGGTGGTACAGGAGCAGGCTACATGTTATTAAAAAGATTACCAGCAGGTAAAACAGGAACAAGTCAAAGTTTTTTAGATACTGACTTAGATGGGCTAATAGATACTGAAACAATAACTAATACTTTTGTTGGTTACGCTCCATATAATAATCCAACAGTAACTTTTACAGTAGTGTCACCAGATGTCGCATATCCTAACAGTAATGGAGATCAAAGCTATGTAAATAGAAGAATTGCTAAAAAAGTAAGTGAAGCATATTTTACTTTATACAACTAATGTGATATAATATTTACGAATTAATGTTAAAAAATATTAAAAAACTTTGCATTTTTAAATATTATTTGATATTATATTGATAATGCTTTAAAAAAAGGAGGAGTTTTACATGGCAAAAAAAGGAGAAGCTAGAGAAAGAATCACTTTAGCATGTACTAGTTGTAAAGAAAAAAATTATCGTACTGAAAAAAATAAAAGAAATACAACTGAACGTTTAGAAATCAATAAATTTTGTAAAAAATGTGGTAAACATACTGCTCATAAAGAAGAAAAATAATTATTAAATTAAATAAACTTAATAGGAAATAATTCCTATTTTTGTTAGAAGGAGGAAAATATGATAGAAGTAAACGATATCAAAAATGGTATGACTTTAATCATTGAAGGAAACTTATACCAAGTAGTTGAATTCTTACACGTTAAACCAGGTAAAGGTTCTGCTTTTATGAAAACTAAATTAAAAAATTTAAGAACTGGTGGTACAGTAGAAAGAACATTCAATACAAACGTTAAATTTGAAAAAGCAAACATTAAAAGAAGTAGTGTACAATATCTATACAATACTGGAGATATGTACTATTTCATGAATATGGAATCATATGAACAATTAGAATTAACTGCTGACCAAGTTGGTGATGATAAATATTATCTAATCGAAAATATGATGGTTGATGTTGTTCAATATGAAGGTGAATTACTAGGATTAAATTTACCAGATAAAATTGAATTTACTGTAACTCAAACTGAACCAGCTGTAAAAGGTAATACTACAAATAATGCTCAAAAAGATGCATATGTAGAAACAGGATTATTAGTAAGAGTTCCATTATTTATTGAACAAGGTGAAAAGATACTTGTTACAACAGCTGATGGAAAATATTCATCAAGAGCTTAATTGCTCTTTTTGTTTAAGGATGACTTATGGAAGAAGTAATATGTATAAATAATGCTTGTAACGAAAAAATATATGTAAAAGGTGATAGAGTAGGAAATTACATAAGTGTATTAGAATCAGGATATATTATACTCAAAGATGGAACTTTTGTAATTTTAAGTGAAAATCATGGAGAAAGTTTGACTGATTTTTATTTCTCATATCATAGTAATTTAATTAAAACAAATAATTTTACTACATTTGATGCTATACCAAATCTATCAAAAGATGGCTTTGTTGTTTTTATTGGTACTAAAAGGAATAAAGTTAAACAAAATTCAAATAATTTTGGTTTTGCTATAATGCATTTTCCTGAAAGTTTAACAGATGAACAAAAAATTGCATGTAGAAAATTATTAGATACCAATTACCAAATATTAAATCCTAACTTAAAAAAGTTAAATATAGAATATGGTTGTGGAGATAATATTAGAATTGAATATACAGAAGAAGAAGTAAATAAAATGTTACAAGTAAGAGCAAAAAAATTATAAGTATAGATTATAAATGTAAATTCTATACTTTTTTTTTATAAAAAATTATGTTATATTAATTCTTGGAAGTGATGCTATGAATAAAACAGTATTAGTAACAGGTGCAGGAACTGGAATAGGAGCAGCAACTGCTATAATGTTTGCTAAAAATGGTTATGATGTAATAATCCATTATAACAAAAGTTATGAAGAAGCTTTAAAAGTAGATGAAGAATGTAAAAAGTATGGAATAGACACTTTACTTGTAAAAGCTGATATAGCAAATGAACTAGAAATAAAAGAAATGATTGATAAAATTTTAATTAAATATTCTAAAATTGATGTCTTAATAAACAATGCTGGTATAGCAATAGACACTTTATTTAGTGATAAAACAAAAGAAAATTTTATGAAAACTTTAGAAGTAAATTTAGTTGGAACTTTTTTAGTATCAAAATATGTATCTGAAATAATGTTAAAAAATAAATATGGTAGAATAATAAATATATCTTCAACTAATGGAATAGATAAATATTTTCCTATGTGTTTAGATTATGATGCGTCAAAAGCAGGTATTATATCTTTAACACATAATTTAGCATTACAATTGAAACCATACATAAATGTTAATTGTATAGCACCAGGATGGATAGGTACAGAAAATGAACTAAAAGATGTTGACTTGGAATATATAAAAAGTGAAGAAGAAAAAATATTTGTTGGAAGAATTGGTAAACCAGATGAAGTAGCTTCCTTAGCGTTTTTTCTAGCAAGTAAAGAGGCAGATTATATTAATAATGAAGTAATTAAAATAGATGGCGGAATGTACTAGCCATCTATTTTTGTAAAATTATGTACAATGTTAAATTTAAAATGAAAAATACAATAAAATTATTGTATTATTAAACTAGAGGTGGATTATGCATATAACAGAAGAAGAATTAAAAGAGTATTTTGAATTAAAAAATAATTTTGAAAACAACAATTTAAAATTAACAGAACAAGATTTGATATTAGTAAATAAAGTTAATAGTCATGTTAGAACTTGTCCAGATTGTATGAATAAATATAACGGTAAAGAAAATGAAAAAGATGAAATGGAAACTCTTACAGAGGAATATGGAATAGATTTCAAAAATATTAAACATATAAGACTACAAAATGGAGAAGAATATTATAAATTATATGACATGAGATTAAATAAAGACTATTTATTAGAACAAGAAAATAAGAGTAAAAATTTAAGTGAAGAATTTAAAGAAATACAAAAAAATATTAAGGAAGCACAAAAGTATTCAGGTGAAACAAATGCTTCTGAAGTATTTAGGTATCAATTAATGCATACAAATAATGGGAAAAAATTGTATTCAGTAGATGAGGTAGAAAATAATCCTGACTTATTAGCTAATATAAATCAAGAACAAATGAAAGCTATTTCAACTTTACTTAAAAATAAAGATAAATTGCAATTAATTAGTATTAATGTTGAAACGGGTATAGCTATAGATCATAATCATGAAATAATAGTAGCAGAGCTTAATGAAAAAACGCATCAATATGAAATAAATAGACCACAAGAATATCAATATGATACAGAAACAATAAATTCTAATGAAATGTTAGAAGATATGGATTTATTAGATATAGATTCATATGATATAGTAATTACTGATGATGTACCAACTATTGTTAATGGTGAAAATTTGGATCCAGCTAGAGTTAAATTTTTCTATGAATATCCAGAGGCTTTAGATAAACAAACTCTAAGCAAAAAGGAACGACTTGCTTATTTAATAGCAGTTAAAAAATTTCAATTAATAAAAGAAGCAAAAAAAAGAGAAATAGAAAAAGTTGATAATAAGAAATATGTCAAAACAAAAAGAAATTTATTTAATCAAACGGGATTTACAAATACAATTCTACTATCTTTACTTACAGGGTTTGCTGGTGGAGTTATAACAACTATAATGTATATGATTATTAAATAATACAGTTTAAAAGCTGTATTTTTTTGACAAAATTTTTAATCTATAAATGTTAGTATATAAAACATTTAAGGAGGAAATTATGAATTATTATGAAAATATAAGGGAAGAATTAATAAATAATGAAGTATATAAAAAAGTAAAAGATTATAGTAAAAATAGAAGTGACTTGAAAACTTATTATAATGTAGGAAAAATGTTAAGTGAAGCAGGAAAGCATTATGGAGAAGGTATTATAAAAGAATATTCTAAAAAACTGACAAATGAATTAGGCAAAGGATACACATTATCTAGTTTAAAGAGATTTAGACAATTTTATATTTTATTAACAAAAGGTGCGACAATGTCGCACCAATTAACTTGGAGTCATTATTCAGAATTGTTACCAGTGAATAATATTGATAAAATAAATTACTATATAAAAATAACAGAAGAACAAAATTTATCAGTAAGAAAATTGAGAGATAAAATAAAAAATAATGAATATGAGAGATTAGATAATAAAACAAAAGAAAAATTAAAGAAAGAAGAAAAATTACAAGTACAAGATTTAGTAAAGAATCCTATCATATTAAAAATAGATAAAGAAATAATAAAAGAAAAGGCATTACAACAATTGATATTAGAAGATATGAGTAGCTTTTTAAAAGAATTAGGTAATGGATTTAGTTATATTGATAATGAATATAAAATAAAAATAGGAAATAACTACAATTATATAGATTTGTTATTATTTAATTATATATATAATTGTTTTATAGTTATTGAATTAAAAGTAACGGAGTTAAAAAAAGAACATATAGGACAAATAGAAACATATATGAACTATATAGATAAAAACTTAAAAACAATAAATCAAGATAAAACAATAGGAATAATTATAACAAAAAAAGATAATAAATTTATAATGGAATATTGTAGTGATAAAAGAATACTAAATACAACGTATGAATTACAAGAAATTTAAGAATAAAAAATGCTTGACAAACATATATTAACTATGTATAATATTGGTGTATTAAAAAAGGAAAGAAGTGTACCTACACTCACCCGATTGCAAAAAGTAATGGGTAAATGCCGATAAATTTATTTATTAGGGATTTTAAGTGGGTACATTTTGTATCCACTTTTTTATGGAGGTGTCAGGTATCGCAAAAGAAAAAGATTTGTACATTAATGAACAAATACGTGCAAAAGAAGTAATGGTTATTGGTCCAAAAGGTGAACAATTAGGTTTAAAACCAATTAAAGATGCTTTAACGTTAGCGTCCTATGCAGGGTTTGATCTTGTTTTAATGAATCCAAATGCAACTCCAGCAGTTTGCAAAATTATGGATTACAATAAATTCAAATATGAAAACAAGAAAAGACAAAAAGAAAATTTAAAAAAGCAACGTGAAAGTAACTTAGAAACTAAAGAATATCGTTTATCAGTAACAATAGATAAGCATGACTTTGATACACGTGTTGTTAATTCAAAGAAGTACTTAGAAAAAGGCCATAAAGTAAAAGTTTCAATTCGTTTTAAAGGAAGAGAAATGGCTCACCCTGAATTAGGAAAAGATGTTTTAATGAAGTTTGCTGAAGCACTAGTAGATGTAGCTGAAATAGAACAAAAACCTAAATTAGATGGTAAAATTATGGCTATGATGCTAATGCCAAAAAAAGAAAAATAGGAGGAAGATTATGCCAAAATTAAAAACACATAAAGGTACTGCAAAAGTAGTAAAACCAAGAAAAAATGATTTTAAAATAGGTACACCAGGATCAAGACATAACACTGGTAAGAAAAATGCTGCAAGTAACAGAAAATCAAGAAAAGGATCAATGTTAAGTACAGCTGATTACAGTAGAATAAAAGGAATATTAGGAAAATAATAGAAGGAGGACATTATGGCAAGAGTTAAAGGTGGAACAATTCATCGCGCAAGAAGAAAAAAAGTGATGAAATTATCAAAAGGATATTTTGGAAGTAAACATAGATTATATAGAACTGCTAAAGAACAAGTAATGCATTCTTTAAAATATGCTTATAGAGATAGAAGACAAAACAAAAGAGACTTCAGAAAATTATGGATTACAAGAATTAATGCTGCTTGTAGAATGAATGATATTAGTTATTCAAAATTCATTAATGGATTAAATAAAGCAGGTATTGAAATCAATAGAAAAATGTTATCAGAATTAGCAATCGACGATGCAAAAGCATTTGCAAGTTTAGTAGTAATTGCTAAAGATGCATTAGCTGGTAAAACAGTTAAAACAGAAGTAAAATCTGAAGTAAAAGAAGCAAAAAAAGAAGTAAAATCAGAAGCTAAAGAAGATTTATCAAAATTAACTGTAGCAGAATTAAAAGAAATGGCAAAAGCTAAAAATATAGCTGGAGCTAGTACTATGAAAAAAGCAGAATTATTAGATGCTTTAAAATAATCATTAACTTGATTATTTTTTTAATTTTTATGCATATAATTTATTGACTATCAAACAAATGTATGTTATAAATATATCAGGATGTGATTGTATGAGAGAATTATATATTGATTTTGATGGTGTTATATTAGACACAATAAATGAAGGATATTCAAGAATGGAAGAATTAAATTTAGATCCTAAAAATAGTGATGATTGCATTAAATTTTTTGGAACTTTAAATTGGAATGATTTTATTAAAAATACAAATGAAATAAATGATAGTATATCATGTATTCAAAAACTAATAGATTCAAATAAATTTAGAGTATCAATTTTAACACATATAAATTCATTAGATGAAGCAATAGCTAAAGTAAATTATATAAGAAAATATTTTAAAGATATAACAATTATTCCAGTTCCTAAAAAAATAAGTAAAACCAAAATGGTACATAGTGAAGGGTCAATCTTAGTAGATGACTATGCTGGTAATTTACGAGAATGGGAATCAGCAAAAGGTATTGGAGTTAGATTTTCAACTAAAAGAAATGGTAAAGGATTTTTAGTAGTTGATAAGTTAGATCAAATTTTAGATTTACCAATCTAAAATTTTTTAGTATAATATTAGTTACTGAGGTGATAATATGTTTGAAAGTTTAGGAGATAGACTTCAAAATGTTGTAAGTAAAATAAAAGGATATGGAAAAATAACAGAAGATAATATAAGTGAAATAACTAGAGAAATTAGACTAGCACTTCTAGAAGCTGATGTTAACTATCAGGTAGTAAAAGAATTTATAAGTACAGTAAAAGAAAAAGCATTAGGAGAAGAAGTAGCAAAATCTTTAAAACCAGGAGAACAATTTGTTAAAATAGTAAAAGATGAACTAGTAGAACTACTAGGTGGAGAAAAGAAAGATTTAAATATAAATGGAAATCCAGCAACATTAATGCTTGTTGGTCTACAGGGTTCAGGTAAAACAACTACTATATCTAAATTAGCAAATTATTTAAGAAAAAAATATAAAAAGAAACCACTATTAGTTGCTTGTGATATATATAGACCGGCAGCTATAGATCAATTAAAACAACTAGGAAAAGAACTTAATATTCCTGTATACGATGAAGGAACAAATAATCCAGTAAATACTGTAAAAAATGCTATTAATTATGCTAAAGAAAATAATTTAGATTATGTACTAGTAGATACAGCAGGGCGCTTACATATTGATACAGAATTAATGGAAGAATTACAAAATATTAATAATAATGTTCCAATGGATGAAATATTATTAGTAGTAGATAGTATGACAGGTCAAGATGTTATAAATGTAATAAATGGTTTTAATGAAGCTTTACCACTAACAGGTGCTATTTTAACAAAATTAGATGGTGATACTAGAGGTGGTGCAGCTTTATCTATTAGACACTTAACAAATATACCAATAAAATTTATTGGTGTAAGTGAAAAAATGGATGGATTAGAAGAATTTTATCCAGAAAGAATGGCTACTCGTATTTTAGGTATGGGTGACATTATGACAATGCTAGAAAAGGCAGAATCAGTAATAGATGAAGAAACAGCTATGAAAGCTGCCAAAAAAATGGAAAAGGGTACTTTTGATTTAGAAGATTTTCTAGAACAACTACATCAAATCAAAAAATTAGGACCTTTGGAAAATATAATAAAAATGCTACCAGGAGCTAAAAAAATTGGATTAAATAATGTAAATATAAATCCTAAAGATTTAGCTCACATAGAAGCAATAATACAATCTATGACACCAAAAGAAAGAAAAAATCCAGATATACTAAAAGCTAGTAGAAAAATACGTATTGCTAAAGGTAGTGGCAGAAGTGTTGAAGAGGTAAATAGATTATTAAAACAATTTGAAGAAATGAAAAAAATGATGAAAATGATGAAAAATGGTAATTTTAAAATGCCATTTTAGAGGGTTATGGTTAAATGAAAGAACAATTAAATAAATATAAAAAATTATTTCAAGAAATGATAAAAGATTTAAAAACAAAAGGAAATAGACATAAACAAATACCAAATGTTTTAACAACTTTAAGGTTATTAGCGCCTTTAATAATTATTCCAGCCTTTGCTTTGTCTAATTTTCCTTTAGCGTTTTCGAGTATTATAATATTTTCTCTAACAGATGCAGCAGATGGTTTTATAGCTAGAAAATTTAAATTAACTAGTGAATTAGGAAGAGATTTAGATGCTACAGCCGATAAGGTATTCGCTGGAACATTGTTAATATCTTTATGTACAATAAATCCAGTATATATAATTAGTTTAATATTAGAAGCATCAATAGGTTTAACATGTGCATATAAAAAAGCTCATAATGTAGATATGAGAACATGCATTAGTGGAAAATTAAAAACAATAATTCTTGATATTTTAGTAATATTAGGTATTGGTAGTATTTTTATAGATATACCAGATATTATTCTTAGTGTAATGATATCTTTGACTACAGCACTACAAGCTATTACTTTAAAAGAGTACATAGAATATAAAGAACCATTTAAAGAAGACAAAATTACAAATATAGAAGAAATAAAAAATGATGAAGAAGTAGAAGAAAATAATAAAGAAAAAACACTAGTTTTTCCAAAGTATTATACTAATCAGAATGAAAAGCAAAAGACATATGTAAAGTCAAAATTCAAAAAATAGGAATAAACACATTCCTTTTTTTTATATATTCATATGATAAATTAGGTAAGGAGGAAATGATTATGTTTTCAAATAGATGTTGCTCAAATAGACAAAATATGTTTGGATTTGGTATGAATCAAGGATTTACAGGAACTCCTATGATGGAACAACAAGTAGTAGAACCAACTATTACTAAATGTGTAGAACAAGAATTCTATCATGAAGTACCACATGTATGTCCAATACATACACATACTATCAACAAACACATTTATAAACACACTTATACTCCACAATATACTTGCTCAGAAGAATGTCAAGTAGAAAATATTGACTGTGGTAAATGTTCTGGATTTATGCAATAAAAGGTAATTAATTTACCTTTTTAATTTTAAATAATGTAGCAAATAAAATAATTATATGTTATTATTTTATTGAGGTAAAAATATGAAAGTTTTAACAATAAAAGAACCATGGGCTACATTAATAATAGATGGTTATAAAAAATATGAATTTAGAAGTTGGAAAACAAAATATAGAGGTAAAATATTAATACATGCTGGTCTAACCCTAGAAAAAGATAATTTGGAAAAATTTAAAGCTTATAATTTAGATATTTCTAAAGGAGAAATTATAGGAGAAGCAGAACTAGTTGATTGTATATTGGTAGATGAAAAATTTAATCAAAAATTATTAAAAATTGATCCCATTGTATATGGAAAAAGTAATCATATAATGCTATATGCATGGAAGTTAGAAAATGTAAAAAAGTATGAAACAAAAATACCAGTAAAAGGTAAATTAGGATTATGGAATTATGGTGATAAAAAATGATTCGTTTAGAAAATTTTGAATTAGAAATATTAAATTTACATAATGAAATAGATAATAGTTTTTTTAATAAAATGAATAATGAGGAACAATTTAAGGAATATTTTGGAAAAGTTATATATAATGAAAATAATAGTGATAATATCTTTATGAAGAATTATTTAGTAAATTATAATAGCAAAAAAATTGGATATGTTTATATATCAGATAAAGTGGAGAAAAATAATATAAGTGCAGTAACATTATATTATTACATTGATTCTGATTATAGAAATAGAGGTATGGCAACAAATATAATAAAAGAACTTTTAAATTATTTAAAAAATAAAGAAAAAATCAATTATATAATATTAAATATACATAGAAAAAATATTCCAAGTATTAAAGTAGCAATACAAAATGGGTTTATAAAAAATATTGAGGATGAAGAAGAAATACAATTTGTACATAAATCTTTGTAATTTTCTTCTTTTTTTGTTATAATTAATATGGTGATTATATGGCAAAATATGATGAAAGTTCAATAAAAATACTAGAAGGATTAGAAGCAGTAAGAAAACGCCCTGGTATGTATATTGGATCAACAGACAAAAGAGGACTTCACCATTTAGTATGGGAAATTGTGGATAATGCAATAGATGAAGCAATAAATGGTTTTGGAAATAAAATAAAAGTAACAATAAATGCTGATGACAGTATAACAGTAGAAGATGAAGGACGTGGAGTTCCAGTAGGAATGCATAGTAGTGGGAAGAGTACACCAGAAGTAATATACACTGTATTACATGCTGGAGGAAAATTTGAAGCCGGTGGATATAAAGTATCTGGTGGATTACACGGAGTAGGTGCATCAGTAGTTAATGCTTTAAGTAAATGGATGAAAGTTGAAATCAAAAAAGATGGATACGAATATGTCATTGAATTTGAAAACGGTGGACATGTAAAAAATGATTTAAAAAAAGTAGGAAAAACTGGTAAAACAGGTACAAAAGTAACATTTAAACCAGATGAAACAATATTTTCTACAACTCACTATTCATTTACTACAATATGTGAAAGAATGCAAGAAAGTGCCTTTTTATTAAAAGGATTAACCATAGAAGTAGAAGATGTGGCAGACAATAAAAAAGAAACATTTTATTATGAAAATGGCTTAGAGGCATTTGTAGATTATTTAAATGAAGATAAAGTAGCACTACATAAAACAGTACACTTTGAAGGATCAAAAGATAATATAAATGTTGAAGTAGCACTTCAATATACAGAAGGATATTCAGAAAATATTATATCATTTGTTAACAATGTAAAAACTGTGGATGGTGGTACACATGAAGTAGGTTTTAAGACAGCAATAACAAAAATATTCAATGATTATGCAAAAAACAATGGTTTCTTAAAAGCAAAAGATAAAACATTTGAAGGACCAGATACAAGAGAAGGACTAACTGCAATAATTAGTTTACAAATACCAGAAAATTTATTACAATTTGAAGGACAAACAAAAGGAAAATTAGGTACACCAATAGCCAGACCAATTGTAGAAAATATTGTATCTGAAAAATTATCATTTTTTCTAGAAGAAAATAAACAAGTAGCAACATCAATAGTTGGAAAAATGATTAAATCAAAGAATGTTAGAGAAGCAGCAAGAAAAGCAAGAGATGAAGCTCGTAATGGAAAAGATAAGGGAAAAAAAGAAAAATTAATCAGTAGTAAACTAACTCCAGCCCAGGCTAAAAATCCAAAGATAAATGAATTATTCTTAGTCGAAGGTGATTCAGCCGGAGGATCAGCAAAAACTGGTAGAGATAGAAAATATCAAGCAATATTACCTTTAAGAGGTAAGGTTTTAAATACTGAAAAAACAAGAATGGAAGAAATATTTAAAAATGAAGAAATCAATACTATTATTCATACTATTGGTGCAGGAGTGGGTAGTGATTTTGATTTAAAAGATATTAACTATGATAAAGTAATAATAATGACCGATGCCGATGATGATGGAGCTCACATTCAAATATTATTATTAACATTCTTCTATAGATATATGAAACCTTTAATAGAAGCAGGTCACTTATATATAGCTTTGCCACCATTATATAAAGTAGAAAGTGGTAAGGACATTGAATATGCATGGGAAGAATCTGATAGACAAGCAATAATTGATAAATTAAATGGTAAAAAATATAAAATCAGTAGATATAAAGGACTTGGTGAAATGGATGCTAATCAATTATGGGAAACAACAATGAATCCAGAAACTAGAAGTATGATAAGAGTAAGTATAGGTGATGCTGCTCTAGCAGAAAAAAGAGTAAGTATATTAATGGGTGATAAAGTAGAACCTCGTAAAGAATGGATAGAAGAAAACGTAGAATTTTCTATGGAAGATAATTACGAAATATAATGAGAACAATAAAAGATATTTGTAATGAAATAAATATTAATTATGAAAATCCAGAAAGTAATGATAATTTAGATAATTACATAGGAAAAATATATGAAGATAAAATATTAATAAAAAGAGCTAAATATGATGAATATTTAAAGCAAACAATAAATACTATTTATGTAGTTATAAATAATTTATATATAACAGCTATTTTAAAAGAAAAAGAACAATTAGATATGTTATATAAATATTTATTAAATAATGAATATTCATCTATTTTAGAACTATCTAATATGGATGGAATAATAGAATTTCATATAGAATCATTATAAAAATTAAAAAAACAGTTGACTTATAAATAATCATTATGATATAATTTACTCGTTCAACTGATATGGGGAATTAGCTCAGCTGGCTAGAGCACCACGCTTGCACCGTGGGGGTCAAGGGTTCGAATCCCTCATTCTCCACCATATTTGAATTTAACCCTTATTTTATAAGGGTTTTTATTTTTTTTTATAATAAAATTCTCTCAAATATTACTTAAAAATTAAAACAAAATATCTATACATTGACAAAACGACATTTTTTTGAGAAAATGTTATTAGTGAAAAAGAGGTGGTAAAAGTGTATCAAGATAGAATATTACTTACAGCTAAAGAAATTTTAGAAAAAGATTTTAAAGTTGATACTAGAGGATATAGACCTCAAGAAGTTGATAAATTCTTAGATTTAGTAATTAGAGATTATGAAACTTTTATGACCATCATTAAAGAAAATGAAAGTGAAAAAAAGGAACTTCTTGAAGATAATATTAGATTAAAACAAGAAGTTAGAAATTTAAAAACTAAATTAGAAGTTCTAAAAGATGGTAGTGCTAAAGAAGTAAATAATGCTGATTTACTTAGAAGATTATCTAATTTAGAAAAAATAATTTATGGAAAAGATGAATAATATTTTGACAAACGCTATATTCAAGTAATATAGAGGAAAGTCCATGCTCACATAGTCTGTGATGACTATAGTGTTCGCGTATAAGGAAAAAATAACTTATAGCAGTTTTTACTGACGGAATCGAAATAACCTAAGTCTTGTATATGGTTAGATTAGATATAAAGGGCCAAAGTGACGAAGAAATTAGAAATAATGGAAGTGGAACGTGGTAACCCCCGCGAGTGAGAAACCCAAATTATGGTAGGGGAGCTTACAGGAGAGAATTAGAATCAAATGTGGGATCGATTAATCGATAGATAAATGTTTGTCGCCGAAAGGTTACAGAACATGGCTTATAAAATATTATTTTTTTTATTTAAACCTAGGAAGGTGAATTTATGAAAGAAATTGGCGAAACGTTAAAAGAAGCCAGAGAAAGTATTGGTGTCTCGATAGAAGAAGTAGCTGGTGATTTAAAAGTTAGACCAAATCAAATAGAAAATATAGAAGCTGGAAATATGAAAGCTTTTAAAGACGTTTTATACGTTAAGGGATTAGTAAAAGAATATTCTAAATATTTAGGATTAAATTATGATGATATGATAGATGAATTTAATGAATATATGTTTGAATATACTTCAAAAATTTCTTTAGCTGATATTCAAAAAGCAAAAACTAAATTAGAAAAGAAAAAAAATAAAGGAAAAAGAATAATATCCCCATATACACTTGAAAGAAAAAAGAAATCAAATGCATTAACAATTACTATGATTATATCAGTACTAGTATTATTAGTTGTGCTAATATTTTTAGTTAAAGATTTAGTACAATCACAAAAAGAAACAGAAGCAAATGGTAATCCAGTAGCAAGTAGTAGTCTTTAGGAGGAAATATGAATTTACCAAATAAAATTACTTTTAGTAGAATTATTTTAACTATAATTATAATAGGAATATTGTTATTCCCATTTGATGCTGTAGGTATATCATTACCTAGTTTATTTATAAATGAATCAATAGTAGTAGAAATCAAATATTTAATAGTTGGCATATTATTTGTCATAGCTTCAGTATCTGATATAATAGATGGTAAATTAGCTAGAAAGTATAGTATGGAAACAAATGTTGGAAAAGTAATGGACGATATAGCTGACAAATTATTAATAGATTTAGTACTAATAGTTTTGTCAACATGTGGATTTATTTCTTCAGTAATAGCCATTACGATTATAGCAACTGATATAATTAATTATGCTTTCAAACTAGGATGCAATGGTAATGAAATAAAATGTAATATAACTATAAAAAAAATAAAAAATATATTTATGAATGTTGGTATAGTTTTAACACTATTCTATAATTTACCATTTGAATTAATTAATTTCAAAGTATCTGATGTAATGCTGATGATAGCTGCAGTACTATGTATTGTAATAACATTGCAATATTATGAAAATGGTAAAAAATACATAAAAATGCAATAAATATGCATTTTTTTTAGGTATTTTGCTTTATTTTAACTATAATATAAGTAGAGAAAAAGAAAAATAAACAAATGTTCGTATTTTCTATTGACAAAGTATTTAAAATAATATATACTTTTATTGTAAGGAGGAAAACTAATGGTAAAACAATCAAATGATAAGACATTAGAACAAGTATTATTAGATTTAGAAAAACAATTCGGAAAAGGATCAGTTATGAAATTAGGAGAAAATGAACATAGAGAAATTGATACAATTTCAAGTGGATCATTGTCTTTAGATATAGCATTAGGAATAGGGGGTCTTCCTAAAGGAAGAATAGTAGAAATATTTGGGCCTGAATCAAGTGGTAAAACAACTATTGCATTACACGTAATTGCTGAAGCTCAAAAATTAGGTGGAAGAGCTGCATTTATAGATGCTGAACATGCATTAGATCCAACATATGCAGCAAAAATAGGAGTTAATATTAATGAACTATTATTATCTCAACCGGATAATGGAGAACAAGCTTTAGAAATTTGCGAAGCCTTAGTTAGAAGTGGTGCTATAAGTGTAATAGTAATAGATAGTGTTGCAGCACTAGTCCCACAAGCAGAAATAGAGGGCGAAATGGGAGATTCGCATGTAGGATTACAAGCAAGATTAATGAGCCAAGCATTAAGAAAATTATCTGGTGTAATTAATAAAACAAATACAATAGCAATCTTTATTAACCAATTGCGTGAAAAAGTAGGTGTAATGTTTGGAAATCCAGAAACTACGCCTGGTGGTAGAGCATTAAAATTCTATTCTTCTATTAGATTAGATATTAGACGTTCTGAACAAATAAAAGATGGAGCAAATATTATTGGAAATAAAACAGCAATTAAAGTTGTAAAGAATAAAATGGCTCCACCATTTAAATCATGTAATGTTGATATTATGTATGGTGAAGGTGTTTCAAAAGAAGGAGAAATGGTTGATCTAGGAAGTGAAGCTGGAATAATTGAAAAAAGTGGTGCATGGTATGCATACAATGGAGAAAAAATAGGTCAAGGAAAAGAAAACGCCAAAGAGTATCTTAAAAATAATCCGGTTATTAGAGATGAAATAGAACAAAAAATTAGAGAACACTATGATATAGCTAAAAAATCTTCTACTGATAAAAAAGAAGAACAATAAAAATCCAGAATTATCTGGATTTTTTCTTTTGAAAATTAATTTTTTCTTCTGGGAAATTAATCTTATACTCTGTATGATAGAAATTTTTTAAATCATCAATATCTTTTTTTATTGAAGTAATTTTTTCTATTTCTTTTGCTGTTTTATTTTTTTCATAATATTTTTTATCAATTTCTTTTTGAATATTTATTGCTACTTCATCAATATCAATTTTTTTACTATTTGAAGGAAAATTTCTAGCTACATTAAGTGTCCCAATAGCAATAGAAGATATAACAACTGAATTGATAATTGATCTAATAATAAAATTTTGAAAAATAGAAAATTCAGAAATTGTTATTGGATTTAATGCTATGTAAGGACAAGCACATACTGAAGTAACAGTTAAAATACTAAATAATACCAATTTTATTTTATTTTTGGTACTATAACAATTTTTACCTAAATTGTCTATCATTTTCTCCATACAAATAATATCATTATCAAGTCTTTCAATTTTATTATTTAATTTTTGAATTAATTCATTATATTTTTTATAAATTGTGTAATAATCATTTTTCATAATATCCCTCACATTACGAAGTATGCTAACACAATAACCTCATTTTGTCAAATTACCTTGACAACAACTTGAAAATTAATTACAATGTTATTAGTGAAATAATATTTTACTAATTAGAATGGAGGAAATTATGAATGATATGATTTTATCCATTTTACTAGTATTAATTGGACTTTTTGTTGGCATTATTATAATGTTTATAATTAATTATTTAAAAGGAATATCTGCTAATGCAAAAGCAGAAAAAATAATAGAAACTGCAAAAAAAGAAGCAGATAAGATAAAAAGAGATAATATCTTAGAAAGTAAAGAAGAAATTCATAGATTAAAACTAGATGCTGAAAAAGAAATAAAAGAAAAAAAAGCAGAAATAATAGACTCTGAACAACGTTTATTAACTAGAGAAAACAACATAGATAGAAGAGATCAAACATTACAAAATCGTGAACAAATGTTGGAAGAAAAAGAAAATTTATTAATAAATAAACAAAAAGATATCCAATTAGAACAAGCTAAAGTGGAAGATATAAAAAATGAACAAATTAAAGAATTAGAAAAAATAGCAGGATTAACTAAAAAACAAGCAAAAGATATGGTACTTAAAAAAGTAGAAGAAATGATGAATTTAGAAATCTCAGCTTATATTAAAGAAAGAGAAACAGAAGCAAAATTAGAAGCTGATAAAAAAGCAAAAACTTTGATGGTATCATGCATGCAAAAGTATGCAGGTGATGTTGCTAATGAACAAACTGTTACAGTAGTAAGTTTACCAAACGATGAGATGAAAGGTCGTATTATTGGTAGAGAAGGTAGAAATATAAGAACTATTGAATCAGTAACGGGAGTAGATTTAATAATTGATGATACTCCAGAAGCAATAGTATTATCAAGCTTTGATCCTCTAAGAAGGGAAATAGCAAGAGTAACTATTGAAGGATTAATAAAAGATGGAAGAATTCATCCTACAAGAATAGAAGAATTATATGATAAAAGTTTAAAAGAAATAACTTCTCAAATAAGAGAATATGGTGAAGCAGCTTTATTTGATTTAGGATTAACTAAGGTTGAACCAGAATTAGTAGAAATAATAGGAAAATTACATTTTAGAACAAGTTATGGTCAAAATGCATTAACACATTCAATTGAAGTAGCCCATTTATCTGGGTTAATAGCTTCAGAACTAGGTGAAAATGTTAATTTAGCAAAACGTGCAGGATTACTACACGATATAGGTAAAGCAATTGATCATGAAGTAGAAGGTAGCCATGTAACTTTAGGTAGTGAATTAGCTAGAAAATATGGTGAAAATGAAATAGTAATAAATGCTATTGAATCACATCATGGCGATACAGAAGCAACAAGTATTATTTCTGTAATAGTTGCTATAGCAGATACACTATCAGCTTCACGTCCAGGAGCTAGAAATGACTCATTAGAAAACTATATTCAAAGATTACAAGAACTAGAAAATATTGCTAACAGTATAGAAGGTGTAGATAAAACATATGCTGTACAAGCTGGTAGAGAAATAAGAGTAATTGTAAAACCAGAAGAAGTTGATGATTTAGGAAGTTATAAAGTAGCTCGTGATATAAAAACAAGAATAGAAAATGAAATGCAATATCCAGGAACTATAAAAGTAACTGTAATAAGAGAAACTAGAGCTACTGAAGAAGCAAAATAATTGAAAAGGTACTTGAAAAAGTATCTTTTTTATAGGCTGATTATATAAGTAAAAAAATAGTAATATAGTTTCAGTTAGTGATAGATAAGATATTAGATTTAGAAATCATTGGAAAGTATATATATTCTATATAAAATTAGAGAAAAATTCTTTTTTATAATCAAAAAATTGATATAATAAAAATTAATAGTTATTTGCATTTTATAGGAAATAATAAAAGAAATGACTGATTAAATGTCAATAGTAAATATTTACTGAAAATTAAGAAAATATGATATAATGTACTGTGAAGTAAACATAGGAGTGGTTGTGTGAAGTCATTTAGATTAATTATAAAAAGTTTTAAGAATACAAAATTCAGAATTGTACTATATGTTATGCTTAGTTTAGTTATTACATATTTATCAACATTTATACCTATAATAATTCAATATTTTTTAGATGTATTATTAAAACAACAAGTCAATAACAATATTATTGAAAAAATTATTAGTATATTTAATAATAATTTATCTTTTGTATCTATAATGTGTATATTGTTAATTATTGTAGAAGTAATAATAGTATTATCTACATATTTAAGAACAATTATTAAAAATAAAATTATACAAGAATTTCAATATGAAATAAAAATTCAATTATTTAATCATATACAAAATTTAACTTATCATGATTTTTATAAAAACTCTCTTGCTGATTTGGTACAAAATTCAACGGATGATGTTAATAATATAATTAGTTTTATTGAAAAACAACTTACATTTATATTAGATTTAGTATTAGTGATTATTTTTGCATTATACCAATTATCCAACTTAAATTTATATATATCTCTTGTAATGGCAGTTGCTATTTTTATAATCATTATTTGTTCAATATTTTATTTTAAAAAATCTAGAATAATAATTGATAACTGTTTAAAATCTCAAAGGAATTTATACACAAAATTAAATGATAATTATTCTAATATTAAATTCATGAAAGTAAATAATTTAAAAGAAAAAGAATTACATAATTTTAATATAGTTAATAACAATAATTTTGAAGCTAATAATAAAAAAATTGTAGTAGATAGTTTATATAAAACTTTTACAAGTAGTGTTGTTAAGACTCAAACACCCATAATTTTGTTAATCAGTAGTATTTTGTATTCTAAAGAAATAATGACTATTGGTAGTATATATGTTACTATTAATTATTCAAATAGAATTACAAGCTCATTCATAGATTTATCAGAAATATTAGAAGTATTTAATTTATGTATAGCTTCATATAAAAGGCTCAATCAACTATTATCTTTAAATCATGAAGATGATGATAAAAATAATAATATCGTTATAAATGATACAACAATTTCGTTCAATCACGCTAATATTATAGTCAATGGAACTATGATTTTAAAAGATTTAAACTTTACAATAAACCCTAATGAAAAAGTTATGATAATTGGTGGTACAGGAAGTGGAAAATCAATATTATTTAAAACATTAATTGGTTTTTATGAATATGAGGGAAGTATAAAGATAGGTCAATATGAAGTAAGAGATTTAAATAAAAAATCTATAAGAGAAAATATATGTTTATTACTTCAAGATTCATATCTATTCTCAAAAACAATAACTGAAAATATAAAAATATTAATGCCTAATATATCTAACTTAGAAATGATAAATCTTTCAATATTCTTTTCTTTTCATAGTGATGTAGAAAAATTTAATGATGGTTACGATAGCCAAATCGGAAAAAATGGAATTGTTTTATCAAAGGGGCAAAGGCAAAGACTGGTGCTAATAAGAGCATATACTAGACCTAAACCTATAATGATATTTGATGATTCTTTTAGTGCTATAGATAGAATAAATAAAAAAGATATACTAGATAAATTACTTTTGTTAGATGATAATTCAAGTAAAATATTTATAACACATGATATTCAATTAGCACCTAATTTTGATAAGATTATTTATTTAAACAATGGATATGTAATTTCGGGAACACATCAAGAATTATTGAATAATGAACAATATAAAACAATTTATGAACTTGATTTAAATAAAGTGGGTGAAGAATATGTTTGATAAACATAAATTAACTGAAATGTTTAATTTTACTACAAACAAAAATAAAACAATACAAAGAGCATTATTTGATTTATTTCAAATAACTCCTATTATTGTCTATCAGTTTGTACTTTCAAAGAATATTGATGATTATATACCAAATAATAATATAAAATTAGTAATTACAATATGTTCTCTTTACATTTTATATATTTGGATTAGGATATTTTTATTTAATTATTATCTCGAAAAACAAAGATGTATCATATGTTATGACAATGATAGACAAATAAAAAATAAGATTTTTAAAAGTATACAAGATGCAAAAATCAGTGAGTTAGATAAAATTCAAGTAGGAAATCTATTCAGTATTTCAACTTCACAAAGCTTTGATGCATCAAGATTATTTATATGGAATTTTCTCGGACTATTTGCATATAGGATAAAGAGTATTGTAATTACATTTGTAATTATGTTATTTATTAATTATAAAATTGCACTTGTAATATTATTAATATTTACAATGTCATATATAATGTTAATTCCTTTTTATAACAAAAATATGAAAATTTTTAAAAAAATACAGCAAACGATAATTGATTTACAGGAGAAAGTTAATGAATATATAGATAGTTTTTCTACAACTAAAACTTTGAGATTAGAAGAAATTAATATTGATGATATAAGAAAAATGCTTGAAAAGTCTAAAAATGAATTAATTAAATCAAGTAAAATTGTAGGATTACACACTGCTATATTTTCTTTATTAACTTTTACGGCTACAGTAGTGACTTTAATTATGGGAAGTAATCAAATTTTATTAGGAATTGGATTGGCTTCATCAATACTTTTAATGTTAGATTATATAAATGACATTAATGGACATATGAAAGGTGTTTTAGATCATATCCATGAGGCAATGAATAAATATAGTGCTTTTTTAAATGTTTTAAATATAATTAATATGAAAAAAGAAGATGACAATGGAAAACTAAATTTAAATACAATTAAAACTATAGAGTTTAAAAATGTATCATTAAGTTATGATAAGATTAATACAATTTTAGAAAATATAAATTTAAAAATAGATAAACCAATGACTATAGCTATTGTAGGAAAAAGTGGCTCCGGTAAAACATCTTTTGTTAATTTGATTCCAAGATTTTATGATTTAACAAATGGTAAAATTTTAATTAATAATATAGATTATAGAGAGTATAAATTAGATGAACTTAGAAAAAATATTTCGTATGTTTTTCAAGAGCCAGTTATATTAAATATGACTATAAAAGATAACTTAATGTATGGACTAGATAATGTTAAATTTGAAGATGTAAAGAATATTTGTTTAAAATTGGGATTGAATGATAAAATAATGTCATTACCAAACGATTATGAAACATTAGTAAGTGATAAAACAGATTTATTATCGTTTGGTGAAAAACAGTTATTGAGTTATGCAAGAGCAATCCTTAAAAATGGTGATATTATAATATTAGATGAGGTTACATCTAATATAGATTTAAAATTTGAACAAAATATTATTAAGGCAAATCAAACTTTACTTAAGGGCAAAATTGCATTTATAATTGCCCATAGATTAAATACAATTAAAAATGCAGATCTAATTATATATATAGGAGATAAACATATTGAAGAAATGGGAACACATGAAGAATTATTAAAATTAAATGGAAAGTATTCTAAATTATTTATGACTAAATAATTTGTTGCTTTACAAAAATCTAAATACATGATAATAATTTAAAATTAAAAAAATTTAACTTTATTTGTAGTAGTGATTTTAACAATAATAATGGATTATTACATATTATTCTTGCAATTTAACAATAATAAAAAAAAGTATACACATTTTAAAAATATGTGGTATAATATTCACATAAGCAACGAGTGGGACAAAAATCCCACTCTTTAATATAAGAGGGAGGATATATGAGTATAGAAAAAAAAGTAGAAGATTTAATCAAAAATATAATAGAAGAAAACAATTATATTTTTGAAAAAGTTGAATATGTTAAAGAAGGAAAAACATATTTTTTAAGAGTTATTATTAATAAAAATGGAATAATTAATGTTGAAGACTGTGTAACTGTATCAGGATTGATAAATCCTATATTAGATGAAGCAGATTTAATAGAAGAAAATTATATACTAGATGTATGTTCAAATGGAGGTTATTATGAATAGTAAAGATTTAAAAAAAGCAATCAAATTATTATGTGATGAAAAAGGAATAAATGAAGATGTAATATATGAAGCACTTGAACTAGCGCTTACATCTGCTTATAAAAAAAATTACAATTCATTACAAAATGTAAGAGTAGATATTAATAGAGAAACAGGAGATATAAAAGTATATTCATATAAAACAGTTGTAGATCGTTCAATAGAAGATAAATACAAAAGTTTTGCAGATATCGACTTTTCAACAATAAATGAAGATGATGAAGAAGATGATGGTGGAGAAATATTACCATTTATATATGATGAAAAAATTCATTTAACACTAGAAGAAGCAAGAAAAATTGTACCAGATATACAAGTTGGAGATACAATAGAAGAAGAAGTAACTCCGGCAGACTTTGGAAGAGTAGCAGCAGCTACAGCAAAACAAGTAGTAGTACAAAAAATAAGAGAAGCAGAAAAAGATGTAATAATGAATGAATTCAGTGATAAAGAAGGTGAAATGATAGTTGGACCAGTAGTAATGGAAGATCAAAGAAACTACTATGTAGATTTAGGTAGATTACATGGAATTCTTCCAAAAACTGAAATAATACCAGGTGAAACAATAAAAATGGAATCATCTATCAAAGCTTACATCACTAAAGTAGATTCAAACAATAAAGGACCCGTTATCTTACTATCAAGAATACACTATGGATTTGTAAAAAGATTATTTGAATTAGAAATCCCAGAAATAAATGAAGGAATTATACTAGTATATAGTGTATCAAGAGAAGCAGGAGTTAGAACTAAAGTAGCAGTAGGTTCAGTAAATGAAAATGTAGATGCAGTTGGAGCTTGTATTGGTGAAAAAGGAATGAGAATTAATAGAATAATAAAAGAACTAAATGGTGAAAAAGTAGATATAATTCCTTATGATAAAGATCCACAAACATTTATTGCAAACTCATTGTCACCAGCAAAAAATGTTCAAGTATTTATACTAGATGAAAAAGAAAAACAAGCATTAGCAGTTGTAGATGATGAAAACTTCTCATTAGCAATCGGTAGAAAAGGTTTAAATGTTAAATTAGCTAGCCGTTTAACACATTATAAAATTGATGTTAAAACATATGAACAAGCAAAAGAAATGGGTATAAATATAGTAAATGAAGACTAAAAAAATACCAATGAGATCTTGTGTTGTAACAAAAGAAAAATATCCAAAAATGGAATTAGTAAGAGTTGTTAGAACACCAGAAAATGATGTAATAGTCGATTTAACAGGAAAAGCTAATGGTAGGGGAGCATATTTAAAAAAAGATATTACAGTAATAGAAAAAGCACAAAAATCAAAAATATTAAATAAAATATTAGAAATAGAAGTAAAAGAAGAAATATATAATGAATTAAAAAATCTTGTTTAGGGGGAAAATATGGCAGGAAAAAGAGAAGATTATATATCTTGGGATGAATACTTTATGGGAATTGCTTTCATAAGTAGTTTAAGAAGTAAAGATCCAAGAACACAAGTAGGAGCTTGTATCGTAGATACAGAAAAACATATATTATCAACAGGCTATAATGGAGCACCATTAAATCTAAGTGATGATGATTTACCTTGGGATTCATTAGGTGAAGCAACTAATGATATAATGAATATTAAAAACACATTTGTATGTCATGCTGAAGCAAATGCTATAGACAATTACAATGGAAATAAAGATAAATTAAAAAATTCTACTATATATGTAACTCTTTTTCCATGTGTAGAATGTGCTAAAAGAATAATCCAAAATAAGATAAAAAAAGTAGTTTATCTAAAACAATATTCTAAACAAGCACAAATAAATGCTGCAAATTATATGTTTGAAAAGGCAAATGTAGAAATACAACAATTTGATATAGAAGGCCTATATAATTTAAAAAATTCATTTTTGAAAAAGCAATATAATGATTTTCCAAAAATAGAGTATAAAGAAAAAACAAAAATAAAAGAAAGAGGTGTCAAATATGATGAGTGTTGAGGATTATGCATTAGATGTAAATAAATCAGTAGATGAAATATTAAAAAAATGTTCTGAATTAAATATTGATGTAAAAGAAAAAGATGATTTACTAGATTATGATGCTATAGATGAATTAGATAGAATTATAAATGATATAGAAGAAATAGATGAAATAGCAGAAGATATAGCATATAAAGAAAAAATAGATATGGATAATTCTATTGCAAAACAAAAAGTAAAGAAAAAAGTTCCAACAATAAATCAAACAAAAATAAACAAAAAAGATTTAGCTAACAAAAAAAAGGAAATGTATAAAAATAAAGAAAAATTAAAATCAAATGATATATCAGATAATATTGTTTTATACAAAGATGGTATGAGTGTAGCTGAACTAGCAACTCGTTTAAATGTTCAACCAGCTGAAATAGTAAAAAAACTATTTATGTTAGGAGTAATGTCAACAGTAAATAATAAAATAACTTATGAAAATGCTGAAATAATTGTATCGGATTACAATAAAGAACTAAAAAAAGAAGAAACAGTAGATGTAAGTAATTTTGAAGAATATGAAGTAATTGATAAAGAAGAAGATTTAATGGAAAGACCTCCTGTAGTAACTATTATGGGACATGTTGACCATGGTAAAACAACTTTACTTGATACAATTAGAAAATCACATGTAGCAAGTACAGAAGCAGGTGGAATAACACAAGCAATAAGTGCATATCAAATAAAATACAATGATAAAAAAATAACTTTTATCGATACACCAGGACATGCTGCATTTACAGAAATGCGTGCTAGAGGAGCTAGTATAACAGATATAGTAATTATTATAGTAGCAGCTGATGATGGTGTTATGCCACAAACAAAAGAAGCAATAGATCATGCTAAAGCAGCCAATGTACCAATAATGGTAGTAATAAACAAAATAGATAAACCAGGAGCTAATATAGAAAGAATAAAAACAGAATTAAGCGAATATGGTTTAACTCCAGAAGAATGGGGAGGAGATACTTTATATAATGAAATATCTGCTATAAATAATATTGGTATAGAATCAGTATTAGATAACATTCTTTTACTAGCAGAAATGCAAGAATATAAAGCAAATCCAAGTAGATATGCTATCGGAACTGTTATAGAATCAAGACTTGATAAACATGTTGGTCCAGTAGTAACTTTATTAATTCAAAATGGTACTTTACGTTTAGGAGACCCTATAGTAGTAGGAACAACATATGGAAAAGTAAGAACTTTAAAAAATGATTTAGGAATAGAAATTACAGAAGCTTTACCTAGTGAACCAGTTGAGATAACAGGATTGAATGAAACACCTACAAGTGGAGATAAATTTATGGCTTTTGAATCAGAAAAACAAGCAAGAAGTATTGGAGAACAAAGAAAAGAACAACAAAAACTAAAAGATAAATCATCAGGAGACGCTGTAACTTTAGATGAATTGTTCTCTAAAATTGGTGAAGGTTTAAAAGAAATAAATGTAATTATTAAAGCTGATGTACATGGTTCAAGTGAAGCTGTTAAAAATTCACTAGAAAAAATCCAAGTAGAAGATGTAAGAGTAAAAGTAATTAGAAGTAGTGTTGGAGCAATAACTGAAAGTGATATCGTTTTAGCTAAAGCATCAAATGCTATTGTAATTGGATTTAATATTAGACCAAATAATGAAATAAAAGACTATGCTAAAGAACAAGGCGTAGAAATTAGATTATATAATATAATTTACAAAGTAGTAGAAGAAATGGAAGCTGCTATGAAAGGTATGCTAGAACCTATATATGAAGAAAAAGTAATTGGTACAGCAGAAATAAGACAATTATTTAAATTCTCAAAAGTTGGTATAATAGCAGGATCATATGTAACAGATGGTGTTATTAAATCATCTGCTCAAGCTAGAATTATAAGAAATTCGGTCGTTTTATATGATGGTAATATTAATTCTATTCAAAGAGAAAAAGACTCAGTAAAAGAAGTTAAAAAAGGATTAGAATGTGGAATTACTATTGAAAAATTCAATGATTTAAAAGTTGGAGATATAATTGAAGCTTATGAATTGGTAGAAATAGAAAGATAATAAAATTTATCTTTTTTTTCTATTTAAAAAAAATAATAAATATTGTATAATTAATTTATAATAGGAGGGGTAAAATGTTAGGAAATATAATATCAATTATTGAAAACACTGTAATAATAGATTTAAAAATAGATCTAAAAAAAGTTGATAATTTAATAAATAGATATGTAATTATTCAAAATAAAGAAGAAAAAATAATTGGAGAAATAGTTGATATAAAAAACAATGAAGCATATATCAATATAGTTGGAAGTATTGTAGATGATAAATTTGTATTTGGGATTATTAATAAACCAAGTTTCAATTCAACTGTAAAATTAATCCAAGATAGTAAAATGAACTCTATTATTGGAATAGAAAATTATAGTGAAGATAAAGATTTGTATTTAGGTGAAAGTCCACTATATAAAAATTTAAAAATTGGGGTAAATATTGATTCAATGTTTAGTAGCCATTTTGCTATATTTGGATCAACTGGTAGTGGTAAAAGTTGTAGTATAACTCGTATATTACAAAATTTATTTTCAAAAGAAAATTCAATTCCATATAAAGCTAGTTTATTTATATTTGATGCTTATGGAGAATATCATAATGCTTTTTCAAAATTACATGATAAGGTTCCACAAATTAATTTTAAATCTTATACTACAAATTTAAATGCCCTAGATGGAGATATATTAAAAATACCATTATGGTTACTTGGAATAGATGATATTGCTCTTCTATTAGGTGTGGAAAAACATTCTCAACTTCCTATAATAGAAAAAGCATTGAAATTAATAACTGTGTTTGTTAAAAATGAAGAAGAAGTAATAAAAAGTAAAAATGATATTATAGCTAGAGCTATTTTAGATATATTATCAAGTGGTAGACATCCAGCTCAAATAAGAGATCAAATATTTTCAGTACTATCATATTACAATACAAAAGAATTAAATCTAGATACACCAATATTTCAACCTGGATATACAAGACCATTAAAACAATGCTTAATGATAGATGCTACCGGTAAAATTAGAGAAATGGAACTTATAATGAATTTTATGAGTGGATTTTTAATAGATGATTATGAATTAAAATTACCGGATGGAACATTTAAATACAATTTAAAAGATTTAAAAGATGCTTTTGATTTTGCTTTAATATCAGAAGGTGTATTAAATAGTGATAAAATATATGAAGAAATGAATATATTGAAAGTAAGACTACATTCATTAGTAAATAGTGAGGCAAGTACATATTTTGATTATGATAAGTTTATAACAAAACAAGGTTATATAAAAGAATTGTTGACAGCGGAAGATGGTAGAAAAGCTCAAATAATTAATTTTAATATAAATTATGTAGATGATAGATTAGCTAAAAATATAACAAAAATTTATTCCAAACTATTATTTGATTATGCTAAAAATTTAAAAGAAAGAGCAAGTTTTCCTTTCCATATAATATTAGAAGAAGCTCATAGATATGTACAAAATGACACAGATAATTTCTTATTAGGTTATAATATATTTGAAAGAATTACAAAAGAGGGAAGAAAATATGGTGTATTATTAGGATTAATATCACAAAGGCCATCAGAGTTATCAGAAACAGCTTTATCTCAATGTAGTAACTTTTTAATATTTAAAATGTTACATCCTACAGATGTGGAATATATAAAAGAAATGGTTCCTAATATAACATCTGACATAGTAAAAAAATTGCGTATTTTACAACCTGGTAATTGTATAGCTTTTGGTAGTGCTTTTAGAGTACCAGTATTAATTAAATTTGAAATGCCAGATCCTGCTCCAAATAGTAGCAGTTGTGAAGTAAGTAAAAATTGGTTTGTAAATAAAAAATAGATTATTTGAATAGTTAAACATAATTAACATATAATATCATTGGCTATAAAATATAACTAGGTGAGGTGAATTATATGTCTAAATATTACATCTTAGATGAACAAAATAAGCCTTTAATATTAACAAATACACAATTATTACAAAAAATGAATTTATTACTTGAAAATGGTCTTATAGAAAATCAAATTATAAAATATGAAGATACCGTATATGAATATATTGAACTAGATGGTAAAGAAAAAATTAAAATATTAAAAGACATTACAAGTTATTATAAAAAACTACAAGATAATCAAAGAATGTTTGAAATGATAGAAAAACTTCAAAAAGAAAATAAATTGTTAAAAAAAGATAATTTAACTAAACTATATAGAGCAGATTATGCTATGAAATTAGTTAGAAAATATATATTATGGGCAAAGGAAAATGATATTGATTTTTCTATTGTCATGGCAGATATAGATAAATTCAAGAATATTAATGACACATATGGACATGAATTTGGAAATAAAGTTTTAGAACAAATAGGAATCACAATTTTAAATAATGTTAAAATTAACCAGAAAAAAGTTATAGATGAAAAAGAAAAGAACTTCTATAATGGAGAAGATATAATTATAAGGTATGGTGGAGAAGAATTTTTAATTTTATATAAGGATATAACTTTAGAAGATACCATAAATAAAGTGGAAAATTTAAGAAGAGAAATATCTGAAATCAATGTGAATGGAATTAATATCACTATGAGTTTTGGAATAAATAATATAAAAATGACGGAAAATTTAGATGAAATAGATGAGAATAATATATATAAAAATACATCTAAAATGGTAGAATTAGCTGATAAAGCATTATATTATAGTAAAGAAAATGGTAGAAACATTACAAGTTATTATGACTTTAAAAATAATTCATGTGAAACCATTAAAATATATACAAAAAAATAACTGACTAGTTATTTTTTAATATTGTAAAGATAGATGAATTATGATAAAATAAATTTGTAAATAAAAATAGTAATATAGTTTGATATAGCAGTATAGATTTTGAAATAAAATAGAGAATTTAAATCTAAAAATAACAAAAAATAATGTGTATGCTATATGTAAACGGGGGGGGTAATTTTACTAACCCTTTTTTTGTTACTATAAAAATAGAAAGGAAGTATATATGAAACGAAAAGGATTTACGTTGATTGAACTACTAGCAGTAATAGTAATATTATCAGTAATAGCATTAATTACAACACCAATGATATTAAACATAATAGAAGAAACAAGAAAGAAAGCATCAATAGAAAGTGTAAACGGAATATTAGATGCAGCAGAGAAATATGAAATAACAAGCATGTT
>CAKPFM010000003.1 GCA_934153945.1 uncultured Bacilli bacterium
AACCAGCTATATCCGAGTTCGATTGGAATTTCACCGCTAGCCACAAGTCATCCGCGCACGTTTCCTAGTACGTCGGTTCGGACCTCCATTTGGTTTTACCCAAACTTCATCCTGCTCATGGCTAGATCACTCGGTTTCGGGTCTATTGCATCATACTATGTCGCCCTATTCAGACTCGCTTTCGCTTCGGCTCCGTCTCTTCAACTTAACCTCGCATAATACAATAACTCGCCGGTTCATTCTGCAAAAGGCACGCTATCACCCATTAACGGGCTTTAACTTCTTGTAAGCGTATGGTTTCAGTATTCTATTTCACTCCCCTCCCGGGGTTCTTTTCACCTTTCCCTCACGGTACTTGTTCACTATCGGTCACTAGAGAGTATTTAGCCTTGCGGGATGGTCCCCGCTGATTCCGACAAGATTTCTCGTGTCCCGCCGTACTCAGGATACCCTACGGAGTTTACAGCATTTCGCTTACAGGACTATCACCTTTTACAGTTCAACTTTCCAGAAGATTCAGCTATGCTATAAATTTATAACTCATTATGTAAGGTCCTACAACCCCAACAAAAGTTGGTTTGGGCTATTCCCTTTTCGCTCGCCACTACTAAGAGAATCGATTTTTCTTTCTTTTCCTCCAGCTACTAAGATGTTTCAGTTCACTGGGTTGCTTTTATATACCTATGTATTCAGTATACAATACCTATGCATTACCATAGGTGAGTTCCCTCATTCGGAGATCCCCGGATCAAAGTTTACTTACAACTCCCCGAGGCATATCGTAGTTAGTCACGTCCTTCATCAGCTTCTAGTGCCAAGGCATCCGCCATGCGCTCTTATTAATTTAATCACCATTTGTTTCCTAATTTGATTGAGATAAATTTTAATGTGATGCATACGACAGTTTTTTCCAATTTTACAATTGGGGCTCTTTACTATGCATCACTACCACATTATCAAGTTTTCAAAGAACTATTCTGAGAGAATAATCTCTCAAAACTAAGCAAAATAAGTATTCAAAAGTTAGATACGATATAAGTTAATCTTTCTCCATAGAAAGGAGGTGATCCATCCCCACGTTCCCGTAGGGATACCTTGTTACGACTTCACTCCAATTACCTGTCCTACCTTCGCCGGCCCCCTCCTAAAAGGTTAGGCTACCAACTTCGGGTATTACAGACTCTCATAGCGTGACGGGCGGTGTGTACAACACCCGGGAACGTATTCACCCTGACATTCTGATTCAGGATTACTAGCGATTCCAACTTCATGGAGTCGAGTTGCAGACTCCAATCCGAACTGGGACCGATTTTGGAGATTAGCTCCACCTCACGGTATTGCGTCTCTTTGTGTCGGCCATTGTAGCACGCCTGTAGCCCTAGACGTAAGGGGCATGATGATTTGACGTCATCCCCGCCTTCCTCCGGTTTATCACCGGCAGTCTCATTAGAGTTCTCAACTAAATGTTAGCAACTAATGACGAGGGTTGCGCTCGTTATCGGACTTAACCGAACATCTCACGACACGAGCTGACGACAACCATGCACCACCTGTCACCGGGGTAACCTCCACTATATTTCTATAGCTTTGCCCGGGATGTCAAGTCTAGGTAAGGTTCTTCGCGTATCTTCGAATTAAACAGCATGCTCCACCGCTTGTGCGGGTGCCCGTCAATTCCTTTGAGTTTCAGCCTTGCGACCGTACTACTCAGGCGGAGTACTTAATGTGTTAACTTCAGCACCGGTTTCCCGACACTTAGTACTCATCGTTTACGGCGTGGACTACTAGGGTATCTAATCCTATTTGCTCCCCACGCTTTCGTGTCTCAGCGTCAGTAATGGCCCAGCAAATCGCCTTCGCCACTGGTGTTCCTTCTAATATCTACGCATTTTACCGCTACACTAGAAATTCCATTTGCCTCTACCACACTCAAGTCTACCAGTTTATAAGACGAACCGAAGTTGAGCTTCGGGCTTTTATCTTATACTTAATAAACCGCCTACACACGCTTTACGCCCAATAAATCCGGATAACGCTCGCCCCCTACGTATTACCGCGGCTGCTGGCACGTAGTTAGCCGGGGCTTTCTGGTAAGGTACCGTCAGCTCAATGTCATTTCCTACACTAAGTGTTCTTCCCTTACAACAGAGTTTTACAATCCAAAAGACCGTCATCACTCACGCGGCATTGCTCGTTCAGGGTTTCCCCCATTGACGAATATTCCTAACTGCTGTCTCCCGTAGGAGTCTGGACCGTGTCTCAGTTCCAATGTGTCCGATCAGCCTCTCAGCTCGGATATGCATCGTTGCCTTGGTAGGCCATTGCCCCACCAACTAGCTAATACACCGCAAGCCCATCTCAAAGTGAAGCCGAAGCTCCTTTTAGCACAGTTACTTATGTATCTGTGAATCATCCGGTATTAGCAATCATTTCTAATTGTTGTCCCAGTCTCTGAGGTAGGTTACCCACGTGTTACTCACCCGTCTGCCACTGAGTGGGAATCCAAATCCAATCTTGTGCAAGCACGCAATCTTCAATGGGCCACTCCGTTCGACTTGCATGTCTTAGGCATGCCGCCAGCGTTCATCCTGAGCCAGGATCAAACTCTCCAAAAAAAAATAAATATTTTATTTAATTTAAGAATTGTTTTCCTAACTCTTGAATTGACTTTTTTGCTCAGTTTTCAAAGATCATTCTTGCTTTTTTTGAAAGCAATATTAATATACCAAATATTAAGTTCTAAGTCAATACTTAATTTTAAATTTTTTAATTTTTTTTAAGTTTCGACATTTTTTGATATTTGGAATAACCTTTCTCTCGAAAGCACAACTAATATATCAAATATAAAGTTCTAAGTCAATACTAAATTTGAAATTTTTTTAACTTTTTTTATTTGCTAACTTTATAAGTGTCATATTTTGTCGCTTTTTCTTGAAAGCACAACTAATATATCAAATTGATATAATTAAGTCAATACTTTTTTTATAAAAAATGATTTTTTTTCATTTCTAATTAATAATATTCAGTTACACTATATTTATTACTAAATTTTATTTATTTTTTTGCTTGAAGATATTCTTCATAATATTTCATATTTAATTCTGTAGTAAATAATTTTGAACCCTTTTCATACATATTTATAAGTTCATCTAATCCATTTTTTATAGCTTTATCTAAATCATCTGAATAGTTCATTATTTTTTTATGATATTTATATTCCATTCTATCTAATATTTTATATTCACCACTAGGATATATTCTTAAGTCTAAATCATAATCAATATATTTTACTGTTCCTTCTTCTATTATAAATGGTGTAGCTATATTACAATAATATGATATGCCATCTTTTTTTAATTGTGCTATTATATTGAACCATTTGTTTTTAAAAAAATACATTACTGCAGGTTCACCAGTTTTTCTTGTTCTTCCATCAGCTTCTATTACTAAAGCTTTATTATTACCAAATACTATATAGTCTTTTTGTACATCTAGAACTACGGCTTCACTCCAAGAACGGTGTATTTTACCATTATGTTTATAACATTGTATTTGATAATTATCTCCTATACACATTTTATTCATAATCATCCCTCGAAAACATTATAACGCAATTTTATTATAACGTCAAAAAAAACTGATTTTATTCAGTTCCTTTTTGTTTTAGATATTCTATTGCTTTTTGTAATTGATTGTCATTTTCATCTGTTGGATTTTGTCTATATTCTTCAGATAATTTTTCTTCTATATCAACACTTACTCCAGTTCCATTTATCCAATTACCTTTTGGAGTTAACCATTTTTTAGTAGTTATCTTATATTGAATACCATCTTGAAGACTAATTAGTTCTTGTACTGTGCCTTTTCCATAACTATTTTCTCCAATAATAGTTGCTCCATATTCTTCTTTTAAAGCAGCACTTAATAATTCTGATGCAGAAGCACTTCCATTATTTTGTAAAACAGCTATTGGATATGTTTTAGTTGTGTTTCCTTTTGAATAGTATTTAGTTACTTCTCCCTTATTTTCTATTTGATATATTATTTTAGATGAATCTAATAAGCAAGATAGCATGTCTACAACACTAGTTAAGTGTCCACCTGTATTGCTTCTTACATCTATAATTAATGAATTAATTCCTTCTTTTTCTAGTTCTTCTATAGCGTTTTTGAATTGCGTAGATGTATTGCTTGCAAATATAGATATATATACATATCCAATTTTTTGATTATCAATATTCTTGATTTCTGAATATACTGATTTTATTTCTATTGTTTCTCTTGTTAGTTCAAAAGTTTCTTCTTTATTATCTCTTTCAACTTTTATTATATATTTTTCTTTATTACTTTCTTTTATATAGTTAGTTAATTCAGTTGTCTTTTTACCTGTAAATTCAATTTCATCTATACTTATTATTTTATCAAGTACTTTCAATCCTGCCTTTTCTGCTGGTGAACCCTCGATAACATCTGATATGTATATATTGTATAATTGATCATTTACTATTTCTATTCCTAATCCACTATAGCTTCCAGTTAGTTTTATATTAAAGTTATTACTCATATCATCAGTTATGGCAATTGAATAGTCATCTCCAAGTGAATTTACCATACCTTCGATAGCGCCTTTTATAAGTTTTGCTTTATCTACTTCCTCATAGTAATTATCTATTATATATTGATAGTTTTGTTCAAATTCTGTTAAATTTTCATCTATGGGTTGTTCTAAACTTTTTTTATCAATATTTATAGAATTACCTATTGCTAAACTTATAAGACATGTAACTATTAGTAAAAATATTACTTCTTTACTGTTAAAATTTTTTTTCATATTTTCACCTATCCTAATTTTTTCTGAATTTCTTCTGTTCCTTCTACATATTCAACAAGTTGTTTATTTTTGATTTTTATTAATGTTGATTTGCTAAATATAGGATATTTATTATCAAAGTTACTTTCTTCCCCTATATATTTACTATTAAATCCATTATTTAAATCTGATATATATAATTTTATTTTATCTGTTTTAGCATTATATGTTGTTACTGTATTACTTAGAGTTAAATAATCACTATTAAATTCTACTAATACATAATATTCATCTTCTTTTTGATCATATATGTTTCCTACTAATATTTCATCATATTGAATATCAACATTATCTGTTGATGTATCTGTTTCAGTTTTTTTATTTTTTGTTATTATAACTGTTAATCCATAAAAAACAAATACTACTATTACTATTATTATTATCATTTTTATTAAACTTGCTAAATTATATTCTTCATTCATGTATAATCACCTTTCTTTTATCAGATAATATTATTATAACATTTATCAAAGAAAAAAAATAGATATAAATCTATTTTCCAACAGGAAGAACACTTATTGAGTTTACTACTTCTAATAATTGTTTTTGATCTAGTACTTCTGAAACAGCATAATATTCAATTCCATTACTTATAAAACTTGCTGAGTTTGTTGTGATGCTTCCTATTGTATCTAATAGGATTTCTGGATCTCCATATACCATAGTCATTTCATATTCATCAGTTACATCTACAGTTTGTTCAATTAAAGTAAATGGATTTTCACCAGCAAATGTTAATATTATACGTTCTCCATTGTCTAAATTAACAGTATCTTGACTTTTTAAATAAGTATTTTCTGGCATATACATTGGATATATTACGTCTTCAATTTCTTTTATAGTTGTTTCTGTTTCTACATTTTTCATATTTTTATTTAAATCAAAATAGTCATCTTTATATGTAGCTGATAAATCTATTTTATCAAATTTCATTTTCATTTTTACTATATTATTGTTATTTAATATTTCTACTTCTGTTATATTAGCATTTTTATCAGTATATATATATTGTTTTACTAAATTATGATTATTAGCATAGTTTACTCCTGTTGTTATCTTATATCCATTTTCTATTTCTTCTACAATTTTTTCTTCATCGTTTTTAATATCTTTTATTAATGTTTGTAATAGATATATTTGTGAATTATTGTATGGCCAATCACTTTGAAATTTAAAACTTTTGTTTAATGATGGTGTAAGTAAATATACTCCATCAGCGTTTTTTAGTATAATTTGTTCATGATTATTTGTTTTATTTATTAAATCCACCTTAAAATTGTCTTCTTTTTTATATGAAACTTCTACATCATATAAATAACTATCTTCATTATTTATTATTTCCAATTCTCCTTTTATATAATAACTATTTATGCCATCTACTTTTTTTGATAATTCTTTTACTACATCACTCTTTCCTTTGTTAAAGCATCCTGTCATAAAGAATACTGTCAAAAATAGGATTATTAATTTTTTTTTCACTTTCTCACCTCATATATATTTCACTTAATTATACGGTTTTTTTATTGCTTTATGAATAATTTTTATCTTTTTGTTTATCTTATTAATAGAGAAAGGAGTATTTATGGAAACATTACAAAAAGTGGCACTAGTATTTACTATTATTGGTGGTATTATTTGGGGAATTATTGGTTTATTCAATTTTAATCCTTTAGAAGCATTATTTAGTAATATGCTTATTATACCTAGAATTATTTATATTATTGTTGGTATATGTGCTTTAATTAATATTGGTATTTTATTTAATGATATAGAAAAATAACTTTACATTATGTAAAGTTATTTTTTTGCTATTCTAATTTTTACCTTTTTCATTTTTGAAGTATATGTTACTCTTGAGTCAGCACCTTCAGCTATTACATCTACTTCATGTTCTCCTTCAGTTAATCCAGATAAATCAATGTATGCATTAATGTCTGTTGATTTTATTTCATCTATTACATTTTTTACACCTTTAACATTTACTGTTACACTAGCATTTGATTCATCTGCTATTACTTTATAATTTTCTCTATCTAAGTTTTTAGTTGTTATAACTACATCAGATATATCTTTTGAAGATATTTCTCCTAAACTTACATTTACAGTTAAATTATTTACTGATAATGAACTTATTCCAACAGGTTTACTTAGTTCTACTTTATATTCTTTATTTTCTTTTAATCCTGTTACATCGATTTCAACTGGTATAGATGTAAGGCTATTTAATACGGCTTCATCACCATAAGCTGTTACTTTTGTTTCACTTGCATTCATTGAGCTAATTGCTAATCCAAATGACACTTCACCTTTTGGTATAACTTTAATAGCTAATTCTTTACTTGGAGATGTAATTTCTAATTCTACATCTATTTTTTGTGGAACTATTTCAACATCTACCACATTACCTGATTCATCATAAGCAACTAGTGGTACATCTTTTATTGTTGTCGTTCCTACTGTTTGTGTTATTATATCATTTATATTTACTAATGCTTTTACAATAGCAACTTTTTCCAATACTTTTTCTGAACCTTTAATAACAACTTTGTCAGTATCATATTTAATATCTTTAATTGTTAATGTTGGATCTAGTTTATCTTTATTTATTAAATCTACAGATAAAGTTCTTGTTTCAGATACTTTTGGCGATATTATAACAGTTGCTACACTTGGATTTACCATATATTCTATATTACCAGCATTTTGTGAATATGTAATATTTACCTTATGAGTTCCAGGTTTTAATCCACTTAAATCTACTGTTACTTTTTGTGAAGAAGATTGTTTAGCTATATACAAATCTGTTTTACTTCCTATTAAAGTAATATCAACAGTACTTGGTAATCCTTCTATTACATATGCTTCTTCATTATATATAACATCAACTTTTTGATTTTTTAATACTTCTGCTGTATTGTCATTAAAAACTAATATTTTTTGATCTATTACTATAAATAGTAGTATAGATAAGAATAATGATATAAATAGTAGAGTATTTGTTTTTGTTAACCAATTTTCTATTCTACGACCTGATCTATCAAATCTTGATGTAATTAATACAATTAGTTTTGTAATTGGAACTATTATTTTTCTATCTATAATTTTAACAAGATTTTTGAAAAATATTTTAATTGCTTTCATTGTTTTCTTCATTTGTTTCTTCCTCCTCATCTATTATGATAGATTTTTTAGGACGTAGTTCTTCTAATAAAGTCATTTTTACTTCATCTAGTGTTAAATTATAGTTTAATTCACCATTGATTGCTATTGATAGTCTACCTGTTTCTTCTGATACAACTAAAGCAATACAATCTCCTGTTTCTGAAATTCCTAATGCTGCTCTATGTCTTGTTCCTAATCTTTTACTTATTTTTAAATTATCACTTGTTGGAAATACTGCTCCAGCACTAGTTATTTTATCACCTTGAATTATTACACCACCATCATGTAATGGATTATTTGGGAAAAATATTGATACTAACAAATCTGATGATATATCAGCATATATTTTTTTTGATCTTTCAATGTAATCACTCAAACTATTATCTCTTTCAATTACCATTAAAGCTCCTATTCTTTCCTTTTTTAGAACTTCCATAGCATTTACTATTTCATATACAACCTTTTCTCTTTCATCTACTGTTAATACCTTATGTCTTCCAAGTAGTTGACTTCTTCCTAAGTATTCTAGTACATTTCTAATTTCTGGTTGAAATATTACGATTAGAGCAAGTGGTCCCCATGTTATTACATAATCAAGTAAATAACCAACTGTTACTAAGTCAAATATATCACTTATAATCTTTAATGCAACTAGTATTAGAATTCCTTTAAATATTAATACCATTTTTACATTTTTTCTTAAATTTTTTAATATATAATATAATACTAACCAAACTAGTAGTACATCTAATAATTTTGTAAATAGACTAATTATACTATCAAATGTCATAAATTACCTCCATATTCTATGATTGATTATATCATATATAGTTAGTTTTTTAAATAGATTGAATTATTTTTTTATTTTGAAAATTAAAAAAGCATTATTTTATAATGCCTTTATACGCCAATTTTATTTCCTTCTAATTTTAATTTATCTGCTATTGTAACAATAAATTCTGAATTAGTTGGCTTTGCTTTATCTATATCAACGCTATGTCCAAATATTTCTTCCATCAAATAATAATTACCTCTATTCCAACTTACTTCAATTGCATGTCTTATTGCTCTTTCTACTCTAGATACAGTTGTATCAAATTTATTAGCTAATTCTGGATATAATTCTTTTGTTATACCACCTATTATTTCTGGTCTTTCATATATAATTCCTATTGCTTCTCTTATATATTGATAACCTTTTATATGTGAAGGTATTCCTAATTCATGCAATACTTTTGTAATTGATAATTGTAAATTACTATATGTAAAGTCGATATTTTTATTTTGAACACTTTTAGTTGCTACATCTTTTATTCTTTTTTCCACATCTTTTAGATCAAATGGTTTTAAAATAAAATAATTTACACCAAATTCTGAAACTTGTCTAATTACATCACTAGCATTATAACTAGTTTCTACTATGACATTTTTATTTATATTTTTTTCTCTCATTTGTTCTAATACATAGATTCCATCTTTCTTTGGCATTATTAAATCCAATAATATTAAATCAATGTCATCTATATTTTCTTCTAATAAGGCTAAACCTTCTTCTCCATTGTAAGCCTCATATTTAATATTGATACTACTACCAGCAAAATACTCTTTTATCATATTGATTAATGCTGCATTGTCATCAATCATTAGTACCTTGATATTTTCCATACTTTATTCCTTTCCTTCGTAGTACTGCTATGCTGTTATTATATCTCATTTTTGTAATAATTACTAGAGCACATATTGTAAAATTTTGTCGAATATGAATTTTTTTCTTATATATAAAGAAAAAAACAATATTATTTAATACTGTTAATTTCTTTTATTGTCATACCACTAATTTCTGATATTGTATTTACATCAATATTCTTTTTCAACATATTTATTACCATTTGCTTTTTACCATCAAGAATCCCATCATTAAATCCATCATTAAATCCATCATTAAATCCATTGTTAAATCCATCATTGTATCCTTCTTCTCTTGCTTCATAAATATATGTGTTTTGTTCCATTTCACTTCTTGGTAAAGCTGTGTATAAAAATATGTTTTCTTCATCATCACTAAATTCATTCATTTCTTCTAGTAATTTCTCTTTACTTTCTTTTTCCATTAAATCATCACCCATTATCATTCTTATTTCTTCTTCACTTGTTGATGTTAATATCTTACACCATCTTGTTAGCTTTGTTTCATCTTTAGTATAACATATTTCTTTTGCTTTTACCATATCTACTGTATCTATTCTTAGTTTTTTACTTAGTATTTTTCCTTTTTCATTTCTTAAATAATAACTTTCTCTTATTTCTTCATTACATCTAAAGTTATTTAAATTTATTTGTATTGTTTCATTTATATGACTGTAGTCTCTATCTCCTTTTTTTAATTGTTTTGAATGTATATTACACACATATACTACATTTCTATCTATTGTTCCTTGTGATACTTTATTTGATAGTTCTATATTTATTTTTTTCCCTCTATAATTTAACAATAAATCTACTTCTTTTTTTGATTCTTTTTTATTTTCTTTTTTTAAATCCCTATTTAGTAGTTTTAAATTTCCTTTTATTTCTTTTAATGGTATTTCTAGATATGTTGATATAAAGTTCTCTAGTATTATTATATTTTCTTCCTTATTGAATATTGATGTAAATGCTAGATCATAGTTTAGTGGTATTAATTCGGTTTTTAACATATTTTCCTCCTCACTATATAACATAGTGGGATTTTTTTAAATCACCTGAAATAATTAAAAAAAAATACATTTTATTGTATTTTCTCTATTATTTTTAATAGTTGCTTTGGATTTAATGATGATTTACCTACAATAACTCCATTTATATTTGGTATTTTTCTAATAATTTCTATATTATTTTCATCTATACTACCACCATATAAAACTTTTACATCCTGTTTATTTAATTCATATACAACCTCTTTTATATAAGTTATAGTATCTTTTATATCTTGATTATTAGGAATATTACCACTACCTATTGCCCATATAGGTTCATATGCTATAAAAAGATTGTTTATATTATTAATATTTCTTAAATCATTATTCAATTGTTTTTGTAGTACTCTAGTTGTTTTTAACATATTTTTTTCTTCTAGTGTTTCACCAATACACAAAATTACTTTTAATCCTGTATTTAAACATTCGGTGATTGTTTTATTTATTTCTAAATCACTTTCATTAAATTTAATTCTTCTATCACTATGGCCAACAATAACATATTTTACTCCAAGACCATATGCTTGTTTTGGGGTAATTTCACCTGTATATAAATTACCATCATAATATATATTTTGTAGTCCAACTGAATAATTATGTTTTAAAAAATATGGTATATATAATTCAGATGGACAAATTACTAAATTTGATTTACATGATTCAATTTCAGTTAAATATGGCGCTATATCTTTTGGTAATAGGTTACCTTTTAAATTAGCAACTATTAAAAAATCATTCATATTAATCCCTCTTTGTTCTTTTAAATATTCTTTCAAATATTGATTTTTTCTTTTTCTTTGACATTGCTGATTTATAAACATCTAATATTTTTTCAGCATAGTATTTTAATGAGTGTTCATTAGCTGTTATTTTAGCTTGTGCTTTCATTTTATCATAAATTTCTTGATTTTCTATTAAAGTACTTATTTTTTTTAGATAATCATTTTTTTTATTAAATAAATAGCCATTTAATCCATCAATTACTGTATTTGAAAAACTTTCATCATTAATAGCAACTACTGGAATTCCTGATGCCATAGCCTCTATTACTGTTAATCCTTGTGTCTCTGTGGTACTTGCTGTTACAAACACATTGCCTAAAGCATAATAATATGGCATATCATCTCTTGGTACGGCACCTGTAAAAATAGTTGAATTTTCTATTTTATTTTTTTTACACAATTTTTTGTATTTTTCCATATCAGGTCCATTACCAACTATCAATAATTTTAAATTTGGATATTTTTTTAATAAACTATATTGATTATTAATAATAAATTCTATATTTTTTTCTTCTGCAAGTCTTCCAACATATAGAATAACAAATGAATTGTTTAATTCATATTTATTTTTTAATTCTTGTATTTTTGATTGTTTCAATTTATTGACATCAAAATTATCTATATCCATACCAGTTGGTACTATGTATATGTTTTTATCACATTTATATTTTTCTTTAAATAAATTATAAGTTTTTTTACTTGGTACTATTAATTCACTAGCAGTTTTATCACAATAAAATTTTGTAAAATATTCGACTAATTTTTTACTAGATTTATCAAAGTATCCATGTGTTATATAATGTACATAATCTTCATACATAGTATGATATGTATGTACTAGCGGTATTCCAAATTGCTTTGAAATAATTCTAGCAAATGTACCAACTCCAAATTCTGTATGTGAATGTATTACATCTAAATTCCATTTTTTTATTTTATTTATTACACGAACTGGATAAATACCTGTTAATCTATAATCATATATTCCTGTAGGAATCCCAGGTATACGTATAGTCTTTCCATCATTTTCATATATATATTTCATATTTTTTGTATTTACAGTAACAATATAAACTTGGTGTCCTTTTTCTTTTAAGGCTTGTTCTAACATCTTAACGCTAGTAGATACACCATTTATATATGGTGGATATGTATCGGTAAATATTCCTATTCGCATATTAGTCCTTCTTTCTTAATCCTAAAATAATTGCACCTAATATCATTCCAAAATAATATGTTACAAATCTCCATATTAACATTATGGCATTAATTTTGGGTCCAGTTATAAAATTACCATAAAATGATATAAATCCATATTCTAATCCACCAGTTCCTCCTGGTATTGGTACAAATGCTCCTATTAACATAACATATGCACTTGTTACTATTACATTAACAATTGATATATTAAGTCCTACACCTTTAATTATAAAATATGGAACTAAATATAATAAAGATAATGATAATAATTGTAACAAAATAAGCATTATAAATTTCTTTTTATTTTTTAATAAAATTTTTGCTCCATCATTAAAATCTGATAAATATTTTTCAAATTGATTTATTTTTTCTTCTTTGTTTTTTATTATTTTTAATTTGGATAATATATTTATTATAAAATTAATTACTACTTTATTTCCTTTTTTAAAATAAGTAATTGAAAATAATACAACTATTACTAGAAAATTTATAATAAATCCAATTAAAACTAGATTTTTTAGCAAGGTTATATCTGGATACAATTTAAATATATAGTTATAAGTTACAGCAAATATTCCAAGTAATACTAATGCTGTTTGATATATTATAAAATTTTGAATCGAAATATTAGCTGCATTTATAATGCTGATTCCATCTTTATTTAATCTATATATTTCATATGGTTGTCCACCTGTAGCAAATGGAGTTATTGCGTGAAAAAAATTAGTTTCTAAACCCATTCTAAATGACTTCTTTAATGTATAATCTTTTTTAAAATTATTTACAACTATTTTCATTATTATACTTTTTATAAATACATATAATATGAATACAATTATAGCTAATAAGAATAATAACAAATTCATATTTTTTATAGTATTTATTATTTCGATATAATCATTTTTTAGTGATAAATATAATACTAGTATAGTTATTACAATTAGAATTAAAAAATTAATTATGTTCTTTTTCATTTATTACTTCAACTCCTGGTAGTTTTTTACCTTCTAATAATTCTAGTGAAGCTCCTCCACCTGTTGATATGTGATCAAATATATCTTTATAGCCTAGATTTATAACAGCGCTAGCAGTATCTCCACCACCAACTATTTTTTTAGCATTTATATTTTTTAATATTTCACATATTCTTTTAGTACCTTCATCGAAAGGTTTTATTTCAAATACACCTACGGGACCATTCCATATTATTGTTTTACTTTTTTCTAAATAAGTTTTAAATAATTTTGTTGTATTGTATCCTATATCTAAACCTATTTCATCTTGTTTTATTTCATTTATGAAACATTGTCTACATTGAGTATTTTCTTTGATTTCTTTAGCATTAACACTATCTATTGGTAAAATTATTTTATCTTTATATTTTTCTAACATATTTTTACAAAATTCAATACTATCTACATCCAATAATGATTTTCCTGTGTTAATATCTGATGCTTTTAAAAATGTATATGCCATTCCTCCACCTATTAAGATGTAATCAGCTACATTTACTAGATTTTCTATTAAAGTGATTTTATCACTTACTTTTGAACCACCAAGTATTATAGTTATTGGCTTTTCAGCATTTGTTAAATCTAAAGCATTTAGTTCTTTTTCAACTAAAAAACCTATTCCAGAAGGCAAATTACTGGCAATACCGACATTTGATGAATGACTTCTATGACTTGTTCCAAAAGCATCATTGATAAATATATCACCTAAACTAGCCCAATATTTACCTAATTCTATATCGTTTGAACTTTCTAATTTCCCATTTAAATCTTCATATCTTGTATTTTGAATTAATAATACATCTTTATTTTTCATATTACTAATTTTTTCTTCTAATTCTATTCCACGAGTAACATTTGAAAATATAACTTTTTGATTTAGTAATTCTTCTAATCTTGGTACAACAATATTTAAATTGTTTTTAACTTTATCCTCTTCAGTTTTTACTCTACCTAAATGAGATAATAATATTACCTTAGCATTTTTTTCTATAGCATATTTTATAGTTTCTAAACTCATTTTAATACGATTATCATCTGTTATTTTTCCATCTTTTATTGGTACATTAAAATCTACTCTAATCATTACTTTTTTATTATTTAAATCAAAATCTCTTATTGTTTTCATATTTTCACCTACTTTATATAATTTAATCTATTTTGAAATGCTTCTTTTATTTCTTCTTCTGATATTGAATTAATTGCAGATTGAGCATTGTTAATATTTTCTGTTGTTTTATTATTTTCTATTGTTTTCATTTTTACTAGTGCATTATTAACTTCAGTCATTTCTTTATCACTTAAATACTTCATTTTATATTCATATACATAATTTTCATTTGCTTTTACTAAAATTAGTAGATTATTTTTTACATCTTTTATTTGTTTTGAACCAAGTATATTTGGAGTTATTAAATTACTATTTAAATATGTATTTAACAATTTATCAATTTCAACATAAGTTAATTTATTTTGTTCTCTTAATTCTTGGTAGTTATCTCTATTTTCAGAAATATATGCTTCGGCTGCTAAAAAGACATTTTCTTCAAATGTTTTAATTTTTGATTCCTCAGCTTTTTTTAACATACTTGTTATTGCTGGAATAGATAGCAACATAATTGATGCCATAATTGAAAATATAGCTAATAATTCCACCAAAGTAAAACCCTTTTTCATCTTCTCACCTACTATACCAATTATATATTATATTTTTTAATATGTAAACAAAATAGACCTAAAAAGGTCTATATAAATATTATTTTTTTAGTATCCATTCTTCATATCCACCAATTATATTTACAACTTTAAATCCATAATTTGATAATATTTGGCATGCTTTTTTACTAGTCATACCACTTCTACAGTATATAAAGTATTTTTTATTAACTTCAAGATATTTACTTGGTGATATAATTAATTTTTCAAACGGAATATTTATTGCTCCTGTTATATGTTGATTGTTATAACTTTGCGCATTTCTAATGTCTATAATGTTTACTTTACCTATCATAGGTATAAGTTCATCAATAGTTATATTTGACATCTTAACCACCTAATTTATTATATGTTTAAAATTATACGTGTGTATATCAAATAACTAAAAACTGATGATTATTCATCATCAGCAAAGAAATCGTCAAAAAATTGATCATCAGTAACTTCTTCTTGTTTAAATTTTGGTACTTCTGGTTCTTTTTCTACTTTTTTATTTTCTTCTTTTAATTTTTCTTGTCTTTCTTCTTCTTCTAATTCTGCTATTTTAGCATCTATTCTTTTTACTAAATCATCAAAATTATTATTAGGTTTTGATAAGTTTGGTCCAAAAGAATCATTTTTTTCAAAAGGATTGCCATTTTCAAAAGGATTGAAAGGCATATTTGGCATTTTAGGCATATCACTACCTAACATTTCATCTATCTTTTTTTGTCTTTTTTCCTCTACTACTTTTTTAACATCAAATAGGTGAATTTCTTGTTTTTCTCTTTTTGGATATGAGGCTTTAGGATAATTTTTTCCCCACATGCCTTCTTTATCCATTTTCCAAGCAGGAACCATTTTTGTTTTAAATGGCATTTCCCTAGTCCTTAATATAACCATAGTATACATTGGTAAACGTTGTAAGTCTGATACCGTTACAAGTGGAGTTGAAGCAGTTTTATCATCTTTCTTAGATTTAACTTCCCCACACATCTTACTTATTTCTTCTAAGGCTGATAACTCTGAACTTATTAAATATATCCAGTTACCACAGTTTCCTTTGATTGTATCTCCTTTTTCTTTGCCATATACATCTGATAATTGAGCAAAGTTTTGAATAATAAATGTAAACCTTATTAATCTTGAACGAGCAGCAGTTACCATTGCATCTGCATCTTTTAAAGGAGGCATATTTGCAAATTCATCTAGTATAAAGTTTGTTTTAAATGGCAATTTACCACCATTTTCAAATGCTACATCTACTAATGTTTCATAACATTGTTTTACAAATATAGTAGCAAGTGGATGGTACGTTTTCTTTTCATCATGTATGATTATAAATACTGCTGTTCTTTTTTTACCAATATCTTTCATATCAAAATCACTATGAGATAACATCTCTGATAAGTTTTGTTTTGATGAGAATAGTTTTATTTTTTGTTTAAATACTGATAAAATACTTCCTTTAGTATCTGCCGGTGCCATAAGTGTACTAGCAACATTTATATAGGCTGGTGAAGATTGATCTTTATCACTAAAGTATTCTTTCATGATAGTTGTTCCACCGATTTTTTCTTCTCCAACTGTTGTCATTAAGTTAATAGTATTTAAGTTTATTTCTTCTTCTTTAGCATCTTCAAATAAAGCTAAAGCTAGTCCTGTAAAGTAGTCAGCTGATGTATTTTCCCAGAATGGATCTTGTCCCTTACTTGATTCATCATATAGGATATTTTTTGCTAAATCGTCTAATAATTCTGTTGCTTTATCAACATTTCCATCTTTATATAAACTATATGGCAATGTTAATGGGTTCCAACAATTGCCATTTTGTGGATTACGGAAGTTTAATAATACTATATTGTAACCTTTTTCTCTTAATTCTTCTGCATTTCTTTCATATATTTCACCTTTTGGATCGGTAATAATCATTGATTCACCAGCTTTTGCTAATGTTTTTACCATTGGTTGAACTATACTTTCCGTTTTACCAGAGGCTGTAGAACCAATTACTAGATTATGCCATTCTCCAGCATCTACCCATATTTCTTTTCCATTATTTATCAATGGAACACCAGCATATGTTGTACTCTCTGCTCTAGGATCTATTTTTTTTAGATTTTTTTTCATTTCTTTATCAGTTGCCCATCTTGAGTAACCTTTTTCTTTTTTTGGAGCAGTTGATATTCCAAAACCTTTTTCTCTATCAAAGAAATATGATGAAACACTTGTAAAGACTAAAATTAGTATTGCAAGATATACAATCATTGTTAAAGGAAATAAATTCTTTTCAAACGCTGGAAGTGGATTTATACCAGTTAGTTCTGTTCCACCAACTAATGCCATAACATTACTTACAGCTATAGCTATAAAAAATAGTAAAAATAGTGCGAATATTATAAATATTAACCAATCTCTAGGCTCTGCTCTAAATTTTAATTTCATTTTATTTCCTCCTTACAATTTATTACTTTCTTTATTTTTATTATTAGCAATGTAATATATTAAACCACCTATTATTAATATTCCTAAAAATAATATTATCATATAAATATAGTCATAGTTTTTAATATTTTTATCTATTTCAAAATATATTTCTGCATTATTAACATTTTGATCATCAATATACCAATAATATGTATTATTTTCTACTTTTGTAGCATTATGATCTATTACTTTATGATTTGTGTTTATTTTTATTTCTAATTGATCATATGTTACTACATCAAAATCACTATATTGATATGGATAACATTTAAATTTTTTACCTGTCCTTATTGTATAAGTATTTTCAGTACTTTGAATATTATAACTATCAAAGCAAGTTAACAAAGTACTTTTTTTATAGTTGTCCAATAAATAATCGGAACTATATGTTACTATATCATTTTCTATTGTTTTAATATAGTTTGAATTAGATATATTAATTAAATCTGCATTTACTGGTATATTTGATGTAACACCATTTATTTTTAATGTTTCATAAATTTTGTTGTTTTGAATTGATAATTCATAGTTACAGCTACAGCCAGTTAATAATATTAACATTAATATAGTCATTATTTTTTTCATATTTCACCCCAATAAATATACATATCCATTAAATGTTCCACTATGATTTTTCAATTGCTCTAATGTCAGTTCAGATTTTTGTAAATTAGCTACTGACCAAAGATCACTTGTTACATACCAATCTTTAGCTGAATTTCTCGTTCTCCAACCTTCAGTAAGTGTTACCATTGTTTGACCATTCAATGTATATACACTTTCTACAATTGCAACATGTCCATATTCACCACGAGTCCATGAAACTATTGCACCAGCTTTTGCATCATTAATATTTCTTGACTTTTGAAAGTATGTTGAATTAGGATTATTATACCAATCTTGACCATTTCCTCGTGTATTGTTAATACTATTAATTAATGTCTTTTTAGTATTTTCATCATAACTTGAAGATGCTAAAATTTCCATTGCTCTATGTTTAGCATACCACACACATTGTGAGAATAATGTATTATTTCTATATATATCCATATCATAAATAAAATAATATCTATTTTTTAAATCATTTACACTACTTGGTATATCTTGTACTGCTGTATTTAAACTGTTCAATGATCCATTTTGATAAAATGTACTCAAAATTTGTTCATATTTATAACCTTGTGTTTGTAAATATCTACTACCCCATTGGCTCATTCCATTACCATGTGAATGTTTTTTATAATAATCTAATTCACTACTTGATATATGGCTATTAATCCAATCAGCAGGAATTTTCAAATTGGCTTGTTTTAAAATGTAATAATCACCAATAATTTCTTTTACAGCTAAAGCATCATATTGAGTTGAAATGTATGTTCCAGTAGAATCTACTAACACTTGTCCACTCGTTTCTGCAGCAGCTCTTCTAGCATAATCTCCAATATTGGTAGTCATTGTTTGATATCTTGTTGAATTTTCTATAGAATTTTGACAATTATTTGTAATTCTTAATACATAAGTTCTAGCTGCTACCGCCTGTGCCTTCATATTTTCTATGTTATCGCCAATATGCCAATTATTTTCACGTTGAACTACTCCTGCTACATAATCATCAAGAGAATATACACCTTCGTATTCACCAGTTACAACGACACCAGAGCAAAGCCCACTAATACTTGCAATACCCATATTTGTGGATTCTTTTGATCTTTCTAAAATTTCAGTTATAGCTTCTTGGGCAACTGTAGCTAACTCACTATCACTTATTGAAGATTTACTTAATACATTTTTATATAAATATCCATCCTTGATTTGACCAGTATAAGTAATCTTTGTTTGTTCTACAGTACTACCTTTATAAATTCTATTCTTCGGAATACAACTTTCACTAGAATCAGGATGTATATCAACATCTATTTTTCTTACTTCATTTTTATAGTTTTCATGAACTTGACCGTATAATAGATAAGATATATATTTATCCATGTTAATACGATAATAGCTATTAGTTTTAGATGCTCCTTGGATAGCTTTATCTTTTGTAACACTACACTTATTACCATTAGCAGTATATAAATCACCATATTCTTGATATAGTTCTACTTGAGCATTTGCAAGATCATCAGCTTGTTTTAAAATATTTTCTAAATTATCTTCATCAAATAATTCTGCATCAGTATAACCATATGAAACAGTCTCCAATATTACGGAAATATTTAATGATATTGGATCACCATTTATATCTTTATAATTTGAATATTGTTTATACAATGTTTTTAAATGAGTAAAATATTTACCAGCCGGAGAATTTAAACATTCATCCATATAATTCTCATCATTAATATGAGATGAACATAAATTCATATCTATTAGAGTATCTACTAATTCATCTTCTGACATGTTGCTAGTTATATATTCTTTTACATTTGACTGTGAATTTAAGTCACTATCATCATCTTCAGAAATTGACAATATAGAAGTTATAATAGCCACTACCATAATTATAAAAAATGCCATTATACCAATAACTGCTAATTGTTTTGGTAACCCTAAAATTGTTGATGAATTAAAATTTTGAGCACCATATTCACTTTTACTTTTTGATTCTCTATTTATAATAGATCCTAATATATTTTTTGAAACCTTTTTTGATTTTGTTTTATCATTTGTTTCTATACCTTCTTCATCTGTTTTAGAAATTTTAGGTCTCAAATTATTATATAAATTTAATCTATTTTGATTGATATTTTTTAATTTTTGTTCAGTATTACTACTTTTAGATGAATGGTTTGATAAATTATTTTTTAGACGATTGTTTATTAATTTACTACCAGGTAAATTTGTTGATAATAATTTACCTTTATTATTTTTTATTAGTTTTTTCGCAATAGGTTTAGGGACTCCCATTTTGTTCAATACATTAGCCCCTACTTCATCTATTTTTTTATTAGTTCTATTTTTTTGTTTATCTTTAGGAACTTTTTTTCCTATATATTGATGACCATTATAATCACTTTTTTGTTGATACTGAGGATTAGCAGTACTATTTAGATAATCCTGTTTTCCCTCTGATAATTCTCTTATTTTTTCAGCATCTTTATCTTCCATAGCACCACCACCAAACTATCTATTATAATCCGCCGCCACTTCCAAAGGAATCCAATTCTTGTTCTGTGGCAATAATATTAATTTGCATTCTTCTACTACCACATACGAACAATGCTTCACCTTGATTATAGCGTTTAATATTTTCTTTTTCATTATCATTTAAATCAATTAATTTTGCTAAATCTTCTACAGCTTGTTTTCTAAGACCCATAACTAAATAATAAGAAGCATTATCAAATATTGCTTTACCTTGAGTTATTACAGAAGGATCACTAAAGTCTGTAGGTTGTTGTGTTATTATAATTGTTCCTGTATTATATTTTCTCGCACGTCTTTGTATTTGTGCTAAGAAATCTGCACCCAATGTATTATTACCAGAAAGTAATACATGAGCTTCATCTACCATTAGTACTGTATTTGTATTTTTATTTAAAGTTAATCCCCATGCATATTTTAATATATTAAAGAATAGTGCATTCTTTATATTATTATCTGCATTCATTAACTCCCTTATATTAAACACAATTATTTCACTATTTGGTCTTATTGTAGTATGACCATCAAAATAATATTTTAATTCTCTAACTAATGGTCTTATTTTTAATTCTAATCTTTCCATTACTTCTTTTTCACGAGTTGTTTCTGTCATTGAAGTTAATCTACCTCTTATAGTAGCATAAACATCTGAAAAAGTAGGATAATCATTACTTTTAAATTTTGTATAATCAGTATTAAAATCCATACCAAATCTTCGATATGTTTCTATTAATACTTCACTAAACATATTCAAAACATCCTCTTCAATTGATGTATCATAATACTTTAGAAAGGCTTTTACTGTTTGTAAAGTCCTAGTTAATACTGTATATCCCAATCCACCTTGAATTTCATCTTCATCAGCATCGATTATAACTTCAAGTGGATTTACCATACCAAATTCTCCACCTTTTCCTAAATCGATGAAATCACCATTAAAGTGTTTTGTCATTTCTTCTAATTCACCTTCAGGGTCAATTACAACTACTTGACAATTATTTCTTATATGTGTTCTAAGTAATAATTTTGCTGCCGTTGATTTACCACTACCTGAAGTACCTAAAATAATTATATTAGCATTATTTCTATTATGTTCTTTTTTTATTTGATATAAAAATTGATTAAATAAAATTACACCACCAGAAAAATCTACACCCAATAAAGTTGATAATCCTGGATCTTTTATACTATCAAATATGAATGGATACATAGCCGCTAATGTAGGTGAAGGTATAGGTGTACCAATTCTATCTTCTACATCTTGTTTTGGAAAGATTGGTATTATTGATTTAAATACACTTTCCTGTTCAAATCTTAATGGAAACGCATTCATTTCCATAGCACCTAAGTAATTTTTTACTTGGAATTTTTTTTGATTTAATTCTTCTTCACTATTTGCAGTTATCATAACATGCATTTGAAAATCATATATTTTTTGTTGTGAAGCAGCTAATTGTGTAATAAATTGTTCCAAAGATTCATAATCTTGACTTATTCTTTCTTGTAAAGTTTTATCATTAGTTTCTTGATATCTTTGTTTTAAATCTGCTATTTCTTTATTTAACATTTTTCTTAATACTGTAAATGGAAGAGGTATATGTTTAATTACAACTTTTATTCCAGACAAACTAGTTAATGAAGCTAAATATCCTGGTTGAATATATTTAGGATATGAAACTACAGTTAAAATAGTACAACATTTATCACTAACATTGAAACTATTTGATTTAAATTCAAGCCCTTTTGGAGCTATTTGACTCTTAATATTCACCTGGCATCACCGTCCCAAAATTTGTAGTTTGTCCCCCATTTAAGAAATTATCTAATATAATTCTTAAATCATCATTTGTAACTTGTGTTGAATTTAATCCAGCACTAGCAAAATTTGTTATTAAATTTCTTATTCTTTTATTTATTATATCTTGATTTTTTTCCTTGAATAACAAGTAGTATTCTGTATCTACAATATTATTCATTGTAAACATATTTGCCTTATTTATATCATCAATTATTACCTTTCTTTTTGCTTGATCTTGTGTTGAATTATATAGTAATTGTAATTGTGATAAATACACATTTATGTCTACTGGTCTATCTGCTACTATAATCCAAAATTCATAATCTATCATATTATAAACATTTCTTAAATTGGATATAATAGCATTTTGTGTATCATAATCTAATATGAAAATATTTCTTGGCATTATTTTAATTCCACATACTTTTTCATTATTATCTAAAATTATCATACCATTTGTTATACTTTTTACTGGAACAAAATCCTCAGTATATTTACTTTTTATTGGTTTCTTCGCCATCTAATACACACCAACCTTTCCATATAAACGTCCTTCTTGTTGTAAAGAATGTCCATAGAGAATTTATAAACACTCTAACATTATGATAATTTGGTACTGGAAATACTAGAAATCCAGCAATTGATACAGGAAGTATGGACAAGATTGCTAGTGCCATATTTCCTACATTCAATATCATCATCAAAATAAATGTTATAAATATTCCAACCCCTAGTATTATCAAATCAATTGGTTCAAATAATCCAAATATTTTCATTGATTTTTTACTATTTGCAGGAATTAAGAAAGTATTATTCATTTTTTCATCCCCTTTTTATAAATGATATAATTCATCTTCTATTTCTTCTATTTTTGCTTGTATATCTTTATATTCCCTTGTTTTTGAATATTCAAGAACTCCATAGTGTTTCTTTATTTCAGATTCCTCTTTACGATATTTATCTAATTCACTAATCAAATATTCTTTTCTTTTTTGTGTTTCTAATTTTTCCTGTTCTTCATTTGGATTTGTTGTATCATTTTCAAGATGTTCATTATTTGATTCATTAGCTGATTCAAATAATTGTTCTACAGTTTGATCATCCTGTGGATTATTAATATTTTCAGACTGTCTTTCAGCTGATTGATGTGTATTCAAATTATTAGCTTTTTGTCTAAATTCGTTTACTCTTTGTCCTAAAGAATAAATATTACTTGTTTCTGCTTTTAAGTATTCTTGTTTTAAAGCATACTCTGCTTTTGCTTTTTGATAATCTGGATTTGTAGGATAATCTTCTCCATAATTTTGAACTGATACGTCTGGGTTTTTAAATGTATTATAAAGTGCATCCATTTCCTTTTGTATTTGTTTTACGTTATTATTTTTGCTTGGAATAACAACATTTTCAATATAATCTGCTGCTACTTCTGGATGATCATTATTCATATCTTCCCTTTCGTTTTTTAGTGCTGATATTTGTTCTTCATATTTTGAAATATCACTAGATATTTCATTTCTCTTTTCCTGGTCAGTTTCCTTAGAATATTCTTGCAGTTTTTTTCTCTTGTTCTCTTCTGCATTTTTTATATCTTCTTCAATTTTACTATAATTTTGATAATTTAAATTACCATTATAACTATTTGGATTAGCTGATTGAGAAGTAGATGAAGGATTACCAACTTGTGATGATGAAGTTTGTATATTTACGTTACCAGTATTAATTCCCAAACTATCCAAAGTTCTATCTGATGTTCTATCCAAGTATTCTTTTACTGCACTTTCTACTTCAGCCTCTTTTGTATATTTTTGTTGAATAATTTTATGTCTTTCTTTAACACCATCTAAAGCTCCTTGAGCTTTATCAACTGCCTCTCTTTTAGCATTGACATTTTTTAATGCTGCATCAAGTTGTTCTTTTGTAGTATTTGGATTTGAATTTAGTCTTTCCAAATTACTTTGTGCTGCTTGGTATTCATTTTTTGCGTTTTTTAAATTTGTTTTTGCATTGTTTACTCTATTAAATGAATCTTGATATTCCTTATTATTTTCAAATAATTTTGCTCTCTTTTCTTCATCTATTTGATAATTTCCTTTTTCATCTAGTATATAGTTACCATCTTCATCTGTCTTAAGTATATTTTTAACTAAATCTCTACCTTTTTGATTAAACTTATCAAATTTTTGCAATTTTCTATCTGCTTCTTTTTGTTCTTCTTTTTCTTTTTTTCTTTTTTCATAATAAGGTTGCATACCAGCACCTAAACCCTTTAATGAGTTTGGTGATTTATATCCACCTTTTAATCCAGATGTAAATGCCTTTCCTGCATTTTCAAATCTTTCTTTGATATTATTACCTCTAAAACTTGTTGCCATACCCAAAGTACCAGAAGCTAGTCCTGTTGCGGCTCCAGTTATTTGTTTACCACCGATTGCTTCTTTCTCTAATTTTTTTAATGGATTTAGAGTAAAGTTTCCACTTAAATCTATATTAAACATCTTCTTCAATATATCTGGTAATTTTTTAGCAAACATTAATGCTCCTAAAATAAATAGTACAGTTACTCTCATATCTCCTGTTTTACTAAATTCAATTTTAGAAATTAAGAATATGGCAAAATATATGGCAACTAATCTTAAAAATAAATCTGCCCATGTTGTTCCAACTTCTTTTAACCATTTGCTAAATAAACCTTTCTTTGCAGAACCTGGATCTATATATGAAATAATTGGAATTGGAGCAATTATTTCAAGAAAAGTTAATTTGATTGTTCGTAACGCTGCATCAAGACAGAACCCAGCAAATATCAAAACGATAATAAGTCCTATAATTGTTGATATAAAATAATTATAATCTACATAATAATACTTTTCACCTCTAGATATATGTTCTTTTATAATGCTATCTCTCAATAATTCTTTTATGTTACCTGCTGAACAATAACCACCAGTTAAAAAACTATTAACCTTTTCAGAATTTGAATCGTCTATATCACTATTTATTTGTATAAATGGTCTAATTGTCATCATAGCGATATATTCGCCAGTACTTTCAATAATCTCACCAGTATCACTATATTTTTTATGTGGTTTAGTTGAATTATCACATAATGGACTTATAAATAATTCTTGTGTATCATATGTGTTAGTATCATCAAGAATAATTCTAGTAAGAAGATGTTCATCTAATATTGCAGATTGAGCATCTCTCAATAAATCAAAAGCAAAAGGGCATAAAATAATTAAAGCAAAAGTAATAACAACATTTATTATTAACTTTGCTCCCCCTTTTTCCTTATCTGCTATACTATCAGGATTTATTATATAATTGATTATTGAAAATGATATTTTGAACAACATGAAAATTCCGATAAAAGAATATAACTTGCCTGTTATATTTGATACTGAAGTTTCTTTAATTAATGTCGATTCAGCTAAATTTACTATAATATCATATAATGTGCCAATTAAAGAGTATATTCCTGTATCAACTGTAGCAAAAAATCCTCTTAAACCATCATTAAATTTACTGTACATTTTTTATCACTTCCTTTATCCTAGTATACATCCAATTGCTTTTATACCATCATTAACTTGACTATATTGACTAGTTATGCCACTAATATTTATTAAAATTTGAATAAGAATTGGAACTAAAATAAATACAATAGCTAGTATTATTCTTTTAGCAAACTTTTCTATTCCTTTTTTCATATCATCGTCTTTTCCAGTAATAACTAACTTAATAAAGTCTCCTATGCCAAGAACAACAATTAATAAAGGAATTATTATTTTAATATAAGTGTAAATCTTTTTTAAAATACCTATTACATTTGATTCATTGCTTCCAAGAAATCCACAACTATTGTCAATTGTTTGATCTCTATCATCAGGAACATAAGATTGGTCAACCGATATATATATATTATTATCATATACATATACTGGAGTTCTATCATGAACTGTGGGACCCTCAGTTGTTGATTCTATATTTAAATTTGTTTTAACTTTCACTGGTAAACATTTTAATTTATTATCAACTTCAAAGTCGTTATCAGATGGATATTTAAGATTTATGCGCAAAATTTTTTTAACATATCCACATGCCCATGGATTTGCACATACCTTTCTAGTTGCATTTTCACCAAAAAACGAATTCTCGTTTGTCTCTATAGTATCATTAATTATTTCATGAACTAACTTACCTTTATTTAAAGATACACTATAATTGAACTTTAAATAAGATTCATCTTTTGTTATGTTACACGAATATGTACAGCTAAATGAAGCAGTTGAACTATTTATAAGTTCACAATTTCCATCAAAAGTTCCATTGTCTCCAAATTGTGTCTCGGCTGAAACTCCTTTTATTCCCATAAACATTAATAACATTATAATTAATAATTGTATTGTTTTTTTCATACATAATCATTCCTTTTTAATCAATAGATAATTCTACACATACATTATAACATAACAAAAAAAAATATGGAATAATAATTCCATATTTTAATTTAAAATATATTATTTTCCACAATCTTCAGCGTTAGATACAAAGCATGAGATACATGAAGATATATTGCCACTATCTGTAGCACCAGTATTACTTAAAGCACTAAATAATAATTGTACTACAGAAACAACTAAGAATACTAAAACTGCATAAATAACTCTTTTAATTAATTTAGATTGTGATTCCTTCATTTGTTTTTCATCATTGCCCATAACTGCTTTTGATAAATCAATCATTCCCATGATGATTAATATAATTGGTACAGCAATTTTAATTAAATTAACTACTAAAACTGTAATTTGTGGAATTAATAGTGTATTTGCATCCCAAGTAATTCCGCCAATAGTACATCTTAACACTTCTAACATTTTAAAAACCTCCTCTTATTGCTTAAAATATAAGCAATTTATATAAATATATTATCTTATTTTTCTTTATTTGTCAAATTTTATTAAAATAATCCTAAAATAGATTTCTTTTTATCTTGATCATCACCTGTTAATTTAGTAAAACCAAGTTTAATTAAGAATGAATTTAGTTTTAATAAATTTTTATTTCTTTCATCTAAAGGTGGTAAATTATAATATATTTTTAATCCTGATTCATATTCGAAATCTGATACATCTTTTGATTCAAGTAAACTTTGATTCAAAATTACTTTTTTATCTTTCAATGTTTTAAATACCCCACCGTTTACCAACATCAATTTATTTAATTTAATAACTGATGGTTCTATTAAATATATAACATCATGACATAAATTTTCTGCTTGATTAGAATCATTCAAATCAACCAATATTGCATCATGATCCGAATACTTAGCAATAACATTTCCAATTTCTGTATTAGTAGTTGAAACTAATTCTTTATCATTGAAATATCTAAAATCACTTTTATTTACTTCAATGGCAACAACAGAATAATCTTGTTTTAATTGATTTTTGATCATATAAGTTAAAGTTGTTGCCCCTGATTGCTTAGTAACATTTTTTATTCCGATAATTTTAGGGCCAGTAGGAACTGTATTCTCATACTTTTCTACTATTACCGGTTGTTCTTGAACTGGTGTTATATCTAATTGTTGAATATGAGCTACATCTCGATATGTATTAGGATTATTATACAAATATAAAATTCCTTCAGCATTTTTTGTGAAATTATAAATACCCATTGATATTAACTTCGATAGATATGCATTTGTACCATCATCCACAGTATCATCTATTAACAATATTAATTTGTCCATATCTAATGAGATTGATAATTTTTGAATTGTTCTAATATCACGATAATTTTTAATTGCAGTAATATCTAATATCATTTTTTGATAGAAAAAATTTTGAAATTGATTCACTATCTCCTCTACTTCAAATTCCCCATTTAGAGTCTTTATAACCTCTATGTCTAAAGATTCTAACATTGCTTGATATTTATTAGAAATGACTACGTTCATAAGTTCCCCTCCCTATCTTAGTAATCCATTGATTTTAGTTTCACCATATACAGGGAATCTAAGTTCAACTCCTATTACTGGAATTTGGTAATACATATATGCAGTAACCCCATAATATGTACCTTTATTAGTGGAATAAGCATATATGCAATATTCATAATTTGATGTTAATTTTTTATTGACAGCATCTACACCATTACGAGCTGGACAATTATTAGGATTAGTACTAATTCTATATCCAGCAGTATTTAAAACATTGTTAATTTCTGATTCAACAGTACTATTTAAGCCTGTTGAGTCAGCAACATTTACACCTAAAATATCATCATATTTTTCTAATATTTCAACTATTTTGTTTTTCACTTTAAAAGCTTTTGTATAACTAGAAGAAGTCGCAAATAGAATTATAAATATTGCGACAAATGTAATAACTAAACCAAATACAAAGGCATTTCCTATTGCTTCTTTCATTTAATCACCCTAATCTGTGAAATGGAAAATTTTTTCTGTTTCAGAGTATACTGGAAGTTTAAAATCAAAACCAAATGGTAAATCAACAAATATATATGTCAACACACCATAATTATAGTATTTAGTTTTATTATCACCATATTGATAATAATCATATTCATAAATACAATAATAATGTTTTTTTGTTCCTCCAGCAAGTGCTGTTACAGCCTGTTTTCCATTTTTTGTTGGGCATTCAAAACTACCTGGTTCAGCAATACGATAACCAATTGAAGTTAACGTATTTGTAATTTCTCTATCAGATAGAATATTATAACCCTCATGATTTTCTAACTCTTTTGCTATTCTTCCATTTACTTTAAAAGCTTTCATATAACTCAGTGTTGCTGCCAAGAAACCGAAAGTCAAAACAATGAAAACTATTATAATATTATACATTGGAATACTTCCAATTGCTTGTTTCATATTAACACCTACCCACTATGCTGCGTAATCAACTTTATCGCATTGACCTGTTGAACTATTCCAAGTTCCACCATTATCCATACATTCAGCTCTTTTTTTAGTATTATTCATCATACTATTAATGATTGGTGTAGCAACCGCTACAATAACGCCAATTAAGATAATAGTTACAACAGTCATGTTTGCTTCTCCAGCTGCTTCTTTCATATATTCACCACCTTACAATATCTAATTTCACACTATTAGTATAACACTATTTGTTATTTTTATCAAATATTATTGTAATATTTTACTATATATTTACATTTTTTATAATTAAAAAGCAACATATTAGTGTTGCTTTAAAAATTCATCATTTGCATCATTGAATATAATAGAAGTAATAATATACCAATACCTGTTGTTGTAAGCATTGCCATAGTTTTACTTTCCATTTTATCAAGACGTTCTTTATATTTTTGTTCACGTGCTTTATTTTGTAGTGTTGAAACTGTTCTTGAGAATAAAAGTAATTGTTCTTGTTTATTTTCTTGTGATCCTAAACCTAAACGATATAAAAGTCTCATCATTCTCATTGAATCTCTAACCGGATATTCTTTAGCAAAATCCATATATGGATCTACTGTAGAAATACCAGCTTCTATTTTATCTACTAAAGTAACTAATCCACTTTTGAATATTTCTGGAGCAGTTTCTATTGATTTTCTTAAAGCTACAGGAACAGTATAATGTTGAATTAATATTTCCAAACTTTTTAAATAGTATGGTAACATTTGATCAATTTTATTTAAATTAGCTTTGTAATATTTTTGTAATTGAGTATAAGGTAATTTAAATACTAAATATCCAATTATAAATGAAATTAATAAATTCATAAAACTAAAATTTGAAAGTAAGAAAACAAATACTAAAACTATAATAGTTAAGACACCATTTCTTACACGTTGTCCAAATAATTTGTTTACATCGATATCTGATCCATATTTAACACTAAGTAAAAATTTGTAATCATCTTCCATTAAAAATCTAAAATAAGGTTCTGTTTCACCAATGAATTTTTTAGTATCAATTCTTTTAGTATATTCAAGTATAAATAATATAATAATCGCTATTAAAATAAATTCCATTATTCAGCCCCCACATTCTCATTATAATATTTTTCTCCATTTAATAGGAAAGCAGTATTAATAATAATGATACCATGTAGTAATAATTGAACAAGCCAACTACTAGAAAGTAAATTAATATATTGTTCTGTTCCTAATAAAAATTGTACTAACATAACCATTAAATATAAAACAATACCAAATTGTAAGAATTTTTTATGGAATGCAGCTCTATCCATTCTATCACGATATACATTTTCAACTAACATATCTATATCTAATGACATATTTTCAAGTGCATCACTAGAATTTTTAGAACCTTCATTAGTAATTTGTAAAAAGATTTGGTGCATATTACGTACTATGTAATAATCATATTTTGAATTCATATAATTGATAGATTGTTCAATAGTACCATTTTCATATGCTAAATCTATCATCATTTTAACATCGCTAGCCACTGGATCTTCTAATACTCCAGAACTGTATACACCTTCTAGGGCTTTTACAAATGATTCAGTTGTAGCAAATTCCATAATTGTATTCGTTGTATATACTTGAACTTGTTCAAATATAAATTCACTATAAATTCTTTTACATCTCAAATATGTAAGATATGGAATAATAGTTACTGAAATACAAGCATATATTAATGAAATAATTAGGTTATAAAAATAAAGATATGAAATTACAGCAGAAGCAATAGCAAAAACAGATATTTGAATAGTGTATTGTTTTTTAGTATATTCTTGCCCTAAATCTTTTACTTTTTTTCTTACTTCTTTATAAGAATATGGGGCATATCTATCATACAATGCACCTGCTTGTTTTGAAACATATTTATAAACATTTTCACCATTATTATTTCTATAGGCAATTACAAAAATGAATATAAATGCTACTAGTATAAATATAATAAATTCCATAAACTCCTCCTTAGAATAATTCTTCTACTTTTTCTTCTGGTACCTTTATTTCATTTGGATCTAAAGTGACACCTTGTGCATCTAGATACTCAATTAAATAACTTGATGGGTGTTTTCTTTCTACTTTTCCACTTGTATTTTTCTTATAAATTACATTATATTTTGCTTCATTATCTTCCGTTACATAGAATTCAGTAACTTCTGAAATTTCACGTACAAATCTCTTAGTGTTTTTATCTTGATAACCTCTTATACATACGCCAATTTGAATATATCGATAAATTGATTTTAAGAATTGATCAATATCTTGATTAGTTTCAAGTAAACTATACATACGATTTGGAATAGAACTAGCTTTATCAGCATGGATTGTTGACAAGATATAGTGACCACTCGATATAGAATTACGTACAGCTAATACAGCTTCAGCACTTCTGACTTCGGATAATAATATCCATTTTGGATTTTGTCTCATACATGTAACAAGTACATCAGAATATGATGCTATATTATTTGTTTTCATAGCTACTATATCTCTATGTGGAAAGATTCTATCTAAATGTAGTTCTAGTGTATCTTCAATTGTTATTAATTTTTCATCTTCTTTTGTATGTGCTGCTAGATATTTAACAAATTCTGTTTTACCACTACCAGTTTCTCCACATACAATAATATTACAGTGTCCTAATACACATTTTATTAAAAAATCATGTATATCTAAATCGATGTATCGTTGTTCTATTAATTTGTCTTTTTCAAGTCTTATTTTTGCTGGTGTTTTACGTATAACGCATGCTATACCGTTTTTAGCAATTGACTCATGCACAAAATTAAGACGTAATTCTGCACTTTCTGCGTCTAGGAAAGGGTGCGCCATATTAAAAGTCGTACCCATTACGTTAGCGCATTGAAAGGCCAATTTTTCCATAAATGCATTGTTTATATTAGGATTCTCTGTCCTATAAATACCTCTTGATAAAGTTTTTAGCCAAATTTGACCACCATTACTATATGAAATATCGGTAATATCATCATTTTTTAGATAATCATCTATTGGACCAAAGTCAATAGATGAAAACATATCATTCAAAATTATTCTCCTTCTGTTTCAGGTTGTTCTGGTGTTACTAATTCATCATTTGGTACTGTATTTGCATTTATAAAGTCTTTTAAAGTTTGAGAACTTACAACAGTAGCTTCTGGTACTTCAGTTGCACCATTTACTCCATGTGGTACAGGGAATAATACTACTGAGAATGATGACATATAACTTGCTTTTCTTAATAAGATATTTAATTCATCACTTACACCAAAGATTAATGCTGCTGGTGTTCTTGATTCTTCTGAATTTTCAAATACATGTCTTCCTTGTGAATCTTTTACTGCTAATACTTTAATATTTTCAATCAATTTTCCTACCATTAAAGTACCATTTTCATTGATTGCTTTCATATATATATCAATATAGTTTCCTGGATATATTGAATTATAATATGTTGATTGCATTGTAACTGGGAAGTTATATGGAACTTGTCCATCTTCTAAGTTCATTAATGCTGAATCTGGTAACTCACTTTGAGTTGTTAATGTTTCATTATAGAATAAACTACCTGCTGGTATAACAGTATTATAGTTTGTATATTTTCCTACAACACTAGCTTTTGTTCTATATACATTTTTTTGTAGTAATATTGGTGCTACTGAAATAGTTTCTACCATATCACTTGTTATTTGTGTTCTTGGTTGTATTGTTACTGTAGCTACTGGTATACCTGATACTGGATTAGTAGCTTTTTTAATTTGATAACGATATCCAAAGAATAATACAGCTATTACTAGTACTACTCCTAGAATTGTTACAGTATTTTTATTTTTTATAAATCTTTTAAAACTAATTACAAAATTATTCATTTGTTTCACCCTTTCTAATATGGAGTTTCTAATATTGCATCTAATCTATTTACAATATCAAATTCCATTAATTCACTTGTTACATTTGATTGTAATTTAGTTGAGACCTTTAGACTTACTTTAGGAGGTGTCTCATTAACATCATATATTTCTATTACATATGTATTTCCTAAAGTTACGCTTTCAGCAAATCTTCTTAAGAAATTTTCTACAAATTTTTCTCTGTCTATTTGCACAACTCCAGTTGACCTATACGTTGACAAATCAACGGCGTCATACATTGCTGCTTCAGTAATTTCTTTAAGTAAGATATAGTTTTGTTCGTCAGTATTTGTATATGTTTGAAAGAAGTATATGAAAGCTATAGATACTATTCCTAACATAATGACGAATACTCCCCAAAATGACTCTTTCATATTACTCCTTTCTAGGCATCACCCGAACATCTATAAAAATTCGTTTTACTTGTTGAATTCATACATAATCCACTAACTAATCCAGATAATTCTTGATTATGTACAAATTTTTCACTTACACAAGCTTTAGAATTATTTAATCTACATTCCAAAGTGAAATCTGCATATCCACCATTTGACTCTCTTGTTTTATTGTAATTTCTAATTGCATTTATCGTTGCTGTATTCAATTCAAATCTATATAATGGTTCATTTTGATATATATTACTTCCATCTATCTTATTACCATTTCTAGTAACTGTTAAAATGTGATTTTGAACTAATTTTTGATCATTCCAATTAGTACCAGGATATCTACCTTTTACATCATCATTAAACATTCCAACACTCAACCCTGTTTGTGTTATAACAGCATCTGCTGTTTTACTTGGAAATGGATTTTCTAGTGATATTGTTCTATATATTATTCTTAATCCTGATAATGGACATACTAGTGAATCACATGCATTTATAGCATCATTTTCACTTAGTCCTTGTACTATTTTTATTTGTACACAAGATGTAATATCCATATAGCCATCTACACCATTTTTATTTTTGCATGTATAAGTCTTTTTATCATCATCTCTGCCACCACCACATAATTTATTTACACAGTAATCATAACTGTAATTATTCAAACATGATGTTAAATTAATTGATTTATCATTTGGACAATAAGCGTCAAGTGGATTATCCCTACAATTCTTATCATAACATGTAAACCAATCATATGATTGTAAACATGACATCATTTCCTCTGATTTAGAACCATTTGGACAAGCTTGAATTTCATTGTCACAATATTTAGACTGAGCTTCCGAACAAGTCAAATTTTCATCAATCATTATACTACTTAAATTTTTTCCAGAAAATTTAGTACCAGATGGACATAAACAATCAGTAGGTAAAGTTTTTGTTACATTATAATTACATGTATAATCATTTGGACTATATTGACCATTTTCACCAAATCTGATATTTGACAATTTTAATTCATAAGAAACATTTGTAAGTGCATTATATGATATTGGCAAATTACTAAAGCCAATTGTAGTATAATTACTATCATTTGATGGCCTTACAGTTTGCGATTTAAATGAATCATTTCTCTTTACAACATAATTATATAATAAATTAGTTGTTGGTAATGAATATGTCACATTAACATTAGCAATAATTTGTCTATTATTTGTAACATTTTTAACTTGATTAATTAAATTTGAAAGATTGCTCTTTATAGTATTTATTCCTTGATTTGAAGAAACATTTATAAAATTATTATTATTTGACGAAATATTTAAATAATAATTAATACTTTTTTCTAATTGAGAATCTGTTATTATAGTACCATATTCAGAATCACCCCATGATAAATCAACATTAGTACTATACTTGTATATATCACAACTTGTACCAGAGCAATTTGGTGTATAATTTGCACAAGTTTTCAATTGTTCTGAAAAATTAATTAATTCATTTACTTTATCTGTATAATTATTACATGCTGCATGTTCATTAGTACAAGCATTTGATCTGCTTTTAGCATTTTCATAATCTGTTCTATATGTATCGGCACGATTAATTATTACATTTTCTGATGAAGTATTCTCCATACTACCACAAGTTCTTTTTCCAGTATAATTTCCTGCATTAACTGAGTTTTTGCAAGTGTTATATGCACTATTAGCATTTCCTACACATGTTACTAATGTATTGTTACATCTTCTATTAGAACCTGTACAATTACTTCTAGCCTCTTGACAAGCAGATATACTATTATTTTTTGTTGTTTCACATGCTTGTAAAGCATTATTTTTATTTTGTTCATTTTCTTGATTACAAGAATTAACTTCTGAATTATGTCTATCCTTCTCATTTTTACTATTTACAGCATTTTTGTACTCATCACTATTAATATAATTTTGCCATATATTATATTTACTGTTTGTAGTATTGTTATATGGTCTACAAGCATTTTCATAAACAGAATTACATCCACCATTACTAAGTCTCGATGTTTCATAATTTTTTCTAGCATAGCTACCATATGCATTATTTGGAATACTACTTACTAAATTATTATAATATGTTGTCAACGGAATATTATTTATTGGATTATCTTCACCAGACATTACAACATAACAAGTTTTTTGACCACTAAATGATAATGGATAATTATTTTTATATTTTGATGATAATGTGCTTTCACTAGTAGGCCATATAATATATGTCCCTACTGATACTGCTGATTTGATATTTCCTGGAAACACTTGTTGCGCACTATTTTCAAGGCAATATAGATTACAATAACTATTTATTTGTATTTCACTTTCACTATCACCTTTGCCTGGGATTGCAGTTCCTTCATCGCTTTGTTCAACATATTCATAATATGTACCTATATTTGAATTGTAGTTAGTACAAACAGCATCATTTCCCGTTTTCTTCACTATATATTTTTTTTCAGTGCTGCCACCATTACAATATTTTAAATCGAAACTAGATTTACAAACTGTTTTATTACCACCATTTTGTACACATTGATTATACTCACTATCATCAGCATAATAATGTTTATTTCCGCCTGAATCAGTACAGTACAATCTATTTGTATCATTATCGCAATCTAAGGTTGATAACATACTTTGATATCCAGGCGCTTCCCAATAATATAAACGTCCACTATAATAATCAGTGCTACTTCTATATTGACTTATAGCCCATCCAATACCATCGTCTATTCCACGAACCATTGAATTCCCATTACTTCCAAACTTACGAGCAAGAGCATTTTTAATAGCGTTAGTACTGTCAGAGCCTTGCAATAACGTATCACATAGACTTTCATCATTTAAGAGTTTGTTACAATTATAGTTGTAATATACATCTTTTGCTACTTCAAATAATGGTTCAGACACCGATGCGCTTTCACCATTTAGCAACCACATTTGTGCTTGGGCAATTGCATAATTAATATCATTATTACTTGTTTTGGCTTTAATTGCATATTGATAAGCCTTTTTCCATTCAAGATCAGTTATTTCACGAGTTATTGTGTACTCAGTTCCATTTCTTGCATGTCTTCCACTATTTAGACATAGAGAAGTGTGACCTCCTAATGACATTTTATATACATATGCTTTGCCAGTCGCAGCGGTACGACCCAAAGTAGGAATTGGTATTTCTGATCTTTGACTGGAATTAATAGTTAAATTTTTTCTAGCTTCACTAATATCCTCTTCAGTACAAACTTTACTTTCTGCTTTAATATCATCACATACAAATAAACTAATTAAACATAAAATGATATATACTATCTTCTTTTTCATACTTCACCCCCTAAAATAGGTTATTTTTCTTTCTATTAATTATTGAGTTTATAACTATATAAATTAAAATTATAATGATTAATGTAGGTAAAATTATATAGTAATTATTTATATAAAATTCCAATATAATATCAAATATTCCTTTAACATTATCATCTATTTCAATTACATCTTTTTTATTTTTATATTCTTCTACATTCCTGATGAATTCTTCATAACTAAGAGTATTTTTTTGCCATTTATTACAATATTTATAGTTGACACCTTCACATATTGGATCACTATAATAAGGATTATAGGCGGGAGTAGCTACATATATATAATAAATTACTGAACTATCACACATTATATTTGAGCTTCTAACTGCAAATTTGTAATTATTATTGCTACTATATCCACCTAGATTTAAAGTTTCACCAGTATAATAATATTTGTTATCACTTTTAGTATCTACTAAATATAATTCACTATTCAAATTATAAAAATTAATTGAAAATACTACATTACCATTATTTTCAACATAATCGTAACTAGTAGTAATATTTTTAGCTAATTGTTGTAATCTAATTTTGTCAGAATTACTACATATTGCGCCTTTTACACATATAGGAAATAGTACAATTAAACATATTAATAATTTTAAATACTTCATCATACCATCCTCTCTAACATATTATAACACAATTAACACTAAAACAAAACAATTTCTTATTTTAAAATGTAAACATATGACATATTACGTATTTTTATTTTAAATTTAATTTCACTAGCATCGATAATACTTCTTGGAACTTCTAAATATACAACATTCTTATCCACTGTTTTTGTTGGTAATATTTCGTATAATTGATTAACTGTATATTCTTTATCATTTAAATTATAAATAATACTTCCAAATTTTTCAAGTAAATAATACAATTTTTGAGGTTTTAATATAGATAAATTTTGATCTATATTGTAACTTCCAGTAATTTTAAGCAATGCTTTATCATAATTCGTGTTTAATTTAGGACTAATAATTTCATGTGATAATCTACATTCATTTGAAACACAAAAGTTATATGAGACATCAAATGAATTAGATAATTCATAACTATAAATATTAATACTTGAATTTTTAAATATACTTTTTTCTAATGAAATATTGTCATTTAAATTAAAATAGTTTTCTTTAATATCCTCATCTATCTTATTAGGATTAATTTTTACTTTAATTGTTTTTAAATTTGTATCAAAATAATAAATTAACATTTTAGAATCAACATAACTGTTTGGAATCTTATATATTAATAAGTATTCACTAAAAGCATTGGAAATTTCATCATTATTATAACTAATACCTAAATCAGAAAATTCTGTTCTATAATCTGTTGTAGGATAAATATTGTGGTCATTAACATGCAAAGCTATTTGAGCAGTAGATAATATTTTATTCTTAGAGTTTATAGTTCTAACCTTCACTCTACTAATAACAAATGAATAATTTTTATCAATGACATTTCCTCTATAGTCCTTATTTGTTACATAACTTTCAACTATATTAAAATAGAAATCTTTTGTTGTTAAATTTTCATTTTCTTTATAAACCTTATTATATATTGTTTGATTTAAATAAATAATAATACATATAATTCCAATTAATAAAGCTGATATAATTGAAAACAAATACTTATTTTCAACATATATATACTTAATATATCTAAATACTTTATTTAATTTTCTCAAAAATTTATCATTATCTAATTCAAAACTAACTTCAAATTCTTCACTATCTTTTTCATCAATATCAAGTTCTTCTAAATCTTTAGCAAAATCAAATTTTTTAATATTGAATCCAGTAGCTCTAATGGCAGTCATAATACAAGTTATACTTTGAATTAAAATGGTCATCAAAACCAAATCTTGTATTAATTTTAAAGTTCTAACTTCAACTAATGAAATTTCAAGAGTACTTAAAGTATTTCTTGAAATAATAATTATTGTTACAACAAAAATATAAGCTAAAATATTAAAAAAGTAATATTTAACAGGTTTCTTTTTAAATAACATTACAAACAAAATTACTATTGTAAATAAAAATATAAAAAATATTGATACAAATAATAAATTACTATATAAAGTAGTAATTACTTCATGATTAATAAGTACCATTGTACTGTTTAAATATTCATTTAAATATGATAATATGGCACTACTGGAATACATGACATATATCATAAATAATAGCATTATAAAATGAAATAATTTAAAATGTTTGATAAAAAAAGCAAACGGTCTTCTTAGTATCATCACTCTTCACCCTATCTTAAACTAATTATAGTATATATCAAAAATAATTTTTTTAAAAGATTTTATTAATTAAAATTTAAAATTTAATTGAAAAATGATAGCATTTATACTATAATAAAAATCATATTTGGAGGAATTTTATGGGTGTAATTATTAATAATTTAAATTATAAAAATATTTTTAAAAACCTAAATTTAGAAATAAAGGATAAAGAATTTACTACTATTATTGGTAGTAGTGCATCAGGAAAATCAACATTAGTTAATTTTTTATCAAAAAAAATATCTGATGAAAATATAATAGTTGATTATAAAAAAGAAGAAATAAGCGTTATATTTGATGATGTTGAATCAAACTTTATATATGATACAGTTATAGAAAATTTAGTATTTCCATTAGAAAACTTAAACTATTCAAAAGATGAAATAAATAATAAATTAGATGATATAGTTGAATACTTAAAAATAAAAGATTTAATAAATTCTAATATTAATACACTAAGTGGTGGAGAAAAAGAACTAATAGCTCTAGCAATATCCCTAATTACTGAACCTAAATTATTAATATTAGATGAATCTTTTATAATGTTAGATAATATTCAAAAAGAAAAAATATTTAAACTACTAAAAAAAATAAATAGAGAACTTAAAACTACTATTGTTTATTTAACTAATGATGTAGAAAGTATAATATATGGTAAAACTATAGGTGTAATAATTGATAAACATATAGTAAAAGGTAATTTAAAAGATATATTAAAAGATGAAAAATTATTTAAAAATTCAAAACAAAAATTACCATTTATGGCTGATTTATCACTAAAACTAAAATACTACGATTTAATAGATGATATAATACTAGATGAAAGTAAAATGGTGGATGCTTTATGGAAATAATAATTAAAAATTTAAAATTTTCTTATAAAAAAATAAATTATCAAGAAAAGTTAATTTTAAATGATATTAATCTAAAAATAAAAGAAAATAGTATTACAGCTATAATAGGTAAATGTGGTAGTGGTAAATCTACTCTAGCAGAACTTATGTGTGGAATAATGTTACCTGATGAAGGAACAATCAAAATAGATAATATAACATTAAAAAACAATACCCAAAGAAAAGAAATAGAAGAATTAAATAATAAAGTTGGACTAGTATTTCAAAATACAAATGACCAATTTTGTGGTAATACAGTAAAAGATGAATTATCATTTGGTTTAATAATAAAAGAATATAAAATAAATGAAATTGAAACAAGAATAATAGATGCATTAAAAATGGTTCATTTAGATGAAAATTATTTAAATAAAAATTTGAATGATTTATCTTTAGGTGAAAAGAAAAAAATAGCTATTGCTTCAATACTAATTTATAATCCAAAAATAATTATATTTGATGAACCTACTATAGGATTAGATGAAATAGATAAAAATGAACTCATAAAACTTATTAGAACTCTAAAAAAAAGATATAACAAAACTATAATTGTTATATCTCACGATACTGATTTTCTACATAAATTTGTTGATAATGTAGTATTAATAGATAATAAAAAAATCATTTTAGAAGGAGATAAATATACAGTATTTACTAATGATTCTCTTAAAAAATATGGAATAAAAACACCAAATGTTATAGCATTTTCTAAATTAGTAAAAAAGAAAAAAGGTATTAAAATTGGCTATAGAGATGAAATAAATGATTTAATAAAGGATATATATAGATATGTTAAATAATATAGAATTAAATTCATATATAAATAACAATAGTATTATTAATAAAATTAACCCATTAATTAAAATTATTTCTATAATATTTATCTTATTTTTATCAATTCTATCAAATAATATTACTTCACATTTATTAATTATTTTATTAATAATCAATTTAATATTAATATCTAAAATAGATATATCATATTATTTAAAAACAATTAACAACATGAAATATTTTTTAATAGTAATATTTGCATTTAATTTATTTTTTATAAATATTACTGACAGTATAATCAATATATTAAGAATTATTGAATTAATTATTTATAGTAAATTAATTACGTATACAACAAATACTTCTTCTATTAATTATGCTATTACAAAATTATGTACACCACTTAAAATATTTAAAATAAATCCATTATTTATATCAATGAGTATAACACTAACTATAAGATTTATACCAATAGTAATTAATGAAATAAATACCATTGTTAAATCACTAAAAGTTAAAGGAATATATTTTAGTAAAGATATTAAAAAAAATATTATAATTTTAAAACAAATTATAAAACCTATATTTAAAAATTCTATTTTAAAAGCTGATAAAATCGCTAATGCTATAGAACTAAAATACTTTGATTTTAATAAAAAAAGATCTAACTATTTTGAATATAAATTTAAATTACAAGATATAATCTTTCTAGCAATATTTGTATTAATAACTATATTTATTATAAGGAGTGAAATATGAAATATTTAATGACTTTTTCATACAATGGAACATATTATGATGGATATCAAATACAAAATGATAAAAATACTATTCAAGGTGTTATTGAAAAAAATTTAACTAAAATTAATTCTAATAATAAAGTTAAAATAAGCGCTAGTGGAAGAACTGATAAAGGTGTTCATGCAATAAATCAAAAAGCCCATTTTATTTTAGATAAAAATATAGATGAAAATAAGTTAAAAAATGCCTTAAATAAATTATTACCAGATGATATATATATTAAAAATATAATAAAAGTTAATGATGATTTTCATGCTAGATTTAATGTAATTAAAAAAGAATATATTTATAAAATTAATATAGGAGAATATAATCCTATAGAAAAAGATTATATATTTCAATATAATAAAAATTTAAATATTAATAAAATTAAAGAAGCTACTAAATATTTAATTGGGACACATAATTTTAAAGGTTTTACCAAAGTAGATGAAGAAAAAGAATCATATATAAGAACTATATATGATATTGAATTAAGTTTAGAAAATGATATTTTAACTTTTAAATTTATTGGTAATGGTTTCTTAAGATATATGGTAAGAAATATAGTTGGTACTTTAATTAATATTGGTGAAAATAAATTTGATCCAACTTATATTAATAAAATTATTGATAGTGAAGATAGAAAAAAAGCCGGTATTAAAGCACCAGCTTGTGGATTATATTTAAGTAATGTATATTATTCTAATAATTAATTTCAATATAATAAGACTAAAAAGCACTTAAGTGCTTTTTTCTGTTTCATAATAAAATTTTATTTCAAACTATATAATTTTTTTACTTCTTTTATAGATAACTTTCTATATTCACCAGATTTTAATCCATCTAATGTTAGAAAAGCATATCTTTCTCTTTTTAATTTTAAAACATCATATCCAATTGCTTCAAACATTTTTTTTACTTGATGATTTCTTCCTTCATGAATTATTAATTCAACATAAGAAGAATCTGTTTTTTTATCATATTTTAATATACGTGCTTTAGACTTACTAGTTTTAACTCCATCTATAACAACACCTTTTTCTAATGATAAAATTTGACTTTTTCCAATTAAACCTCTTACTTTAGCAATATAAACTTTATCAATATTGCTAGATGGATGGGTTAATATGTTAGTTAATTCACCATCATTAGTAAGTAATAATATGCCTGTTGTATCATAATCTAATCTACCCACAGGATAAATTCTTTTAGTAGTATCTATCAAATCAACAACCGTTTTTCTATCTTTTTCATCACTAGTTGTAGTAACTATTCCTCTCGGTTTATATAATAGATAATATTCTTTTAATTCTTTCTTTAAAATATGATTATTTACTTCAATAATATCACTATCATCAACTTTAACACCTTGTTCTCTTATTACTTTTCCATTTACTTTTACAAGGCCTTTTTCAATTAACTCTTCAGCTTTTCTTCTTGATGCTATACCAGAAGCAGCTATTACTTTGCTAAGTCTTTCCACGTTATCACCATTTCTAACATTTAATATATAGATAATTATATAATAAAATTAGTATTTTAACAAGATAATCTTAAAAAATTAAATTGACTAAAAATATAGAAACAGCTATAGCACATATATCAGCAAGTAGTCCAGCTATTAGAGAATATCTTATTTTTTTTATTCCTACACTACCAAAATATAAAGTTAAAATATAAAAAGTTGTATCGGTTGATCCTTGTAATACAGAAGCCAGTGTTCCAATAAAACTATCAGGCCCATAATTAGCTAAAATATTGCTTAAAATTATTAAAGAAGAACTGCCAGATATAGGTCGCATTATAATCATTGGAAAAATTGGTAGTGGAACTTTCAAAAAATTTAAAACTGGACTTATAAACTGATTTAAATAATCTAAAAAACCACTTTTCAAAAATATATTTATTCCAAATATCATAGCTAAAAAACATGGAAACATTGTATATACTAGTTCAAAACTTTCCTTAGATCCTTCAACAAATACATTATAAATATCTACTTTTTTATAAAGACCATAAACAACAATAATTAATACTATAAATGGTATTACATAATTAGAAATATTAGGCATTTTTAGCTAATATCCTATCTATAATTAAACCTAAAAAAGTAGAAATAAAAGTTGACAATATACAGATAAAAACTATTGAAGTAGGATCACTACTACCATACATCATTCTAAGTGAAATAATAGTAGTAGGTATTATTGTAATACCACTAGTATTTAAAACTAAAAAAGTTATCATACTACGTGTAGCTGTATCTTTTTTAGGATTTAATTCTTGTAAAGATTTCATAGCTTTAAGACCAAATGGGGTTGCCGCATTACCTAACCCAAACATATTAGCAACTATATTTGAAGATATGTATTCGTATGATTCATGATTTTCTGGTATTTCTGGAAATAATAACTTCAATAATGGTTTTAACATCCTTGAAAATTTATCTAATAAACCTGATGCACTAGCAATCTTCATAATACCTAACCATAAAGCCATAACAGGGAAAATTTTTAATATCATATCTAAACTAGTTTTAGTACATTCTAATATTTCAGTATTCAAAATATCTATTTTGGAAGTTAATAAACATGTAATTACACCTATAACAATAAAACATCCCCATATTTTATTTACCATAGATTTAAAAACCACTCCTTGATTTTTGTAAATATTGACACATTCTCTTGTTTTTGTTCATTAACTTTTAAATAAATGTCGGTACTATATATTTTTTTATCATATAAATAAACATTAGTTTTACCAACAATCATATCATTTTTAAATTCTCTTTCTTTTTTTAATTCATATTCAACTTTTATTCCATCTTCTTCATCTTTAGCAAGTGGATACCAAAAATCACCATTTATATACAGTTCATAACCTCTATAATAATCATCATCTATAGTCAATGTACCACTTTTTAATATTTGATGTTTTTTATAGTTATTAAATCCATATTCAAATAAATTTTTATGATCATTAAAATCATTTCCATCATTTAGAGTTACTGCTACTAAATTTAAATTATTTTTACTAGCAGTTGTTACTAAAGTTCTTCTTGCATTGACTGTAAAACCTGTTTTTCCTCCTGTAGTATATTCATATGAAGATAACAATTTATTTTTATTATGCCAAATGTATGTATTCATATTTGTTTTTAAAGTATATTTTTTTGTACTAACTATTTTTCTATATATTTCATTTTTATTAGCATAAGAAGTAAGTAATGCCATATCGTAAGCGGTTGAAAAATTACCTTCTTCTTCATCTAAACCATTAGGATTATTAAATTCAGTATTTTTCATACCTATATTTGCCGCTAATTCATTCATTTTTACAACAAAAGAGTCAATACTACCAAAAGTATTTTTAGCAATAGCGTAACTAGCATCATTGCCACTTCTTAACATTAGTCCATATAGTAAATCTTCAATGGTAAGTTCTTCACCTTTTTTTATATAAATACCAGAGCCATAAGAATGGTCTATTTCATCACCAATAACGACCTTTTTTTTAATATCAGTGTTTTCTATTGCTAGTATAGCTGTCATTATTTTAGAAATTGATGCTACACTTCTAACATTATGGATATTTTCAGCATATAATATTCTATTACTATCCATATCCATTAATATAGCTGAAGTAGCACTTGTATCTATAGCCTTTACATTTCCTATAAATAAAAATATAACAATTATAAGAAAAAACTTTTTCACAATATCACCTATAAAAATATATGATTAATTAAATTATATATTCATTTGTAGTAAATATTTATTAAATACTATTTAAATAAAAAAAACTACTATTTCGTAGTTGAATCAATTTTTATTTTTAATATTTTTTCTATTGATAAATCTGTCAATTTAGATATTTGGTCTACAGACGCCCCATTTTTTAACATTGTATTTATTAACTTTTTCATTCCAGCATCCATTCCTTGTGATATTCCTTGTGATATTCCTTCTTCTGTTGCTCTTCTTATTTGGGTGTTTTTTATCATTTCTTCATCTTTTTCTTTTGTTATCCAATTTATAAACATTGGATTTTGATTTAGTCTTTCTATTTTTTCCATATATTCTTCTACCACCTTATCTTTTTTTAGTTTCTTTAGTTCTTCTTTATCCATATCTAACATTATTAGATATTTATTTTCTTCTAGTTGTTCTTCATCTCCATTATATAATATTTCTTTATATTTATCCATATTTATTTCATAGATTGTCAAATTTTTTATATATTCTATTCCACTCTCATCTCTTACTTTATATATTCTTTTATATTCATTATCTTTTACTCCATAGTTTAAATTTATTTGTATTATATTTTTATCTTCATTATAATCTTCACCAACTACTGTTTCATTTTGATATATATTTGTTATTAAACAAAAGTTTCTTACTTTTACATAGTCTTGATAATAAGTATTTACTTCTACTTCTATTTTTCCTTGTTTCGTTGTTACTAGCAAATCTGCTTCTTTTCCTCTTACATATATATTATTTGTATTTAAGTTTAATGGTTGTATTTCTATATTTGTTATTTCTATATTTAGTATTGTTTCTAATACTTTTTTTAATATATTAAAGTTTTCTTTTTTCATCATTATTTCTTTAAATGCTTTATCATATTTACAAGTATAGAATTTCTTTTTCATGATGTTCACCTCTTGGTGATTTAATTTATCAAATTTATTTTTGTATTTCAAATGAGGATTTTCATATTTTAGATTTATTTTCTTTACTATTTTTTTATTTTAGTTATAGCTATTTTACTATATTAGATATATTTAATATAACTAAAATATTAAATTAGTATATTTTTAAATTTTTTTACTTTTTGTGTTCTAAAAATTAAAAAGGGCTTTATTTTCTAAGCCCTAATAATAATAAACACCATTAATTTTTTGTTCATCAGTATCACTAATTTTATCTAATTGCCATTCATCATCTATTTTAGATAAATTCATATTTAAAGTAAATTTAACTTTATCTTTAACTTTCTTTAATTCTTCTATCCTATATGTCGTAAATAAGAATGCATCATATACTCCCTTATCATCATAAAATTCACTTCTATTGTTTTCTAAATATTTGTCAGCTTCTTTTAAAGCTTTACTATAATCAGTTACTTCTATTTCAACAGTAACAGTTGCTTTATCACCATCTACTTTTTCATCCTTTATTTCGTATTTTAATTCTTGATAGTGTTTTTTCATCAATTCTTTATATGCAAGTCTTTGATCTGCATTAAAATTTTCTTCTTCATTTACTACTTTATTTAATTGTTCTATTACATCTTTATCTAAAGTTTGATAATTTTGAAAAAACATTTCTACTTTTTTAGTTGGTGTATTAAACATTTTCTCTCCACATCCAGATAAAAGCATAATTGATAAAATTCCTAATAATATTTTTTTCATATTGCCTCCTAAATATAATATTGCTTACATTGTTATAATTTATACATTATTTATTTGAATTAATTTTAAAATTTCATAAATCTTATTTGATTCCTTATATAATTTTTTTATATCATAATCTTTTTTACCAAAACACTCAAAAAATAAATATTTTAATTTTTCTTCTTCATTATTTTTTTCTAATTTATTCAATTCCCTTTTTACATAATCTTCTATTTCTAACTCTTTTCTAGTTTTTAAATCATTAAATCTTTTCTTTATAATTTCATACTCAATATTCATTTCCTTCATACGTGTAGCAACTTCTATTACTTCCATTTCTTCTTCTATTATTAATTTTGAAAAATAATATTTATTATTTTTAACTTTAACAGCTATAACACTAGTTCCATCACTAAATATACAAGCATCAATAGTTTTAACAGTTCTTCCAGCAAATACCTCTGTTCTTGATTTTATTTTATTAAATAAATCTTCATTAAATTTAATATAATTATTTTCTATATTATATAAATCTTTACTATTAACTCTAATTAATGGTATTTTTCTTATATGAGTTAAATTATCACTTTTATTCCACTCATAAAAATCATAAATCTGTTCATTAAAATTTAAAATAATATCATATATATAGTTCATTTTTTCCTCCTGGTAAATAAATATCTAATATCATAATTAGAATGCCAATAAAAGCATATAAACATTCTAATCTCTTCATTATAAATTGGACGTAATCTAAAAAATTATACCCTATTGATAATAAATTTAAATAACTTATCATATATACGAAACCTATTACAGTAAAACCAAATCCGATTAAAAAAACAAATAACCTAATAAACATATTACCACCTAATTAATTTTACTTAATTTAAATAAATTTATTTATTATTTTTTTTAAATAGTATATAATGGACTAAGGTGATAATATGATGACATTAATAAAATATTTGTTTTTAGCAATAATACAAGGGTTAACAGAACCAATACCAGTATCCTCTAGTGGACACTTAATAATATTCAGAAATTTAATAAAAATAAATGAATTAAATGATTTAAATTTTGAAATATTACTTAACTTTGGTAGTTTAATAGCAATAGTTATCTTCTTTTGGGATGATATTGTATCAATTATAAAAGATTTCTTCTTATATATTAAAACTAAAGAAAAAAAATATGAAGGAAATTTTAAATATGCGTGGCTTATTGTAATAGGTACTATTCCTGCCGGACTACTTGGTTTATTACTTAAAGATACTATTGAAGAATGGCTAAATAGTGTTAAAATAGTAGGATTTGCTTTATTAGTAACAGCTTTATGTTTATTTTTAATAAGAAATATTAAGGGTAAAAAAGATGATAAAGATATTACATGGTGGGACGCAATTGTAATAGGATTATTCCAAGCAGTAGCACTTCTTCCTGGTATCAGTAGAAGTGGCGCTACTTTAGTTGGTGGTATGTCTAGAGATTTAAAAAGAGATACAGCATTTAAATTTTCATTTATGTTATATATTCCTATTTCTTTAGCAACTATGGTACTTGGAGTTAAAGATTTACTAGTAGCTAATATCAGTTTAAATTTATGGATGTGTTATATAGCATGTATGATTGTAACTGGTATAATTACTTACTTTGCTACTAAGTGGTTTAATGGAATTATCAAAAATGGAAAATTAATTTACTTTGTATTATATTGTTTAATAGTTGGAACATTAGTAATATTATTTTTATAAGCGAGAAATCGCTTTTTTTATATACCTTTATCTAGCAATATACTTATACTACTTGTTTTTCCATCTCTTATGTATGTAAGCTTTATAGTATCACCAACTTTATGTTTATATAAAATATATCTAAAATGACTAGTATTTTCTACTTCTTTATCATCAATTAAAGTTATTATATCTCCAACACGTAAATATTTAGCAGGATAATCACTTTCTACTTTATTAACATATATTCCACTATTTACTTTATATCTCGTTAATAATTCATTATTTAAATCACTTATTTCTAGTCCTATTATTGGTCTAGTAATTACTTCTCCTTTTTCAAGTCTATCCAATATAGTATTAACTAAACTAATAGGTATAGCAAAACCCATTCCTTCTATCTCATCTTGAACTAATTTTAGAGAATTTACACCAATTACTTCTCCACTTAAATTAACTAATGGTCCTCCACTATTACCAGGATTTATAGCAGCATCAGTTTGTAAGACTTCCATCATATAGTCTCCTCTACTAGTACTAACACTTACAATTCTATCTTTACCTGATAATATTCCTTTTGTTACTGTTCCCATATATTTAGAACCTAATGGGGAACCTACTGTAAATACTGTATCTCCTACATTTAATTCACTATTTGTTCCAAGTGTCGCTACTTGTAATACTGCTTCTTTATCTACTGATAAAATTGCCAAATCAAAATATTCATCAGTTCCAATTATTTTAGCGCTAAAGGATTCTTTATTCATATTAATAATTTTCACTGTTTCACTTTTTTCTATAACATGATTATTGGTAATAATATATCCTAGGTCATTTTTTTTATAGAAAAATCCTGATCCAGTTCCTATTATATTTCCATTTTTATCATAAGTTTCAATAACTACAACAGCATTATATATTTTATCAATAGAATCTTTTAAACTATTACTTTCAGTTACTTGTATTTCATTAAATGTCGGTATTAGGTTATTATCCTCTTTAGTATTTTCATTATAAAAAAATCCAATAAAAAAAGAGGCTATAATACAAACTGCAAAATTAAATGCTTTTTTCATATTTCACCTTACTTTATATTTTCAATTTCCCTCCAATTACTTGGAAAACCTATTTTATTTAAGATTAATTCTAATGGTACAGTATCTACTTTGCCATCTAAAATATCTATTTCATAACCTATTTCAAATATTAATTCATTAAATTCTTCTATTCTTAGCATTTGTTTCATAATAATTATAACTGCGAATAAATCATTCTTACCATAATCATATTCATCATCAGTCATTTCAATTCCTAATTCAAAGTGATATCTTGTATCTGGAATTACTCTTTGAGTTCTATGATCATATAATATATCTTCATGAGCACACAAATTTCTAAAATTAGCTAATAAAGATAAATAAATTGATAAAGTATCTGGATCTAAATTGTATATTTCTGCTATGGCAATTTGATCTTCTATTTTTAATATGTTATATAATTCAGATATTATACCAAAAGATAAAACTTTTACTAAAATCCACATAGGTATATATCCATAGTTACTTAAGTAGTGCATTGTGGCAGCATGTTGTTTACCATTAACTCTAATTTGTCTTTTCATTTTATTTATTACATCATATACTTGTCTATTTTTTAATTTATCTTGTGTAAAATTTTTAGGATTTAAATAATCTTTTTCTTTAAAACCATATTTCTTAGATAAAGTATAACTAAATATTGATTTAACATTGTTTTCAATTATTAATAAATGTTTAAACATTATATTTCTTAGATTTCTATCAAATTGAAAGGTTGAGTATAATTCATCAAAAGTAGTACCTTTTATAAAAGTACTATCTTTAAAACTTTTCATAAATAAATGTCTATATCCACTTATAAAAAAGTAATTTTCTCTAAATAATATTTCCTTTGCTTTTTCTTCATCTTCTATTATTAAACCTTTATTTTTTAATATTTCTACTTGTTCATCTAATGTTTTAAATGTTTTTGTTTTTTTCATGCTATCACCTATTATAGTAATTATATCATTAAATATTCAAGTTGTGAATTATTAATCATTAAAATATGAAATAATAGCATTAGTAATAGTATCAGATATTTTATTTTGATAACTTTCTTGTTTTAGTAAATACCTATCATTTGAATTACTTAAAAAACCTAATTCTAATAATACGCCAGGTCTATCAATCCTCTTAAGCAAATATAAACTATTATCTACTTTTGCTTTTCTCGTACTATTTAAATTTTTCTTAAAATATTTTTGAATTGTTTCAGCTATTTTTTTATTTTTTTCTAATTTATCATTATAGAATACTTGAGCACCTCTCCATACACCTGTTTCTTCAGCATTTAAATGAATTGATATAAATAAATCACAGCCACTTTTATTTATTAAATTACCTCTTCTTGATAAATCACTTCTTTTATTATTAATTGTATTTGTTACTGATAAATCATAATCATCATATCTTGTTAAGTATACAATAGCACCTTTTTTTAATAAATTTTGTTCTATTTTTTTACTTATTTCTAAGTTAATATCTTTTTCTAATATATCTTTATACATAGCACCGGGATCATTACCACCATGACCACTATCTATGTAAATAACTTTTCCCATTAGAGGAAACTCATTATTTGAAGCATATACATATTGTGTAGCAAATAAACATATTAAGAATAACAAAAAAACACATATTTTATAGCGCATATTTTTTCACCTATTAAAATATATGTTTTTTTATTTTATTCATTACTTTCCCATCTAGCATATATATACTATTTATACTTGTTACAAAATTTATTTATTCATTAGCCAGTCTAGAACATTTATTTTTCTTATTCCATTATAATCTACTTCTGGATCTATATCCATTGTTAGTATAAATTTTGGATAATGATCATTTATGCTTTCTAGTGCTGATAACTCTCTTTCTAAAGTACTCTTATCTCTTACTGTATAAGCAACTTGATAATAAATTATACCATTACTATTTTCAGCAATAAAATCAATTTCTTTATCTCCTGATTTTCCAATATAAACCTTATATCCTCTTCTTATTAATTCAATATAAACTATATTTTCTAATATATGACCTAAATCAATATATTTTCTTCCTATTAAAGCATATCTCATTGTAACATCAGTAGCATAATATTTTTCACCAGTTTGTAAATATTGTTTCCCTTTTATATCATATCTAGATACCTTATTAAAAATATAACTTTCGACTAATGCATCTAAATAACTTTCGACGGTATGAACAGATATGTTCCTACCATTTGATGTTAATGTATCTGCTATTTTTTTTATAGATAAAATATTACCTACGCTAGAAAACATAAATTCAGATATACTTTTCAAAATACCAGTATCAGATATTTTTTTTCTAGTAGCAATATCTTTTACTATTATAGTGTTATAAATACCATCTAAATATTTATCTATTTCATTTTGATCATCAAGTTTTAATGCATATGGCATAGAACTATTATTTATATATTTTAAATATAATTTTTCATCACCATCTTGTTTATAATAATTAGCATATTCTTTAAAAGATAATGGAAACATTTTTAATTCTACATACCTGCCAGACAATAAAGTAGCTAATTCACCAGACAATAAATATGCATTCGACCCAGTTATATATTCATCAACATTCTTTTTTATATATAAACCATCTACTGCTTTTTCAAATTTATCTACAACCTGTACCTCATCTAAAAAAACATAATACATACCAGTATCAATTATTTTATTATTAACATAATTATAAAGTTCCATGTAATTTTCAAAATTATATTCTGGAGATTCAAGATTTAATGATATTATATGGTCTTCATTAACACCTATTTCTTTTAAATATTCTATATATAATTCAAATAAAGTTGATTTTCCACATCTTCGTATTCCTGTTATTACTTTTATTAAATCCTTATCTTTCCATTTTTTTAATTCATTCAAATAGTCATTTCTTTCTATCATAATAGATCACCAATTACAGTATAGCACATAAACAAAAAGTTTGCAATAGAATGCAAACTTTTATCATTTTTAGACATTTTTTGCAATAATAAAATTTTTATTCATTGCTTTCCCATCTAGCATATATACCACAAGGTAATACCAAATTGTTATTTAAAACAGGTAGTCCTATTTCATCAGCTTCTATTCTTCCATATGGATATTTTTTAAGTAAACTCATTTTCATTACATTTTCTAATACACTTTCTGATATACCAGTAGTATATGCATTCACTTGAAAAAACAAAGGTTTATCACTTAAAATATCCATACAAGCATGAATTAATTCCATTATTTTTTCTTCAAATTTCCATACTTCACCTGATGGACCCCTACCAAATGATGGCGGATCCATTACTATAGCATCATATGTATTTCCTCTTCTTTTTTCCCTTAACACAAATTTTAAACAATCATCTACTATAAATCTTATTTTATTATTTTCTAAATGAGATAATTTCATGTTTTCTTTAGCCCAATCAATCATTCCACGAGCAGCATCAACATGTACTACTTCAGTTGCTCCAGCATATGAACAAGCCATTGTTGCTGCACCTGTGTATGCAAATAAATTTAAAACTTTAATTGGTCTTTTAGCATTTTTAATCTTATTTATCATAAAATCCCAGTTTGCTGCTTGTTCAGGAAATAAACCTGTATGTTTAAAATTAGTTGGACTTACTTTAAATGTTAAATCTTTGTAATTTACTGTCCAATATTCTGGTAATTTTTTTCTAAATTCCCAAGAACCTCCACCTTTAGAACTTCTATGATAAAATCCATCTACCTTATCCCAAGAAGAATTTATATCAATATCCCACATAGCTTGAGGATCAGGTCTTCTTAGTATAATACCATTCCATATTTCTAATTTTTCTTTATTTCCAGCATCTATTATTGTATAATCTTTCCACTCTTTACTTAATAACATAAATCACCTAATTATAACTAATATCTATCAATTTGTAACTTACAGCATCTGTAGCATCAATATCTAAATAACTTGCTTTAAATTTCCAAGTTTCTTCTGAACTAATTCTATCTATATATGCATATGCGTTACCTAATATATTTCCTTCCAAATCATATATTGTATAACTTAATGTAACATCATAATATGTTTTTTTTGTATTATTTTTTAGTATTCCTTCTATATAGAATCCTTTTGTATCTTCATCATAAAAGCTGTTCATTTCTTTATTAATTGAAAATTTGTTTTTTTCTAAAATTATATTACCATATGAATCAATATCATATTTAAAATCATATAAATTAAACAAATTAAATGTAACTAACATTAAAAATATAAACACACCTAAAGTACATATAACAATTACCCAATTTGGTATTCCCTTTTTCATATTATTCCTCTTTTCTTATCTAATTATATCACAATAATAGTTTTGATAAAAGAAAAACCTTGAAACAATTGTTCCAAGGTGAATAGTACATAGTATATTAACGTTTTGAGAATTGAGGTGCTCTACGTGCTGCTTTAAGACCTGGTTTTTTACGTTCTTTACTTCTTGCATCACGAGTAACAAATCCAGCTCTTTTTAAAGTTGTTCTGTAACTTGTTTCGCTTCCTTCATTTGCTTTATCATATTCTAATAAAGCTCTAGTAATTCCTAAACGAATAGCTCCAGTTTGTCCTGAGAATCCTCCACCTGTTACATTAACTTCGATATCAAATGTGTTTTCATTATTTGTTGCTACTAAAGGTTGTTTTAAATCCATTATATTTGTTTCATATGGAAAGAAATCTTTAACGTCTCTTCCATTAACAGTAATTTTACCTTTTCCAGCAGTCATTTTAACTTGAGCTACTGAAGATTTTCTTCTACCTGTTCCTGTAAATACTTTTGCCATTTAAAACCCTCCTATTTAACTTTCATTTCCACTGGTTTTTGTGCCATATGTGGATGTTCTGAACCTTCATAAACAAATAATTTTTTATACATTTGACGTCCTAGTCTTCCTTTTGGAAGCATTCCTTTAACTGCTCTTTCAATCATTTCAACTGGGTAATTATCTCTCATAACTCTAGCAGTTCTTTCTCTTAAACCACCAGTATATCCGCTATGATTGTAATAGATTTTATCATCTAATTTTTTACCTGTTAAATTAACTTTTGAAGCGTTAACAACAATAACGAAGTCTCCACAATCCATATGTGGTGTGTATGTAGGTTTATGTTTTCCTCTTAAAACAGTTGCTACTTTAGTAGCTACACGTCCTAAGTTTTCTCCCTCAGCATCGATTACATACCAATTACGTACTAAATCTTCTTTCTTTTGCATATATGTGTTTTTCATAAAAACAAATCCTTTCTATAATTTGAAATAGATGTTCCCAATATCTATTTCTTTGGGATATAGAAAATGTACCAATTATGATTATATTAAAAAGTATGTTTAAAGTCAATATTTTTTTACTTTTTATGGTAAAAAAACTTAATATTTATACTTTTTTTATTTCATTAATATAATTATTTACTTTTGTAGCCCATGTTTTACTCTCAGCATATTTATGATTCATAGCTTCAGGAGTAGTTAAACCATAAGCATAATAATTTTTAGCAATGTTTTCTATAAACTTAGTAATACCTTCTTCTAATGTATCAAATTTTCTATATGAACCACTACCACAACTAGGTTTTCCTTTCATACCACCTACGTTATTACATTCTCTTGTTAGCTTACTACAACCCCATTTGCATCCTGTTTCATGCATTGAAATTGCTACTGCTAAGTATGGATCTACCCCTAATTCAATCGATTTAGAAGCATATACCATTCCCATACCACTTAAGTTTGATTTTAAATATCTATTTAGTTTCTCTGCTAATTCATTTAATGTCATTCCATCATAGACAATTTCTTCAGTAAGAATAGGTTCAATTTCAGTTATTTCCTCTGCTATTTCTACTTTTGGTTCATATTTTACTTCTTTTTCTACCTCTTGATTAAAAAAACATTTACTAATTACAATATAACCAACTACACAATCAATTAAAGATATAATAATGATTAATATTGTAGATTTATTTATTTTCACAAATATTCACCTCTTAATTGAATGAATTAATTCTATCAAATATTACTTAATAAGTCAAATTGACATATCTAACAATATGCATTATAATTATTAATACAGGGAGTGATAAAATGAAAAATTTAACACCAAATATGGTAAAATTATTTTTAATACATGCTAAGGAAAACAATATCTCAGAAGTAAGTCTTAATGAATTAAGAAACAGTTTTTTTGAATTTAAAAATTCTGAAAAATATGGCACAATTTTACAAGATTACCAATATGATGAAGATAATATTTGCTTTAAATATGAAAGTGAAATATTACACATAATTAAAGACAAAAAATTAAATAGTAACCAAAATTTAGAAGATCCTCATTATTACTTATATATATATGATATTGACACTTCATATAGAGATAATTTTTCACCAGAATTAAATAATTTATGTGACCAAATGGTTTTAGATTATAGAAAACTTAATATGAAAAAGCAAAAAGTTAAAATTTAACTTTTTTTATTTCGTCTACAAAGATTGATTTTTTATTTACTGGTATTAATAAATATACTTCATTTTTTGTCCTAGTAAGTGCTACATAAAATAATCTTCTTTCTTCTTCGTATGGATAATAATCTTTTTTATTTAGTACAAATCTTAGTATTTTATCATCTTCTATTTGACTTGGAAAACCTAATAATTTATCTTCCATATTTATTATAATTACATTATCACTTTCTAACCCTTTTGATTTATGAACAGTATAATATTTCATTTTAATATCTTTATTTTTTAGAAAAATCAAATCATTATTACTCAAAATAAAATCATCATTTATTACAGAATTTATATCTTTATTATTTCTACCTAATATCATTATTTCTTTTTTAGTTTTATTATATATATCAATTATTAATTTTTTAAATATTTCTTTCTTATTGTTATAATAAATATATTTAATAGGTTTATCTAAATGTTTACGCGATTGTAAATTTTTTTTAATTTGTTTTTTATTTTTTAATATAAATTTTGATGTAATATTAATTAGTTCTAAAGAATTTCTATATGTATTTTCTATTTTCATTATATTAGAATCTTTAAAATATTTTTTAAAATTAACAAATATATCTAAATTACATCCAGTAAATCTATATATTGATTGAAAATCATCTCCTACGGCAAGTAAATGAGCATTTGTTTTTTCTAATATATTTTTTATTAAATTAAATTTAACATATGATGTATCTTGATATTCATCAATAATTATATATTTATATTTCTTTTTTATTCCATTTTTTAAAACTAATTTATTAGCAAGATGTAGCATATCATCAAAATCTAGTTCATTTTGAGATTTTAATTCTAGTTCATATAATGAATGTATTTTATATATTATTTTTAACAATATTAATTCTTTTTTATTTATATTTTTTTTAAATATCTTTTTATAATAATCTAGATTATCATATGATGACTTATATAAATGAATAAAAGTTGAAATTAGTTTATCTAATTGACTAATATATTCATTACTATAATATTTTTGTAATATTTTTTTTAATTCTTCTTGTTCTAGTATTTCTTTTATTACAATATCTAAATAATTATTGGCAATACTAAATTCTTGTGTTTTTTCTCTTATAATATTTAATCCTAATTTATGAAATGTTAAAACATCTATATCATAATTATAATATTTTTTTAATTTATTTTTTAAAGAATTACATGCTTCATTAGTAAATGATATACATAATATATCATTTTGTTTAATATTTTTTCTTTCTATCAAATATTTAATTTTGCCTATAATTGTTAAGCTTTTACCACTACCAGCACCGGCAATTACTAAAGTTTTTTCTTCATCAGTGACAACTATTTGTCTTTGTGCATCATCTAATTTATAACCACAAATATCGTCAAGCAAATATTCGGCTTCTTCTAATTCCTTTTTTATATAATTTTTATTATGCTTTTTTCTATTTATAAATAGATAATCATGTCTAAATTTCCAATTTTTATGTTCTTTTTTATTTATTTTGTAGCAAGTTTCAAATTTCTTTTTAATATTTATCACATCATTTTTTGTTAGATATTTATTTTCAAAACATCTATAAAAATTATTTATGATAATATCACTCCTTTGAACATCTATTTTATATAATAAATTATATATTGTAAAGAAAAAAACAAATATTTATTTATTTGTTTCATAATAGTACTTATATTCTGATAATCTTGATGACAAGTTTTCTAAATCTAAAGCATCAGAATCATCATTTAAATATTCTTCTATTTCAAAAATTAATTCATCAGTGCTTATACATCTTTCATAGTTAATACCATATTTTTTTAATATGTTAATTTCTTCATCACTTAGTAAAATTCCATTATTTCTTCTTTTTAAAAATGACTTTGAAACATCTATATTTTTAATAAATTCATCAAAATTATTTTCCATTTTTTAACTCATTAATCGCACTGATTAAACCTAATTTACCATATTCATAAGCAAGTCCACCTTGTTGATAAGCAATATATGGATCTCGTAGTGGTCCATCGCAGGATAATTCTATTGATGACCCTTGTGTAAAAGCACCAGAGGCCATTATAACTTGATCATCATATCCTGGCATATCCCATGGCATTGGTATGGCGAATGAATCTATTGGAGAACCTTTTTGAATACCAACACAGTATTTAATTAAATCTTCTCTATTACCAAAGATAATATTTTGAACAATATCGGCTCTTTCTTCATTATATCTAGGTTCTACTTGATAACCCATATCCTCTAAAACTTTACTTGTTAAAATTGCTGTTTTAAGGGCTGAACCTACTACACTTGGAGCTAAAAATAAACCTTGTAATATTTGTTTATTTATACCTAAAGTAGGTCCTACTTCTTTTCCTTCTCCTGGAACAGTTAGTCTTTCAGCAGCTAATTCTATTAAATCTTTTTTACCAACTATATAGGCACCATTAGGGGCAATACCTCCACCTAAGTTTTTAATTAATGAACCAACTACTATATCTGCTCCTACTTCTGTTGGTTCCTTATCACTAACAAACTCACAATAACAATTATCAATCATAATAATAGTTTCAGGACTTATATTTTTTATAAAAGTAATAACGCGCTCTAATGATTCAATTGTAATACTTTTTCTAGTAGAATATCCTTTAGATCTCTGTATTTCTATTACCTTAATTTTTTTTGATTTTAGTATTTTTTCTATTTGTTCATAATCAAATTCATTATCTACTAAATCTATTTGTTCATAATTAATTCCATATGATTTTAAAGAACTTTTGTTTTCTTTAATTCCAATTACTTCATGTAATGTATCATAAGGAAGCCCGCTGATACTTAGTAATATATCATTTGGTCTAAGTAGTGCGAAAAGACATACAGTTAAAGCATGTGAACCTGATATAAATTGACTTCTAACTAGTGCATCTTCACAATTAAATATATCAGAATATATTTTTTCTATTGTATCCCTACCTATATCATTGTATCCATAACCAGTTGTTGAACTAAAATGTGATTCAGATAAATTATTTTTTTGAAAAGCTTCTAATACCTTTAAACTATTTTTTTCTACTAATAAATCAATATTATTAAATTGAACTTGTAATTCTTTTTCTTTAGAATGTATTAAATTTATTATTTCACTATTACCCATAATACCACGTATAATCTAATTATGGTCTAAATGACCTATATTAGATCCCTTTCTATTTATATTTTTTATATAACTTTTTAGGGTTATAATATTTAAGCACTGTGGATTTGTATCTATAATACTCCGGCTTTGACTGGTTTGAGGTGACAACTACCACAGGCTTTTATTTTTATTGGTAATTAGTTAGTTAACGCATTGACGTTTTATATCCTACGTGAATCCATAAATAGAAGTACCTGTGTCAAAACATACAGTGCATTAATACTAATTAGGAGGTGTTTTTATGTATTTTGTTGGTATTGATATTTCAAAATACAAGCATGACTGTTTCATTTGTACTGAAACAGGTGTAGTAATTGAAGAAAATTTATCCTTCCAAAACACCAATGAAGGATTCAATCAATTACTTAATTTATTAAATTCTCTAGATAATAATCATGAAATTAGGATAGGATTTGAAGCTACTGGTCATTATGGTATGAACCTTAAGCTATTCCTTGAAAAGAACAACTATTCTTTTATGGAATTTAATCCTGCTTTGGTCAAGCAATTCATCAAAGGTCAAACCCTTAAAAGAACTAAAACAGACAAGAAAGATGCATTCCAAATTACCAAGTATCTTATGTCTGTGGATTACAAATCCCATCCAAATCAATTTTATCACAAATTTTCTTTAAAATCTCTATCTAGAAAAAGAGATAAATTAATTACTCAACGTTCATACTATTTGAATCAAATAACCAATATTTTGGATTTGATTTTTCCAGAGTTTAAACCTTTATTTGATAATGAGTTTTCTGTCACATCTCTTTATATTTTGAATAAATATAAAACTCCTGATAAAATCAAAAATATGAAAGACTTTGATTCTATTAATAAAGTTGCTAGAGGCAAATTTTCTTATGCTAAATTTTTAAAAATCAAAGATGCTGCTAAAAATACTATTGGTCAATCTGATGATTATTTAGAATTTGATTTTCAAAATATGCTTGACCTTTACAATAATATTAATTCTACAATCAAAAAATATGATGATAAAATTGAAGCAATTATTAAAGAACTTAATCCTCCAACTCTTTCTATTAAAGGAATTGGTCCTATTTCATGTGCAGCTATTATTTCTGAATTCGGTGATGTTTCTAGATTTAAATCTGCTGACGCTATGGTTGCTTTTGCTGGTATTGAACCTAGTATTTCGGAATCCGGAACAGAACAACATGATGGTAAAATGGTTAAACATGGTTCTGGTCATTTAAGATATCATCTTTTAAATGCTGCTGATTATGTTTTTTTACATGAATCTATATTCACAGAATTCTATTATAAAAAACGTAATGAAGGTAAGACTCATAGAGTTGCCTTATCTCATGTTGCTAAAAAACTTGTTAGAATTATTTATAAATTAGAATCTGAAAATATCACTTTTAAATCTGATATAAAATAATTGGTGTATTATTTTATATTTTCATAATATTGCAACATAAAGTTTTAAAAATTGTTATTTTTAAAACCTTTTTGGTGTGGAATAAAATTCTTTTTAAGATTTTTAATTAAAATGACTTGACTTCTTATAGTTAGTCACCTCATGTACATAATATAACACAACTAATAAGTAAAATACAAATTTTTTTATTTACTAATACATTTTAAATTACATTATGTTATAATACTAATCGAGGTGATTAACTTGAAAAAATTATTTATAGTAATTTTCATAATTTTCAGTATAAATGTAAAAGCGTATACCAGTAGTGATGCTGAATACAATCATGGATATATCATGCCAGATTTATATAATACTGGATACACATCTAGTTTTGATGAATTAGTTGATATAGAAATAAAATATCCCGATATAAATTGTTATTCAGGGCTATGTGATATAAATAAGAAGTTTATTGAAAAATATGGTTCTATTATTGATGGATTTAAAACTGATAAAATGATAAGAATAAATGCTGTAGATAATGTTACAATTAAAAACTTTTATATTAACAACAATACTTGGTATGGTATTAATGTTGTAGCCTATAATGGTGATAAATATCCTGAAAATATTTTAATTGAAAATGGCGAAATAATGGGTACTAAAGCTGCTGCTATTAACGGAAGTAATATTACAGTAAAAAAAATGTATATTCACGACTATGGTAATGATGCATTCAAAATTGGTAGTAATCAATATATTATTTCAAATTATATAACTAGTGGTGGATTAGGAGATGGAGCTCATGCTGATGGTGCTCAATTAAGTTTTGGTCCTATTAATAATGTCAATTTTTTTGGAAATAGATTTGATATGATCGGATTTAATTCAATTGATGGTAAAAAATATAAAGCAAATGCTATTTTCTTTTTATCATTAGAAAAAGGAGATGCAAGTAATATAAATATTAAATATAATTGGATTAATGGTGGCGGATATACTGTATATTTTGCTGAAGCCGAAAATTCCAATTTAAGTAATATTACATTTCAAGAAAACATTATTGGAAATGGATATAGATTCGGATATTATTGTAATAATTATAATAAATTAATAAATGGTTATGATACGCAAATTTATATGGATGATGTTAATTTACCAAATATTGGTAGCATTGTATATTTAAATAATAATTCAATAATTAATAATTTAGATAAAGTTAATAATCAAATAAAGGTTATTGTAAATAGTTCTAACTATACTTCAAATGAACAAATAATATTAGTCAAGGTAGAATTATATGATTATAACAATAAACTAATAAGCAGTAAAAAACAAACTACAACATTGATAAAAAATATGAAGGGAAAAGAATTTGCTAATAAACAAAATATATCATTTAATATGTTTCCAAAAGATATTAAAACAACACTAACAATTGATTTACCAAACGACATTAATGGGTATTATATTAAAACTACAGCATATAAAAATGATGAAAACGGTACAATTTTAAGAACTAGTAAAATAATTAATACAAAACCCGGCAATATTAAAAGCACTGAAAATGTAAATAATAAACAAAATAATGCAAATATTAAAAATGAAGAAAACAATAATGTTAATAATGTAAACAATAAACAAAATAATACAAATATTAAAAATGAAGAAAACAATAATGTTAATAATGTAAATAATAAATCAGAAGAAATAAAATCTAATAATAACACAAATGAAAATAATGTAATTGATAATTCTAATCTAGAAGCTAATAATGATAAAACAGATAACAAAGAAATGATAATAAATGAAACAAATAATAATATTGATATAGATTTAATAGGAATTATAATAATTGCTTTTATAGAAATTTGTGTAGCAATCATAGTTATAATAAAACATAAGAAATAAAGTTAATGCTTTATTTTTTTAGTTGATAAAAAATAAATTTTATGTTATTATAACTTACTAATTAAGGGGTGTATTACATGGAAGATGTAATTAAAGATGCAAAATATTGTTTAAATATAATCAATGGATTCATTGATGGTAGAAGAAATTTTGGAAAAATATATAGAAATACTAATGAAAATTTATCTAAAATTTTTTCAAACTATAATTTTGAAAATAAAAATGTTTTAAGTGTTCTAGCATCAGGCGATCAAGTATTTTCAAGTTACTATTTAGGGGCTAATAATGTTGATACATTTGATTCAAATATACTGACATATTATTATTTTTTTCTAAAAAAATGGACTATTTTAAAAACTAGTAAAACATATATTCCAGCATCTAATAAAGAACTATTAGAAATCATTAAATTACATGATAATAGTGAGGAAGAAATTAATGCATCATATTTTTGGAAATATACACTTTTAAATATTAACACTTCATTATATTATTCAGAATTATTTTATAAAGGTCTTGCTCTATATAAATTACCATATGAAAATGATATAAATAATCTAAAAAAAATTATTATAAATAAAAAGCCAAATTATAATAACTTCGATTTATTTAAACCAATAAATACTAATAAAAAATATGAAATAATTATTTTATCAAACATGTTGGAATACTTATATGATAATGAAGAAAATAAAAAAATATATAATATTACAGCTAGTAATATATATAATTTATTATAAGAAAATGGAATAGCCATATCATCAAACATTATTGATTACAATTATCAAGGAAACAAAATATTTGAAAAACATCTAGAATACATTGAGGGACCACTTGATAAAAACAATATATACAATAAAAATAAACCAATATGTTATGTTTATAAGAAAAGGAAAAATAAGTAATGAAATTAGAAGATTATATAATTATTGCAAAATTAATAAATGAAAAAAAATATAATGATATATATGTAAGGTATGGAAAGCAATGTTTTCTAGATTTTACTTCATATAGTTATCAAAAAGAAGAACTTAATAATTTATTAAAAAATGGCAGGTTTTTAGATATATATGAAAAATATAGTACTAGTACTTATAATAAATATCTTAAAAAAATGACAAAAATTGACATTAAAAATGAGTTGGGAAAAAATTCGATTAAATACATTATCTTCGAAAATTTAAAAAATAAATTAAGATTAATAAAACAAAATACAGTTATTGGACTAGCTACACTATCGACGATTTCAATTTGTTTAGCAGCAGAAATATCAACAAGTTTTGATACAATTATAAATAATAATTCTATTAAATATGAAAATGAAATAAATGATTATAACCAAGAAATAAAAGAATATGCTGAATACATTAAATCTTTAAAATTGAGTGATTTAGAAACAATTATAAAAGTAATTAATGATATGTGGTCTAATATTGATGGATACAAAACTCCTGATGACTATGATATAATAGGATACCATAGATTATCACTTTATATTGATGGATATGGAGTATGTAGAAATATGGCAGATGATTTTACTGCACGTATTAATGCTATAAACCCGGATTATGAAGCATGTAACTTTTATGTATACATAAGCAATTCTGAATTAAATGATATTGAAAGAAATATCATTAATGAAAATGATACTGTAATGCAAATCGATTCAGAAAATAAAAACAATTATATAAATGAATTTAGTAAAAAAATAATCGGTAATCATTTAGTCACTTGTATGAAAATAAAAAATGACAATGCTATACTTATAGTAGATCCAACTAATCCATCAATAGGTTTATATCAAAATGGTAAAACATACATGTTTAATAATACAATTGATGGAATAGAAAATAAACCAGTGGGAAATATATTATCTGGAATTAAAAATAGAATTAACTATTTAAAAAAACTAAAAGATAGTTATATTATAAATAGTAATTATGATTATTTAAACAAAAAATATAATATAGAAAATCAAAATAAGGCATTAAAAAAAATTAAAGAATATTCTAATAATAAATAAAAACCTCCAATAAGGTTTTTATTTTTATATTTTAAAATAAACTTTCTAATTTATTTTTATATTTTTTTGAAACATCGCCTATTGATTTAATAGCATCAATATTAAAATTATTTCCATGACTTGATCTAACAATATTATTTCTTCTAGATACATAACCATTAGTGATTAAAAAATTATTTGTTAAAAACATAGCATTATTTGTTATCAACAATTGTAATACTTTTAGATTGAGTTCAAAATTTCTTGACAAATATTTAAATGAATCAACGTAAAATAATGATGACTCTTTATCTAGTATTCCTTTTAATAATTTAATAAGAGCGTCTGGTAATTCATCGCTGATACCATTTGTTATAGTTTTAACTACATTACCTATATTTTCTACTTCTTTGTAGTTTAGAATTTCATCAAATACATAAGGTTTATCATTATATTTTTCAAATTCAATTTCTAAATTTTCAGAAGAACAATTTCCAAGCTTAACTAATGCATTATAAGCCACATTATATTTTTTGACAATGTCATAATAATAATCATCTTCTATACTTATTTTTTTGGATAACAAATCTATATCAATGTCTTTAAAGTATTCAATAGCGCTACTAGTTATAAGTTTAATATCTTTGTTACTTAAAGGATTTTTTAAGCCATATCTTTTATAATCAACACTAGCGGCAATTTCTAATAAACTATTTCTTATTCCAAGTACAACTAAATTTCCTATCTTATCATTTATATAAGGCTCATAGAAGTGTCCTTCTTCTATTACTGTACAAAATATAGCATTTATAAAATCGGTATCATTCCAATGTTTAATAATACTGTTTAGTTGTGATTTAACATTTTCAATAATAGAATATAATCCATAATTAGAAAATTTTAATCTACTCAATTGTTTTTTCAAAATTTTTTGTATATAAATATCTATTTCATTTTCCTCTAACATCATATAACATCTCCTAGACGTAAAGTAACATAAATTATATTTTTTGTCAAATAATTAAAAATATTCAAAGTAATAAAATTTCTATTATTCAATTTTAACTAATTTAGCAGGATAAATTTCATATAAACCAAATGTATCCACTTCTATTTCAAATGGAATAAAGTTTTGTAATATTTTTTCTTTCATTGAAATTATTTTATTATAATCTTTATCAATATGAATAGTAATATGAAAATTAAAATTATTAGGATTGTACTTTTCACTTGGTAAAATTTCATATATTTTTTGTTGTAATAATTTCAATTCTTCATTATCTTCAATACTAAAATATAATACATAACTATTTTCTTTACCATTCATTATTTCTATATCATTTATTAGTATTTTTAGTTTAGGATATTCTATCTTTGATAGTTCATCAATAACTTTCTCTTTACAAGAAATATCCCATGCTGACAAAGTAAAGTGATAAGGAAGTGTATCTGCTTCTTCACGATTATTAACGTTTTTTCCAAATGGAACTTTGCATAATTTATCATTTATTTCTTTTGTATAATGTTCTATTTTTTCTAAACTAATATCATTAAAAACAGAAATAAAAGTTATCCTTTCATTCATAAGTCCATCTCCAATCATTATTAGATTATATTATTCTTTAGCTAAATTTTCTAAAATTTCTACATTGTTTAACTTTAATAAATATTTACTTGGTAATGAAATTTTTGACTTTTTTAATCCACTTCCACAGATAATTCTTTCAACTTCCAATACTTTAGGATCAATAAATAATTTCCAATCTTCTGGTAATCCTATTGGGTTAATACTTCCATATTCCATTTTAGTTTTTTCTAAAACATAATCAAGTGGAGCAACAGATACCATTCTAGAATTAGTATATTTTCTTACTGTAGAAGACATATTGTATCTATATCCTGTAGGGACTAACAATGCAACATAACTTTTATTTTCTCCACGCTTACATTCACATATTAAGCAATTAGCACCTATTTTAGCATCCACATTATAGTGTTCGAATAACTTAATACCATCCATAAATTCTGGATTTATTTCTGCGACTAAAAAATCACTTTTTTCTTCTGCAGAAAACAATTTATCTATACAATTATAAGTAGATTCTGCTACTAAATCTTTATTATCTTCTACTTTTTTAAATTCTAATTCATTATTCATTTTCTCATCTCCATAATTTCTATATCAATTTCTTATTACTTTAATTTGATATAACACTTTAGGTTTTGAATATTCTTCCTCATTTCTTGTCATAGAAGTTTCAAATGACTCTAGTGTTCCAATAATACCAAAATATTTATTTATATCCTCTTGATCAAAAAATCTTTTTGTATAATCCCCCTCAAAGTAGAAATTATTTTCCAGTTTTTCACCAATTCCTGCACCAAAATTAAAGTCATTAACTGAAGCAACTCTTGATAATAAAATACCATTTTTCTTTAAAATTCTTCTTATTTCATTCATGATATGAATAGTAGTCTCATTATCAAAATAATGTAAAGATAAGTCTGCTATTATTAATGAAAAACTTTCATCCTTAAATGGAGAATTATCTACCATATCTAAATACATAGTTTTACTTTTTGGAATACTATTCTTAATATTATTTAGTGCTTCAGTTGAAAAATCACAAGATAGTACATTATAACCCTTTTCAATTAAATATAAAGTATCTGCACCGATTCCACACCCTAAATCTAATATCTCACTGTTTTTATTACTATCTAATACTTCATTATAATCATCTAGCCAATTATCGTATACTGGTAATCCATTTCTTTTTTTAGACCAATTATTCCACATTTTAACATATCCGCAATCACTATCAATTATTTCTTTTTGCAAAATATTGTGATTTTTATCAACTATAAATTTAATTTTAAAATTACCATATTTAAAATATTTATTGTATTCAGATCGTAAAATATCAATACAAGGAAATCTCTTTTCTTGATTTATTAAATCCTCTATTTCTATCCACATAGATTTATTTTCATCGAAATTATTTGGATTTCCTTCAAACTTTTTGCATATTATTACATCAAAATCAAAAATCATTTCTGGATATTCAATAACTAAATTACCAATATATTTTTGATCAGTTATTTGAATACCCGTTTCTTCTAAACATTCTCTAATAGAAGCAACAAAATTAGTCTCTCCATTTTCAATTTTTCCACCTGGAATATCATAAAAACCATTATTTTTTTCAGTTAGATACTTAATTGCTAATACGTTGTTATCTTTAATTACAAAAGTTCTGACAGCTTTTCTTATTGGTTTATCCATACTTACCACCTCAATATAATTTTACCATATTTTAAGTATTTATTGATAACAATGTTAAAGTTTCTTTGTCAAATCTATTATCTTTTTTATTAGGAATTAGTTGCAATAAATTATTATCTTTATTTAATTCTTCTAAATTAAGTGACTTAATATTTAAATTATTTTGATTAATTTTATAAATTTCACTTAATGATTTTATATATTTTTCCATATCTTCTTTTATTTGATAATTAGATAATATTATATTTTTATCATTAGAATTTATTAAAATACCAAAATGATTTTCTCTAAACATATATTCTATATTTTCAAATTTTTTCTTTAGATAATATATCCAATAATCCATTCTTTTTAACATAATAGGATTTCTTTTTTAGTTGTTCTAATTGTCTTAAATTATAAATAAATCTCATATCACTTTTATGGTTCTATGTATTTTCTTTTATAGTTAAATCTTTTATTTTTTCATCTGTTATTTTTCTTTGATTTTTAAAATCTAATTCATTCTTTAATTCTATTTCTTCAACTATACCATCTACAAATGCTTTTTTAATTTTTTTCTCTTTTTGTTTTAATTCATTAATTACTTTATTACATTTTTTAATTTTTTCTAATAATACATTAATTGTCTGTTAACTCATTCATTGTAATAGTACTTAAATCATCTTTATAAAACGTTGTATCCTCATTATAACGGATTATTACTATTCCATTATAATTATTACTAATAATAACTTTATGTAGCTCAAATAGCCCTAAATTAGTATTTTCAAATATTATGTTTTTACCTGATATATATTCTATATTTAACTTAATAATATTTTTAATCCTTAATATTTTATTTTTTATACACAAAAGTAATTTTAAATTTTCTATGGACACATTCACTTATAAATTCAACATCTTTGCAAAGAAAAAAGTCCATAATACCAAGTATTATGAACTTATCTTTATTTAACACAAGGTGTGCGTAAATTTCAATATGGGGCGCGATAAGAGGATCGAACTCTTGCATAACGGAACCACAATCCGCCGTGTTAACCACTTCACCAATCACGCCATGTAACTAACGTTACAGCATATATTTTAACAATAAATTAACTTTTTTGCAACCCCTTTTTATTAATTTATAGTTATAATTTAAAAAATAGTTAATTACCTATACATAGTTGGGATAAAACCATATTCTATATTGGGGAGTGAAATTATGTATAACTATAATTTAAGAAATGATTATTATAATTATAATAACAATAATTATAATCAACCAACATATACTGAAGATGCTAATCCTAATAAATTATATGATCCATATCAAGGATTTATTAGAGGAAACATGTTTAAAAATCTATACAATGATTATAAACTTAAAAATCCAGTTGATTTTAATACACTATCTGAACAAGAACAAATGTTGATAATGATTGATTCATTGGGATTTGCAGCTTCTGATATTAGTCTTTATTTAACATTATATTCAAATGATAGGGATATGATTGAACTATTTAATCAATATCGTAATCAATTAAAGGCAATAAGTCGTGAATATGAAGAAATGTATGGTCCATTAACACTTTCTAGTGATGCTCTAAACAAATATCCATGGAGTTATAATAATGAGCCATGGCCTTGGGAAAATTAGGAGGTTAATATGTGGAAATATAATAAAAGATTACAATATCCTATAGATATTAAAAATAGAGATTTGAAAATGGCTAAATACTTATATAGTCAATATGGCGGGCCTGATTCAGAACTAAGTGCTGCTTTACGTTACTTAAATCAAAGATTTACTATGCCTGATGACAAGGGAAAGGCACTATTAACTTTAATTGGTACAGAAGAATTAGGTCATTTAGAAATGATTGGAACAATGATATATCAATTAACAAAAGGGGCTAGTGTTGAAGAAATGAAGCAAGCAGGATTAGGTGGAATGTTTGCTGAACATGATTCGGGTTTATTTCCAGCGGATGCTATGGGAGTACCATTTACTACTTCATACATTGAAACAACAGGTGATTTTATAGCTGACCTAGAAAGCGATATGGCTGCTGAACAAAGAGCAAGAGCTACTTATGAACATTTAATGGATTTAACTAATGATATAGCTGTTTTGGGACCACTATCTTTTTTAAGACAAAGAGAAATAGTTCATTATCAAAGATTTAAAGAATTAAGAAACTATTATTTAGAAAATAAAATACAAAGAAAAAACTCTTAACGAGTTTTTATTTGTTTATATCCTTTTTTGATATTCTATCTTTTTTTGCTTGTCTACAATCTTTACATCTTACAGGTTTATTATTAAATCCTTGTTCAGCATAAAATTGTTGATCTCTAACAGTAAATAAAAATTCTTTACCACAATCTTTACAAGTTATTTTTTCATCTTGCATAATATATCTCCTTTCCATTGATTTAAATTTATCTTATCTTTTCAATTGGAAAGGAACAAAATAATTACTAAATCAACTATACTTTAACATAAATTAAAATATTTTACAATAATATATGTATAAAATACTGTAAATATGTCCATATTAATTATGAAATATAGTTGGACTATTAATCTATAACATATTTTTCAAATATATGAGAAAATAAAGGTGGGTGAAGTACATGGAAAAGAAAAAAGATATTTATGATATAGTAGGTCAAAATATAAAAAAATACCGCAATCTAAAAGGTTGGACACAAAAAGAATTAGCTGATAAAGCAATGGTTAGTGATAGTCTAATAGCTAAATTAGAATCAAAGACTCATCAAACATTATCTTTAGACAATGCTGAACATATAGCTATTACTTTAGGTGTTGGTATAAAAGACTTATTTGATGAAGAATAGAAAAAACAACTTTAAAAGTTGTTTTTATTGTGCCATTTTTTTATTAAAATTATACTTCTTTCTTTCAGCAGTATTTAATATTTTCTTTCTTAATCTAAAGTTTAATGGGGTAACTTCAACAAGTTCGTCACTATTAATATAATCTAAACAATATTCAAGGCTCATTTGTCTTGGTCTTTTTAAAACTACTGTATGATCTTTACCAGCACTTCTTGTATTAGTTAAATTTTTACCTTTAACTGGATTAACAGCTAAATCATCTTCATGAGAATGTTCTCCAACAATCATACCTTCATAAATATCAGTTCCTGGTTCAACAAACATAATTCCACGATCTTCTAAAGCTCCTAAAGAATAAGCTGTAGCTTTACCATTTTCCATAGAAACTAAAACACCTAATTTTCTTTCTCCAACATTACTTGAAGTCATTTTACGATATTCCTTAAATGTGTGATTAATCATACCATAACCTTTAGTCATTGTCATAAATTCGGTAGAAAAACCAATTAAGCCACGAGATGGTACTGTATATAATAATCTTACTTGATTTTCATGATTATGCATGTTTTCCATAATACCTTCTCTATTACCTAGAGCTTCTATAACATTACCTACATATTCTTCTGGTACATCTATTTGAACATCTTCAAAAGGTTCACATTTAACACCATCTATTTCTTTGATTATTACTACTGGTTTTGAAACTTGTAATTCAAATCCTTCTCTACGCATATTTTCAATTAAAATGGATAAATGCAATTCACCACGTCCAGAAACTATGAATGATTCACTATCATTTGGTTCTACTTTTAATGAAACATCTCTTTCAGTTTCTTTTAATAATCTTTCTTCTATCTTTCTAGCAGTGATAATTTTACCTTCTCTACCTACAAATGGTGAAGTATTTACACCAAATGTCATTTGTAATGTAGGTTCATCTATACGAAGTAATGGTAAAGCTTCTTCTTTTCCAACTTCACATACTGTTTCACCAACACTAATATCTGGTAAGCCTGCTATTGCTATAATATCACCAGCTTCTGCTTCGGTAATTTCAATTCTTTTAAGTCCAATATATCCAAACATTTTAGCTATTCTAAATTGTTTAATAGATCCATCTAATCTAACACATGACACCATTTGATTTACTTTGATATTTCCTCTTTTAACAACACCAATACCAATTCTTCCAACGAAATCATTATAATCTAATAATGCAGGTTGAAATTGTAAACTACCTTCTTCATGTTTTGGAGATGGTATATGTTCAATAATTGTATCTAATATTGGTTCCATTGTTTCTTTTTGAGTTGTTACATCTGGATCATAACTACTAGTACCTCTTATTGCTGAGGCATAAATAACTGGAAATTCTAATTGAGATTCATCAGCACCTAATTCTATAAATAAATCTAATACTTCATCTACTACTTCAGCAGGACGAGCAGTATCTTTATCTATTTTATTAACTACTACTATAGGAGTTACACCAGCTTCTAAAGCTTTTTTAAGAACGAATCTAGTTTGAGGCATAGTTCCTTCATAAGCATCTACTACTAAAAGTACACCATCAACCATATTCATAATTCTTTCAACTTCTCCACCAAAATCAGCATGTCCTGGTGTATCTAAAATATTAATACGATAATCTTTATAATTAATAGCTGTTGTTTTAGCTAATATTGTAATTCCTCTTTCTTTTTCAATATCATTAGAATCCATTGCTCTTTCATCAACATTTTCATTTTCTCTAAATGTACCTGATTGTTTTAATAATTGATCTACTAATGTAGTTTTTCCATGGTCTACATGGGCTATTATAGCTATATTTTTTATTTTCTTCATAAGTTCACATCCAATCAACCGTGTAATTATATCATTTTTTTAACTAATTGTAAAGAGGGCTCATTATCTCTATCAATATATTCTTCTTTACATAATGTTTTTTCGATATATTCAGTTACCCTTTCACCATATTTATGTAATAATTTATCTTGTGCTATAGGATTTAATATTATATAATTGTTTGGCTTTATGTAATTAGCTACTAAATGTTCACTATCAGCCATCGAATAATTTCCTATCATGAAACATGATCTGGAAGTAGTTATATCATCAACACTTTTATCAAAAGGTAAAATAAACTTATTCATACGATAATATGCTAGTTTATTACCAGATAAATCTAAGATACTTTCAGGTACTATATTTTTATTAGATAATTCAGTTATATTATTTATCAATAAATCATCATTTATTTCAAAACATATAATATCTCTTCTCTCATATCCTTTTCCCCTACACTTATATAATCTTGCATAATCATATGCTGTAAAAAAATCACTAGTCGTAGATATCCAAGGACTTCTTTTAGCTTTCACCAATTTACCATTAACATGTCCATAAATAAGACTCAAAATATATTTTTTGTTAATATTATTACAACAATTATTATAAAATAACATTACTTTAGTTTGAATTTCATTTGGTAACTTATTTATTTCATCATATGTATTAATTAAAGAACAAGTTACCATTCCTTTTCTATATAAATTAATCTTGTCTTCATTATTTAATGCTCTATATAATATCATATATATTTCCCCTTTAATAGCTTGATATAATATATTATTTTTCTTCAATTGTCAAATTTTTTGATATAATTATCATAGGTGGTAGTATGAAGAAGTTTATTTTAATTATTTTTATTTTATTTTTTAATATAAATGTTAATGCTAAAGAAATAGTTACATTAAATAAATGTGTTGATGGAGATACAGCTTGGTTTAATTTAAATAATGAAAAAATAAAAGCAAGATTTTTAGCAATCGATACACCTGAATCAACTAATAGAATTGATCCTTATGGTAAAGAAGCAAGTGAATTTACTTGTAATTTGTTAAAAACAGCTAAAAAAATTGAAATAGAATATGATGATAACTCTGATAAATTTGATAAATATGATAGACATTTAGTATGGATATTTGTTGATGATGAATTATTACAAAATATAATTGTAAAAGAAGGATTCGCTGATGTTAAATATTTATATGGTGATTATAAATACACTAGCATTTTACAAGAATCACTAAAAGAAGCTAAAGAAAATAATTTAAATATGTGGAAAAGTGAACAAAATGATAATTACCAAAACATATATATTTCTATTATAATTATTTTAGCAATAATCATATTTTATATATTAAATAAATCATTTAGAAAAAAAATAAATAGAAAATTAAAAACAAATATAAAAAAACAAATAAGAAAAAAAATTGATATTTAATCAATTATTCTAATAATTGTACTGGCTTTTTGTCAGGATTTTTTTCATAAACAGTTAATTTTTCATTATTATCAACTGTTACAAGCATTATTTTATTATATGTTTTATATCCTTTTACCTTTAGTTCATGAATTAACCATGTTTCATCCTTATTAATATATTTTAAATTATTACTCATAATTACTCCATCTATCATAACATTGGTACATAAACAAGATTTATCTAACTTAATATTCATATCCTTATTTATAACATTTTGATATTCACTTTTAAGTAAAATACTCAACTTACCATTAGGTTCCATTAAAGCATATTCGACAGTACTTAAATCAAAATATCCAGCATTTCTAACTTGTTCTAATAAATCATTAATATCTATGCGAAGTTTCTTCATACTGCGTTCTAATATTTTTCCATCTTCGATTACTACTATAGGAGCACCAATTAAAAATCTTCTTAAATATATACTTTTCATCGTAACAATAGAAACTAAATAAGCTACTATCCCATATGTTGTAACAGCTACTATTCCATGAATAAATGGAATATCGAAATTCATTGTAGATTCTGCAGCAAAATTACCTATTGATATACCTATTGTATAATCAAATAAACTTAACTCAGAAACTTGTTTTCTACCAATTAGTTTAGTAACAAAAAATAAAACGGTTAATGATATTAAACTTCTCACTACTACTTGTAATGCTTGTTCTAACATAGTATCACCCTTTATAATTTTTACCAAAATTAAAAAAAAATACATCACTTACGATGTATTTTAAATTTATTTCTAATACTATCATCAAATACAACATTTGTTTTTACTACAAATATCATAATTATAACAGTTAATATACCATATATAATATAACCTAATGTAGCATCATGTAAAACATATACAATAGATGCAAAAGCAAACAATATATCAATTAAATATATTATTATTACAACTGTCTTAACTGACAAATTTCTATTCAACAGTTGATGATGAATATGAAATCTATCACCTAAAGCAGGATTTTGACCTTTTAATATTCTTCTAATTATAGCAAATAAAGTATCTAATATTGGTAAAGCTATTATTAAAAGTGGAATTATTAATGATGTCATAGTTACATTTTTAAAACCTAGTAAAGCAATTACAGAAATAATAAATCCCATAAACATAGAACCACTATCACCAGCAAAGATACTAGCAGGATTAAAGTTATATACTAAAAATCCTAAAACAGAACCTAACATTACAAAAGTTAAAACATAATCTAATCCTAATTTACCTTGCATTATAGCAATTATTCCTACTGTAGTATAATATATAGCACTTATTCCTCCACTTAATCCATCTAATCCATCAATTAAATTAATACAATTAATACAACCTATTATAAAGAAAATTGTTAGTGGATAAGATAATATACTAAAGTTTAAATAAATTCCAAAAGCACTTACATCAACTATCAATAAATTACCATAGATAGTTATTACTAAAGCAGCAGCTAATTGCCCAACAAATTTATATAATGGAGATAATTCACATATATCGTCAATTACTCCTGTTATAATTATTATAAAACTTCCAATTAAAACAGCATTCATAATAACACTATGAGTTCCAAATATCATATATCCTAATAAAAATCCAAAAAATATGGCTAGTCCACCTAATTTAGGTGTTGGATTTTTATGAATATGTCTACCTCTAGGTATATCAATAGCATTTACTACATGTGCTATTTTTTTTATAAAAGGAATTATTGCTACCACAAATAGAAATGGTACCAATATCATTAATAATGTTTTAGTTATTATTGGATTCATAACATCACCTAACTAATTATATCATTTATTTATTATTTTGTGGTGGAAAAGTAGATAATTTTAAGTTATAAATTAAAATTTTTTAAAAAATTTGTGGATAAATTCAGGTACTTTTAAATATTTTGACAATAATATTGTGGAAAGGAGGAAATTATGAATAAAAATATCTTGAACTTCTTATTATCACTTTATGATAAAAATACTTATTCACATGTTTGTAGAGTAGCTATATATTCAAATGAAATTGGCAAACATTTAAACTTATCCAATAATGAAATGAATTTATTATTTTATTCATCACTACTACATGATATAGGAAAAATATTTATATCTACTAATTTGTTAGAAAAAAACGATACTTTAACAAATGAAGAATTTAATTTAATTAAAAAACATGTTGAATTTGGATATTTAATATTACCAGATAATATGTTAGAAATTAAAAATATTATTCTAGCACATCATGAAAGATTAGATGGCAGTGGATACCCTTATCATAAAAAAGAAACTGAAATACCAAAATTAAGTAAAATAATTGCAATTGCTGATAGTTATGATGCAATGACTTCAAATAGATATTATAACAATATAAAAACTAAAGATGAAGCTATGAATGATTTATTTAGTAATACAAAATATTATGGGAAAAATAAATATTCATACAATTATGTTAAAGTTTTCAATAATTGTTTACAAAAAATAAATGCTTGTTAGCACTTATCTATTAAATTTATATGATCAAGTAATACACCTGTACCTTCTGCTACACATGTTAATGGACTTTCTGCTATTATAACTGGAACTTTTAATTCATGTTCTAATAATTTATCCATTCCTTTTATTAAAGCTCCTCCACCAGTTATTATTATTCCTTTATTCATGATATCTGCTGATAATTCAGGTGGAGTATGTTCTAAAACTGATTTAGCTGCATGTACTATTAAATAAGCACTTTCTTTTAAGGATTCTTCTATTTCATCACTACATATGGTAATTGTATGTGGTAAACCTGTTACTAAATCTCTACCTTTAACTTGCATTTTATCATTTTTACCATCTGAATAGACTCTGCCTATTTTAAATTTGATTTCCTCTGCTGTTCTATCACCTATTAATAATTTATATTTTTCTTTTATAAATTTAGTTATATCACTATCAAAAGTATTACCAGCTACTTTAATTGAAGAACTTGATACTATATCACCTAATGATAAAACAGCTATATCTGTAGTTCCTCCACCAATATCTATTACCATATTTCCTACAGGTTCGGCAATATCTAAACCTGCTCCTACGGCTGCTACTTTTGGTTCTTCTTCTAAAAACACCTTTTTTGCTCCAGTTCTTTCAGCTGCTTCTTTGATGGCATTTTTTTCTACTTGAGTAATGTTTGATGGACAACAAATTAATATTCTTGGTTTACTTACTAAACCTTTACCATTGACCTTTTTTATAAAATAATCAAGCATTAATCCTGTAGCGTCGAAATCAGCTATTACACCATCTTTCATAGGTCTAATAGCATTTACTTTTCCTGGAGTTCTACCTAACATTTCTCTTGCTTCACGTCCTACTGCCAAAACTTTGCCTGTTGTTGAATCAAGAGCTACTACACTAGGTTCATTTAGTACTATTCCTTCTCCTTTTACATATATTAATACGTTTGCTGTTCCTAAATCTATTCCTATATCTTTTGAAAACATTTTTTCATCCCTAACTATTTAAATATTTTTGTCTAGTAGATTCTCCTCCTCTTAGATGTCTAATATTTGTATGATAATTTAATATTTGTTCTACTTTTTTATATTTATTCATATCTATATCTAATAATCGTTCATGTAAATCTTTATGTACTGTACTTTTTGATACATTAAAAATAGAAGCTAACTCTCGTATTGTATAACCTGTTTCGATAATATAATTAGCTTCTTTTATTACTCGGTCATTTATATACTTCAATTAAATCAACCCCTAATAAATTATATAAATGACTTTATTTTTTATTCTATATTTCTCCTAATGTTTTGTCATAATAACTAGCAGGATTTACTAATTTACCATTTACTGCTAATTCAAAGTATAAATGATATCCTGCATCTTTGAAGATATTTGATGTACCACTAACACCTATCATATCTCCACTTTTGACTTTCATATCTTTTTCAACACTTATTTCAGATAATCCCTGATATGTACTTATAACATTATTATCGTGTCTTATTTCTATTACTTTACCTAATAATTCATCATCTTTAACATCTATTACAGTTCCATCCATTATAGCAACTACATCAAATTCTTTATCTAAACTATAACAAATTCCACTACTTTGTAAATATGTGTTTCCATATTCTATTATGGCATTTTTTTGTTCCTCTTCATTACCATCTTGTTGATAAAATGTTTTATAAACTTTTACTTCATCATTTACATATGGTTTAATTATTTTTGAACTTTCTCCTATTACTGGTACTACATCACTTAATATTGTTTTTGATACATATACTAAATCATCATCTTTTTCATTATTTTTTAGTATTGAACTTTCTATACCATATATTAATCCTACAAATCCTAAGCAACCTAATCCTATTAAACTATATAAGACACTTTTTTTAAGTCTTCTTTCCATTTTGTTCACCTCATTTTAAGTTTGAACAAAATTATTTTTTTTATACTTAAATTTTTGAAATTTCTACATTTGTATAATAATGATTTAATATATCTTTATATGTATATCCTTCCTTAGCCATTCCATTAGCGCCATATTGACTCATACCAACTCCATGACCATATCCTTTTGTAGTAACAATTATATTATCATTATCCTGTTTTATTTCAAAATAATTTGACCTTAATCCTAATTTTTGTGTTACTTGATTTCCTGTAAAATTTACTCCATTAATTGTTATATTTTTTATTCTTCCTGTTGATGTTGTTTTAGTTATATTTATATTTAATGGAACATTTTCTATACCTAATTTATTACAAAATTCTGCATAATTTATTACTTTTTCTGTTTCATATACTGGTGATATTTCATCATAATGTGAATCAACACTTCTTAAATATGGTAATGCTTCTACAAATACTTCTTCACAGTTTTCAGTTAATCCTGAACTAGTTGAAAAGAAAAATGCTTCTATTACTTTTCCATCGTAAGTTAAATATTCACCTTTTGTATCTAAAACTACTTTTTTGATTTTTTGAATTCTTTCTTCATATTTATCTTTCCATTTATTTTTTAGTGATTCATCATCTAAATATACTTGATTTAATACTGTATCTACTACATCATAATCATTTTTATAGTTTTGTTCTATTTTTTTTAACACATAACTACGGGCAGCTACAGCTTGTGCTTTTAATGCTTCCGTTTCAAATGTAATAGGCATTTCTCCTGCCACTACTCCAGCAACATATTCTTCAAGTGGTACTTCTACAATATTACCTGATTCTGTTTGTTTTACCCTTACTTTTTCATCTTCTTTAAATATAAATTTTATTTTAGTTGTATCTTCTTTTATAAATAAAGTTACAATTAAATATGGAAATAAAATAATTAAAAGTAAAATTAAAAATATTTTTTTCATAATATCATCTCTATAACTATTTTAATCAATATTTTTTAAAATATTTGTCAAAAAAAAATATCAAATAAATTTGATATTTATAAAAAAGTCATAGAAAAAATTAACTACTAAGTAGGATAATCCTAATGATAAAAATAAATATAAAAATCTAGATGAATAATAACTTCTTTTTTTAAATATATTATTCATATTTATACTATTTAAAGCCCATATTGATAATGGAACAATTATACAATATAAAATTATTTTAATATTCATGTTTTTCCTCGTATTCAGTTATTTTATTTATTCTTCTAATATGTCTTTCTTCATTTGAAAATTCAGTATCTAGAAATGTTTTTACTATTTCTAAAGCATTTTTATTTAAAGCTGATACCGCTATTACATTACTATTATTGTGAAGTCTTGTTAATTTTGCTTCTTCTACATTATCTACTTTAGCGCATCTAACGCCTCTTACTTTATTACAAGCAATACTCATTCCTATTCCTGTTTTACATATTAGTATTCCTAATTTTATTCCTTTATTAGCTATACTTTCACCTATTTTAAATGCATAATCAGGATAATCTACAGATGTATCTACCATGGTACCATAATCTATTATCTGATAATCTTTTAATTCTTTTTTTAATTTTTCTTTTAATTCAAATCCTGCATGATCACTAGCTATACCTATCATTTTTTCACTCTTTTCTTTGTTTTTTGATATATTTTTAACATTATTTTATATAATTTGTAACTAAATTTATTTGTTATTAAAGTAAATTCTCCTATTAATTCTACTACATCAGCATTAAATCCTCTTTTAAAATCAAATAAACCATAATTTTCATTTTCTTCATTAAAATTACCTGTAATACCATATAAATTATATTTTTCATAACCATTATTCAACGCATATTTTATCATTTTAAAATTTAAAAAATGTTGCCCATTAAATTTCATATATTCTTTATATGAAGCACCAAAAAGTGAGATTAATTGTTTTCCAAATGTCATAAATAATCCACCAGCCAATACAATATTTTTCCCTCTTGTTTTTAATATTGATTGCAATAAAATGGTTCTTTCCTCTATAGCAGATAATTCTTTTTCTAATTCATTTATATAATTTATATCTTCTTCAACTGCTCTTGCTTTTATTTCAGCATATTTTAGCATTACTTCATTTTTTTGGTTTGATAAATTATTCAAGTAGTCTTCTACATCTAATTCAACGAGCATTATTTTTATGGCATCACCTTTTTTGAATGATTCATACATTTTTTCATAATATGAAAGTGGTCTATCTATAAAACCTCTTCTCTCACTTGTATGAGACATTAAATCTTTAAATTCCTGTAGTCTAGATTCATCTATTTCTACTAATTTTAATCCATGTTTATAGGAATTTTTTACTTTTCTTCTTGTAGATGGTCTTAAATTTGATAATATTTGTTCTTCAGTTTTTCCTTTTAAATCTAAAACTGATACCCATCTAGGTTCTAAATCAATACCATAATCTATAGTATAACCATTATGAGTAAATCCTAAGTGTTCTAATTTATCAATTATATTTCTGTTTGTTTCATCACTAACTGGATTACCATTAATATCTCTTTTTCTATATTCTACATAAGGATTTATTTTAATAAATATACCTTTATTCTTTTTAACATATTTTGTAATTTCTGTAACAAATTTTTCTAATAAATAATAATTAGTATAATCTATTAAAAAACCTCTTGGAGCATAATATATATATTTACCTAATACTGGTATTTTTTTACCTAATAAAAGGGTTGCTGCTACTATTTTTCCATCTTGTTTAATACCGACTAAATGGCTTACCCACCCAGTAAATGATTTTAATTCTCCCCAATACGAAGATTCAAAAAAAGTTCCTTGTTCATGATTTTTTGAAAATTCATTAAATTCTTCCGGCGTTAATTTTTCTATCATGCTATCACCCTATATTAAGTATACTATAAATTTGTTTTTTTTTAAAGTCTTTTATTAATTGACTAATGATTAAATAAAGGTTATACTTAATGAGTAGAAAAGAGGATATATATGGAGTTTATAACAAACATTGATAAAAAAGAATATGAAGATTTTGTTTTAAATAGTAATAAATCTCATTTTATGCAAAGTACATATTTTGGAGAAATTATGAAAAGTAAAAACTTTAAACCATATATAGTTGGACTTAAAGATAATGGTAAACTAGTAGCTACAGCTTTATTACTTAAAAAAAATTTAATTGGAAAATATTCGTATTTTTATTGTCCTAGAGGATATATATTAGATTATAGTAATTATAAATTAATACATATATTTACTAATTATATTAAAAGGTTTGCTAAAAAAAACAAAGCTGTTTTTGTTAAAATTGATCCAGATGTTAAATTACATGATTTAGATCAAGATGGTAATATATTAGATAATTCTAATGAAAAATTAGTTGATTACTTAAAAATGTTAGGATATAAACATAAAGGATTTAATACTGAATTTGTTAATGAACAACCTAGATTTACATTTAGATTAGATATAGATAAAAGTATGGATGATGTTTATAAAAATATTCATCCTACTACTAGAAAAATATTAAATAAAGGAAATCAATATAATTTAAATTTATACAAGGGAACTATTAAAGATATACCTAAATTTTATGAAACAATGAAGGACACTGCTTTAAGAGAACATTTATATTTAACTCCAATGTCTTATTATGAAAATTTTTATAAAATATTTAATGAACATGGTATGAGTGATTTATATGTTTGTGAAGTTAATATTAATGAACTAATTAAAACATACGAAAATAATTTGAATTGTTTAGAATTAGAACTTAAAAGTATGGATGATCCTAAATATAAAAATAAAGAAAAACAAGCTAATTTAAAAAAGGATTTAGAAGTTAAAATAGAAAAAATGAATAAAGAAATTGATTTAATACACAGTATTGATAAAGAAGATGTTATTTTATCATCAATAATTACTGTTAAATATGGTAATAAAGTATGGACTATTCATGGAGGTAACAGTAATATTTTAAGAGAATTAAATTCTAATTACCTTGTTTATTATGAAATAATTAAAGACGCTAATAAAGAAGGATATAAAATAGTTGACTTCTTTGGTACAAGTGGGATTGCTAATCCGGATAAATCTAATCCTATATTTGGTATTCATTCATTTAAAAAGAGATTTGGTGGAGAATATACTGAATTTATTGGTGAATTTGATTTAGTAATTAATAAATTGTTATACTTAGGATATAAAAAATTATTACCTGTATATAGAAAAATAAAGTAAAATTTACTTTATTTTTTTTGATTGTTCATCATATATATATAATAAACTGCTAAGTATATTAATATTTTTTTCGTAAAATTTAATATTTTCAATAGTTTTTTTAATATCTCTATTTAAATACTTAAATATATAATCAAAATTTTTAATATTAAATTCAGAGAAAAAATAATTATCAATATTATTAATATTTTTATTAATAATATATAAAACATTATATACATTAACTGTTGATGATGTAGATTTGACACTATCAGCATATTTTATTAATTGATTTAATTTTATTAATTTTTCTTTTTCTTTTATTAATTTTATATTAAATTCCTTTAATAATATTAATCTAGCCTTTTCACTTATATTATTATAATTAATACTTTTGTTAAAATTTTTGCTTGTAAACACCATATTAATAAATTCACTATTGATTTCATTAAAACGTGAGCTATTAATAATAGCATCTACATTTTTAAAATGATTTAATGGGTTATAAAATGTTTTATACCATATTGAATTATCATATGCTTGTTCTGAATACCTAATTGAATAATTAAAAAAATCAAAAAATTTATCAAAGTCATAATTTAGTACACAATATTCATGATATATTTTTTGTTTATATATTGTACTAAGTTCTTTATCAGTGAAAATTTCTTTATTCATACTAATATCTTTTTCAACATTTTCTATTGCATTTAAATTAGCATCTAATTCAATAAATAAATTATCATGATTTATTAAATATAATATATATTGTAACCTGCTGTGATAATTTTTCCACGTATAATCAATTTGAAATAAAATATCATTTAAATTATGTGAATCATAACAATTTAGTTTGCTATATTGAAATATATGTCTTCTTTCATGATAATAAATAATTCTTGTAAGTAGTCTATAATTATCAACAGAATAAAGATTATTTACCATTATATTTATTTCCTGACTCTTTTTATTAGTATATCCATCAAAATACAATGACCTAATAAAATTTTTATAATTAAATCTTTTACCATAATAAATGTCATTTATTACATTAATTATATTCGTTTTTATTTTATCGTCTTCATTTTCTTTAATTACTTTTTCAATATAATCTTGAATTTTAATTAATTTTCCCTTATCAAATGTATAACTATAAAATATTTTATATGCTCTTTTTAAAACATTTATCATGTATCTCACCATTTTAATTATAACAAAAAATATATTTATAATCAAAAAAACAGCATATCGTTATGCTGCTTTTTTATCGAATCCATATTTACGATTGAATTTTTCAACTCTACCTGTTCTAGTTGCTGAACCTTGTTCACCAGTGTAAAATGGATGACATTTATTACATGTTTCTAAGTGTAATTCTGCTTTGTTTGATCTTACTGTAAAAGTATTTCCACAAGCACAAGTTACTTTAGTTTCTACATAATTTGGATGTATTCCTGCTTTCATAATAACTCTCCTTCCGCCATAACTTTTATAAGTCATAGAAATTTACTTGTATAGTATAACAATTTTTTTTGATTTTTGCAAGTGCTTACTATTATATTTTATGTTTTTTTGCTATAATATTACCGAAAGGAATGTTTTTATGAAGAAATTTATTAAAAATTTTATAGCTGAATTTAAAAAATTCATATCAAAAGGTAATGTAGTTGACTTAGCAGTTGGTGTTATTATCGGTGGAGCTTTTAGTAAAATTGTTTCATCTTTAGTTAATGATATCTTAATGCCACTGATAGGTACTTTACTAGGAGGATTAAACTTTACTTCACTTTCACTTAAAATAGGAAATGCTGTTATATCTTATGGTAACTTTATTCAAAATGTAGTTGATTTCTTAATAGTGGCATTTTGTATATTTATATTTGTTAAAATAATAAATAAATTACATAAAGAGCCTGAACAACCTAAGGAACAACCTAAAGTCAAAAGTGATGAAGTTAAATTATTAGAAGAAATTAGAGATTTACTTAAAAAGAATCTAAAGAAAAAATAATGGCGCATAACCATTATTTTGTTTTGTTTTGATGAATTATCTTATAATTTTTAATTGAATTATATAATTTATCATATTTTTCTTTTTGAGAATTATATTCCGCTGTTGCAGAAGCATAATCCCTAAAATTTACATGATAGCCAATATTATTTTCAACATAATCTGGATTTAATCCAATTAATTTTTTTACTTGTTCATCATCAGTAGGATTAAATAGTGGTTCTAATACCTGAAGTAATTCTTCTTCTGTTATTATATCACTATATTTTGCCATTTCCGATGAAGCCGTTAAAATTGAAGCAACAATACTTGGTAACGATAAACTTACGTCTTGTTTTACAAACATATTTACTGTTTCATTTACTAAAAATAATTCTTCATTTTTATTCATATTTTCTCCTCATTATTTAACGAATGGTAAAATTGCCATAAAACGTGCTTTTTTAACTTCATTAGCAATATGTCTTTGGTGTTTTGAACAAGCACCAGTTACTCTTCTTGGTAGGATTTTACCTTTATCAGCACTTACATATTTTTTAATGATTTCTGCATCTTTATAATCAACAGTTTTGCCAGCACACATTTGACAAACTTTTTTCTTTTTTCTATAAAATTCAGCCATGTTATTCCTCCTTTTCTAATCTAGGAAACTATCATCTATTGATACGCTATCTCCAAAATCAGCAAATGGATCATTATCTACGTTAACATCATTCATTGGAACATCTTGATAATCATATGGAGTTACTGATGGATTAGAATTTTGTCTATTTTGTGATTGACTTTTTGATTCTAAGAATTGTACATTATCAGCCACTACATCTAATGAATATCTTTTATTTCCATCTTTATCGTCATAACTATTTGATTGTAATCTACCTTCTACTGAAACTAAACTACCTTTATCTAAGAAATTACAAACATTTTCTGCTTGTTTTCTCCATATAATTACATTTATAAAATCAGTTTCTCTTTGTCCTTGACTATTACTAAATGTACGATTAATAGCTACTGAAAATCTAGCGTATGGAATATTTGATCCTGTATATCTTAATTCTGGTTTAGCAGTTAATCTTCCTATTAACATTACTCGGTTCATATAAATACCTCACTTCTATTTTTCAATTTTTGTGATTAAGTGACGAACTATATCATTACTAATTAAAGCTAAACGATCAAATTCATTGATTGCTTTATCATCATTTGCTTCAACTTCATAAATATAATAGTAACCGCTTTTAAATTTTTTAATTTCATAAGCTAGTTCTCTTTGTCCCATATCTTTTTTGTCTACTATTTTAGCACCATTATCAGTTAAGACTTTTCCAAAGTTTTCAATAACTTTTTTTATTTCATCTTCTCCTAATGTAGGTCTAACGATAAACATAATTTCATAGTTTTTCATTTCTACACCTCCTTTTGGTCATATCGGCTAATTACTTAGCAAGGAGTAAATTAATACTCGTAATTGATTATAACAAAAAAGTCTTTAAAAGTAAAGCCTTTTTATAATTTATGATTATCAAATAAAAATATACTATTTCTAGTATATTTAATCTTTATTTTTTGCAAACAATTGTAACAATCTTAAGAAAATATTAATAAAATCTAAATATAGTTCTAAAGCTCCTATAATTGCTAGTTTATCACCATCATAGATTGTTTCTAATTCTTTTATTTTTTGCATATCATAAGCAACATATATCATAAATACTATTAGTCCTACTATGCAAATTGCTAAGTCAAAACTTTCACTTCCAATAAACATATTAAGTAATGTACAGATTATTATACCAAATAATAACATTAATAATATTGTACCAATTTTACTTAAATCTATATTTGTTGTTGCACCAATTACTGCAAATACACCAAATATAATTGAGCATACTAGGAATACATACATAATTGAAGTTAATTCATATACTACAAATATTGATGAAAATGTTAAACCAGTTAAAAATGCATACAATATAAATGCTATTTTAGCTGTCGTTTCACTCATCTTATGCAATCTTGCTGATAAAAATATAACTGTTGCTAATTCTGCTATAACTAATATAAAATACATTCCGCTACTAAATATAGAAACTAACATATTTTCATTTGTTGATACAAAAAATCCTGTTGCGAATGTTACTAATAATCCAATAAACATCCACATAAATACTTTCGAATAATTTTTCATTTTACCTCTCCTTACTAATTTTTCATCTATATAATTATATTTCCATATATAATTACCTATACATTAAATCTAAAATGACATATATCGCCATCTTGCATTACATATTCTTTACCTTCTAGTCGTAACCTTCCAGCTTCTTTTACCTTTAATTCTGTTCCATATTTTTCTAAATCTTCATAACTCATTATTTCTGCTTTTATAAATCCTCTTTCAAAATCACTATGAATTATACCGGCACATTCTGGAGCTTTCATTCCTTTTTTAAATGTCCAAGCTCTACATTCATCTTCTCCTGCTGTAAAATAAGTAGCTAATCCTAAAAGATCATATGTTGCTTTTATTAATTTATCTAATCCACTTTCTTTTATTCCTAAATCATGTAAAAATTCTACTTTATCTTCATCAGATAATTCTGAAAGTTCACTTTCAATTTTTGCTGATACTGTAATTACTTCAGCATTTTCATTTTTTGCATATTCTCTTACTTTATCAACATAAATATTTCCATCATTAATTAAATCCTCTTCTGCTATATTTGCCATATATATTATTGGTTTAATAGTTAGAAAATGAAAATTTTTAATTAATTTTAATTCTTCTTCTGTATATTCTAATCTTCTAAGTGGAATGTTTTTTTCTAAAGAATCTTTTATTTTTTCTAGTAGTTCTACTTCTATTTTTGTTTCTTTATCTTTAGTCATCATAGCTTTTTTGCCAATTTTATTAATTCTATTTTCTACAATTTCTAAATCAGCTAACATTAATTCAACATTTATTATTTCAATATCCCTTATTGGGTCAACTCCACCTTCAACGTGAATTATATTGTTATCTTCAAAACATCGAACTACTTCTACGATAGCATCTACTTCTCTAATATGACTTAAAAATTTATTACCTAAACCTTCACCACTTGATGCACCTTTAACTAGTCCAGCAATATCAGTAAATTCATATGTTGTTGGTACTAAACTTTTAGGTAAATATAAATTTTCCAAAAATTCTAGTCTTTTATCTGGTACTGTAACTACCCCAACATTTGGATCTATTGTTGCAAAGGGATAATTTGCTGCTAAAATATTTTTCTTTGTAATTGCATTAAATAGGGTTGATTTACCGACATTTGGTAAACCTACTATACCTGCTTGTAAACTCATAACATCATCTCTTTCGTAAAATATTATATCACGTATAATTTAAGATGTAAATTGATAAAGTTTCTACAATCATCAATTTATGGAAGAATAAGCATCATTCATTTTATAAAATGAGTAATGTAGTTAGGAAGATTATAACAAAAGTCTTAAGTATTCATAAATGTATCTAAAGATAATGAGAAGGTTAATAATTTAATTATTATAATTGAGCTACTATTAAGCTATACAAAATAGGTTGAAAATTTTAAATCAAAATTAATCAACAAGGCAAAAAGAAGTTATATGTTCAATTTAATTAATTCTATCAATGGGATTGGAGGTCCTATTTCTAAATCTGGCAATAGATATATTAGAAGAATTTTATTCGTTACTGTTCAAAATATTATTTCTATTACCTCAAGAAATTTTCCTGATAACGATATTTTACTTTATTATAGAAAAAAACGTAATGAGGGTAAACATCATTACGTCACTGTAGTAGATTCTACTACTAAACTACTACGAAAAATTTTTGTTTTAGTTAAGTAATATCAAAATAATATATAATTATCTTTACATAATCATATAATCATAATTGAATATAATGTGTCCTTTCATCATGTATTAATATATCACAAAAATTTATGTTTGACAAATATTAAAATGCCATGTGTATTATAAATAGTAAATTAAGATTGTAGTTCAAATAAACTCAAAAAACACTTTTTAGTGTTTTTATCATAAAATTTAATCTTTTATCTTTCTCTTACAGTAATAACTGGTCTTATTGTAATGTTTTGATAAGAATTTTCTATCGTATTAACATTATTTGCTGCATAATATCCAGCTTTTGCATAATAAATAGTTAAAGGATTTACACCGTCACCTAGTTTAACATTATCACAAGTAATTGAAAATTTACTTTCAGTCTGTGTTTTACAACTAGCTTCAGTAGTACTAAAATTACACAAACACAAATATTTTTTAATTGTACTATCATTAACATAAAAATTTGTAAAATAAATAACATAAGCATAATAATTAGCATTTAATGTTTTCGTTGCATAGCCTAAAGTTCCATTATAAGCAAATGTAGAAGCTGGATTTTCAATATTGGTATTTCTTATACAATTTTGTGACGTGACGACAGAAGTTGATGAAAGAGGCGCATATAAATTAGAATTTGTAGCTGTACTTACATTAGTACAAGTACTTCGATTCGAAATACTATCGTGTAAAGAAGATATACTCTCTAATGAAGAACCGTATCCATTGTAGCCAACCACTTTAGAACCTTTTGTATAAGTAGTATAGCTTAAATTTCCACTACCTGTTGCATAAGCTGCCAAAGATTCAGATACATCCATTAACCAAAATGGTAGACCATTATCATTTGATATTTCAGTTGACACTTCGTCTTTTGTTGGTATTCTAACATAGCTACTAGACGTGTTATCAAAAATAATCGCTGAATTTGTTACATCCTTTTCTAAATCTGGATATTCTTTAATAAAATCACTATTTAAAATCTTTTTGATATCCGAAGTTTCCCATGATGTTCCACCATATGCTCCCGATTTATAAGAAGATGCTAATACCATTGTAGTACTATCACCATTATCAGAAATTACTTTCCAATCAGCTCCAGCATAATTTATAGCAGCACCTTTTTCATAATTTCCAACTGGTATACCATTAAATGTTGAAATATTATCAACCGTAGAGCAATGCTCATTATTAGATGAATCAATTGCACATACCTTATAATAGTATGTTGTATCAGCTTGCGTAGTCAATTCACAAGAATTTACAGTAGAACTTTGAAATTGAGTTGATTCAAAATTTACTGATTGATCATAATAACATTTATATGAAGTTATAAAATCGTTATTATCTATTTTATATTCTAAAGTAATACTAGATCCTCTATTTGAAATTTTTGTAATGGTTGGTATATATTCATCATATATTATAGTTACTGTTATTCTTGATTTTTTATTTCCTGATTTTGCTATAATTGTTACTTGTCCTTCTTTTATACCAGTTATTACACCTTTATTGTTTATAGTTGCTACTGAAGTATCTGAACTTGTCCAAGAAACAACTGATTCACTTCCATCAATTGTTTCTACACTTGCTTTTAACTCTAATGTATTTCCAACTACAATTGAATAACTATCTGGTTTTTCGATTTTTATACTTGTTACATTTGAACTACTTGTAAATTTACCTGTTACTACACATCTTCTACTATTATCACAATATATAGAATATCCATTTATTACTAATTCTGCTTCTTCTACATCTTGTTTTCCAATTATTATATATCCATCTGTTGGCTTTGTTCCTTTTATATTTACCACATTATTTAGATATATATTACTTGCTTCCTTATTGAAATCTGAATGTTCATTTAAATATTCTAGCTCTGAGTATTCATATTCAGTATTTTCTTCTACTTTATATATTCTCTCCCTTTCTATAGTTTTTCCACTAAGCAACTCTTCTGTTACCATTGCTTCTTCTAATGATTTTAAATATCCTACAGCAGATCCTATTGCTGAATTTTTTCTAGAATCTTCTATCACATTTAATATTATTGGCGTAGTAATAAGTGTTACTATACCTAATATTACTATAACTGCTAATAATTCTATTAATGTAAAACCCTTTTTCATAAACTTCTCTCCTCGTAATAATTGACCGTGTAAATTCATCTTCAAATATTCTATTTAATTTGCTCTTTCTCCAAATGTTTTTTTATATAAAATATTATATCATTTTTTTTATAATTTTAAAAGTGTTAGTTAATTTTATCATACAGAAAAAGAAAATAGTATAATTTTTTCATATATATTTAAATTAATATACAAAAAATATCCTAACGCTTTCATAAAGTCGTTAGGATTCAATCTATTTAATATTACTTGCAGCTATAGCTCCTTCACTAGCAGCTGTTATTATTTGATATAAATCTTTTTTTATAATGTCACCACAGGCATAAATACCATCAATATTTGTTTTCATTTTATTATCAACTAGTATGTATCCATTCTCTAAATTTAAATTTATATTTTTTATAAAAGGTAATGTTGGTATTAAACCTATATAAATAAATAAACCATCTACTTTTAATGTTTGATTATTTAATATAAGACTATCTAAATACCCATTATTTTCTTTTAGTTCTTTTATTTGCTCATTATAAATTATTTTAATATTATTTAAATTTTTTACTTCATTAATTAATTCATAATCAGCTCTTAATTTTTCACTTCTATTTATTATAGTTACATTATTACATATTTTTGACAAATATATTGCTGCTTCTAATGCACTATTTCCTCCACCTAGAATTGCTACATCTTTATTTTTGTAAAAAAATCCATCACAAGTAGCACAGTAACTAATTCCTTTTCCTAGTAAATTATTTTCATTTTCTAAGTCTAATTTTCTAGGTATTCTTCCTGTTGCTATTATAATATTTTTTGTTAAATATGTATTATTTTTTGTTACAACTTCTTTTACATCATTATTTTTTATATCTAATACTTCTTCATATTTAATTTCAATATTTAAATTTTTTATTTGTTTTTTTAAATTTTCTGAAAATGTAAATCCATCAGTAGAAGTAATTGTTGGATAATTTTCTATTTCTGATGTATTTATTATTTGTCCACCGATTGCTTTTTTTTCTAACATTAATATATTAAGTCCAGCTCTTTTTAAATATATTGAAGCAGTACATCCAGATATACCTGCTCCAATAATTATACAATCAAAAGTTTGATTCATTTGTATTTTTTATATCATTATATTTGTTAGAAAAAACTGAACCTTGGCGTAGTTTTATAAAGTATATAACACCTATTATAACCATTGCCACTGAAACTAACTGAGCAACTCTAATATTACCTAACATTAAACTATCTGTTCTTAATCCTTCTATTATAAATCTTTCAATACCATATAGTATTAAATATATGCAGCTTGTTTGACCTATTTTTGTATATTTATTACCTCTAATTATGAGTAGAATTATAAATAATATAAAGCACCATACAGATTCTATTAAAAATGTAGGTATATAATATGAACCATTAATATGCATACCTTCTATTATAAAATTTGGTAAATGCCAAGCTTTTAGTGCTTCTAAAGTAGTTACTGCACCATGAGCTTCGCCATTAAAGAAATTACCCCATCTTCCTATTGCTTGACCTAAAGCTACACTTACTACTAAAATATCTAACATTCTTTTCCAATCTACTTTATATTTTTTACAATATAGTACTAGAAAAATAAATCCAGCTATTAAACCGCCATGTATAGCAAGGCCACCTTCCCATATTTTAAAGATTGCTATCGGATTAACTGAATAATAATCTAGATTAAATATTACATAGTATAGTCTAGCACCTATTATTGATATAGGTATTGTATAAAAGAATAAATTAATCATAAAATCTTCACTGATTTTCCATTTTTTTGCTTCATTTAAGGCTAAAGTACCACCTAATAGAAATGCTATAAAAATCATTACTGTATACCAATATATTGTAATTGGTCCTAATTCTATTAATATAGGATTCATTGTATACCTTCTTTCATATTTTAATTATATCATAGATTAAATGATATTGTATTTTAAATTTTATTGACTTTTTAATTCAAATAGAATATCTCTCAATTCTGTTGCTCTTTCAAAATCTAGATTACGAGCACATTCTTTCATTTCTTTTTCTATTTTAATAATTAAATCTTGTTTTTCTTTTTTACTTAGTTGTGGAGTATCTTTTTCTTCTATTTCTTTATTATTACTAATCAAATCTCTTATTTCTTTCTTTATTGTTGTTGGTATTATGTTATGTTCCTGATTATATTTTTCTTGAATTTCCCTTCTTCTTTTTGTTTCTTTTATTGCTTTATCCATAGCATCACTTATTTTATCAGCATACATTATTACATGACCATTTGAATTACGTGCTGCTCTTCCTATTGTTTGAATTAAACTTCTATCACTTCTTAGGAATCCTTGTTTATCAGCATCCATAATAGCTATTAAAGATACTTCTGGTATATCTATACCTTCTCTTAGTAAGTTTATTCCTACTACAACATTATATTTACCTAATCTTAAATCTCTAATTATTTTCATTCTTTCTAATGTTTTAATTTCACTATGTAAGTAAGCTACTTTTATATCTAATTTTTTTAAATAATCTGTTAATTCTTCTGCCATTCTAATAGTTAATGTTGTTATTAATACTCTTTCATCTTTTTCTATTCTTAAATTTATTTCACTAACTAAATCATCTATTTGTCCATTTGTAGGTTTAACTTCTATTTCTGGATCTAGTAATCCTGTTGGTCTTATTATTTGTTCTACTACTTTACTTGCTTTTTCTAGTTCATAATCACCAGGTGTAGCTGATACGCAAATTACTTGATTTATCTTTTTTTCAAATTCATCAAATTTTAAAGGTCTATTATCAAGGGCACTTGGTAGTCTAAATCCATAATCAACTAAAACACTTTTTCTTGCTTGATCTCCATTATACATTCCTCTAACTTGTGGTATTGTAACATGGGATTCATCTATTACCATTAAGAAATCTTTAGGAAAGAAATCCAATAATGTTGTTGGTGTTTCTCCTGCTTTTTTAAGAGCTAAATGTCTTGAATAATTTTCTACTCCTCTACAGCTTCCTGTTTCTGATAACATTTCCAAATCATAGTTTGTTCTTTCCATTAGTCTTTGATATTCTAATAATTTATTTTCTTTTTTGAAATATTCTAGTCTTTCTTTTAATTCTATTCTTATATTTTCTATTGCTTTTCTTAATTTTTCTTCATTTACTACAAAGTGTGAAGCAGCAAATAATGATATTGAATTTTTACTATTTAATATACTTCCAGTTACTGTATCAATCTCATATATTTTTTCTATTTCATCACCAAAAAAATCGACTCTAATACATTTACCATGTTCATTTACTGGCATTATTTCTAGTATATCCCCTCTAGCTCTAAATGTCCCTCTTTTTAAATCTAAATTATTTCTTTCATAAAACATATTTATTAGATTCAACATTACTTCTTCCCTTGTAATATTATCACCAACATTTAACGTCATCATTGTATTTTTATAATCTTCTACTTCTCCTATACCATATATACATGATACTGAAGCTACTACAATTACATCATTATGAGTTAAAAGTGCAGAAGTAGCTGCGTGTCTTAGCTCATCTATTTCATCATTTATTGATGCATCTTTTTCTATATATGTATCTGAAGATGCCACATATGCTTCAGGTTGATAATAATCATAGTAAGATACAAAATAGCATACGTGGTTTTCTGGAAACAACTCTTTAAGCTCTGCGTATAATTGCCCTGCAAGTGTCTTATTATGGGCTAAAACTAGGGTTGGTTTATTTACTTTTTCTATTACGTTTGCAATCGTAAAAGTTTTTCCAGTCCCCGTTGCCCCTAATAAAACTTGGCATTTCTCACCATTAAGGGTTCCTTCAACTAATGAATTTATTGCCTCTGGTTGATCTCCACTAGGTGTATATTTTGACTCTAATTTAAACATAATGACCTCCTTTTTAACTATTTGTATTTTATCATTTTATATACAATAAAACAAGGTAACTTTCAAAACACCTTGTTCTTATTATCATCTATTTTTTAATTAAACTATTGTTCCATCTTAACAATTTTATTTTATTTAAACAGTTATCTCCTTGAAGATTGTGTTCTTTATATAATTCCAATTGATGATTGTATCCAACATCACTTATTAAGTATTCATTTATTTCTTTTATAAAATTATCATTATTTAATCTACTATGTAATTCTTGTATATTTTCATCTTCATATAATGATAGTAAATATAATCCTGTTATATCTTCTAAATAACTACATTTTGAGTTTTTAAAATATCTATTATTAAATACACACATATTTCCTTTTATAGCAATCATTATTATATCATGATAATATTTCTTTAACATTTCATTTTCACTAACTTCATATTCATAAATAAAATGTTCTAATGCAATTATTCCATTTTTTAATATAGTCCAATCTACTAATGGATTAGCAATAACCTTTAAATTATAAATTAACAATTCGTCCTTTTTAGGCAGCATAGTAAACAATGGCTCAGACGAAGTACCAATAGGAATATTTGGATCTTTAATCAAATTTTCTCTTACCATATCAATATATATTTTATATAGATTATCTGAATCTATTCTAATAATATATTTTAATAATGATTCATCATAAATATGTTCTTGATTCCATATTTTTAAAATTTTATTTTCTATTTCTTTAAATGAATCAATATTATATTTTTCAGCAAATATTATTAAGTTCTTTAAGTAATTTATAATTTTATGATTCAAATTATTATCATCTATTGAATTATGTAAATAATTTAAAGTTTTTTCCATATCTATATATTTGAAATTATTATTTATTAATATTTTTTCTTTTACAATCTGAATACTTTCATTATCTTCTAATATCCCATTTGACAAAATTAGTAAATAATTCATTTCACTAATCAAGTTATAGTATTCTTCTATAATAATCGTTAATGCCATATTTCCTCCTACAAATCAATAATATTATATGATTTAAAATTTCTTATTCAATAATTTCAATATAATATTAGGTTAATTGTGCAATTATTATTAGTGGATGAATAAAAATCACAAATTACTAAATAAAACTAAATATTTTTCAGTAATCTATTTTAACACTAATTTAACAATAAAACAAGAAAAGCTACAATAATCATTCCTAATTATAAATATAAAAAAAGAAAAATTTTTAAAATTTTTTCTTATTTTTAACTGTATCAAAATATAGTTTAAATGTATCTGGATAAGTTAAATTATCAGGCAAATTATCTGAGAACATTATTTCATCCATTTCAAATTGCTCTGGTAAATCTGTCATTTCAAAAATTTCACAATAACACAACAAACCATATGAACTAATTTTATAAACTGATATTGGCTCTATTTCTACTTTGGTAGCTCCAGTTTCTTCATACATTTCACGCTTAGCAGCTTCTAACCATGACTCACCTTCTTCAATATGTCCTCCAGGAATTTCCCATCCTTCTCTTTTTTTATTATAACAAAATACATATTTTCCTTTATATTTACTAACACATACAACTCTAGTATATTCTTGTTCATCACAATAACCTAAATTAAATAATTGCACTTCTAACATACTATCACCCTCCTAGTAGATTATACCACAAGTATAAAAATTTTGTTTTACATTGCTTACATCTAATACTTCTGTAGTAAATATGATTGAAGGACTTACACTAACTAAAGATGCTGACAAAAAAAACTGGGGAAGTGGTGAATTAACCTATACTATAACACTAGAAAATCAAACAGATACTACATATGTTAGTCCTGTAATAACAGATATCATTGATAATGGACTAGTTAAATTTGTTCCTGGTAGTGTAATGATTAATGATGTAGCAGCAACAGAAGATGAATACTCATATAATGAAGCTAGTCATACATTAACTGTTAATTTAAAAGATATAGTAGCTGGCAGTACAACTACTCTCACGTTTCGCGTTGAAAAAAATTCATAATAGATATTTTGTATTAAGAAGTTGTTGTTATTTACACTATGATAATAAAACTTTACAAAGTAACTATATAACTGTTATAAGTCCTATTAAAAAAATAGGGGTGATAATTTTACATGTGGAACCCCATTTTGGAATATATAATAAATCACCTTATGTGATTTTTATTCTTTTATTAGTATAATTTATATACTTTACATTTAAAAAAATTATTTAAATAAAAAAGCAATTAAAATAATTGCTTTAAGAACCTACACTTGTATATCTTTTTATACCTAATTTAAATGATAATAATGATGGAATTACATAAATAAATACAATTAAAGGTGAAAACATATATAAAATATTGTTTGTTCTTCCTAATAAATATAATAATGGATAATAATTTACAAAACCAAAAGGAATAATAATTGTAAAAAAAGTCATTATTTCTTTTTTAAATATACCTATTGGATATTGAGCTAAATGTTTACTACCATCTGTAAATAAATTTCTTATTTCCAATCCTTGTACTGTATAAAAACAATATGATGCCATAAGTAAAAATAATGAGAAAAATATAGCTATAGAACTTATTATCATCAATATTAAAGTAACAACTTTACATATATTTAAATCTATATTCAAATTATATAAAGAAATAAATAAAATTACGATAGATTGAACAATTCTTGATATTTTGACAAAATCAATTTCCCACATAATAGATTGGAGTAATAAATTTTTTGGCCTTAAAAGTAATCTATCAAATTCACCATTTATTATTAAAGTATCAAATTTATCTATTCCTCTAGCAAATACTTGATTAATTGTATATCCCATTTGAATAATAGCAAAACATAATAGTACTTCATATACATTAAATCCTTTAATATTATTAAAGCGACTAAATAAGGCTAAAATTATAAAATAATATGTAAAAAATACAAAAAATTGTGAAACAAAACCTATGATAAATGATTTCTTATATTCTAAAATAGACTTAAAATGCATTTTTAAAAATTCAAAATATAATTTCATATTAACCACCTTGAATTAAAGCCTTTCTAGTAGATTTTTGAGCTAATAAATATCCAATAAGTAGTAATATAATTAACCAAATTATTCCATATAAAATATTTGGAAATGCTTCTATTATGGAAATGTTTCCAGAATATATCCTAAATGGTAAATCACATATATATCTAAAAGGTAATATATTAGCGATTGTTTGAAGAAATGGTGGGAAAAATGATATTGGTACTGTGCCACCAGAAAATATTTCAGCAGAAACCATAAATAATGACATAATTCCTTTTTCATCCAAAGTATATATAGTTATTAAATGATATATCATAGTAAATGATGTAATAACTAAACTAGATATAATTAAACTGATAACAAATAATATAAAACTAATAATATTTATAGGTAGTCCTAATTTATATGGATATGGTAATAATAAAGAAATTAATATAACAGGTAAAAATCTAAGTAATACATTTGATAATCTTGTACCATACATAGTTGCAAACCATTTTTTATAGAAGTTTATTGGTCTTACAAATTCATATGCAATATTACCATTTTTAATCATTGACAACAATTCATTATCTTTAAACCAAGTATATACTAAAGCAAAGAATGCTTGATTTAACCATAAATAATCTACTAATTCTTGCCATTTCATTGGTAGAGAAGATTCTCCATTTGTTTCATAAAAGGCTAAATAAACAGATATAAATATAAATCCAAAGAATAATTGTGTCAATAATCCAGCAATTGCTGCTACTCTATATTGAATACCATTTATAAATTTTAATTTAAATATTGATAAATAAGTTTTCATATTTCAAAATCCTTATATAATTTTATTATTACATTATCAATATTTTCATTATCAATTTCTACATCATCTATATTAATATTTGTAGATAAATATTTTAAAAAGTTTGAAATTGTTATTTTATTAACATCTATTATAAAGTTATAACCATTATCTATTTTTGATTGTTTTATAACACCTTTTTTATTTATTTTTTTTATTTTTTCTTTTGTGTATATTTGTACGCTTTTATTATTTCCATATTTTTCTTTTAAATTTTTTAATGTTCCATCATATAGTATTTGTCCTTTTCCAATAAGAATAATTCTTTTTGCAAGTGCTTCTATATCACTCATATCATGCGTTGTTAATATTATTGTTGTTTTTAATTCCTTATTAATTTTTTTTATGAAATTTCTTACTACTTCTTTTGAAATAGCATCTAATCCTATAGTAGGTTCATCTAAAAATAATATGGATGGTTTATGTATTAACGAAGCAGCAATTTCGCAGCGCATCCTTTGACCTAAGCTAAGTTGTCTAACTGGTATTTGAATAATATCTTTAATATCTAATAATTCAGTTAGAGTTTCTTTTGTTTTTTGATATTCTTCATTATCTAGTTTGTAAATATCTTTTAGTAAATCAAAAGTATCTTCAGCAGGAATATCCCACCATAATTGACTTCTTTGACCAAATACAACTCCAATATTTGAAACATATTTTTCTCTATCTTTCCATGGTATCATACCATTTACTTGAACTGTTCCACTATCTGGAATTAATATTCCACTTAGAATCTTAATGGTAGTTGATTTACCTGCACCATTAGGTCCAATGTAACCAATGATTTCTCCTTTTTTTATTTGGAATGATACATCTTTTACTGCATTTATATAGACGTATTCCCTCTTAAAAAAAGATTTTAAAGATGCTCTAAGACCACTTTTTCTTTTAGCAACTTTAAAAGTTTTATTTATGTGACTTACATTGATGAATGACATTTATTATCACACTCCTTTCAACGCAAAAAAACACAACTTTTTCGTTTTGTGTAACTAAAATCTGTATATATTATGTTTTTAAGCAAAAAATGTCAATTTCATTGTATAATAACTGATTTATTTTGTCAATTATATTTTTATGATAAAAAATGAAAATATATTTAAATAATATATGCAATTATTAGTATAATTTATGTTCTCTATTTTCTATTGAATTAAGATATGCATTACTATAGATAATATTTTTAATTGTGTTATTTTGATATAGTGGTACATATCCAACGATATATTTAGGATTTAATCTTATTTCGTTATTAACATTTAATAATATATCATTATTTACCTCTAATTTTTCATCTGGTATTCTAATTAAAATAGAACCAATTGATGATTTATATTGATCAGCATACATTAATTCTTTTTTTATTTTATGATTATTTGGATAATAACTAACATTATTATTTAATTGCTTTGTAGAATCTACTGCCCCATCAAAATGACCTGTAATCTTTAGACCATTATTAAAAATGTCATCCATTTTTTCTTTACTAAAGCTATTTCCAACTCTATGAATTCCGATTAATACATTATCTTCTGATAATAAGTTATCTAAAAATTGATTCATATCATCAGAAATAGATCCATTTCCACGATTACTTAAAACTTCAAAGCTATCACATAGAAATCCTAATTTTTTTAAATAGTTAAATCTAAATTTTTCTTTATATTTTTCTACTTCTTCTAAATATAGTTTATCATTAGTTAATAATTTTTTATTTTCAATTAGTAATTTTTTTTTCGATTTTCTATCTAAATCATCATAATTAATAATTGTATATTCATTTGCATTAAGATGTTTTACATAGTAATAACATCTTTTTTCAATATCAAATTTTCTCATTAATCTATCTTGTTCTATATTAAATTTTTTCTTAAATATCATAATATCGCCTCTATTATAAGTATAGATAAACATATATAAACTGTCAATAAATATTGAATTTATTTTTTTATTCGACATTTTATTTACAAATAATATTTAGATAATTTAATAAAAAAAACAGAATTTTCTGTTTTTAAAGGTTGTATTATAAATAGTGTTGGTGAGTGTAAAATCACTACACTGTTTTTATTTAATAAAAAGACATAAGTTTGATACAATGTAATTGTTAGAAAACATTGAAAGGAATAAACTTATGTCTACTAATAATTATATACTAAATTTATTAAATATTAAAGATGAAAATATTCATATTATTACTGAATGTAAAGAAAAAATGATAAAAGAAAAGAATTATAAAATAATTGAGGGTGTTTTATCTTATAATCCTCAATTTTGTCCTTGTTGTAAAACTATTAACCAATCCACTAATGATATCATAAAATGGGAGTTTAGAAAAAATTGTATTGTTAAAATTCCTAAACAAGGTAATTGTTTAACTAGATTAATTCTTCACAAACAACGTTTCTTTTGTAAACATTGTAATAATACTTTTATTGCTGAAACTAATTTAGTTGATAAAAATATTTCTAATAATACTAATCTTCAAATTAAATTGGAACTTATGGAAAAACAATCTGAAAAAGATATTGCTAAAAGAATGGATGTTTCTGTTTCTGTTGTCGATCGTATATTAAATGATATTTCTTCTCATACCGTTTTAAGACACCCTACTTTACCAAAATCAATGAATTGGGATGAATTTAAAGCTACTAATGATACTAAAGGTAAAATGGCTTTTATTATTACTGATAACGATAATAATAACTTATTTGATATAAATGATTCTAGAAAATCTAGAGATTTAGAAAAATATTTTAGAAGATATTCTAAACGACAACGTGATAACGTTAAACATATTTCTATTGATTTTTATTCTGGTTACATTCACTTAGCTAAAAAATTATTTAAAAATGCTGATATATCTATTGATAGATTTCATATTGTTATTCAAGCTTATAATGCATTAAATTCTACTAGAGTTAGCTTGTGTAAAAAAGATAATCCTAATTATAATAAATTAAAAGATTATTGGAAATTAATTGTTAAAAATGAATTGGATTTATCTGAAAAAAAACAATATTCTAAACATTTTCATAAAGATATGTCTCAAAAAGAAATTGTTCAATATTTGATTAATACAAATCAGACTTTGAAAGCTACTTACGAATGTTATCAAGGCTTAATTAATTCATTAAAAGAAAAAAATTTTAACAAGTTTAAAGCAATAACATTAAACCAAAATAAAAATTTATCTTTAAAAATGAAACAAGCTTTAAAATTATATAAAGAAAATATTAAATATATTGAAAATTCATTTAAATATGATATTAATAATGGAATTATAGAAGGTACTAATAATTTAATTAAATGTATTAAAAGAATTGCTTTTGGCTATAGAAAATATGATCATTTTATTTCTCGTATTTTCTTAGTTAAAGGCATTATAAAAGGATGATTTTCATCATCCTCCATATTCACAATTCATTTATCAAATTTTTTGTCCACCAACACTATTTGACAAAGAACCTTTTTAAATAATTATTTTTTTACTTCATATTCAATACTTGCTGCTTTAGATAAATCTATATCTACCGATGAACTAATTGTTCTTGTTTCTCCTGCTTTAATAGTATCTCCTACATATCCTGGTATTCTAACAATTTCTTTTCCTTCTTCATCTTTAACTATTATCATATATTCATCTAATCTATAATCTTTATCTGTATTATTAGTTACACTTGTTGTTAATTTTGTTGTTTTATTTGTTGTTACCATACTTGTATTTGTCATTGTTATTCCATCTATTACTTGATCTTTTATTACATCTTCATTGGTATTTGTTTTTATATCATCTTGTGGTTTTTCTTCTTTTTTACTACATCCACAACCTGTTAGTAAACTGACTGCTAATAATGTAGATAATGATATTATTGATATTTTTTTCATATTTCTACCTTCTTTCTTTTTTTATTTTTATTTGGCTGGTCAGGAACAACCTTAGGCTGTTCTTGACCATATCTCATCCTATTTTTATGATAATACAAATGGATCATCACTTGTTCCTAGTGCTGCTGTATAACTGATTCCAGATTTTAGGGTTAGTATTGGGCGGAGACGGTAACTGCTAGAGTACGTGCGAACACCACTGTTATAGCCATACAAGTCGCCGTAGCTGCTGAAACTACCACTCCTGCTAATGATACGGCCGCTATAGTACCAGCGAGACGAACTGTTATAGTCATAATAGCGACTTGCTAACCAATAGTATGACGCACTTCCTCCTTTTGGACTTGCCACTAATGTACCTATTGCATTCTTTACTAAATCAGTATCATTAGTATATAAAGTATCTCCTCCACCTTGACTTTCTACCGGACTACAACTTCCTACTGTTGAACAAGTCCATGGTGCTGTAGTTGCTGTTGAATCTACTGTATTTGCTGTATCTGTTAAATATTCTGTTTGACCATTATATCCCATATGTCTTGCTTTTATTGTATATTTTGTATTTTGATATTGATTCGCTAATTCATTTAAATATCCTATTAAATTTTTATATCCTGTTTGGCCTTTAAAATATACAGCTGTACTTGATATATTTTCTGATACTACTTCTATTGTTCCATCACTATTTACTTTTATTACGCGCCATGTATCTAGTTCACTTGGATTTATTTTTTGGGTACTTGTATATCCTGTTTTACTTGTATCTGTTGTATATGATGTAGATGGTGGTGTCATTTTTATATAATCTCCTACCTCTGGTGTACTTTTTTTAGTAAAACACTTATATCCACTTGGACAATCAGTAGAATTTGCCTTTTTATATAATCCATCTAAAGCATCTTTCAAAGTAGAACCACTATTTAATTCACTAATATTAGTAGTATCTATATCTACATCCGTTGCATATATTTTATTTAAAGCATATGCACTTATTCCTGTAAACAATAATGCTCCTATTATGAATCCGAATATATTTTTTTTAATTCTTTTCATATATTTTCATTATCAATATTTTTCCTATTATTAATTGATACCTTTCTATTTATATTTTTTTATTTTATTTGCTAGTCGGAAAAATCATTAGGCTGTTCTCGACCATATCTCATACTATTTTTATGATAATACAAATGGATCATCACTTGTTCCGCGTACTGCTGTATAACTGATTCCAGATTTTAGAGTTAGTATTGGGCGGAGACGGAAGTAGCTAGAGTTCGCGCTGAAGCCATAGTTATAGAGATACAAGTCGTAGCTGCTGTCGATATTACCACTACTGCTAATGTTACGGCCGCTATAGAACCAGTTAGACGAACTGCAATAGTCATAATAGCGACTTGCTAACCAGTAATCACTTGCACTTCCTCCTTTTAAGCTTGCTACTAATGTACCTATTGCATTCTTTACTAAATCAGTATCATTAGTATATAAAGTATCTCCTCCACCTTGACTTTCTACCGGACTACAACTTCCTACTGTTGAACAAGTCCATGGTGCTGTAGTTGCTGTTGAATCTACTGTATTTGCTGTATCTGTTAAATATTCTGTTTGACCATTATATCCCATATGTCTTGCTTTTATTGTATATTTTGTATTTTGATATTGATTCGCTAATTCATTTAAATATCCTATTAAATTTTTATATCCTGTTTGGCCTTTAAAATATACAGCTGTACTTGATATATTTTCTGATACTACTTCTATTGTTCCATCACTATTTACTTTTATTACGCGCCATGTATCTAGTTCACTTGGATTTATTTTTTGGGTACTTGTATATCCTGTTTTACTTGTATCTGTTGTATATGATGTAGATGTTGGCGTCATTTTTATATAATCTCCTACTTTTGGTGTTGAATGCAGTTTATAACATTTATATTTACTAGGACAATAGTCTTTTTTATATAAATCTTCAATTACTTCTTGTACTGTTGCATCTTCTGATAAACTATCAATTTTTGATGCATCAACAATGAAATTTTTTGAATGTAATGTATTTAAAGCATATACACTTATTCCTGTAAATAATAATGCTCCTATTATAAATCCAAAAGCATAATCTTTTATAAAATTTATTATCTTTTTCATTAATATTCACCACCTTATGATAATTTTTTATATAACTCTTCTATTGCTTCTTGTACTGTTATATCTCCATTTGTGTATGTACTATTATTATAGTAAATATCTGATGCTGGTTTTGTAATTGATGTTATTGTTAATGTTGCTCCTGCTTTTAAATTTTTTGAATCTTTTGTTGCTGCATAGAAACTACCATTTTCTGTTATTGTTAAAACTACATCAGAACTTACTTTATACCATGTATTTGCCGCTAATGATGTTGTACCTGTTATTTGTACACATGTACCAGGATTTGTTCCTGTTCCACAACTTTCAGTTACATTTATTGATGATATTGAAGATACTGTTCCTTTTACATAGTAATTTGGATTTAATATATTTGTTCCATTAAATTTTATTGTTACATTTTTACTTGATGCTGATCCTGCTGTTGTTGATAAAGTTGGTTCTATTATTGTATTTGTTGTTTTAGTTATACTTCCTTCTTTTGATAATGAAACATTATTTGTACATCTTAATTTAAAAGTATAATTTGTTTCTAGATTTAAATCTTTAAAAACATATGTAGAGTTTGTTCCATTTGATACCCATGTTGTACCATTATCTTTACTGAATTCATATTTTGAAATTCCTGATTCTAAATCTGTACATGTAGCATTTAACATAACTTGATCTGTATATGTTGTTGCGCTTAAACTTGCTTCTGTTGGAGCTGTTATATCTATTTTAGTTATTGTAAAGTTTGATGTTTCACTTATATTTACTCCATCATTAAGTCTTGCATAAATATATGTTGGTGTATTTACATTTGATGCCCAATCTATCGTTATTTCTCCTGTATATGTTGTCCAATCTTGTTTTATTGTTGTTCCATTTACTATTTTATATTCCAATGTTGCTCCACTTGTTGAACCTTTTATTGTAACTTTCTTACTGCTTGACCAATCACTTGGACTTGCTTCTATTTCAATTCCTTCAAAACTACCTGTTGTTCCACTTCCTGTTTTAGTTGTTTTTAATCCTGCTTTATTTGTTGTTTCAACTTTATAATAATATGTTGTATTATTTTTTAAATTAGTTAATTTACATGTGTTATTCTCTATTTTACCTTCTAGATTATAACTTTCATCTGTACTGTATAAACATTTTGTACTTTCTATTCCTGATTCACTATCACTTGTACTAATTGGTATTGTTATACTATTTGTTGTAATAGATGCATTACTTACATTTAATGTTGGAGCTGTTACATCTATTTTAGTTATTGTAAAGTTTGATGTTTCACTTATATTTACTCCATCATTAAGTCTTGCATAAATATATGTTGGTGTATTTACATTTGATGCCCAATCTATCGTTATTTTTCCTGTATATGTTGTCCAATCTTGTTTTACTGTTGTTCCATTTACTATTTTATATTCTAGTGTTGCTCCACTTGTTGAACCTTTTATTGTAACTTTCTTACTACTTGACCAATCACTTGGATTTATTTCTATTTCAATACTTTCAAAATTTCCTGTTGTTGCACTTCCTGTTACTTCTGATTTAATTCCTCCATTATTGATAGCTTCAATTTTATAATTATATAATGTATTATCATTTAAATTAGTTAATTTACATGTATTATTCTCTATTTTTCCTTCTAGATTATAACTTTTATCTGTACTATAAAAACATTTTGTACTTTCTATTCCAGTTTCATTATCATTAACTATAAAATTTATAGTAAGACTACTTGTTGTTCCTTTTACTGTTCCAATTATTATATCTGGACCTGTTGTATCTTCTGTTTCTGTACAATTAGATAAAGATTCTGCTTTATGACCATCATAAGAAACTATATAACCATTAATACATAAACTAGCATTTATTGCTGCTCCTTTTTCTATAGTAATTGTTCCATATGTTGGTTTTGTTCCTTTTACATTAACTTTATCTGCTAAATCACTTACTTTATAAATACCATCACTTAAACCACTATTTGATGTAATTTGACTAATACTACTACTATATTCTACAGCTTTTAGATATTCATAAGCTGAATCCACTGCTGCACCTTTTTTAGCATCATTTATTACATTCAATATTAATGGTGTTGTTATTAGCGCTATTACTGATAGTATTACTATTACTGCTAATAATTCTATTAATGTAAAACCGTGTTTTTTATTTTTATTCATATATCAATACCCCTCATCACTTATATTTTCTCTATTTTTTCATTATACATACATTTTATCATTAATTCTTTTAATTGTAAATTACTGATTATATTTAATATTAAAAAAATTTACTAAAAAATAAATAATTAAAAACACTCATAACCTATTTATAGACTTATATGTTATATATATTTAAATAAAAATAATTTACATATGAAAAAAAGCTAATAAAAAGAAAATAGAACAAAAAAACTTGTATATCTTTCAATACAAGTTTTTATTATAATCAAATTATATATTTTTTATATTTTATAATTAGTATTTTCTGTTTTATTAATAATATCTAAACAATGTCTCATTATATCTTTTCTACCCCTTTTTGATAATACTTGAACTAAATCAAATCCAGGTCTTCTATTTCCTTCAATAAAAGTTGCTCCATCTTCTGTAACAGCTACATCCCATCCTACTACATGAATATTTTTATTTACTAAAGAGGCTTCAAGTACTAATTTTTTTACTTTATCCCAATTAGGGATTTGAAAACCATCAAATTCCATTTCAGTCATTGGATGATATTTAAAATATTCTAAATTTTTATTAAATGCTTTTCCTACTAATTTACCTGTTTCAATATCGACTAAACATGCCATTCCACCTTGATGAAAATTATCTACATTTGCTGTTCCATCACTAAATCTCATAGCAGCAAACAAAATTTCTGATTTTCCATTATATCCAAATGTCATTATTCTTATGGTATTAACGCTAGTTGGACATATCTTATTTATTTCATTATGTTGAATAACATACTCTTCTAAAAATAATTTTTCTTCTTGTAATTTTTTATAGAATTCTTCAACATCTTTTATATCTTTTGAATAACATTTTTTTATTCCATGACCACCTAAACCATCATAAGGTTTTAACATAAAATATTCATGATTTTTTAAGAAAGTTTTTAACTCTTCTAAAGTACCATTATCATAAAAGTCTCTACTTATATAATCTTTGAAATTTCTTAAAAAATTTGTTTTTATAGTAAAAAATGTTTTGTATTTACTAGGACTAACTATTTCATAAAATTTATCCTGATCTTTTATTGATACATATTCTAATATTTCTTCTTTAGTTTTATTATATAATTCATAGTTTAAAAAATCACTATAACCTGTTCCTATAAGTCTAAAACATGATAAAAATTTTGTTTGTAACTTTATTTTACTAATACCTGTTTCTTGACTTATTTTATCTAATTTGTCATTAAAATTTTTAATATTTCCTTTTAATGCATAACTTACTATACTCATAATATCCCCTCAAATAATATTATATCAAAAAAAAATTATCTATAAAGATAATTTTAAAAATTTATTATAAATAATATTAATATTAAAGTACATATAGCTAATGAAATAATAGATAAAACTATACCTGCTGTAGATTTTCCACTTGTATATTTCTTCTTACTATTAATACCAAATATTAATCCTAAAATGGCTGGTATCAAAGAAAATAATGTATAACCAATATAATAACAAATTAATTCAAAAAAATCATAATTATAATAACTTAATAATTCAATGCCATCTGATAAACTAAGTATCATTAAAAATGACCAAACAATTGATATTATTCCTAATACTAAACTTGCTACTGACATACCCTTTCCTGGAATTTTATTTGAATTATATTTTTGATTTAATATTTTTCCACAGTTTAAACAAATATCTGCTCCTTCTTTTACTTCATTACCACAATTTGGACAAAATTTCATAGTATTACCTCCTTGAATATATTTTAACATAAAATACATAAATATCAAAATAATCCCGTAAAGGGATTATAGAGTTGAATAATTTCCAATTCCTATTGGAAAACCAATTAAATACCAAAATACTATTACAAGTAACCATATTATTGATAAAATTGCTACTGTTGGTAAAATCATTTTATATGTTCCAAAATAACTTACTTGTTTTTTTTCATTTTCTGATTCATTATATTTTTCTAAGAATGCTAAAGTAATTATAAAGTATATAAATAATGGACTAAAACATTTTCCAATTGAATCTCCTATTTTAAATACAAAATTTGTAAAATTTGGAGTTATATTTGCTTGCATAAATAATGGTACTATTGTTGGAGACATTAAGTTCCACTTAGACATTGTATCTGGTATTAAAATACTGATGATAACAGTTATAATAATGAACATTATTATTAATAATATTCCACTCAAATGTAAATTGCCTATTAAGTCTATTAATCTTGTAGCTATAACATTACCTAAATTTGTCCATTCAATAATAGCTGGTATTTGTGATGCAAAAAACATAAGAACAAATAAAAATCCTAAATTTTCAAAAGATTTCGATAAACTTAAACTGAAATCGTGACCATTCTTTATATTTCCTGATTTTTTTCCATATATAAATCCTGCTATTGTAAATACTAAACTTATAATTACTACAAGTCCATTGCCAAATGGAGAAGATGTACCAAATAGTTTATCAATATATCTTTCAGCACCATTATCCAATAATATACCAGCTAATGGTAAATTTATTGGTAAAATAAAGTATATAACTAATATTAATGATACTAAAAATACAATTAAACTGATTGTTTTTGCTTGTTTGTTTATTTCATTTTGTTCTTCTAATTGATATTTTTTAGGTAATTTCGTTACTAAAAATTTATTTATAATAATAGTACCTATAAAACTAAATAATATTGTAGAAAACCACATTATATATAAATTTGATAATAAACTATATTTATAATTAGGATCAACATTTAAAGTTGCTGATGTTTGAGTTAATAATCCTATTAAATGATCATTATAATTAAATATTAATCCAGTTCCATAGCCTATTGTTATACCTATAAACATTGTAAGTATACCTAATATTGGATTTTTTTCTAAGTATTTATATATTACACCAGTTAATGGTATTAATACAATATAACTTAAATCTCCCATAAATGTAGATATTATTCCTATAAATAAAGTAATAAATATTACAAAATTAAATTTAATCTTTTTTAATGGAAAAATTATTGCATACATTAATCCACTTTGTTCACATATACCAAGTCCTAATAAAAATATAATAAATAGAACTAATGGTTTAAAATTCATAAAATTATTTACAATATTTTCAAATAAATATTTTATACCATCTATACTAATTATATTTTTTACTGTAATTAATTGTGATTCTAAAGTATTATTAGCTATTACAATTTTATATCCTTCAATATTAAAAATTGAAAAAATTAAGCTTAATATCGATATGATTGCTATAACTATTATGATAGCAAAAACGGGACCATATATCTTATTTTTTTTCTTTTTTGCCATAGTTCCTCCTACTTAATTACTTTCTTTAATTTTTTATTAAATTCTATTCTTGGTAACATTATTGTTCTACCACAATTTAAACATTTTATTTTTATATCAGCACCTAATCTTGTTATCTCCCATTCGTTTGTACCACATGGATGTTGTTTTTTCATAATAACAATGCTGCCTAATTTATATTCTAACATATATACCACCTTAAAAAAGAATGATAATATAATTATCATTAATCTTTTATATCTATTATTTCTAATATTCTATTTAAATCTGCTACACTTGTAAATGATATTTCAATTTTTTTATCTTTTATTTTAACTTTTGTATCTAATTTTTCTCTTAAAATATCTTCAACATATTTATAGTCATTATTTGTTTCTTTAGGTTTTCTATCTATTTTTACCTTTTTTTCTATATCGCTACCATTAACAAGGTTTTCAATATCTCTTACTGATAGTTTTTCATCAACTATTTTGTTTGCTAATTCTATTATTTTTTCTTCATTTTCTATTTTACTTAATATTCTAGCATGACCCATTGATATATTTTGGTTAGCTATCATATTTTGTACTTGTTTTGGAAGTCTTATTAATCCTAAAATATTAGTTATATGACTTCTACTTTTTCCTACCTTAGTTGCTAGTTCTTCTTGTGTTAAATTTAATTTTTCTAGCATATTTTTATAAGCATATGCTTCTTCTATTGATGTTAAATCTTCTCTTTGTAAATTTTCAAGTAAAGCTATTTCCATCATTTGTTCTTCAGAAAAATCTCTAATTATAGCTGGAATTGTTTCTTTTTCTGCTAATAAAGATGCTCTATATCTTCTTTCACCTGCTATTATTTCATAACCTTTAATACTCTTTTTTACAATTATAGGTTGAAAAACACCATGTTCTTTTATAGATGCTGCTAATTCATTTAATGCTTCTTCATTAAATACTTTTCTTGGTTGATATGGATTTGGTCTTAATTCTTTTAATGAAATTTCAACTACTTCTTCATTTGATGCACTTTCATATACTTGTCTTTCAAAACTATTTAAATCAAGATTTTCATTGTTAAATAATTCTTCTAGGCCTCTACCTAATGCTCTTTTTTTAGTTTCCATTTCTTGCAATCACTTCCTTAGCTAAATTTAAGTATGCTTCTGCTCCTATATGATCTGGGGCATAAGCTATTATTGGTTTTCCATGACTTGGTGCTTCTGCTAATTTAATAAGTCTTGGAATTATTGTATCATATACGCTTTCTTTAAAATAACTTTTGATATCTTCTACTACTTCTAATCCTAAATTAGTTCTACAATCAAGCATAGTAAGTAAAACACCTTCTATACCTAATGTAGGATTTATATTTTTTTGAGCTAAAATTATTGTATTTAATAATTGCATAACTCCTTCTAGGGCGAAAAATTCACATTGAATTGGAATTATTACTGAATTTGCTGCTGTTAAAGCATTTGTTGTTAATACACCTAAAGAAGGTGGACAATCTATTATTATATAATCAAATTGATCTTTTACTTCATCTAAATGCTTTTTTAACTGACTACCTTTTATAAAAGTTGAATCTTGATTATGTTTTTCTATTAATTCAAAGTCTACTCCAGCTAAATTAATTGTTGCTGGTATTATGTATAAATTTTTAAATTTTGTTTTTATTATTACTTCTCCTATTTCAGCATCACCTTTTAAAAGTTCATACATACTTTTATCATAATCGGATTTTTCAATGCCTACTCCAGTAGTAGCATTTCCTTGTGGATCCAAATCAACTAGTAGTACTCTCTTTTTTAAGTAACCTAAAGAAGCTGCTAAATTTATACTTGAAGTAGTTTTACCTACTCCTCCTTTTTGATTTACTAATGCTATTACCTTTCCCATGTTATCACCATTCTCTACTTCTTCACTAACTTATATTTTATCATATATTAGTCAAAATTAATAGATTAAAAAAATAATATTAACAATTATCTTTTTATATTATATCTATTTGTCGCATTTTTTGTTGTTATTTCTAATACTTCATCTTTTGACATATTTTTTAATTCAGCTATCTTTTCAGCTACTAATAATACATTTTTAGGTTCATTTTTTTCTCCTCTATATGGTTCAGGTGTTAAATAAGGACTATCAGTTTCTAGTAAAATATTTGTAATTGGAATATTTTCTACTACTCTTTTTAATTCTTTGCTATTTTTAAATGTTACAACTCCACCTATTCCAAACATTACATTATATTTTAATAAAATATTTGCTGTTTCTAAACTATAACTATAGCAATGCATTGTATAATTTACATCACTATTTTCTTTTATTATTTCTAACGTATCAAGAGATGCATCTCTACTATGTATTACAACTGGTTTATTATTTTTTCTAGCAATATTTATTTGTTTTACAAACATTTCTTTTTGTAATTCTATATCTTCTTTTCCATAATGATAATCTAGTCCTATTTCACCTATTCCAACTATTTTAGGATGGTTTACATATTTGTTTATTATATCTATATTTGAAGTTTTTACATCACTAGGATGTATTCCAATAGTTCCATATACATTTGGATATTTATCTATTAGTTCTATTACTTCAATATTTGATTCATCATTATATCCACTAATTATTATTATATTATTTTCAATATTTTTGATAATTTCTTCTACATTATATTCCTTTTTTTCTAAATGACAGTGTGTGTCTATATACATTTTTATCACCTATTCAATTATAAACAAATTATTTAATTTTTTTCAAGTGAATTACAAAAAAATTATACTATGTAAAGTATAATTCTATTCTTTTTTGTAAATTAATATTTATTCATAAAATTGTCTTTAAATATTAAAATTCAATAACTCTTTGCATATTTTTTCATATAGATCTTGTTCATGTTTAATTGTGTCAATTAAAAACATTTTATCATTTTTATATTCTTTTAATCCTCTCATGTAGTAAGATTTATCATCATCTAATACAATAAACGGCATAATATTATTTTTCAAACATTCTTTAAACATTATGATTCTGCCAACTCTTCCATTACCATCACCAAATGGATGAATACATTCAAAACGATAATGAAAATCTATTATGTCCTCTAGTGTAATATTTGTTTTTTTATTATACTCGTTTAAAAGTTTATCAATTTCTTCTTCTACCATTTCTGGAGCAGTGGTATTAATAACATTAATTAAGCCGATTATATTAGGCACAGCTTTAAACCCACCAACATTATATCTAGGATCTTGTTCATCACTGGTATTTCTTTTTAATATTTTATTCATTTCTATAATCATTTCTTTTGTTAATGGATTATCTACATTATCTAACATATAATCAAATAATTTGAAATGATTTGTTGATTCAATTAAATCATCTAACTTAATTAAGTCATTACTTTTAGGAATAAAAGATAGAGTATCAAATATTGCCTCTATTTGATCACTAGTTAACCTACTTCCCTCTATTATATTTGAATTATAAGAAAAGTTAACTTGTGAATAATGGTATATATTTCCTTTAAATTTAGACCTTTTTTGATTTATCAATTCATTTTTTATATCCATAATATCACCTTCTACAATTATATCATACATTTTAATTATTATTATTTTAAATTTAACTCATCAAAAAAAGTAGAGATTATTCTACCATTGATATTTTTAAATCATCATTATTTTCCATTTTACATCCTAAAAAATACATTTTATTACTAATTAAATTATAACATAAACATTCAAAATTTTGAAAAAGTCGAATATTTTGTATTTTTTTATTGGGTATTAATATATAAAAAAAAATTATACTATGTAAAGTATAATTCTATTCTTGTTCTTTTTTACAAATTAGTATATATCTAACTAAACATATTGCTGTAAAGACAATATAGCTAAAATCTAATAAATTAAATTCAACGATCAAACTACATAACACTAAAGTAAATATTAATAACACAAAATAAATCGCATACCTATTTTCTTTTAGTTTATGAATTGTCATTTTTCCTCCTTATTTGTCAACAAATTTAATATAACATAATATTAAATATATAACAAATGGAAATAGTCGACATTTTACAACAATTTACACTAATTCTGATAATTTCTTTTCTTTATCTATTCTTAAGAATAAAGGAGTTGGTTCATTTAATTTTATAAGTGGATCCATTCCTTTAAAATTGATACTGTCAATATATCTATTTTCAGTATTTAATTGTTTGAATATATTATCAGCAGTATCTGGTAAGAAAGGTTGTAATAATACAGCACAACTTCTAATAGATTCTAATAAAGTATATAATACTGTTTTTAATCTTTCAGTATTATTTTCTTTTGCTAATATCCATGGAGTTGTTTCATCAATATATTTATTACATCTTCTTAAAACTTCAAATATTTCATCTATAGCATCAGCTACTTTTAAATCATCCATTTTAATTTTTACTTTATTAGGCAAAGCCATTACCATATCTCTTACTTCTAAATCTAATTCAGTATAAGTAGTAGGTTCATAAACAATACCATCAAAATACTTTTGAGACATTGATATTGTTCTATTAACTAAATTACCTAAAATATTAGCTAAATCTGAATTAATTCTATCAATTAATAATTCATATGTTATTGATCCATCATTAGCGTATGGTATTTCATGTAATAAATAATATCTTATAGCGTCTACCCCAAATTCATTAACTAAATCGTCAGCATATAAAATATTACCTTTTGATTTACTCATTTTATCTTCACCAAATAATATCCAAGGATGTCCAAATATTTGTTTAGGAAGTGGCAAATTAAGTGCCATTAACATAATAGGCCAGTATATTGTATGAAATCTTAATATATCTTTACCAATTAAATGAATATCTGCAGGCCAATATTTTTTGAATTCCTCAGAATGATTTCCATCTACATCATATCCTAAGAAAGTTATATAATTACTTAATGCATCAATCCATACATATATAACATGCTTATTATCAAATGTTACAGGAACTCCCCAATCAAATGATGTACGAGATACACAAAGGTCCTGTAGACCAGGTTTTATAAAGTTATTTATTATTTCATTCTTTCTACTTTCAGGTTTAATAAAATCAGGATGTGATTCAATATAATCAATTAATTTTTCTGAATAGTTACTTAATTTAAAGAAATATGCTTCTTCTTCAGCTTCTACTACTTCTCTACCACAATCTGGACATTTATGATCTACTGCTTGAGTTTCAGTCCAAAAAGATTCACAAGGTGTACAATATAAACCTTTATATGTTCCTTTATAAATATCACCTTGATCATATAATTTTTTAAATATTTTAGATACCATTTCTTTATGAGATGGATTCGTAGTTCTGACAAATTTATCATAGCTTGTATTCATAACATCCCATATTTTTCTTACTTCTAAAGCATTTTCATCTACATATTCTTGTGGATTTATACCTTTTTCTTTTGCTTTCAACTGAATTTTTTCTCCATGTTCATCCGTTCCAGTTTGAAAATAAACATCATATCCTAATAATCTTTTATAACGAGCAATTGCATCTGCTAGAACAACCTCATAAGTATTTCCAATATGTGGTTTTGCTGAAGCATAAGCTATAGCTGTTGAAATATAAAATTTTTCTTTCATATAATCCTCCTTTTATATTTCTAAATAAGTATATTATTTTTAATAACAAAAAAAGTACCTTATAAGGGCGAATTTATCGCGGTACCACCTTATTTAAAAACATAGTTTTTATCTTAAACTTTTAACGCAAGCATACGTCCTAAGCTAAATATCACTTAGGCAATTCCAGAACCATTTAAAATACTATTTCTCTTTGTTTACACCAACCACAAAGTCTCTATAAGAAAATCATATTCTTCTTTCCTTCAAAATTTTATGTAATAAATATAACATAATTTTATTTAATCTTCAAGATATTTAGCTAAAAAATTAGCTGTAACTAAGCATATATCATCTGTTTTTTCATCAATTACGTCTTCTTCTTTAAATATAATTACTAATCCTACACTATCTCCACCTACAATTATACTATGGATAGAATAAGTACATTCTATTTCAAAATCAGTTATTTTTAAATCTTTTTTATGAGTTTCTAATATACTTTCTCTTCTTTTTAATGAAGTAGACATTTCTTCACTTATTTCTTTATTTAATAATTTCTTTTTATATTTTCCACTTGCTGCTATTACATTGTCTGAATCTATTATTACAATATTATCCTTAATTAAGGAATTTAAAACCTCTACATATATTGATGCTATATCAGTTAAATTTTTAAGTAATGAATATTTTTTTAAAATAATATTGTCATTTTCTATATATATTTCTAAATTTTCTCCTTCTTTAATTCTCAAATTTTTTCTTATTTCTTTTGGTATTACAATTCTTCCTAATTCATCAATTCTTCTAATAATTCCTGTTGATTTCATAAAAACTCCTTCCTATTTAAATATTTTAAATTTTTTCTTTATTTTTATACTTCAAATATAAGAATTTTATGATATAATTTGTTTTGTAGAAATTTATGGAGGTAGTTATGGAAAAAATAAATATTTTTGGGCATAAAAAACCTGATACTGATAGCGCTACTGCAGCAATTGCTCTTTCATATTTAAAAAATGAATTAGGTTTTAATACTGAAGCTAGAATATTAGGTCACCCAAACAATGAAACAAAATTTGTACTTAATTATTTTAAGTTTGATGAACCAAAATATTTAAATGATGTTAAATTACAAATTAAAGATTTAAATTATTTAAAAGATTGTGCGAAAGATTATCATGATACAATTTATAATTGTTTTATGTATATGAATGAATATAATGTAGGTGCTATTCCAGTAGTTAATAATCAAAAATTTGCTGGATTAATTTCTTTAAAAGATATTGCTAAACATCAAATAAATGATAAAATTGATAATTTGTGTACTTCATACGATAACATTATTAAAACATTGAATGCTAAAGAAATATTAAAATTTGATAATGAAATTAATGGTAATGTTATTGTTACATCATATAGTAGTACAACATTTATTGAAAATATTTCTTTGGATAGAAATACTATATTAATAGTTGGTGATAGACATAGTATTATAGAATATGCTATTAAATCAAAAGTAAAAATGATTATTTTAACTAAAAATTCCTTTATTAAAGATGAACATTTAAAATTAGCTAAAGAATATAATATCAATATTATTTTATCCAATGAATCATCTTTTGATACTACTAGAAAAATATGGTTAGCAAACTATGTTGATTCAGTTACATTAAAAGAAAATGTTGTTACAATTAATGAAGATGAAGAAGTAGATGATTTTGTTGAAATAGCTAAAAAGAATAAATATACTAATTATCCTGTTATCGATAAAAAGGGTAAATGTTTAGGAATGTTAAGATTATCTGATATTAGTGATGCTACTAGAAAAAAAGTTATTTTAGTTGACCATAATGAATATATACAAAGTGTTGATGGAATAGAAGAAGCTGAAATATTAGAAATAGTAGATCATCATAAAATAGGAAACTTAGATACAAAATATCCTATAGCATTTAGAAATATGCCAGTAGGTAGTACTAATACAATTATATATTCAATGTTTAAGGAAAATAATATTGAAATTCCATCTAATATAGCGGGTGTAATGCTATCTGGTATTATTTCAGATACATTATTATTTAGATCACCAACTACTACTAGTAAAGATAAAGAAGCAGTATTTGATCTTGCTGATATAGCTGGAATTGATTATGAAAAATATGGAATGGAAATGTTAAAAGCTGGTTCTTCACTTAAAAATAAAACTAAAGAAGAAATATTATATTATGACTTTAAAAACTTTAATGTTAATAATAAGAAAATTGGTATTGGTCAAATACTTACTATGACACCTAATGATGTATTAGATGAATTAAATGAATATGTTAGTCTTGTTAATGAAGTAGCAGAACATAACGATAATTTAATTATTGCATTATTTGTAACTGATATATTAAATAATGGTTCATATATAATTTATAATGAATCAGCACAAGAAATATTAAGTATTTGTTTCGATAAAGCTGACTTATGTGAAGGTATGTTCTTAAAAGATTATATATCTAGAAAAAAACAAATTATTCCAAATATTATAGATGTATTAGAAAAGAGATAGTTTTTGCTATCTCTTTATTGTTTTATCCAAAATTTTTAATAAATCTATTAAATAATATATAAAGTGTTTATCTAACTTAATTATATCTAAAGTTACTATAATATTATCATGTTTTTTAGAAAATCTAAACATTCTAGATAAACTGCTTACTTCTTTAAAGAATAATTCACCATTTAAATTATCAGTAATTTCTTTAGGTAAAGTCACTTCTATGAAATTAGGTGTTTGTCTTATCTGATTAATATTTAATTTTTTAGCTAGTTTTTCAAACCATTCTTCATGCATATAAATTAATAGATTATCACTTATTTTACCAAATCTATCTTCTATTTCTGTTTTTATTTTTAATAATTTATCATATGAATCAATTTCATTAATCTTTTTATGAATTTCTATTTTTAAATCTGTATCATCTACATAATTATCATCAATAGTTGTTTCAATATCTAATAATGGTCTTTCATCTTGTTTAGAAATTTCCTTTATAGGTAATCCTTTTATCTTCTTTATTTCTTCATCTAACATTTGTAAATATAAATCAATTCCAATTGTGTCAATAAATCCAGCTTGTTCACTACCTAATATATCACCAGCACCTCTTATTGATAAATCTCTCATAGCTATTGAAAAACCACTTCCGAGTTCTGTAAATTCTTTTATTACATTTAATCTTTTAGTTGCTACATCTGATAAAGATTTACCTTTATTATACATTAAATAACAATAAGCTATTTTATTACTTCTTCCTACTCTTCCTCTAATTTGATAAAGTTGAGATAATCCAAAATGATCAGCATCTATTATTATTAATGTATTAGCACTTGGAATATCTATACCAGTTTCTATAATAGTAGTACATAATAATACGTCAAATTCTTTATTTATGAAACTTATCATTACATCTTCTAATTCTTTTTTATTCATTCTTCCATGTGCGAATTTAATTTTAACATCTGGTAATAGTTTTTGTAATTCATTTTTTTTGTTTTCAATGTCAGATACATAGTTATATAAAATAAATACTTGTCCATTACGAGCTAATTCTTTATAAATTGCTGATTTAATTATACTATCATTTTCTTCTAATACATAAGTTTGTACTGGATATCTATTTGTTGGTGGGGTTTCTATTAATGATAAATTTCTAATACCCATCATTGACATTTGTAAAGTTCTTGGTATCGGTGTTGCTGATAAAGTTAAGACATCTATATTATTTCTGATTTGTTTTATTTGTTCTTTATGTTTTACACCAAATCTTTGTTCCTCATCTATTACTAATAAACCTAAATTTTTAAATACTACATCTTTACTTAGTAATCTATGTGTTCCTATTAATAAATCTATTTTTCCTTCTTTTAAATCTTCTAATATTTCTTTTGTCTTTTTAGCAGTTACAAATCGATTTAGTATTTCTATTCTTACTGGAAAAGTTTTAAATCTTTCTATAGCATTGTTATATTGTTGATTAGATAATATCGTTGTAGGACATAAATAAGCAACTTGTTTTCCTGATAAGATTGCTTTAAATATAGCTCTAAATGCTACTTCTGTTTTACCAAATCCTACATCTCCACATAATAATCTATCCATAGGTTTAATACTTTCCATATCTTTTTTAATTTCTTCTGTTGCTTTTAACTGATCATTAGTTTCGTTAAATGGAAATTCACTTTCAAATAGAACTTGATTTTCATCATCTTTTTCCATAGCAAATCCTACACTTGATTCTCTTATGGCATATAATTTTATTAAATCACCTGCTATATCTTCTATTTTTTTTCTAACCTTTAACTTAGTTTTTTCCCATTCTGAAGAACCTAATTTATTTATTTTAGGTTGGACACCTTCATTTGATGAAAATTTGCTTATTAATTCTATTTTTTCTACTGGAATATATAATTTATCGCTATCTTGATATTCAACTGTTAAATAGTCTTTTTTAAATCCATTTTTTACTAAAGTTTTTAATCCTACATATTTTCCTATTCCATATAAATTATGTACTATATAGTCTCCAATATTTAATTTATTTATATCTCGTATTTTTACTCCATATTTAAAATTACTATGATATTTTGTTACTATGTTTTTTTTATGAAATATTTCAGTTTCACTTATAAAAACATAATTTTCAAATATGAATCCATTTAATATATTTTTTTCTATTATATTTATTTTGTTTTCAAATATTTCTGATTCATTAGTTAAAATAAAATCCAATTCTAAATAATCTAGTATTTTATTTATTTTATATTGGTCAGATACACATATAATAACTGTTTTTTTTGACTTTATATAACTATTTAATAATTTTTCTATATCTTCTTTTTTTGTTGGAAAGTCTTCTATATTATATGATTTATAATTTTTTGTATCCTTTACACTATTATCAAAATTCAATAAATAACAATTATTTATTTCTTTTATATCTTCTAAATTGTTCATATATTTTTTTGATAAATCAAAATTATTTGTTCTATTATAATCTTCTATTTCTTCTTGTAATAATTCGTAATTTTTTTCTAATTCACTATAATTATGATAAATAATTAATGGATTATCTAAATATTCATTTATATTAACTACTTCTGTATAATTTGGAAGTTCATTTTGTTTTTTTAAATCAACATCTTCATTTGTTATAAATTCAGTATTTGGTAAAATACTTATTTTATCTATTTTTGATATAGTCATTTGAGTATTTTCATCAAAATATTTTATTTCATCTAATGTATCACCAAAAAATTCTAATCTTATTGGGTGTTCTTCTTTTATTGGAAATGCATCTATTACATATCCTCTAGTAGAATATGTACCTGTTACTGATGTTAAAGTTTCTTTTGTATAACCTAAAATATATAATTTATGAATTAATTCATTCATATCGTAATCTTTATTTATTTCTAAATCAAGTATTTTAGATTTATATAATTCAATTTTTGGTAAATATCGCAAATATCCCATTAAGTTTGTTACTACTATTTTATTTGGATTATTTATTAATGAGTAAATTGCTTCTAATCTAGTTGTTTTAAATTCCGGAGATATAGCTATTGACTCACTTGTTAAAAAATCATCCATAGGAAAAAATAATACATCTTCTGTATAACTTCTCAATCGTTGAACTAATATATTTGCTTCATATATAGTGTTTGTTACTACTATTATTGAATTATTTTTATGTTGATTATTTATATATATTGCTTTTAATTCATCTGTTAATCCTGATATTGATGAATATTTTTCATTTAATATTTTGTTAAAAATTGACATATTATCTCTCCTTTCACGACAAAAATGATACATCGTATCACTTAATTATATTTATTCATTAAATTTTCAAATGATAAATTAAAGTAATCTTCTAATATATTTGATACTAATTTTGTTGTTTCATTTATCATTTTGGTGTTCTTTATTTTTCCTAGGACATAATCTTTTGTATCTATTTCTTTATTATTTGATATTCCTATTTTTATTCTTTTATATTCTTGTGTTTTTAAATGAAGTTCTATATTTTTAAGACCATTATGTCCACCACTACTACCCTTATATTTTATTTTTATTTTTCCAAATGGTAAATCTAAATCATCACTTATTATTAAAATATCAGATATATCTATTTTATAATAATCAACATATTTTTTTATTACTTCACCTGATAAATTAATGTATTTTTGTGGTTTTAATAATATAACTTTTTCATTTTTATAATTAAATTCTGTATACAAACCATCAAATTTTTTTTGATTTATAGACAAATTATTATTTTTAGCAAATTCATCAATACACATAAATCCCATATTATGTCTTGTTTGTTCATATTCTTTACCAGGATTCCCTAAACCTACAATTAGTTTCATTTTATTCACCTCTATGATATTCATTGTAAATATCACTTTTTTTCATATTTCTATCTTCTGCTGTTTTCTTTATTGCTTCTTTTGAATTCATTCCATTTTTAATATACATATTTACATGTTCAATTATTGAAATATCATCAAAAGCAATTTCTTCTTTATTTCCCGAAACTACTATTACTATTTCTCCCTTTATTTCTTTAGTTTCTTCCATTACTTCTTTTATTGTACCTCTATATATTTCCTCAAATTTTTTAGTTATTTCTCGGGAAATACTTATTTGTCTATTTCCAAATACTTCTAACATATCAATTAGCGTTTTATTTATTCTATGAGGAGCTTCATAAAATATCATTGTATATTTGTTATTTTTTAAATTTTCTAATTCTTTTTTTCTTTTACTGTCCTTACTATTTAAAAATCCATAGTATAGAAAAGGCATTGGTTCGATACCTGATGAAGTAAGAGCAGGTATTAAAGCTGTAGCACCTGGAAGTGATACTACATTATAATTATTTTTTATAGCTGTTTCTGCTAAAAAATAACCTGGATCACTTATTACTGGTGTACCTCTATCACTTACCACACCTACTGAGTAACCATTTTTTAAATATTCTAATAATTTTTCCTCATTATGTTGTTCATTATATTCGTGACTTGATATTAATTTTTTCTTTATATTTAAATGATTTAATAATAATGAAGTTACTCTTGTATCTTCGGAAAATATAACTTCTACTTCATTTAATGTTTTTATTGCTCTTAGTGTAATATCATCTAAATTACCTATTGGAGTTGGTATTAAATAAAGTGTTGGAGTATTATTATAACTTATTTGAGACATTTTTACACCTTCTTAACTAAAATATTTTTGAATTTCTTTTGTATAGGTATTATCTATATTATGTGTATATATTGGAGGTAAAATTTTTATACCAGGTTTACCATTTTTTATACCTTCAATTAATAATATATTTGATTCCGTATTTGTTTTTGGATATACAAAACATAGTTTTTTTGGTTCTATATTATTTTTTTTCATAATTTCTATGATTTCTATTAGTCTTTCTGGTCTATGTACAATAGCTAATCTTCCATTATTTTTTAATAATTTTTTACTTATTTTTATTAAATTATCTAAATTTAAGGTTATTTCGTGTCTAGCTATTTGTTTACATTTACTTTCATTTATTATAGATTTTTCATTTAATTTAAAAAATGGTGGATTACACGTTATTACATCATATACTTCTGTTTCATCAGTTTTTAAATATTCATTTATATCTTTATTAATAATATTTATTTGTTCATCTAAATTATTTATTTTTACAGATTTAGTTGCAAGATTTGACACTTCTTTTTGTATTTCTACTCCTGTTATTTTAGATTTTGTTTTTGTGCTTAATATTAAAGGTATTATAGCATTACCAGTTCCAATATCTAAAATTTTTTTTGTACTTGGATTTATTGTAACAAAATTTGCTAGAAGAACTGAATCTAATGAAAATTTGAACATTTCTGTATTTTGATATATTTTTAAATTATCATATCCTAATACATAATTAATTTCTTCCATAGTCTTGTTTTACCTCTAACAATTCTCCATTAGGAAATTCTAATGTATAAGTACCTTTAATTAAATTGACACTTTTAATTACGCCTTTTTTATTATCTACTTCTTTTATTTCACCAATTTTTGGTAGCATTTTTTTACATTCCTTATAACATTCATTTTCATATTTTAAGCAACATAAAAGTCTACCACATAATCCATTTATTTTGTTTGGATTTAAAGAAATATTTTGATTTTTGGCCATAGAAATTGATATTGAATCAAAATCATTCAAAAATCTTGCACAGCATAGTTTTTGACCACAACTTCCATATCCTCCTACTTTTTTTGCTTTATCACGAACACCTATTTGTCTAAGTTCAATTCTTGTTTTATATATAGAAGCCAAGTCTTTAGCTAAATTCCTAAAATCAATTCTTTCATCTGAATAAAAATGAAATAGTAATTGATCTTTATTTAAACTAAATGATGCATCTATTACATTTATATCCATTTTATATTTATTAACTAAATCTTTACATTTTTTTAATGCTTGTCCAGCTAATTTTTGATTATTTTTGTATTCGTTATAGTCCTTTTTTGTAGTTATTCTTAATACTTGTCCAATAGGTTCTTTATTTGTTTCATTTAATGAAACTATTTTTGAAAAATATAGTCCCTTTTCTATTTCTATTACAACGGTTTGATTCATTTTTAATTCTAAATTTGTAGTAACATAGTATATTTTGTCATCATTTTCTAACATTACGCCTACTATCATTTAATCACATCTTTCTAGTTCTATTATTAGTTTATCTATTAGTAATTGTGAATTTGCATTAAAATTGATTTTTTCTTTTGTATCAATTAATACATTTATTTTTTTTGTTAATTGATATATTGTATTTTTATTTACTATTTCTTGTTTTATTTCATTTTTGAATATTTTTATATTTCGTTCTAATTTTGCATTTAGAATATCTTGATAATATAATATCATTAAATTTATTGCTAGTAAAACAAGCTCTTTTTCTTTAAAATTATTATGCCATAATTTTTGTGTTTTTAAAATAGTATCTAGTTTATTTTTTTCATAGTAAGAAACAAAATCTATAACTTGTCCTATTATATTTTCAAGCATTTCATCTGTTATTTGTTCTGGAATTGTTATATAATTTCTAATTTTAGGTAAAGTTGAATCAGTATTAATATTGTGTTCTTTTGAAAAGCTTATTACTTGACACCTTGATATTATAGTATCTAACATTTGATACATATTATTAGTTGTTAAGATTGCTATTATATTATCTTCTGGTTCTTCTAAAAATTTTAAAATTGAATTTGCTGATGATTTATTCAGTCTATCAGCATGATTTATAATATATATTTTTTTATTTGATAATATACTTTTTTCACTAAATTCTTTTTGTAAAATATCTAATTGTTCTTTTTTTATCCATATTCCATCTGGTTCTATTATTTTTATTTCTGGAAATATATTTTTATCAATATTTTTACATTGTGTACAATCTACACATTTTTTATTATTACTATAATTATAAGGGCATAACAACATTTTAGTAAATGCTAAAGCTAATGATTTTTGGTTTTTATATCCATTAGTTTCAAATAAATAAGCATGTGATATTCTATTTTTTTGAATACTATTTTTTAAAATTTTTACTACTTTTTCTTGTTCAACAATATAATCATCTAACATAATTCACTTCCTAACTAAAACGCTATTATATTTATAATAATAAAAGCAAATAGAGCTGGAAAACCTAATATAGTTACAGCTCCTATCGTTATTAAATTAATTGGTATCATAATATTTATTGGACTTGCTATTATATTAAAACCATACAAAAGCACAATACTAAAAATTATTTTTTTAATTAAATCTAATATTTTTTTTAACATATTATCACCAATTAAATATATGTTCCTTTTTTAATTAATAGAAGTTCTATCTTCTAAAGCCTGTTCTAATGTTAAAGAATCAATGTATTCCATATCAATACCTAGTGGTACACCATGTGCTATTTTGGTTACCTTAACATTTTTTCCTTCTAACATTTTTGAAATATATAAAGATGTTGTTTCCCCTTCTATACCAGGTTTTATTGCTATTATTATTTCTTCTATTTCTTCTTTATCTATTCTATCTAGTAATTTATTTATTTTAATATCTTCTGGATTTATTCCATCTAATGGTGATATTAATCCATCAAGTACATGATATACACCATTATATACACCTAACTTTTCAAATAAAACAACATTTTTTGGTGATTCTACTACACAAATTATTTTTTTATTTCTATCCTGTATTTTACATATTTCACACAAATCGCCTTCAGCAAAATTATTACAAATAGTACATCTTTTGATATTTTTTTTCAAATTTTTTAATGATTCTGAAAATAGGTTTGTTATTTCTTCATCTAAATCTAATGCTGATAAAGCATATCTTTCTGCTGTTTTTTCCCCTATTCCTGGTAATTTTTTAAAGCATTCTATTAATTCATTTAAAGTTTTTGGGTATTTCATTAGAATAATCCTGGCATTCCTTGTGTATATTTACCTAATTTTTTATTTGTATCATCATCTATTTGTTTCATTGCTTGATTAATAGCTACTACTAACATATCTTGTAGCATTTCTATTTCTTCTTTATCTAATGATTCATTATCAATTTTTATTTCTTTTATTGTTTTATCACCCATCATTGTTACTGTTACAAATGATGATGTTCCAATGTATTCAGTTTGATCTATTTTTTCCTTTTCATTCATCATATCTTTTTGTAATTTTTGTGCTTGTTTCATCATTGCTTGTATATTCATATTTATTCTCCTAACTATATTCTATTATATTTTCAAACATTTCATCTATGTTATTTGTTTCTTCTTTTGTTTCTTGTTTAACAATTGGTTCTTCTATATATTTGTAATTATTTTTATTTTTTACATAATCATTTTTTATTTTTATCCATTCTTCTTGATATGTTGATATTATTTTATATTCTTCATTTAAATATTTTTTCAACATTTTTTCAATTTCAAATATATTTTGGTTAAATTCATTTGATAATCTTTCAGTTTCATATACAAATATCATAATATTATTTCCAAAAGCTGTTAATTTTCCTTCTAGTAATATTGAATAATATATTGCATATTCATCTAATATCAAATTACTACTAAGTGATTTTAGTTGTTGTTTTATTGATATTGCTTTATTTTTGTCTAAATTACACAAAGTATTATTTATCCTTATTTTCTTTAAGTTTTCTATATTTTTGCTTTTTTCTTTTATTATTTCATGATTTATTTTTTCATTGTTTTTTATTTCAATATTTTCAGATTTTTCTACTTTGTCTATTCTTTTATTTTCTAGTACTGATTTTGATGGTGTTGTTATTTCAATTTTTATATTATCAGTATCAAGTAATTGAATTATTAATATTTCAAATATTACTCTAGGATGAGATGAATTTTTCATTTCACTAAATATTGAGTTAAAACTTTTAATGTATTTCATTAATTGCTCAATAGATATTTGTTCTTGTATATCATATTTTTTTTCTTCAGTATTTGTTGTTTTATTTATTAAAATATCCCTCAAAAATAAAATTATTTCTTCTGTTAATTTAATAAAATCTTTTCCCTTAATATCTAATTCATCAATTTTACTTAAAATTTTTTTAGTATCCTTATTTAATATATTTAATAAAAATTGATTAATTTCCTCTTTAGTAATTGTTCCATTAATTTCATGAATGTCATTTAAAGTGATTGTATCATCTGAATAAGCTAATACTTGATCTAACATACTTAAAGCATCACGCATTCCACCATCTGATAAAACTGCTAATTCATTTAAAGCTTGATCATCAATTTTGATATTTTCCTCTTCTATAATGATTTTTAATCTATTAACTATTTCATTATTGTTTATTTTTTTGAAATCAAATCTTTGACATCTAGATAATATTGTTGCTGGTATTTTATGAGGTTCGGTAGTTGCTAAAATAAAAACTATATGTGATGGAGGTTCTTCTAACGTTTTTAATAGAGCATTAAATGCACCAGTTGTAAGCATATGTACCTCGTCTATTATATATACTTTATATTTTCCACTACTTGGAACTAAATTTACCTTATTATTAATTTCTCTTATTTCATCAACCCCATTATTTGAAGCTGCATCTATTTCAATAATATCTACTGATTGTTTATTGTTTATTTGAATACAATTTTTACATTGATTGCAAGGATTACAATCTTCTATATTTTCACAATTTATTGCTTTTGCTAGTATTTTAGCTACACTAGTTTTTCCTGTACCTCTTGGACCTGAAAATAAATAAGCATGTGATAATCTATTATTTTTTATAGAATTTTTTAATGTTCTAATTATTACTGATTGACCAACTACTTCATCAAAAGTTTTAGGTCTATATTTTCTATATAAACTTTGATACATATTATCACCTCACATACAATATTATATCATTTAAAGTAAAAAGAAAGTAGTATTTACTTTCTTTTTTTATTAAAAAAGCTTTGAATTAAATCAAGAGATTCTTTTTCATATAATCCATATTCTATATTAGTTTTATAATTATTTTCTATTACTATTTTTTGAAAATCATTATTATCATTTTTTACAGAACAATATATTTTTTTTATTCTAGATTGAATTATAGCTCCACTACACATTAAACAAGGTTCTAATGTTGTATATAGTTCACAATCATCTAAATGCCATGTTTTTAGTTTTTTACACGCTTTTTCTATAGCAATTATTTCAGCATGTTGAGTCACTAATTTTGTTTTTTCTTTTTTGTTATATGCTTTAGATATTATTTTATTATCTTTAACAATAACTGTTCCTATTGGAACTTCATCTATTTGATAAGCTTTTTTTGCTTGTTCTATTGCTTCTTTCATATATTTTTCTTTCATAGCATCACCAATTTATAAAAAAAGACACACACATTCATTGACTTTTAAGGCTGCTATTTTCCAATCCTGACCTGGTTCAAATATAAATGTTGTGTCTTTAATAAGATATAATATTTTTAAAAAATGTGCAAGTGATTATTAGAATTTTTATTCATTTAATATTTTTTATTAATGTTTCACGTGAAACATTGTTAATTTATATATTCTAGCAATATATTTTTAATCATGTACAATTTATTTTATATTAATATTGATATTAAATGTTAATTTTTTTACTAAAATTTGTTATTATTTTAAAATACACATATTTTTATTGTTAAATTTGTATTAATATTTTTTCTATGTTTCACGTGAAACATAGAAAAAACTTTTTATTTTTATTTTTTTATTTTTTTACTTATTTTATGCTTTTTGATAATTAAAAAAATATTTTAATGTTTCACGTGAAACATTAAAATAAAAAGAAGAATTATTCTTCTGATTTATCATCATTTAATTCTTCCTCTTTTTCTACAATAGCAATTGTACTAACTCTTTGTTCATCTTTTAAATTAATTAATTTTACACCTTGAGCTACTCTACCAGTTGATGATACTTGCTCTAAAGGTAATCTAATAACTATACCATTATTTGTTATAATCATTAAATCTTCATTATTATGAACAGTTTTAAATGATACAATATTACCGTTTTTCTCTGTTACATTTAAAGCTTTTACACCTTTGCTACCTCTATGAGTCATTCTATATTCTTCTAAGTCTGTTTTTTTACCATAACCTTTTTCTGTTACTACTAAAATTTGTTGTCCTGGTTCAGCTATTTCACAACCTACACAAATTCCATCACCAACATTTATTCCTCTTACACCTGAAGCAGTTCTTCCCATAATTCTAATTTCTTTTTCTTCAAAACGTATCATTCTACCGTTTGAAGAAGCTATTAAAATTTCATTTTCTCCAGTTGTTTTTTTAGCAGATATTAATTCGTCTTCTTCTTTTAATGTAATAGCAATTTTTCCATTTGTTCTAATATTTTCAAATTCTTTAATATTAGTACGTTTAATTAAACCATTTTTTGTACAGAAAATAATATAATTATTTTTTTCATTATTTTCTACTTTTAACATTGCTGTTACGTGTTCATCTTTTTCTATTGGAATTAAATTAATTATTGGTAAACCCTTAGATTGTCTACTAAATAGTGGAATTTCATATCCTTTCATACGATATGTTTTTCCTTTATTTGTAAAGAATAATACATAATCATGTGTACTCATTGTTAACAAGTACTGAGCAAAATCCTCTTCGTTTGTTGCCATACCTTTAACACCTACTCCACCTCTATTTTGGGCTTTATAAGTATCACTAGCTAAGCGTTTAATGTATCCTTTATTTGTTAGTGTTATTATTACACTTTCTTCTGGTATTAATGATTCGTCTTCAATATATTCAATAGCTGTCATATCGATATTAGTTCTTCGTTCATCACTAAATTTATCTTTAATTTCTAATAATTCAGCTTTAATAATATCTAATACTTTTTGTTCTGAAGCTAAAATTGATTTTAATTCTTCTATGCGAGCTAATAATTCTTTTAATTCATTTTCAATCTTATCTTTTTCTAAACCTGTTAATCTTCTTAATTTCATTTCTAAAATAGCTTCACATTGAATTGTATCTAATCCAAATTTTGCAGTTAATTGCTCTTTAGCTATTTCATCAGTTTTAGAAGATTTAATTATTTTTATTACTTCATCTATATTATCTAAAGCAATTTTTAATCCTTCTAATACATGTACTCTTGCTTCACATTTTTTTAAATCAAATCTTGATCTTCTAATGATGATTTCTTTTTGATAATCAATATATTTAGAAATAACTTCTTTTAATGATAATATTTTAGGAGTTTTTTGATCTATCATTAATAAATTAATTCCATATGTTGTTTGTAATTGAGTATGTTTATATAAATTATTTAATACTACATTAGCATTTGCTTCTTTTTTAAGATAAATAACTACACGTACTGGATTTTCTAAATTAGATTCTTCATGTAAATCACTAATTCCATCTAATATTTTATCTCTTACTAATTGTCCAATACGTTCTTGAAATTCTTTTTTATTTACTTGGTATGGAAGTTCTGTAACAATAATTCTACTTTTACCGTTATTTTCTTCTATTTCTACTTTTCCACGTATAGTAATAGTTCCTCTACCAGTTTCATATGCCTTTCTTATACCACTATTTCCAAGTATAGTTCCACCTGTTGGAAAGTCTGGTCCTTTTATATATTGCATTAAACTTAATGTATCAATTTCAGGATTATCAATATATGCCACACATCCATCTATTACTTCTCCTAAATTATGTGGTGGTATGTTTGTTGCCATACCTACAGCTATACCCATTGATCCATTTACTAATATATTTGGAAATCTAGATGGTAAAATTTCTGGTTCTTGTTCTGTTTCATCAAAGTTTGGTTTAAAGTTTACTGTATCTTTATTTATATCTCTAACCATCTCTAATGATAATTTTGAAAGACGAGCTTCTGTATAACGCATGGCTGCTGCTCCATCTCCATCCATATTACCAAAGTTACCATGTCCATCAACTAACATATGTCTAAAACTAAATGGTTGTGCCATACGAACCATCGCTTCATATATACTTGAATCACCATGTGGATGGTATTTTCCCATTACATCTCCAACTATTCTAGCACTTTTACGATGTGGTTTATCTGATGTATACCCTGATTCATACATAGAATATAAAATTCTACGATGAACTGGTTTTAACCCATCTCTTAAATCTGGAATAGCACGAGCAACAATTACACTCATTGAATATTCTAAGAAAGAATCTTTTACTTCTTGTACTATATTTTTTTCTATTATTCTATCCATAATATCCATCCCCCTATACGTCTAACATTTCTGCAAATTTAGCAAATTCTTCTATAAATGATTTACGAGGATTTACATCATCACCCATTAAATCTGTAAATATTTTATCTGCAGCTATTGCATCTTCTACTGTTACTCTTTTTAAAACACGATTATTTATATGCATTGTTGTTTCACGTAAATCTATTGCATCCATTTCTCCTAAACCTTTAAAACGTTGTACTATTGGTTTAGCATTTGGACTTAATGTACTTCTATATTCTTCTAATTCATCATCAGTAAGTACATATTTAATATTTTTTCCATTAATTACTTTATATAATGGTGGTTGTGCTGCATATACATATCCACCTTCTACTATAGGTCTAAAAAATCTATAGAATAAAGTTAATAATAGAATTCTAATGTGTGATCCATCTACATCGGCATCGGTCATTATTACTATTTTGTGATATCTTAATTTGCTTATATCAAATTCTTCTCCAATACCAGTTCCAAAGGCTGTTATAATTGTTCTAATCTCTTCGTTAGATAAAGCTTTATCTAATCTTGCCTTTTCTACATTTAATATTTTACCTCTAAGTGGTAATATTGCTTGGGTTGCAGGTATTCTAGCATCTTTTGCTGAACCTCCAGCTGAATCTCCTTCGACTAAAAATATTTCACTAATAGATGCATCTTTGCTAGTACAATCTGCTAATTTACCTATTGTATTAAATCCATCAAGTGCAGTTTTTCTACGAGTTGCTTCACGAGCTTTTTTTGCGGCCATTCTAGCACGTGACGCTACTGTTGCTTTTTCTACTATTATTTTTGCAGTTTCAGGATTTTCCATTAAAAATCTTTCAAATCCTTCACTAAATACACTATCCGCTAATTTTCTTACTTCTGAATTACCTAATCTTCCTTTTGTTTGCCCTTCAAATTGTGGATTTGGATGTTTACATGATACAATCATTGTTAAACCTTCTTTAACGTCATCACCTGTTAAAGATTCATCTTTTTCTTTTAATAGTTTACTTTTTCTAGCATAACTATTAATTATACGTGTTAAGGCTCTTCTAACTCCTTCTTCATGTGTACCACCATCATGAGTATTAATATTATTAACGAACGAATAAATACTATCGCTATATCCATCATTATATTGTAAGGCAACCTCAAACATAACTCCATCTTCTTCACCTTCTAAATGTATTATTTGTTCATGAATTGGAGTTTTATTTTTATTTAAATATCTTACATATTCACTAATACCACCTTCATAGTGGAATACTTCACCAGTTGTATCTTCATCATCTCTATCATCACGTAAAGTTAATCTTAACCCTTTATTTAAAAAAGCTAATTCACGAGTTCTAACTTTTAATGTTTCATAGTCATAGATATCAGTATCAAATATAGTAGGATCTGGTTTAAATGTTACTGTTGTTCCTGTTCTTTCAGGTTCACATTCACCTATTACAGTTAATTTTTGAGCAGTTTTTCCACCATTTTCAAATCTACATTCATGGATTTTACCGTCTTTATATACTGTAACTATTACCCATTTTGATAAGGCGTTTACTACTGATGCACCTACTCCGTGTAGACCACCAGATACTTTATATCCGCCTCCACCAAATTTACCTCCAGCATGTAATACAGTATAAACTGTTTCTACTGTTGAAATTCCTGTTTTAGGATGTACACCTACTGGTATACCTCTACCATTATCTTTTACAGTAATTGAATTATCTTTGTTAATAACTATTTCTATGTTATTACAATATCCTGCTAATGCTTCATCTATTGAGTTATCAACTATTTCCCATACTAAATGGTGAAGTCCTTTAACATCTGTTGTACCTATATACATACCTGGACGTTTTCTTACTGCTTCTAACCCCTCTAATACTTGAATGTCGGATGCATCATAATGTTGATTATTTTCTTCCATGTTTTCACCTCTATTTTAAATTTCCATTAAATATTTCTATAATATTTGATTTTTCCACAATATTATTATTTATATTGTTTATATCAGTTGTTGTTATTATTGTTTGAATATTTTCATTGATATAATTTAATAAATTATTTTTCTTTTTATCGTCTAATTCACTAAATACATCATCTAATAATAATATTGGTAAAGTATTTTTGTACTTTTTAAATATTTCTATTTCAGCTAATTTAAGAGCTAATATTGCCATTCTTTGTTGTCCTTGTGAACCATATAATTTTAAATTATAATTTTTTAAATAAAATTCTATATCATCTTTATGAGGACCAAATAATGTAGTTTTATATTTAAGTTCAGCATTTTTTAATTCTTCTGACATATTTTTTAACTTTTCCACAATATTTTTTTCATTGTAATCTTCTAATTTTATACAACATTTATATTTTATTGAAAAATTACTTAATTCTGAAATATCTTCATATATTTTAGGTACTATTTCATTTAATCTATCTATAAATTTTTTTCTCATTATAATTATTTGCGTTGCTTTTTCTATTAAATAATTAGTAATTATATTTAAATAGTTATCATCTATATAATTATTTTTTAAATAATCATTTCTCATTTTCAACAGCTTATTATAATCATTTAAAATAGTCATATAACTTGAATATAATTGGCTAATTTCCATATTTACGTATCTTCTACGTAAATTAGGAGAACCCTTTATTATTTCTAAGTCATCTGGATAAAATATAATAATATTAATATTAGATATATAATCAGTTATAGTTTTGATTTTATCATTATCAATTTTTAATACCTTATTATTTCCTATTTCTATTTCATATTTAGTACTTATATTTTCTTTTTCTATAATACCTTGAATTATTGACTTACTTTCTCCTTCTTTTACTAGATTATTATCTATAAAAGATCTGTGCGATTTTGTAAGACCTAGAACATATATACTTTCTAATAAATTTGTTTTTCCTTGACCATTTTCACCAACTATAATATTTATGCCATTTTTAAAGTCGATTTTAAGTTGATCATAATTTCTAAATTTATTTAAGTAAATACTCTTTATAAACATGTCTCACCCTCTTTTTTGCAATTTAAATACGTTTTAAGCTATTTTATATATTTAAAAGCACTCCTATACCTGTATATAATTATACCATAAAATAATACAAAAAATAAGCTTTTTAGCTTATTTTATTAATTTTTCTACCTGAAAAAATTACTTCTAAATAACTAGATCGCAATATTTGATTTTGAAAAGACGAATGTGATACTTTTAATACTATTTTTTTACCATTTTTAAATATTATTTCAGTACTTTTTCCTACCTTTTTATATGATTTGATATTTTTTAATGAAATCCATGTTGTATTATTATACCTTGGAGAACTTATAGGAAAAAATATTATATTTCCACTTTCTTCAATTATTACTGGAATTTTATAACTATTTTTTAATATATTTATACTACCCTCTCTTCTACCATTATAAGAACTTCCGTAATATTTACAATTATAATCTATTATTTTTAATGTAGAGCCGTTAATAATTTTTTCTTCTTCTAGTTCTACTACTTTTGTACATAATTCATTGACTGCTATTAAAGCACATGTATCTTCTGTTATTTCATACTCTAACATAATAACCCTCCTCTTTAGTTGATATAGTATATATATGGTATATGTCAAAATATGGTATATTTTGTTGTTAATAGAAAAAAATTGCAAATTATGCAATTTTCTTTTTTGTAATTTCAACCGCACCATTATTTATAGTAATTTAATTCTACATCATAAACACATTTGTAGTCAA
>CAKPFM010000004.1 GCA_934153945.1 uncultured Bacilli bacterium
CTTTAAAGAGTGCGTAATAGCTCACTAGTCGAGTGACACTGCGCCGAAGATGTACCGGGGCTAAGCATAATACCGAAGTTGCGAATTCAATACTATGTATTGAGTGGTAGGGGAGCGTTCTAAATGCAGTGAAGATGGATCGTGAGGACTGTTGGAGCGTTTAGAAGTGAGAATGCCGGTATGAGTAGCGCAAGAGAGGTGAGAATCCTCTCCACCGTTTGCCTAAGGGTTTCTGGGGAAGGTTCGTCCTCCCAGAGTGAGTCAGGACCTAAGGCGAGGCCGAAAGGCGTAGTCGATGGACAACAGGTTTATATTCCTGTACCACCTATATAACTGATGGAATGACGGAGAAGGCTAGTAGGAGCCAGTTATTGGATTCTGGTCTAAGTGCAAAGGTTTGTATGCTGGAAAATCCGTAATACTATACAACTGAAGCGCGAATGTGAAGTTATCAGCGATGATAACGAAATCTTATGACGCCATGCTTCCAAGAAAAGTTTCTAGGGTTAATTATATAGGTGCCTGTACCGAGAACCGACACAGGTGGGCAAGGAGAGTATCCTAAGGTGAGCGAGAGAACTATGGTTAAGGAACTCGGCAAAATGACCCCGTAACTTCGGAATAAGGGGTGATCAAGCGATTGATCCGCAGTGAATAGGTCCAGGCAACTGTTTACCAAAAACACAGGTCTCTGCTAAAGCGTAAGCTGATGTATAGGGGCTGACGCCTGCCCAGTGCTGGAAGGTTAAGAGGAGAGCTTAACAGACGCAAGTCGATTTGTGAAGGTTTGAATTGAAGCCCCAGTGAACGGCGGCCGTAACTATAACGGTCCTAAGGTAGCGAAATTCCTTGTCAGGTAAGTTCTGACCCGCACGAAAGGTGTAATGATCTGGATACTGTCTCGACCATAGACTCGGTGAAATTTTAATACCTGTGAAAATGCAGGTTACCCGCGACAGGACGGAAAGACCCCGTGGAGCTTTACTACAGCTTGATATTGGAACTCGATTTATTATGTAGAGTATAGGTGGGAGACTTTGAGACTAGGACGCCAGTTCTAGTGGAGTCGACATTGGAATACCACCCTTAATGAGTTGAGTTTCTAACCTGGTACCGTGAATCCGGTATGGGGACAGTGTCTGGTGGGTAGTTTGACTGGGGCGGTCGCCTCCTAAAGAGTAACGGAGGCGCTCAAAGGTTCCCTCAGAATGGTTGGAAATCATTCGAAGAGTGTAAAGGTATAAGGGAGCTTAACTGCGAGACCTACAAGTCAAGCAGGTGCGAAAGCAGGACTTAGTGATCAGGCGATTCAGTATGGAATGGTCGTCGCTTAACGGATAAAAGTTACCCCGGGGATAACAGGCTGATACCACCCAATAGTTCACATAGACGGTGGTGTTTGGCACCTCGATGTCGGCTCGTCACATCCTGGAGGTGGATTCGCTTCCAAGGGTTGGGCTGTTCGCCCATTAAAGTGGCACGCGAGCTGGGTTCAGAACGTCGTGAGACAGTTCGGTCCCTATCCGTCGTGGGCGTAGGAAAATTGAGGAGAGTTGTTCCTAGTACGAGAGGACCGGAACGAACATACCTCTGGTGTATCTGTTGTCACGCCAGTGGCAGCGCAGAGTAGCTATGTATGGAATGGATAACCGCTGAAAGCATCTAAGCGGGAAGCCAACTTCAAGATGAGTTTTCCCATTTTTTATAAAGTAAGATCCCTTGTAGACTACAAGGTTGATAGGCTAGAGGTGGAAGCATGGCGACATGTTGAGCTGACTAGTACTAATAGATCGAGGATTTAATCATTTATTAATTTGATTAGATTAACACATTATCATGTTTTCAGAGAATTATTTCTCTATATTAAATTTGTGACTATAGCAAAGTGGATACACCTGTTCCCATCCCGAACACAGAAGTTAAGCACTTTAACGGCGACGATAGTGTAAGCGAAAATAGCAAGTTGCAAATTTTTTTTTTGTTTATTTTTAAATTATTTTAATTAGTTATACCTACAATTAATTAAGATAATTTATTATATATTTACATAATTAGGCATATTATTTTGCCTTTTTTTATTTTCTAAAAATTTATTATAATATATATTGTAATTGATTTTGAAATTTTGATATACTATATATAGGTGATAGAAATGGAATATAAAATAACAACTCATAGTGAATTAGAAACAATTGAAATAGCGCAAAATTTAGAATCAGAAAAATTTCCAAATATGATAATATGTTTAGATGGCGAACTTGGAAGTGGTAAAACAGTATTTACTAAAGGATTTGCATCATCATTAGGCATTACCGAAAATATCACTTCGCCTACTTATAACATTATCAAAGAATATGAAAGTGGTGAAATGCCACTATATCATATGGATGTATATCGTTTAGATGGAAATGCTGATGGTATTGGTATTGAAGAATATTTTACAAAAGGTGGAGTTGTAATAATTGAATGGGCTGATTCTATAAAAGATATTCTACCTAAAGAAAGACTAAATATTAAATTCAAGGTAGTAGATGAAAATAAAAGAGTTTTAATAGTTACACCATATGGAAGACAATATGAGGAATTATGTGAGGCTGTTCTATGATTTCTCTTTTTTTAGATAGTTCAGATAAAAAAATTATTATTTCGCTTTTAAAAGATGAAAAAGTAATTGATACATTGATTGAAGATAATGATAATCATTTATCTGAAAAATTTCTTCCATTAATTAATACTATTATTTGTAATAATGATTTGACAATTAATGATGTAGATAAAATATATATTGTTAACGGACCAGGATCTTTTACTGGTGTTAGAATAGGTGTAACAACTGCTAAAGTAATGGCTTGGGGATTAAAAAAGAAGATAATACCTATATCTGAATTAGAACTCCTAGCAACTACTCCAACTAATAAAAAATATATTATTCCTTATATTGATGCTAGAAGAGAATCAGTTTACTCTGGAATGTATGATACAAATTTAAATGAAATATTTGAAAATATGTATATTTCGGAAGATAAATTATTAAATAAAATTAAAAGAAGAGCAAAATTAGATGATTGTGAGTTTGTTAGCTATTATGATAATTTTGAAAATACTGTAATACCTGACGTCAACATTGAAAAAATTGTAGAAAAACATAAAGATGATATTGGGATTAATCCTCATGAAGTAGTTCCTAATTATTTAAAAAAGACAGAAGCAGAAGAAAATTATGATAAAAGAAGTAAATAATGAAATAGTATTTGATATTATAAGTAAATATTTTGATGTTAAAAACCCATTTAATATTTATTCTAAAACACTAATATATGAAGAAGATAATATTATTAAAGGAATATTAGTATATGATCAAATATATGATAGAATTGAAATTGATTATATCCTAGTATTAAGTGAATATAAAAGATGTGGTATTGGAACAAAGTTAATTAATTATTTAAATAATTATAATATCAGTTTAGAAGTAAAAAAAAGTAATATAGAAGCAATAAAATTCTATCAAAAATGTGGTTTTAAAATAATTACAATAAGAAAAAACTACTATAAAAATGAAGATGGATATCTAATGTGTAAGGTGGTGGAATAAATGAAAGATTTGTATATTTTAGCAATTGAATCTAGTTGTGATGAAACAAGTTGTTCCATAATAAAAAATGGTTATTATGAAATCTCAACAGTAGTTTTAACTCAAATGGATATACATGCTTTATATGGTGGTGTGGTCCCTGAAATAGCAAGTCGTAATCATATAGAAAATATTACTATTGTTATAGAAGAAACTTTAAATAAATGTGGTATGACAATGAATGAAATAGACGCTATAGCTGTTACATATGGCCCAGGATTAATTGGATCATTGTTAATTGGTGTAAATGCTGCTAAGACACTAGCATATATATATAATAAGCCTCTTATTCCAGTACATCACATTGCAGGACATATATACGCTAATAACTTAGTAAAACCACTTTCATTTCCTTTAATAGCGCTTGTAGTGAGTGGTGGACATACTGATTTAATATATATGAAAGAAGACTATTCATTTGAACATATAGGTGGTACATTAGATGATGCAGTAGGTGAAGCTTATGATAAAGTAGCTCGTGTATTAGATGTTCCATATCCAGGTGGTCCACATGTCGATAAAATGGCTCATGAAGGAGAAAATACCTATAGTTTACCTATGCCACTTAATGATGATAGTTATAACTTTAGTTTTAGTGGATTAAAAAGTGCCGTTATAAATTTAGTACACAATGAGGAACAAAGAGGTAATATTATTCGTAAAAATGATTTAGCATGTTCTTTCCAAACTAATGTAGTTGATATATTAACTAAAAAAACTATGAAAGCTCTAAAAGAATATAATGTTAATAATTTAATAGTTGCTGGAGGTGTATCAGCTAATAAAGGATTAAGAGAAAAATTAACGGAATTATGTAGACAAAATAATATTAATTTAACAGTACCTGAAATGAAATATTGTACAGATAATGCTGCTATGATAGGTGCTGCTGGATATTATGCTTACAAATTAGGTAGAAGAGCTGGCTTAGATTTGAATGCTAAAGCAACTACAGAGTTAAAATAATTAACATAAAAAAAGTAGAAATTTCTACTTTTTTTGCTTTTTTCTATACTTATATTACCACAAAAATCAAAATTTTTCAAGTCTTGTAATTGCTCATATATTAATGTATTAAATATATAGAGGGGATAATATGGATATTAATAATTTGATTTTAAGTAATAATGATTTAGCAGTAAAGGATATTTTAAAATTAAATCAAGAAACAGAAAAATATGGATTAAAGCTGAGTAAAAAACAAATAATTGATTTAATAAATAATAAAAATGATAATTTAAGAGAAAAAGGAAGAATAGAGGTAAGTGGTGGCGTATTAGAAAAAATAATATATGAATTTTATGATTCATCATATATTGATAAAACAAACTATACTCAAATACTAAAGGAGTTAACAAATGTTTTTTATTTATATCAAAGTGAATTAGATAATAAACTAACTGATGAACAAATAATTACATATATGAAAAATAATTTTGAAAACATTAGTAATGGATCAATAGAAATACTTGAAAGTTTATGTTTAGAAACTTTGAAAGAAAAATTAAATAGAGGATTATACTATGAATAATTTAATTGATATAAATACATTGTTAAAAGATGATATAGATAATAATAATTATATTGAATCATTACTTAATTCTTTAAAAAAACATGAACTTATTACTGTTACTGATTATGAAAATATTATTATGAAATTGATTCAATTATTGTCTTTTCAGATTAAAAGATATACTGGTGATATGACGAGTTCAGTTCCAGTTTCGGTAGCAAAAAATTTAAATGCATCAAATTTATGGATTATTGGTTTTTATCTAAAAGATAAATCAATTGATGAAAGTATTGATAATTTAATAAATAAGGATATTAATTATTTATTTGAATGTAGCAAAAAAAAATTAAATTTGATAATAAATAAAACTAAAATGTTTTATAATACAATATTTTTAAATAATATAACTGAAATTGATAATTATTTTTATAATGCAACTTTAAAGGATGGAATAAAAGTATTTTTCAAACTGTATAATTATTCTTATGATGCACATACCATAACAATAAGTGTTGACTATGAAACTTGTATAGGAAGACCAAATTTGTATGGAATAGAATTTATTAATAAATATTTAGAATTTATAAATTATGAAAATATTTTTTGTAATAAATTTAATAATATTGATAAAATGTTACAGAAAATATATAACAAATATCAAGATATGCCAATTAATATATTTGAAAATGTATTAATAATGTCAGTAGTATTGGAATACTTTAATAAAAATAACTTTGATTTGGATGTATTAATTGATGTTGAAAAATTATATGCTGAATTTAGTGAAAACGAAGATTTATATGTTCAAAACTTAAATTATAGTTATAATAAGTTGATAACTAAAATGAATATAAGTGGAAAAATGAAAGAATATATTGATAAATGTTTTGAAAAAATATTAAAAAAAATTGTATTAGCAACCAAATGTAGCAATTTAGAATTATTACTTGGATATCAAGAAAATAAATATATTGATTACTATGTAAATAATAATTTAGATAATCATAAGTTTAATGATTTAATTAAAAATTGTGGTATTAATAGTATAGCTAATAAAGAAATTAATTCAATATATGATGTGATAGAAATATTTAATGAATTAAATGAAAAAGAATTAGAACTAATACTTTCAAAATTACAAACTATAGAATTACTGATATTAAAAAAATATTATAGTGATACTTTAGGAAATGAATATGTGGAAAAACAGTTAAATAGAGTTATTATGTTAAAAAATCCTAGAGAACAAGAAATTATTTATAATAATTATAAATATATTAATATAATAGATGAATCTTGACAAATCCTTAAATCAGTTATAAAATAACAATTGTTATATAACGTTTGTTATAGAAAGGATGATGTTATGCCACCAACAAAAAAAGTAGGAAAAGAAAAAATTTTGGAAGCAGCATTTGATATTGTAAAAGAAAATGGAATAAAAAGTTTGAATACAAGGTTGATAGCAAAACAATTAAATTGTTCAACTCAGCCTATCTTTTCAGAATATAAAAACATGGAAGAATTAAAATGTGAATTAAAAGAAAAAATATGTAAATACCATGAAGAATATCTATGTCAAAATTTAGATAAAGATCATCCATATAGAACGACGGGTGAAAATTATATTAAATTTGCTAAAGAAGAACCAAATTTATTTAATGCATTATACGTTGATGAACAATTAGAAGAAACAAAATATTCTGAAATAATAGAAAAAGTCAAAATATCTACAGGATTAAATGATGAGGAAGCTAATACTTTTCATATAATAATGTGGTTTTATACTCATGGAATTGCCACTTTAGTGGCAAACAATACAATAAAATTAACAAATGAACAAATACAAGAATTACTAAATATAGAATTCAAAGCACTTATGTTATTAGAAAGGAATAAATAAATGGAAAATATAATAGAAGTAAAAAAATTAACAAAAAAATATAAAGAATTAAAAGCTGTTGATAATTTAACTTTTAATGTTAAAAAAGGTGAAATATTAGGTTTATTAGGACCTAATGGTAGTGGTAAATCTACTACTATTAATTCGATATTATCACTACTAAATTATGAAGGAACTATAAAAATATTTGGTAAAGAAATGAATCCAAATGCATATGATATTAAATCAAAAATAGGAGTTATTTTTCAAGATGTAGCTGTATTTGAAGAATTAACAGTAATAGAAAATATTGATTATTTTTGTGGATTATATGTTAAAGATAAAAATCTAAGAAAACAATATGTAGAAGATGCCATAAAATTAGTTAGTTTAGAGGAATTTAAAAAATTTTATCCTAAACAATTAAGTGGAGGTTTACTTAGAAGATTAAATATAGCTTGTGGTATAGCTCATAAACCAGAAATAATATTTTTAGATGAACCTACTGTAGCTGTTGATCCTCAAAGTAGAAATAGTATTCTAGATGGAATAAAAAAATTAAGGGATAATGGAGCTACTATAATATATACAACACATTACATGGAAGAAGTAGAAATGATATGTGATAGAGTAATTATTATAGACAAAGGAAAAATAATTGCCGAAGGTACTTGTGATGAATTAAAAAAATTAGCAAAAATAGAAGAAAAAATTACAATTGAAGTTTCAAAAATAGAAGAAAAAAATATAGAAGAAATTAGAGCAAATAAAAATGTAGAAGATGTATTATATGAAAATAATGTGTTATTTATTATTTATGATAAAGGTAAAAATAATTTAGAAAATTTAATTGATTATATGAAAGATAATAAAATTAAATATTCTTCAATTTATTCTGAAAGACCAACATTAAACGATGTATTTTTAGAGTTAACGGGAAAGGAATTAAGAGATTAATGTTTTTCCATAATTTTAAATATACATTAAAAGTATTATTTAAGAATAGAGGACTATTATTTTGGACATTTGCATTTCCAATAATAATGGCAACATTGTTTAATATGGCTTTTGGAAATTGGGTTGAATCAGAAAAATTTGATCCAATTGATATAGCAATTATAAATAATTCATATTATGAAAAAAATACATTAGCGAAAACTGTATTCGATTCTATTAGTAAAAAAGATGAAAATCAAGTATTTGAAATAATTTATACAACAAAAGAAGAAGCAAATGAGTTATTGAATGATAAAAAAATAACTGGTTATATAGAATATACAAGTGATAATTCAGATATTGTTATTAATTCAAATTCAGTTTCATCTACTATAATTAAAACAGTTGTTGATGAAATAGATACATATAGTGCTATGTTTAATGATTTGATAAGATATGAATCAAATAAAACTTCCAATATGAATGAAATAATAAATGATGTAATTAATAAGATTACTAATATTCAAATTAAAACAAAAGATGTTAGTTTAAAAAAATTTGATATAGTTATTATTGAGTATTATTCTTTAATATCAATGGCTTGTTTGTATGGGGGATTTATTTCTTTAACTTGTATTAGCAATTCACTAGCAACATCTTCAAAGAAAGGTAAAAGAGTAGAAGTAGCGCCAACAAAAAAATCTATTACGATATTTTCAAGTTTATTAGCTGGTTTTATAGCTCAAATGATAGGTGTTTTATTACTTTTAGGATATATCAAATTAATAGGAATCAATTTATACGTTGACAATATAAAATTATTAATAATCTCAACTTTAGGTGTTTTATCTGGAATATCTTTAGGACTTATAATAAGTACTATTAGTAATAAGAATGATGATACTAAATTAGGTATTATAATAGCTATTTCAATGGCTTGTTGTGTGATGGCAGGTATGACTGGTGTTAGTTTAAAACATGTAATAGATACTAAATTGCCATTATTAAATAAAATAAATCCTGCAGCTATGTTAACTGATGGCTTGTATTCACTTTATTATAATGATTTTAATAGATATTTAACTAATATATTTTCTTTACTATTATTTGTAATAGTATTAGTTTTGATTTCTATATGTAGTTTAAGGAGGAAAAAATATGACAATATTTAAAACATTCTTAAAACTAGTAAATAAAAATAAATCTCATTTAATTCTATATACAGCTTTATTAATAGCATTTACTTGTATAACATTATCTAGTGATCAAGCTAATATTAATTATGTAGACGCTAAACCTGATGTAATAATAGTTGATAAAGATAATTCTAAATTAAGTAATAATTTAAAAAATTATTTTAAACAAAATAGTAATTTAAGAGAAGAAGTAGATAATATTGAAGATGAATTATTTTACCGTTTTTCAAGTTATGTAATTTATATTCCAGAAGGATTTGAACAAAGTGTAATTGATGGTAATATTAAAGAAATAGAATATAAAAGTATTAGTGACTATGAAGCAAATTTAGCAAATATATTATTAAATCAATATCTAAGTGCACTTGATATATATAAAGATATAGATACTAATATTGATGATTTAATTAATCACATAGATAAATCATTAGATAATCAAGTTAATGTCGTAGTAAATTCAGCATTAAATACTAATGAATTAGCAAAAGCAGGTTTTTATTATTCATTTATGAATTATTCATTACTAGCTGGTTGTATATATGTTTTAGTTGTAATTATATCAATTTTTAGAGAAAAAAATGTTTTAAAAAGAAATGTTATAAGTAGCATGAATTATAATAAACTAAATAATAAATTGCTTTTAGCAAGTGTGTTATTTGGTACTATAATTTGGATATTATATGTTTTACTTTCATTTGTTATTGTTGGAAACATTATGCTTACTTCAAATTGCATATGTATGATTATTTTATCTTTTATATTTTTAATATATTGTTTATCAATAGGATTTTTAATAGCAAATGTTATTAATAGTAAGAATGCTATAAACGGAATAATTAATGTTATAGCTCTCGGTACATCTTTCTTATGTGGCGTTTTTGTTAATATAGAATTTCTTCCAAGTAGTGTTTTAAATATTTCAAAAATGATTCCAAATTATTATTATATAGATGCTATAAATAAACTAACAAGTATCGAAAGTATAAGTTTTGATACTTTAAAACCACTATTAAGTAATGTAATAGTGTTAATATTATTTTCTTTAATTTTTATATCATTATCAATGTTTATATCAAAAAAGAAAAGGAAATTAGCATAATGAGATATAATAAAACTAGGAAAGTATTAATATTTTGGTGTTTATTTATAGGAATAGGAGCATTATATGGTTCCGTTTGTATGTTAATAGATCCAACAGGAAAATTATTGGGAATGGACCAATTACTTCCATATTTTGAAGTATTACCATTTTCAAAAATATTGTTTAAAAATTATATTTTTTCAGGGTTTTCATTATTAATAGTTAATGGTATTACAAATATAACTGCTTCTATATTATTAATTAAAAATAAGAAAACAGGAATTATATTAGGAAGTTTATTTGGTATAACTTTAATGTTATGGATTACAATTCAATTTATTATTTTTCCACCAAATATTATGTCAATTAGTTATTTCATTTTTGGCTTTATTCAAGCAGTAACAGGTTATATGTGTTATGTATTTTACCTACAAGAAAATTTTCGTTTTTGCATCAATGATTATCAAAATATAGGTACAAACAAGAATGAAATTGTTGTATATTTTTCAAGAATGGGATATACAAAAAAGATAGCTTATGAAATTGCTAATAAAAGTGGAGCTCAAATATTAGAGTTACAAACTACTGAGTATACGAAAAATACTATTGGATTTTGGTGGTGTGGTAGATTTGGAATGCATAAATGGCCAATGAATTTAATTGAAATATCTACTGATTTTTCAAAATATAATCTTGTTACATTATGTACTCCTATATGGGTTTTTGGATTATCTGCTCCAATGAGAAAATTTTGTATGATAAATAGTGGTAAAATTAAAAATGTTAATTATGTTATTACTCATTTTATGAAAGCTAGCTTTATTAAAGTAGCTGATGAAATGGATTATTTATTAAAAAATAAAAGAGCAAAATTAACAACTATTTGCGTGAGATTTGGTAAAATTAAAAGTCTCAAAGAAAAACACTTTTAAAGTGTTTTTTAGCCTAATTTTATAATACTAAGTTTAGCATTTGTACTATCATTAAAAGATAAATTTGCAGTTATAGTAGTTTTCACAAATAATGTTAAAACATCATCAGGTTGAAGTTCAGCTATTACAGTACCACTTAATTCTGTAAAATAATCAGCGGTACCATCACCACTTATATCACTTCCATTTATGATAGAATTGTTACATTTCACTCCCATTGTTATAACAGTTTCACTTAATGGGGTACATGTTAATAAATAATCAATTTTGTAAGTTCCTCTTTCAAATATAGTTATAGCATTATCTGGTGTATAATTGGCATTTAGTATTGGACCTGTTACATCTAATGTTAAAACTTTTTCTACATTAGCTTCAAAACTTTCAGTTTTACTTGTATGCATATATCTTTCAGCATATGCACTAATTCCACCAGGATTTCCTTTAGGACCAGTTGGACCTTGAATTCCAATATCCCCTCTAGGTCCAGTTTCTCCCTTGTCTCCTTTTTCGCCTTTTTCACCTTTTGGTATATAGAATGTAAGATGATGGATATTAGCATCAAAATCATCTTGTACTTCAGCAAGTTCATTTGGTTCTATAGTTTCTGTTCCATCAATTGTTATAACTTCACTTATACCAGTTTCACCTTGAGGTCCAGTGTCGCCTTTGGGACCAGTAGGTCCTACTATACTACCAGCATTTTCCCAACTTTTTTTAATCATATCCCAATAGTATAGGTTTCCGTTAACAATGTAAGTGTCACCATCTACTCCTTCAGGATGTTCTTTTTTTAATTCATCTAATGAATTATAATAACCTTTTATATTTATACTAATTCCTGGTAGACCCCTAGGTCCAGTAGGACCAACTATACCATATATACCAAGTTCATTTAGTTTATTTTTAATTAACAAATTTTCTTTTAATTTTTTAATTTTACAACTTTCATCCATAAAATCACCTCGATTATCTAATTATATTTTATGTAGTAAATGATATTGATTGTAGTTCCAAAACTCAATTATATTAATAAATTAAAATTATTAGTATTTATAAATAGTAATAAAATCACAAAAACTTAATGAATTTCATTAAGCTTTTTTTCCATATATAAAATTGAATAATACATTATAGCTGATAATATAGCTAAAATGATAACTCCTGTAATTACTAAATTCAAGTTAAATGTTTGAGAACCATATACTATTAAATAACCTATACCTTCTTTAGAAACTAAAAATTCACCCATAATAACGCCAATTAATGACATACTGATGTTTATTTTTAAAGCACTAATAATTATTTTAAATGAATGAGGAAGTATTAATTTGTAAAAAATTTGTAATTTAGTGGCATTAAAAGTTTTTAATAATTTGATTTGATTATTAGGCGCACTATTAAAGCCATCTGTAACATTAATAATAGTTATAATAGTAGAAATAAGTAGTGCCATAATAATTATAGATTTTATTCCTGCACCACCCCAAATTATTATAATTGGACCAAGCGCTACTTTTGGTAAACTATTGATAATTGTTAAGTATGGATCAATAACTTTTGATAAGAATTTATTCCACCATAATATAACTGCTATGAAAAAACCTAGTACAGTACCTAAAATAAAACTAAAAAGTGTTTCATATAATGTCACAAAAATATGATGATATAATTCTCCCGTTTTATGTAACATAACAATTGTTTCAACAACTTTTTTAGGACTTGATGTAATAAAGGTATTGATAATTTTTTTATCGGCTAAAATTTGCCAACCAATGATGAAAATAAAAATAATTAATAATTGAAAACACCTTATTAATATTTTTTCTTTTTTTAATTTTTTTAAATAATTAATATGTTCTTTACTAAACATGAATATCAATATCCTTCCATATTTGAGTACATAATTTATTAAAATTTTCCTCTTTTCTATTTAAATTTGGTAAATTATTAAAATTAGTTTTATAAATATTTTTAATAATACTAGGTCTATCAGATAGTACGATTATGCGATCTGCTATACTTACTGCCTCTTCAATATTATGAGTTATTATAATAGAACTGATATTTTTTTCTTTTATTATTTTGTAAACATCATCAGTAAGTAATAATCTAGATTGAAAATCTAAAGCAGAAAATGGTTCATCAAGAAGAATTAAATTAGGATGTGTAGCTAGTGTACGAATTAGTGCTACTCTTTGTCTCATTCCGCCTGATAAATTACTAGGTAAACTATTTTCAAATTCTTCTAATCCATATCTTTTAATTAAAGAATGTACATATTTTTGATTTTCTTCAGTATTTATATTTTTAACTTCTAAACCAAGTAGGCAATTTTTATATACCGTTCTAAAAGGAAATAGGGCATCTTCTTGTAACATATAACTGATGTTTTTTTCTTCATTAAATTCTATTTTTCCACTAGATTTTGGTATTAATCCACCAATCATATTTAAAATAGTAGATTTTCCACAGCCACTAGGTCCTACTATAGCTATAATTTCACCTTTATGGAGTGTAAATGAAAAGTTATCCACAGCTAAAATTTCTTCATTTTTTGTATGATATATTTTTCTTAGATTTTGCACACTTAAAATGCTTTCCTCCACAATATCCCTCCTAGCTATCTTATTTTATGTAAATATTTACAAATTGGTTATGACAAAGGCATAATATTGAAAAATAACTTTTAAATATTTAAATATTATGTTATATTATTAATAGGTAGAGAATAATTATGTATAAATAAAGCTTTAACAAGAAATTGTTTTAAAGTAAATAATGAAAGGAGGCTAGTTATGAAAAAAATTATATTATCAAGTTTATTAGCATTATTTTTATTAACAGGATGTGAAAATAATATATTGAATCCATTAGATGATTCTAGTAAATATTCTGTATATGAATATCATTATTATGATGAAGATTTTGAACACACAGAAGATTTTATTGTTAAATATGATAGGGATGGTAATTTAAAAGAATTTCAAATGATTTATCTTTACGATAAAAGAACTGATTCTAAATATTGTCCTAAAAATATGTTTGATAAAGAAAAATATGTAGATTTAACTTATACAGGTGTAACTGCTACATGTACCGTAGATGAAAACGGTCAAAAACTTGTATATACAATGACTGATGAATCAGTTAAAAGTGGTTACTTAAAAGATGACAAAGATTATGGGTTAGCTCTTAAGTACATGTATGAAGAAATTGATACAGAAGAAAAAGCAAAAGAATATTTTAATAAAGCTTTAAAAGGTTTTAAAGAAAATAATGTTAAAGAAGATAATAGAAATTATTTAGTTATCAAAGGTGTCAAAACTAGTTGGTAAAAAAATGATTAATGATACGAAACACGTTTTTTGATATAGAAACGTGTTTTTTAATTTTAAAGTTGTGTTATCAAACTAAAAATACTTTAGTATTTATGTTAATTTATTCTTTTTGTATTATATATAAATAAATATTACATAATAATATATGTATTAAATAGTTGCCATTATAGTCATTGATTAATGTGTCAATTTTATTGTTGAATGTATATTTTATGAATTATAATAATAATGAAATATGAAAGGAGTTATTTTATGTTAAAAGATAAAAAAAATTTAATAATAATTTTATTAATAGGTGTGATAGGTATATTTATTATAGTAAAAAATGTTAATAAAAATGAACAAACAGGTGGATTGATAATAGGGAATAATGATTCAAATCTTAAAATTACCGCAAATGAAGTTTCAAAAATAGAATTAGAAGAATATAAAACTGATTTATTTTCTATAAATAAACCTAAAGGATGGAAAGTTGAAACTCTTGGAGATTATATTCATTATACAATTAGAATCTATGATCCAGAAAATCCGACTTATCAATTTTTCTTTAATATGAAGTCTGAAGGATATAATAAATCTGATGATGCAAAAGCATTTCAACAAAAATATTATCCTAATAGTATGTTTGCTAAAACAAGTGTAATTGCAACTAAAGATACAGAAGGATTTTATAAAATATTTAATGATATGGGTCCTTTAAATAATACTAGTAAATTTACATTTCCAACTTTAACAGATTTTACTGTTATTGAAAAATTGGGAACAGGAATACTAGGTGGCGATATATTAAGAGCAACTTTCAAAGATGCAAATGGAAAAGATGGAGAAGGTTTATTTAATGCTTATGTATATGATGCTGGTCCATATTATGTTTATGAAAACATAATTTCAGGTAAACAAATAGATATATATTACTTAAGTGTGTATAATACAATTTTTATTACAACACCAAAAGATGAATTTATAAATTGGCAAGATACTTTAAATACTGTAGCATCTTCATTAGTATTTACAGATACATTTATAAATGGATTCTATAGTCAACAAGATGCAGTAATGAAAACTTTTCAAAATGTTAGAAGTATATGTAATCAAATAACAGATGGAATTATGGATTCTTGGGAAAAAAGAAGTTCTAGTTTTGATATTATGAGTCAAAAACAAAGTGATGCTACACTAGGTTATGAAAGAGTTTATGATACAGAAACTGGTGATATATACAAAGCTTATAATGGTTTTACTGACGAATATAATGGAAATAGATATAAACCAATAACAGATGATATGTATACTAAAAAAACATCAGGTTATATTGAAAAATAGGTGAATTTATGAAAAATAATAAAATAATTTATGTAATTATAATTGTTGTACTAGTAGTTATAATTAGTATTACTTCTTTATTCATTATAAATAATAGAGAAAAAAATAATTATGATGTAAATAATAACGTTACTGATGATACATCAAATAATGTAGAACCAACTAATTTATTAGAAGCAGTTTTAAAAAAGAATAATAAAACAAAAGAAGAAGCTAATTATAAAAAAATTACTAACGGTGAAATATTAAATGAAAATACTTGTTTTAGAAGTTATGCATTTATAAGTAACAATTCAATTTATATATATAATCAAAATAAGTTAAATAATGGAGAATTTGAATATAAAAAAATATATGATATTCCTAGCAATATTAAAGTAATGAATATTGTACCGGGATTTGGTGCTGATATTAAATTTATTGATTATAATGACACTATATATACATTACAAGATGATAATTTAGATAATAAAGTTAGAGATAGTTATGATATGTATCAAAATGCTATATATAGTTTAAGTAGTTCTTTAAAATGGGAATATTCTACTCAATTTCTTGGTAAAAAGATAGATTATGATTTTATGTCTAATTATGCATATTCAAAAGACAATATTTTATATGGTATAAGTTATGGAAATGAAAAGTATCCTAAAATAGAAAAAGCAAATGGCAACTATGAAGGTGAAAAGATAATTAGAATATATAATGAAAGAATATTAAAAACAGATAAAGGTTTTTATGAAATAATTAGATATTATGATGCTAAATTAAATAAAGAAATAACTACTACAATGAAAATGAAATTGTTAAGCAAATATTATGATGAAGTTTTAACATTTACATATAAATATGTAATATTAAAAGATTATACATTAATACCAATAAATGATACTATGGAAAATAGAGTTCGTGATTATCAAGATAGCTATTTTATAAGTGGATTTAATAGTCAAGAAGAAATTCCAACAGTATTTGAAGAATAATTTTTAAAACAAAAAAAGCCATAAAAGGCTTTTTATTTTATACTAGTAACTAACTTTTCATAAGGAGCTCTATTTGTTAATTCATTAGCGTTTTCCATAATATCCATAACATGATTAAAATCATTTTCAGAAATAGTTGTACTACCAAACCAAGCATCAATATTTTTATATCTATCAACTATAGATGTAATATCATTAAGTGATGTATCAGGAAAATAACTAGATATAACTTCAGCAATTTCACTAGAACTATGTTCTTTAACATAAACTAATGCTTTATCAATAGCTTTAGTAAATCCTTTAATAACATCTTTGTTATTTTCAATATAACTTAATCTAGCATTATAAGCAGTATATGGAACAGTACCTCCTAACTCTCCAATAGAAGCAACAATATATCCAACACCTTGTTTTTCTAATGAAGATGCTGTAGGTTCAAATACTGATACATAATCTCCAGTACCTCCTATAAATGCTCCAGTAGTAGAAGCAAAATCGATACTTGTATCAAAATTAACTTCACTTGTTTTAACTCCATTAATGTTTAAAGCATATTCAAGTGTCATAGCAGGCATACCAGCTGTTCGTATATAAAACTTATGATATTATTTTTTTTATTATTAAAGTATTATAAGTTTAGTAACAGAACACCTTTTCTGATACAAAACTTATAATGTGGTTATTTCTTGTAAAATGAAAGAAATTTATATTAAAGATAAGAAATTATCTTTTTTTTATTCAAAGTGGTCATCGCACTCGTATATTTATAATGAATTCACTAAATGTGGGTTTAGATAAGGAGTGTTGTTGATGGTTATATTAAAGTATTATATCAATGAAAATATTCCTCCTTGATATCTATATTATTATTTATTAAGGAATATATAATAGGAAAAAAATATTATATATTGAGTTAAATCTAGTTAAATGAATTAGATTTAGATACAGATAGTTTAAAAGGAGAAGAAGTTGAAAAGTTTAGTAAAATACGTTACTAAAAGTTTATTTATAGCCAGTAAAGGTTATAAATATGAGAATTGATGTTAAGAAGTTAAAAGATTATAATATCGATTTAGAAGAAGATGTTACGTTGATAACATATAATTCTTGGTTAAAAGAGATATTGTATGTTAAGAATAAGAATAATAAGGGTAGAATAAAGCTATTACCTGGAGGTAAGTATCAGAATATTGCTACTGGAGAAATTAAACCTTGTAAGAAACAAATTGAAAATAGGTCTCAAGGAAAAGAATCTTTAAGGAAAACTTTTAGAAAGATAAGAAAAGCTATCAATGTTAACTGTGAGGATGTTAGAAAATGTAAAATGATAACTTTAACTTATAAGGATAATATGACAGATACTAAAAAGTTTGATAAAGATGTTAATCTATTTGTTAAGAAGTTTAATTATAGGTATGGTAAGTCTGAAAATATAAAGGTATGTGAACCTCAAGCGAGAGGATCCTTCCATGCTCATATAATTTTTATATGGGAAGATATTGCTCCGTATATCGATTATAATGATGTTATAAAAATGTGGGGAAAAGGTTTTGTTAAGGTATTACCTTTGTATGGTGACATAGAAAATATAGGGGCTTATTTCACTGCTCATTTAAGTGATTTACCTGTCGAAGAGTGTGATATAACGTATGAAGATGTTTGTAAGAAGAAATTATGGGTAAAAGAAGTTTGTTTAGATGCTGAAACTGGTAAAGAGTTAAAATCACCTAAGTATTATGTAAAAGGTGCTAGGTTAGATTTATATCCTCCTAATTTTAGAATATTTAGACCATCAAGAGGTTTAAAGAAACCAACTAAGGAAGAAATGAAACATCGTGAAGCACTGAAAAAGGTTGGTTCGGATGAACCAACCTTTGAGTCTGCTATCCAAGTTTTGGATAGTGACGGAAATGTGTTAAATGTTATAGTAAGAAAATATTATAACTCAAGAAGAATTCCTAGGGAGGAAGACAAAGAACCAGAGTTAGTATATAACATTTTTGATGATATTGTATCTTCATAATAATATATACGAAACTATGTGTAGGAGTATGATTTATATCATACTCTTTTATAATGATTAAATTGTATCACACTATTATTTCGTGTTTATTTAAGTTTTAACACGTGAGTAATATCTAATTAGTGTAATTGATGTAGTAATGATGAATAACTTAAAATAACGTGTTAAAATCGTTTATTTTTATATGATGTAAAATTTCTTTTATTTATATATTTAAGTGTATAAAGAATTATATGTTATCGTAAATTATTAGGTATCACGTAATATAAGGGATTATTTAATGTAATTGGACGATAAATTATATAATTTGTTAGTTTATGAGGAGTTAATTATGTTATTGTATAATGGAAGTAGATATGTTAAAGGTAATGTATTTTTAGATAGTAGAGGTAATAAACTGACTTTTGATAAGAATACTAAGAAAGATAAAATATTTATTACTGAAAAAGGAGTTAGAATTTGTTTAACTGAAAATCAAGTAAAGAAATTAAAATTTTCATCTAATTATAATTTCTATAATGTAGAAGATATTCCTAAAATAACTGTTGTATCTATTAAGTATGATGGTGCTAGTGATCCGTTGAGGATGTCTTCTAACGCTATTGAAAACTTTGATATTAGTACCTATCCTATGTATGATGAAGATAATAAATATATCACTGGTTATTTAGTAGTTGATATTGGAAAAGTTAGTTTAGGATTATATAATTTAGATTTTATAACTAAAGAAGATAAAGTTGGAATATTAGAAGTATTTTATGAAGATTTAACTAAAGATGTATATAATATAACTAGGTATTCTCCTTTTATTAATATAGTTAATAATATCTATTTATGTGTATTTACTGGTATAAGGAAATAATTATTTTGTAGTATGTTGATATTTGACCCATTTTGTTAGAAAATGTAACTGGGTGAGGTATATATGAATAAAAAACTTAGTTATAATAAAAGAATTGATTTATATTATAAAGATTATGATAAATACTTACTTGAAATAATAAAAGAAACTATTCCTAGACAACTTGTATCACTTTATAATAATAATTTAATACTTAAACAAGAAACTTTAAAGCAGTGTATATGTTCTATTATCGATGTATTTAACTTTAAATTTGATTTTAGTGATATAAGAAGCGATGTAGAAAAAATATTAAGAGATAAATATAGGTTTATAATTGTAAATGATGAACCTTTGATTATGGAAAATATAAAATAAAAATGACTATCGATTAGTCATTTTTGTTTTTGAATTAAATCATCTAATTTAACATCTAAAGCAACTGATATTTTATAAAAGGTATCTACACTGAAGTTATATGCTACTTTTTCACTTTCTATCTGTCTAATAAAATCGTGTGATAAATCAACCATTTCTGATAATTCCATTGCTGTTATATCTTTTAATTTACGATATTTTTTAATGTTTTTACGAATAGTATTATATATATCACTATCAAATTTTAATTTATCTTTCTTTTTCATAGTAATCGATATCTCCTACATTTAATTGTAGAGTAATGCCTCACAAAAGTATGTTAGGTAACTACTAACATTAGTATTGACATTTTTTGTAGAAATATGTTACAATTATGGTGTCGGTAAGAAGTACTTATATCCGACATTGTTGTAAAGTGTTGGTTTATTAATGTAGTATAGAAGTATGTAGTTTTAGAACCAACATAGCAGTATCGGAACACAGTAGTACTTTTGTGTTCTTTTTTGTTGTTATAAATCTTTAGAAATGTTTGTCATAGATTTTATAGTGAGGTTGGTAGTATGAGTAAGAAGAAAATTTTAAAAATAAATGTTTCAAAACAGGAGTTTAAGAGGATTAAAAAGGGAAAACAGACTATTATAGTTCGTCTAAATAATGATGAAGAAATTCAAAACATTAAAAATAAAGATAAAATAGTTATCCAAGGGAAAATAGATAGATTCAAAAAGCAAGTAAAAGAAATACATGTATACTCTACTTTAGAAGAACTGATAAACAATATTGAAAACAAAAATTTAGGTTATAAGAAAAAAGTTACTCTTAACTATGATAATTTAACAAAAGATTACAATAATGAAGATATAAAAAAATATGGTTTTTTAGTTATAGAGTTAAAAAGGAAAAAATATATACTTAGAAAAATGTTATTAGGAGTATTAATTGTTGTTCTATTATTCTTTGGGTATTGTTTTATTAATGATAAGTTAAAAGAAATAGAAGCAAAAAGATTTTATAACAGTATGAACAAATTATCTAAAGATCGTACTGATTACGTATTTGTTGAAATCAATCCATCGTTTGTTCTTACTGTAAAAGATAATAAGGTAAGTGATGTTGCTTGTTTAAATGATGACTGTATAAGTATTTATAATGATATAGATGTTAACGGTAAAAATATTAATGATAGTATTGATACTATTTATGATGTTTCAAAAGAAAAGGGGTTTGATACTTCTAATGGAGTTAAAGTTAAAACTTCTAATAATGTAAATATTGAAACTAAGGATTATATAATTATTGAACGTATAGATGTTAATAAAGAAAAAGAACTTTTAAAAGAGATTAAAAACAATGAAGATATTAAAAATATTAGTAATGATGATTATTATACTAATTTATGGAATGAATTAAAAAAGGATAGTGATTATGATAATGTATATAGTTGTCATATGAATGTTAACGAGTTGGAATGTTATATAAAAGATGACTTTATTATTGCAGAAAAAGAAATTAATGGCATAGATGATAGTATTGCTGCTTATCCTAAAATTCAATCTAGACTTGAGAGAATAGAACAGGTATTCAAAAAATTTAAAATAAATGTAAGTACGGATAATGAAAATATATTTTTTCCTATTCCAGCAGGAAAACTTTATATAGGAGAAAGTATTTTTCACATGGTAACTGGAAATAGTGCAAAAGAAATTTATTATAGCGGAAAAATTAAATGTGATTTTTATAAAGTAAATCTAACCGAGATTAATTTATTAAAACCCAATAATATTTCCTATGAAAGGGACGAAAGTTTTTATGAAGATGATTTTGGTCCTAATTCTTGGAAAACAACAATTTCAGATGAATTTCATATTGTTGAAGAAAAAGATTTTAACTATTGCAATGAAGTACAATGTGTTAAAATTCATGAGATAAGAGAGTCATATTGTGTATATGACGATAGTCAAAATTATTGGCATTGGGAAGAGAAAGATGTTCCAGATATTTATCAAGAATGTGACTTAGGATATAAAAATTGCAGATACGTACCCGCTGAGAAATATGATGCTCGTAGATAATAGTGGCAGGTCCATTGGATTTTGTTAGTAATAGACATAAGACAATCAGTATAGTGGTTGTCTTTTTTCTTTTTATATAGGAAAGTAATTCCAAAGGAAGTGAAACTAAATGGCTATGAGTCCAATAATTGAATTGAAGAATAATCTACTTTTAGATGAAGATTATATTAAGTTTGAAGAAATCTATAAGAAAGAAAATATAGTTGATAAGGATCTACTTATTAAACTACTTAATAAATATCACGATTTATATTATACTTTCCTTAAAATAAATCTCTTTATATATCGATTTGATATTAAAGGTTTAAACAGTGATTTAAAAGATTTTAAACGATATAAAGGTAAAGTATATTATATAGATGATTTAGACTATGTATTAAAGTTTTATTATAGTAATTACACGAGAAATCAAAGTGTATTTAAAATGATGATTAAAGATAAGTTAGTACCTTTAAAAGAAAGAAAACTACTTGAAATGATTATGAATAATCCTATGGAAGAACAAATAAAACCTACTTTTGATTATGAGGTATCAGATGTTTAATATGTTTTGTGTTGTAGGTAAAGTAAATAACATTGATTTAAAAGATGATATATGTATGTTTACTCTAAGAGTACCTAGAAGTTTTAAAAGTAAAGATGGAGAGTATGAAGAAGATTTAATCACGATACAAGTATTTGGTAATTTAAGCTATACTTTAAATGAGTATTGTAAAACTGGATATTTAGTAGGTGTTAAAGGAAGAATACAAGGTAGTAATGTATTGGTTGCTGAGAGAGTTACGTTTTTAAGTAGTAGAAGTAAAAATTAGATAGAATTATATAAGAAAAGATAGTCAAAAATGATGACTATCTTCTTTTTTTGTAAAAAATTTAAAAAAATTGAATAAATACCACGTTTTATGCGGGTGAATTCGTATTATATATTATCATCAAAAATAATAATTTTCTTTTTACTCCCACCACTATGTCCGTTTATGGATAATATAGTATCACATGGAGTACAGAAAGTCAATACTTTTGGTGTAGAGTGAAAATATAACGGTTAATCATTTTACTTATACGAACCTCTTTCAAGAAATTGAACGTTCTCTCGAGGGTAAGTGAAATGTAGAAAGGAAATGATCTAGTTGCAATGGATTAATGTCAATGGATTTCTTAATAGCAATAGATATAGAAAAATACTGATTTGGAGAAAACAAGATGTAGGAAAATGGACTAACATTGTTTTTTCTGGAGAAGTTCTTGATAACTTTTCAATAAAGAAAGCTAGGAAGAGATCCACAAAAACTGAAGAATTGGAAACTAATAAAGAAGTTTATTGCTGTGACAGTATTTATTTAGAGTTCAACAAATCTAATAAGAGACTAATCAAGTTAATAAATGACCCAGATTTCAATATCTTTGAAATAGGCTTTAAAGGTTATAAACGAATGGTTAAAAAATATCACATATCATTCAGAACTATGAATTCACACTGGAGAGAGTGTACTACTATTAGTAGTACTGGTGACAAGATACTTATTGAGTTAAAAGATATAAGACTGAACGATGAAGTGCAGAATTAAAACTTTTTTCAATAATAAAGAAGAGTACTTAGAGAAATTTAATTTTCCATTAGTGGTTAAGGAAATATTGATTATCTCTTTGACTACTATGGGTATAGAAAAGGATGAAAATATATGAAACTTAAAAAAAAATATTCGGAAAGCTTAGAGCTTGAAAAGAAAAAGTCGTATCCAGCTGTTTTAAGATACGTTGCACCGGAGTATGATCCATTAAGGAGAGTTTATTCGGTTAGATTTGTTTATGAATTATATGTTAGTACTTCACAAACAAAGTTAGTTGATGACATTTACCTTTTATGGGATAACAAAAGGTATAGGTCAAATACTATAAATAGGTTAATCAATGTGTTATTTGAGTACCATTTAAGCCTTATTGATAGGGACTTCAGAAATGAGCAGTCTATTACTAATGCTTGCAGTTGGTTAGCAGGAACAAGAGTAGAATTGGTACCATACAGTTATAATGGTATTAAATTTAAAGTAGTTTCTACTGAGCGAAAAGACTATAATAGGACAAAAATTTTATGGCAATGTTTGAGAGAAGATAGTCTTGATGAGTTTAGAGAACGTTTAGAACGTGATGAAGAAAAATGGTAAAGTATACTCGATGGTTTAGAGTTAAGTTTACCTGAAAAGAAACAAGACGACTTTATTTTTGATACCCCTATGAGAGCACAAATGAAAATACCATTGATGAATATGAGTATAAAAAGAAATAAAAGCCGTCTTTAAAAAATCATGATATTCCACCCACTATTAAATCGTATTGTTTTAGTGGGTGGAATATATATATATTTAATTTTCAAAGGTTTGTAAATTATCAGTGGACATTTTAAACAGTTCATAGTATAGTGCCCGTGGAGGAGATTATTTATGAATAATAGGACTTATGGACTGGCTAGAGTTTCAAGTAAAGACCAAAATTTAGGGAGGCAAATTAAGGCTCTAATAGAAAATGGTTGCGATGAAAGATTTATATTTGTAGAAAAACAAAGTGGTAAAGATTTTAATCGTGAACAATACTTAGTTCTTAAGAATGCTTTAAGAGAAAATGATTTATTAGTAATTAAAAGTATAGATAGATTAGGTAGAAATTATAATATGATTATCAATGAATGGAGAGATATTACTTTAAATATTAAGGCTGATATAAAAGTAATTGATATGCCTTTACTAGATACTACAAAACATAAAGATTTGTTAGGTAATTTTATTAGTGATTTAATACTTCAAGTTTTATCTTATGTAGCAGAGCAAGAAAGAACATTTATTAGACAAAGACAACGTGAAGGTATAGATATTGCTAAATCTAAGGGAGTTAAATTTGGAAGAAAAAGAATAGAATATCCTAGTAATTGGAATGAAGTTATTTATAAATGGAAGAATAATGAAATTACAGCAAGAAAATCTATGGAGTTATTAGGTTTAAAACAAACTACTTTTTATAAGTTAGTTAGAGAAGAAGAATAAATTATATTTAATAAAAACACAGATTTAGGTTAAGAAAAACCACTAAATTCGTATTATTTACTATAAGCGAAAGGTGGTAAATAATGAAAATTGTTAATGTATTTAATGATAATGGTAAGACTTTACAAGAAATTATAGAATTTTATTTGATAAAGTATTGTTTAGAAGATAAGACTATATAATTTAATGATAATATAAAATTTATGAAAGGAGTTAGCATGTCGTGGGAAAAGTTTATCAAGCTGCTATGTATCCTAGATTATCTCGAGAAGATGGAGATAATGTAGAAAGTGAAAGTATAGTTAATCAAAAGGATTTTATCAGAAACTATGTTAGTAAACAAGATGATATAATTCTTATAGATTATGATTATAGTGATGATGGTTATACTGGTGGAAACTTCGATAGACCGGGATGGAATAAATTGATGAAAGATATCGAAGACAAAAAAATAGATACTATAATCACTAAAGATTTATCACGTATGGGTAGAGATTATATTTCTATGGGTGAATATATTGAAAGAATTTTCCCAGAAAAAGGAATTAGATATATTGCTATAAATGATGATGTAGATACCTTATATGAAACTCCTGGATTAGATTTTTTACAATTTAAGTTAGTATTTAATGATTATTACTTAAAAGATACCTCTAAGAAAATTAAAAAAACAATGAGGTCAAAGAAAGAACAAGGTCAATATACTGGGTGGAAAGGAATTTATGGTTATAAAAGGGATCCTGACGATAAACATAAGTTAATTGTCGATGAAGAGGTAAGAAATATTGTAATAAGAATGTTTAATTTAGCAAAACAAGGTTATGGTACTAGAGGTATAGCAGATATTTTTACTAAAGAGGGAATCCCTAATCCAAGTACCCATGCTAATTTGATAAGAGGTACTAAAACACAAACATCCAAGTTTTGGTGCCCTAGAACAATTGATGAATTATTACAAAATCCTACTTATATAGGACATCTAACACAAGGTAGAAGAAAAAAAGTAAGTTATAAATCTAAAAAAGAAATTAGAGTTCCAAAAGAAGATTGGATTATAATCAAGAATACTCACGAACCTATTATTGATGAAGAAACCTTTAATACAGTTCAAGATTTATTACAGAAGAATAAAAACGACCCACAAAATAAGAATGACCATTTATTGAAAGGTTTTCTTTATTGTAAAGAATGTGGACATAGTATTGGTATAAACACAAGTAGTGATAAGAAAAGAAAATATTGTGTTTGTTGTTACTATACTGCTCATAGTAAATTTGGTTTATGTACTCCTCATTCTATGAATTACGATAAATTGGAAACTGCGGTATTAGAAGAACTGAGGAAGATGTGTAAAGAGTATATAGATGTTACTACTTTTGAAAGTAAGGTTAATGAAGAAAAAAGAAAAAATAATCAACAAGATAAACTAAAGAGAGAATTATCTAAAATAGATTTAAAAATAAATCAAGTTAATAACTATATAGATAAATCATATGTTGATAAGATGGATGGTTTTATTACAGCAGAGCAATATCAAAGAGTAACTTTAAAGTTTAAGGGAGAATTAGAAGAATTATCATCCAAGAAACAAGAATTAGAAAAAGAAATATCTAATATAGGTGATGAAGATATAAAAAAAGAAGCTGAAATGACAGTTAAACAAATGAAAGAGTTCCTTTCTTTAAAAAATCCATCAAGAGAGTTATTAGTTAATCTAATAGATAAGATAATTATAAGTGAAGATAAGACTGTGGAAATCAATTATAAATTTAGATTATTATAATATTATAAGTTTAGTAGTAGACCAGCTTTTCTACCAGCAATAATATGTTTACCAACTAAATTTTTAATATCAAAATCTTCTTTATTTCTAGATACTAAGAAACTACCATCTTTTTTAGTTAAACCAGCAAAATTAACTAAATAATCCTTTTCACCATTGTTATAAACGTAAATAGTAGCTTCGCTACCACAGAAACCTATTTCAACATCTCCAGATAAAACAGCAGTAGTAACTTTATCAGCACCACTAGTTAAAATAATTTCAACATCAAGTCCTTCATCTTTAAAATACCCTAATGAATGTGCTAGATATTGTGGAGCATAGAAAATAGAATGTGTAACTTCAGCAACTCTAACTTTCTTAAGATTTGTATCTTCCTTCTTATAAAAAGACATAAAAATTATACTACCAATAACTAAAACACAAATTATTAATAAAACAAACTTTTTCAAAAATATTCCCCTTTCTCTTTTGTATTATATTCATATTTAACAAATGTGGTAATAATTTTATCTAAATGGGTTTAAAAAAATATAAAAATAGTGTAAAATTAAATAAGATGCTAGGAGGGTTCTATGGGTATTTTTGATAAATTTAAAAATGTTTTTAAAAAAGAAGAAAAAGCTTCAGTAGAAAGTTATGATAAAGGTTTAGAAAAAACAAGAAAAGAATTTACTTCAAAACTAAATTTATTAACAATGAAACACAATATCATAGATGAAGAATATTATGAAGAATTAGAAGATATATTGATAAGTGCTGATATTGGTGTTAATACTGTAATGGAATTTACAAAGAAAATAAAAGAAAGAGTAAAAAGAGAAAATATAACATCAGTTAATGCTTTAAAAGAAATAATAGTAGATGAAATGTTTATTATATATGTTCAAAATGATATTATTGTTAATAAGATTAACTTTAGTAATGATGGTCCAACAGTTATATTATTTGTAGGAGTAAATGGTGTAGGAAAAACTACTTCAATAGGAAAAATTGCTTATAAATTAAAAAATGAAAATAAAAAAGTTTTACTAGTAGCTGCCGATACCTTTAGAGCAGGTGCTGTTGAACAATTGAAAGAATGGGCTCAAATAACAGCTTCAGATATAGTTTTTAAAGAGAATGCCGATCCAGCTAGTGTAGTATTTGATGGACTTAAGAAAGCAAAAGAAGAAAACTATGATGTTGTTTTAATAGATACAGCAGGAAGACTACAAAATAAAGTAAACTTAATGAATGAATTAGAAAAAATAAATAAAGTAATTAAAAATAATATAGAAGGTGCTCCTCATGAAACTTTATTAGTAATAGATGCTACAACAGGTCAAAATGGAATAAGTCAAGCTAAAAGTTTTAAAGAAATTACTGATATAACAGGAATAGTATTAACTAAGTTAGATGGAACAGCTAAAGGTGGAATAGTACTTGCTATAAAAGAAAGTGTTGGAATACCTGTAAAATATATTGGTTTAGGAGAAAAGAAAGAAGATTTTAAAGTATTTGATATAGAAAAATATATATATGGATTATTTAAAGGACTAGGTGATGATAATGAATAATATAGGATTATTCATACAAGCAATATTAACAACTTGTGTAGTTATATTTTTAGCTATTAATTTATTTTTAAATATTGAATTATTAATCAAAATATTTTTAATTTTAACTTTACTTGTAATGAGTTATAATAATTATAAAATATATAAAAGAAAAGGTTTTACAATTTTATATTTAATAGCTTCTTTAATAGTTTTAATTGGAATTTTTTATGGATAATAGATTATATTTAATAGATTTATACGATATATATGGAAATACTTTAACAGAAAAACAACAAGAGTATTTTGAAGATTATTATTTTAATAATTATAGTTTAAGCGAAATAAGTGAAAATTATAATGTATCAAGAAATGCTATTCATAAAAATATAAAAGATAGTGAAAATAAATTAATATATTTAGAAAATATTTTAAAAATATATGATAAAAATAAAAGAATAAAAGAAATAATAAAAAATAGTAATTTAGAAGATGAAATTACTAAAATTATAGAAGAATAGGTGATATTATGGTTGGTAAAATAGTGTATATAAGCAATACTCTAGCGCATATAGAATTAGAAGAAGTAAATTCTAATTTAATGAATATGCATGTAATATTTGAAGATAATGGAAGAACAATTATTGGAGAAGTAGAAGATATTGATAACAAAAAAGTAACAATTCATTTTTTAGGAGAAATAATAAATAATAAATTTATAGCAGGTTTAATAATGAAACCATCGCTTAATTCTAAAATTAGGTTAATAACTAGTGATGAATTAAAATATTTAGTAGGAAATGATACTGAAAACAATTTATTTTTAGGTTATTCACCTTTATATGATAATTGTCCAATTTATACAGATATAAATGATTTATTTAGTAATCATATGGCTATATTTGGTAATACTGGTAGTGGTAAATCTTATGGTGTAGCACGTTTACTTCAAAATTTATTTGAAAAAACTAAAATAGTTCCATTTAAATCAAATTTCTTTATATTTGATGCTTATGGAGAATATCATAATGCTTTTTCAAGTATTGGTAAATATAATCCTAATTATCATTTTAAATATTATACAACTAATTTAAATGATACAGATGGTTCAATACTTAGAATTCCATTATGGTTACTTGGAATAGATGATATGGCATTACTTTTACAAGCTGATAGTCATTCACAAATACCAATTATTGAAAGAATGTTAAAATTAGTTAGTATATTTTCTGAATCAAGTGAACAAGCAGAAAATCATAAAAATCATTTAATAGCTAAAGCAATAATGACTATTTTATATACTAATCAAACTTCAACAGCTAAAAGAAATGATATATTTTCTATTTTAGCTAGTTGTTCAACTGATAAATTTAATTTAAATGCCCCAGTACAAGGTATTGGTTATGTAAGAAAATTTAGAGAATGTTTTACTATTGATAAGGATGGTGAATTCACTGAAAATATTTTAGTAACAGAATATATTTCAAGTTTTATTCATGATGAATATGATAGATATGAACCTGGAAAACCTAATTTTTATACATTAAAAGATTTGGAAAAAGCTTTAGAATTTACTTTGATTTCTGAAGGGTTGCTTAGAAATGAAAAAATGTATAATGAAGCTGTAACTTTAAAAGTAAGATTGCACTCATTAGTAATTAGTCAAAATTCTATATATTTTAGTTATCCATCATATGTAACTCTAGAACAATATATTTCTACATTAGTAGCTAGTAATAATGGCAAAGCTCAAATAATTAATTTTAATTTAGAAGATATTGATGATTCATTGGCTAAAATAATAACAAAAATATATACTAAAATGTTATTTGATTTTACAAAAAAATTAAAAGTAAGAGCTAGTATACCATTTCATTTATTCCTAGAAGAAGCACATAGATATGTTCAAAATGATAATGATAACTTTTTACTAGGATATAATATATTTGAAAGAGTCGCTAAAGAAGGAAGAAAGTATGGTTTAATATTCAATTTAATATCTCAACGTCCAGTAGAAATATCAGAAACAGTTATTTCTCAATGTAGTAATTTCATTATATTTAAAATGAATCATCCTAGAGATTTAGACTATATTAAAAAGATGCTTCCTAATATAAATGCTGAAATAGTAGAAAAACAAAAAACATTACAACCAGGTACTTGTGTAGCTTTTGGTAAAGCATTTAAAGTTCCATTAATTATTCGTATGGAATTACCAAATCCAGAACCTCATAGTAGTAACTGTGATGTAATAAATAGATGGAAATGATACTTGAAAAGATAGATAAATTATGATAAGATGAAAATGTAAATAAGAATAGTAATATAGTTTCATGTAGTGATAAGATAGAAAATTAAATCAAAAAATAACGAGTATGCTATATGTAAACGGGGGGGGGGTAATTTTACTAACCCTTTTTTTATTGCTTAAAATAGAAGGAGAATGAAAAATGAAAAGAAAAGGATTTACGCTTGTGGAGTTATTAGCGGTAATAGTAATATTATCGGTAATAGCGTTAATCGCAACACCAATGATATTAAACATAATAGAAGAAACCAAAAAAAGAAGCCTCGAAAATAGTGTTAAAGGACTATTAGAAGCATCAAATTATTTTGCAATAGAAAATAATGGAGTATATGAATTTATATTTGATGAAACACATAAAGGAACAACAAAACAAGGAGAAAGATTAGATTATAAAGGAGAACTAGATGCAAAAGGAAAACTATATATAGATGAAGAAGGAGATATAAGTTTATGTGTATATAATGATAAATACTATGCATATAAAAATTATAATAGTGGAGTAATAATAGGAGAAAAAAGTAAAGATAATTGTAATATAGATTATGATGGATTAACAAATAAGTATGTAGCTTACTTAGAAAGTGAAGGAATGAGTAGTAATGTATATACGAAAGAAGAAGTAAATGAATTAGTTCAAGAATTAAAAAATAAAATAGAAAAATTGGAAAACAATAATTATGCAACCAAGGAAGAATTAACAAATACAAGTGATAATTTAACAAATACAATTAATGAAAATAAAGCAAACATTGATAGTGTAAAAAATGGTTTAAATGAATATGCATTAAAAAGTGAATTAAGTAATACAAATAATAATTTGATAACTACTAACAGTAATTTAGATGCTTTGACTAGCATTGTTAATGATAATAAATCTAATATAGATATTTTAAAAGACAGTATAAAAACCGATTTTAAATTTTTGGATGATGTAAATTCTACTGGTGATGAACAATTAGTATTAACGTATGATGTACCCCCATGTAAATGGTTTATTGTTAGTGCTCAAGCTTTTTATAATTATTCTGCAGTTGAATATATTAAAATAGCAGATGCTGAAGGCCATATTTTGGCATATATGGATAATAGTACTTTACCATCTGTAAGTTATATTCGTACAATAAATTATACAACTACAGTTACAATTAAAGTATATGTGAAATGGTTTAGAGCAAATACAATTAATAGCGTTTCTCTACATGCAATATATGGCGTATAATAGGTCTTGTAAAAGACTTATTTTTTTTATATACTTATAGTAGTGATACTATGAAAAAGATAATAACTATAACTATTTTAATAATAACAATAATATTTATAATATTATATTTTAATTACGATTTAGAGATTGAATCAATTAAACAATTAAATTTTAATACTGAAACAAATGAATTAACATTAGAAATAGTTAAAAAAAATAATATATTTAATAAAAAGTATAAATGTATTCTATATAATGAAACTAACAATATATCAATAGATGGAAATAATAAATGTATAATAACATTTAAAGTAGGAGAAAATTATAATTTAATATTAAAAGATAACTTAAAAGAAAGTAAGATATATAATATTACAGATTATATAGAAAATAATTTAGAATTCAAATTTAAATATGAAACAATATATATGTCATTGAATGAAACTAAAAAAATAGAATATCAATATAAAAACATAGATAATAAAAATATAAATTTTTATATAAAAGACGATATATTAAACATAAATAATGATGAAATTACAGCAAAAAAAGTAGGAGAAACAAAAATATACAAAGATGAAAATACATATATGAACGTTGTTGTAACAGACTTGATAAATTTACCAAGTATACAAAATAAACAGTATGTTCCTTGTAATAGATATACAAATGAAGAAAATATATTGATAGATAAAATGTTAAAATATGATGTAGAAGAAGCTGGATATCAAACAAGAGCTGGAGTAGTAGCAGCAGCTAGATTTCTAACATTAAAATTTCCATATAAAATACCATATTTTTATGAAAATGGAAGAATAAGTGGTACAGGCGTTAATTTTGTAGATGGAGAGGGAAGATATTATCATAAAGGTTTGTATTTGAGTGATGTAAAAAAACAAGAATTAATTGCTATAATAAGTGGTCCTTCAAGTTGGGGTTGTCCCTTAACAAATTGGGAAGACGACCCGGATTATGGATTTGAATGGGGTAAAAAAATGCCAAATGGACTAGATTGTTCTGGATTTGTAACGTGGGCTTTATATAATGGTGGATTTGATCCAGGAGATAGAGGCGCTGGTGAATCTGAGTATCCAAATCAAGTAACAGATTTAGGTAAATTTACTAAATTAACGAATAATTTAATTGATTCAAACACTATTAAAGCTGGTGATATATTTAACTATTGGGGACATGTAGCATTAATAATTGGTATAGATGATGAAAATTATTATGTAGCAGAATCGTTACAAAATTTTTATGGATTAGTTGTTAGAACCTATAAAAAAACAAATGTTAACAAAACATTTAAATACGTTGTATTAATGGATGAATATTACAAAAATGATGGTAATTATACAAAATATTGGTAATAATGTCAAAACTATGATATTATTAATATAGAAAGGAGTAGGTTATATGAAAAAAGTTTTAGGGTTGTCATTAGTAGCAGTATTAGTATTAACTGGCTGTCAAAAGAAAGTTGTATGTACTGGAAGTTTAGAAGAAGATGGAATTAAAGCTAGTATAAAATTAGAAGGAATTTTAGAAAATGACAAAATTTCAAAAGCTACGGCTACAATGTCATTCAATGACGAAACAGCAACACAATCAACATGTGGTATGTTAGCGCTTATAAATTCAATTTCTACAGACGAATCAAAAAAAATTACTTATGAATGTTCAGGTAAAACAATCAAAATAGATAACTATCTACAATTGATGGATGAAGAAGAAAAGAAAGATTCTTATACTAAAGATGAGTTCATTAAACTAATGGAAGAAAATAATTTAACTTGTAAATAGTCTTAATGACTATTTTTCTTTTTAATCAATATTTTCTTTAAAAAGAAATTTATTTTTAGTATAATGGTAATAGGTGGTAGTATGGAAGCAAACTTAGAAAAATTATTAAATAAAATTAATATAGATAAAAATAAATATAGTTATTTTGAAAACGGTAAATTAGTAAAAATAATTGGTAATAAGGAAAAAACTATATACGAATTTATAGTAGAAAATGATATTCTACCTCTAGAAATATATTTAGAGGTAGTTGATTTATTAAAACAATCATTTAATATAAAAGAATCAATATTAGTAATAAATTCAAATAAAAATGATGATAATTTTGTATACTACTATAGATATTTTATAGAAAAATACTCAGAAACTTCACCATTACTCAAAATGTTTTTAGATTCAAAATTGGACCTAAATGACAAATGTAATATTATATTAAGTAATAAAGCAGAATTATTAAAATTTAATACTATTAAAGAAAAATTACAAAAGGATTTAAATAATGCTGGATATAAATATGAAATCAATATAACTATTGATGGAGAAGAAGAAAAAAGAATAATAAATGAAATAAAAGAAGATTTAAAAGTAGAAATAGTAGAACAACCTAAAATAGAATTAAAAGAAGAAAAACCAGTAAATAAATATAAAGCAAACTACGAACCAAAACCTCTTATACAAGATCCAAATGATGAAGATGTAATTGTGGGTCATAGAATAGAAGAAAGTATAAGTAGATTAGATACACTAGCTTTACCAGGAGGTTCTATTACAATTGAAGCATATATATTTGGTAAAGATGTAAGAGAAGCAAAATCAGGATTAAAAATAATGTCACTTAAAATAAGTGATAATACAGATAGTATATATGGTACTTTATTTATAAGAGATCCTGAAGAATTTAAAATAATTGATAAAAAAATTAAAGTAGGATCATGGTATAAAATAAGAGCAAAAGTAAAAGATAAGGATCAATATTCACAAGATATATCACTACTAATAAATGATATAAATGTTTCTAATAAAGTATTTGAAAAAATAATTGATGATGCTCCAGTAAAAAGAGTAGAATTACATGCTCATACTATGATGAGTCAAATGGATGGAGTAACAAAATTAGACTTAGGTAAACATACATGTGAACTAGTAGAAGAAACAATTCGTATGGGATATAAAGGGGTAGCTATAACAGACCATAGTGGCTGCCAAGCATTCCCTATATCCTTTGGTATAATAAAAAATCATAATAAAAATATTAGAAAAGGTATTAAATCTAAAATAGAAGAAATAGAAAATAAATTAAATGAAGAAATAGATGAAAATACTAAAAAAGAACTACTAGAAGAACTAAATAAACAAAAAGAATTAGAAAAAAATCCACCTATATTTAAAGGATTATATGGTACAGAATTGACATTAGTAGATGATACTGTAAATATTGTAGTTAGACCTAGTGATGAAGATTTGATAAATAGTGAATACGTAGTATTTGATACCGAAACAACAGGATTTAATGCCGGTGGAGCCGATCAAATGATTGAAATCGGTGCAGTTAAAATTAAAGAAGGGGAAATAACTGATAGATTTGATGAACTAATCGATCCAAAAAGACATATTCCTGATAAAATAACAGAATTAACTTGTATTACAGATGAAATGGTAAAAGGTAAAGATGATGAAGAAACTGTAACAAAGAAATTCATAGAATGGGTAGGAAATTTACCTATGGTAGCTCATAATGCTAAATTCGATATTTCATTTATCGAAATGGCAATGAAAAAATATAACTTAGGTGAATTTAAAAATACGGTTATTGATACATTAGAATTATCAAGAACACTAGATCAAGGATACGCTAGACATAGTTTGTCAGCATTAGTAAAAAGATACAATGTACCTTGGGAAGAAGATGCTCACCATAGAGCTGATTACGATGCTGAAGGAACTGCATACGTATTTGCTAAAATGTTAAAAAAACTAGAATCACAAAAATTTGAAAAAATTAGTGATTTAGATAAATTAGTATCAAAAGAAGAAATATATAAATTTGGTCGTACATATCATTTTAATGCTATAGCGCTAAATAAAAAAGGTTTAAAAAATCTATTTGAAATAATCTCTTTAGCGAACACTGTATACATATATAAAACACCTAGAATACTAAGAAGTAAACTTGAAGAGTTAAGAGAAGGGTTACTAATAGGAAGTGGTTGCTATGAATCAGAAGTATTTACTGAAGCAAGAAGTAAAGAAGGACAAGAATTAACTAATATAATCAACTTTTATGACTATGTAGAAGTACAACCTCCAGAAGTATATGGTCACTTGTTACAATTAGGTGATTTTAAAGATGAAACAGAACTACAAAATCATATCAAAAAAATAATAGATGCAACTGAATCAGCAGGTAAAATCATAGTAGCAACAGGTGATGTGCACCATTTCAAAAAAGAAGATAAAATATATAGACAAATTATTGTCAATCAAAAAGTACCAGGAGGAGGAAGACATCCACTTGCTAAAAATGATATAAAAGAAATTCCTTCACAACACTTTAGAACAACTAGAGAAATGTTAGAAAATTTTAGTTTCTTAGGAACTGATCTAGCATATAAAATAGTAGTAGAAAATACTAATAAAATAGCTGATATGGTAGAAGAAATAGAAGTAATTCCAGATACAGGTGGAACACCATTCTCACCACGTGTAAAAAGTGATGATGGAACTTGTTATCTAGATTGCCCTAGAGTAGTAACAGACTTAGTATACAATAAAGCAAAATTTTGGTATGGTGAACCATTACCACACTCAATAGAAGAGAGAATTGCTACTGAATTATATGGTGATATTGTTTTAAATACAATAAAAGCTGAATTAAGAGATAAACCTGTTAATAATTTAGAAGAACAAGCTTTTAAAGAATTACATGATGTAATTATTAAAGGATTTGATTCAGTAAAAGAACTATTAATTAATCATATGAAAAAAGAAGAACCAGAACTATCAGATGATGAAATAAATAAAAAATTAAAAAAATCATTAGGTGGTGTAATAGGAGCAGGATTTGATCCTATATACTTGATAGCTCAAAGACTGGTTAAACACTCAAATGACGAAGGGTTCCTAGTAGGTTCCCGTGGATCTGTTGGATCAAGCTTTGTAGCTACTTTAATGGGTATAACAGAGGTAAACCCTTTACCAGCACACTATAGATGTAGCGAATGTAAAATTAGTATTTTCGAAGAAAACGGTAAACCTTTAGGAGAAGATTATTCATGTGGATTTGATTTACCTGATAAAATGTGTCCTAATTGTAATATACCTTTAATAAAAGATGGTCAAGATATGCCATTCGCAACTTTCCTAGGATTTAATGCGGATAAAGTACCGGATATAGATTTAAACTTCTCAGATTTAAATCAAGCAAGTACCCATGCATATACTAAAGTCCTATTTGGAGCTGATAATGTTTATAGAGCAGGAACAATTGGTACAGTTGCAGATAAAACAGCCTTTGGTTTTGTAAAAGGATATTGTGAAGATAAAAATATTGTAATGCGTACAGCTGAAGTAGAAAGATTAGCGCTTGGTTGTACAGGTGTAAAAAGAACTACGGGTCAACACCCAGGAGGAATAGTAGTTATACCTGATTATATGAATTGTTTTGATTTTACACCATTTCAATTCCCAGCAGAAGATCCTAACTCTCCTTGGAGAACAACTCACTTTGATTATCACTCAATAGAAGAGTGCGTATTAAAACTAGATATATTAGGACATTCTGATCCAACTCAATTAAGATTAATTCAATTACAATCTGGAACTGATATTATGAAGGTTCCAATGGATGATAAAGAAACAATGAGTATATTTACATCGACAAAAGCATTAGGAGTAACTAAAGAACAAATATTATGTAATACTGGTACATTAGGAATTCCAGAATTTGGTACACCATTTACTATTAAATTAGTAGAAGATACAAAACCAACAACTTTTGCGGAATTAGTAAAAATATCAGGTTTATCACATGGTACTGATGTTTGGTTAGGAAATGCTCAAGAATTAATTCAAAATAACGTTGTTCCATTTAAAGAAACAATAGGGTGTCGTGACGATATAATGGTTTATTTAATGTATCGTGGACTTGCTCCTATCAAAGCATTCAAAATAATGGAATTTGTTCGTAAAGGTAAAGCAAGTAAAGATCCAGAAACATGGAAAGAACATGTCAAAACAATGGAAGAAGCAAATATTCCAAAATGGTTTATAGATTCATGTCAAAAAATAAAATACATGTTCCCAAAAGCTCATGCTGCCGCATATGTAATAAGTGCATTTAGGATAGCTTGGTATAAAGTTCATATGCCAGTATATTTCTATGCATCATGGTTCTCATCAAAAGCAACAGATGTAGATGTTGAAGTAATGATTAAAGGATATGATGCTATTAAAAATAAGATAATTGAAATACAAAATAAAGGATATGATGCTACTAATAAAGAACTAGGTCAACTAGAAAGTTTAAAAGTAGCATTAGAAGCAACAGCTAGGGGTATTAAATTTGTTAATATTGATTTATACAAAAGTGAAGCCAAAGATTGGTTAGTTAAAAGTGATAATGAAATATATCCACCATTTAATTCAATAGATGGACTAGGTGAAGCAGTTGCTCAAGCTATAGTAGATGAAAGAAATAAAAAAGAATTTATGAGCATCGAAGATGCTTGGAAAAGAAGTAAAATTTCAGCAACCTTAGTTGAAAAAATGAGATTTATGGGAATATTTGATGGTATGGATGAATCAAGTCAATTAAGTTTATTTTAGGGGGAATCAATTTGAAACAACATGAGAATGAAAAATTATATTGGGAAGAATATTGGAAAAAAGAAAATAGGAAAGAAGAAAAATTTCTATTTTCTGATATTCTAAAACAATGTAATATAAAAATAAATAATTATTTTGAATTTGGATGTGCTCCAGGAAGTATTATGAGTTATATTAATAAAGAATATAATTCTAAAGTTAGTGGATTAGATTTAATAGATAAAAAAATAATAGAAGAATATTTAAAAAAATATAATATTACTAATTATCAAATATTTGAGGGAGATATTAATAATTTTAAAACTGATAAAAAATATGATTTTGTTGGTTCATATGGATTAATAGAACATTTTGAAAATCCAGAACAAATAATAGAAAAACACAAAGAAGTAGTAGATGAAGATGGTTATTTATGTATAACAGTTCCAAATATGAGGTATTTTAATTATTTATTTAATTACATATTTTCAAGAGAATTGTTAGAAACTCACAATTTATCAATAATGGATTTAAAATTATTAAAGAAATTAATAATTGATAATGATTTTGAAGAAATATATGCATCATATTATTTAACATCTATGTTTCAAGCTAATAAAGATAGTCAAAGATTAAAGGAACATCCATATTTAAGTAAAATTTATAATGCTATAAACAATATTATGGAACGTTTAAATTTAGAAAATATTCCAAATAAATTTGCTTCACCATATATTGTTGTAATAGCAAAAAGAAAAAATAAACAAAAAAGTAAGGAGAAGTAATATGGAATTAAAAGGAACAAAAACAGAGCAAAATTTAATGACAGCATTTGCTGGAGAATCACAAGCAAGAAATAAATATACATACTTTGCTAGTAAAGCTAAAAAAGAAGGATATGAACAAATAGCAGCTATCTTTGAAGAAACTGCAGGTAATGAAAAAGAACATGCTAAAATGTGGTTTAAATTACTACAAGGTGGCGAAATAAAAAGTACAAAAGAAAACTTACTACAAGCAGCTGAAGGTGAAAATTATGAATGGACAGATATGTATGATGAATTTGCTAAAGTTGCCAAAGAAGAAGGATTTGATCATATAGCATTTCTATTTGAAGAAGTAGGAAAAATTGAAAAAAATCATGAAGAAAGATATCGTAAACTACTTTCAAACTTAGAAAATGGTAAAGTATTTGTAAAAGAAGAACCAAAAATGTGGATTTGTCGTAATTGCGGACATGTTCATTATGGAGATAAAGCTCCAGAAATTTGTCCAGTATGTAATCATCCACAAAGTTATTTTGAGGTAAAAAACGAAAATTATCTATAATAAAAAGATCAAAAATAATATAAAAGAAACAATAATTTAAGTTATTGTTTTCTTTTGCAAAAAAAACTTGCATTATTTAATCATCTATATTATAATTATGCAGGTAAAGGAATATATTATGTCAAAAGTAAAATTAAGAATAAAATTAAATGAATATGAAGATATTATAGATGGTATATTTATTGATAATAAAATAAAATTTTTATTAGATAAAAAAATAGTAACAATAACTATAAATGATAATAATATAATTATGGAACGAAGACATAATGATAATGAATATACATATATTTGCTTTGATGAAATAAATCCAAAAGCCTATTACTTTTATAATAATGAATATCCTTTAAATATAGAATTAATAAATATGAATAAAAATAGTAATATTATAGAAATAAAATATAAAATAGAAGAAAATATATTTGATTTTAAAATAGAATATTAAGGAAGTGAAATATGATTCTAGAAGCACTAAATAATATATTTAAAAATGTATTAAATGAACTTAACTTAGATACAAATTCAAATGTTATAAAGTCTAATAGACCTGAACTATGTGATTATCAATTTGATGGGGTTTTTAGACTAGCTAGTGCAGCACATGAAAATCCAGCTGTAATTGGTGAAAAAATAGTAAATAAAATAAAAGAATTACAAAACTATGATGACTACTTTAAAATAGTAGAATTTGTAAAACCAGGATTTATAAATATTACTGTATCAGACAAGTTAATTAATAATTTAGTAACAAAAATAAATACTGAAGAACATTTAGGTATTAAACAACCAGAAAAAATAGAAACATTCTTTTTAGATTATGGTGGATATAATATAGCAAAACCTCTTCATATCGGTCATTTAAGACCAACAATAATAGGTGAATCAATAAAAAGAATTATTAAATTTATGGGACATAATACTATTTCAGATGTACATTTAGGTGATTATGGTTTACAAATGGGTCAAGTAATATATGGAATAAAAAGAGACAATATTACTATAGAAGAAATAGATATAGATTACTTAAACAAAATATATCCGGAAATTAGTTCATTATGTAAAGAAAATGAAGAAGTAAAAGAAGAATGTGCTAGAATAACTAAAGAATTACAAAATAATAATCAAGAATATGTAAAAATTTGGAATAAAATAGTTGATGTATCAATAAAAGATGCTAAAAAACTATGTGATTATTTATCAGTTTCATTTGATTTATGGGAAGGTGAAAGTGATGCTTGTAATTATCTAGAAAAAGTAGAAGAAATATTAAAAGAAAAAAACTTATTAGTTGAAAGTGAAGGAGCATTAGTAGTTAATGTAAAAAAAGAAGAAGATAATAAACCAATGCCTCCAATGATGTTTAAAAAAAGTAATGGAGCATATGTTTATGACTCAACTGATTTAGCAACCATATATGAACGTATGATAAAATACAATCCAGACCATATTATATATGTCACTGACTTCAGACAAAATCTTCACTTTGAACAAGTATTTAGAGCTAGTGAATTAGCTGGATTTCTTCCTTATAAATCACTAGAACATGCGTACAATGGTACTATAAATGGTAGTGATGGAAAACCATTTAAAACAAGACAAGGAAATGCTCCAAAATTAGGAGAATTATTTGAAGAAGTAAAAGAAACATTTATAAATATGAAGGAAAGTAATAAGAATATGTCAGAAAATGATATTGATATTATTACAAATTCAATTATAAAATTTGCTGATTTACAAAACAATAGAGAAAAAGACTATATTTTTGATATAGCTAAATTCTCTAATGTTGTAGGAAAAACTGGACCATATGTTTTATATACATATGTAAGAACAAATAAAATGATAAATGATAATGGATACTTAAATGATATCATTTATAATGAATTTGATAGAAACTTAAGAAAAAAAATCATAGAATTTGATTTAGAGGTAGAAAAAGCTTTCAAAGAAAGAATGCCTCACTATATTGCTGATTATATATATGATTTATGTCTTACTATGAATGCTTTCTATCAAAATAATCATATTAATAATTTAGAAGATGAAGATAAGAAAAATAGTTGGATTTATGTATTAAATACTGCTAATAAAATATTAAAAGAAATGTTATATCTACTTATGATAGATATTCCAACCGTTATGTAAGGAGAATTTTTATGAAATTAAAAGATATGCCAATAGAAGAATTGGAACTATTAAGTTATACAGATATTACTTATAAAATATTAAAAGAAAATAAAAAATCTATGACAACAGCAGCATTATTTAGAGAAATATGTGATCTATTAGAATTAACCGATAGTGATTTTGATTCTAAAATAGGTGATTACTATACATCATTAACCTTAGATAAAAGATTTGTACTATTAAAAAATAATGAATGGGATGTTAGAGATAATCATTCAGTAGAAATTATCATCGATGATGATGAAGATGAAGAAGTAGAAGAAACTGAAGAAGAAGAGACAGAAGAAGTAGAAGAAACAGATGAAGATATAATTGATGATGATATGCTAGATGATGACTTAGATGACGATATGGATGATCTATCAATTGTAGATGAAGAAGAAATAGAAGAATAATATATTTAAAATAGTTTATATTAATACTGGTGATAACTATGTATTATATGGACTATTTTTTTTTATTTTCATTATTAGGTCATATTATAGAATCTTTCTTTTATACATCTGGTGATGGTGGAATTTTATATGGTCCTTATACACCAGTATATGGAATAGGTGTATGTATAGTACTTTTTGTAACAAATATTATTAATAAAAAAAATATTAAATTTAAACCTTTTTATATTTTTTTAACAGGTTTTATTATATTAAGTTTTATTGAATATATAGGTGGAATTTTAATAGAAAAAATATTTAAAGTAGTATTTTGGAATTATAGTAGTATGAAATTTCACATAGGAAATTATATTTCACTAGAAATGGCCCTAATATGGGGAATAGCTTCATTAGTAATAGCATATTTAATTAAACCTTTTTGTGATAAATGGATAAAAAAAATACCCAAAATTATTACATGGGTATTAATAATATTATTTTGTATAGATATTTTATTAACTTTGTTTACTAAAGTATTCTTCTAAAGTTAATTTGTTTTCATAAATATATTCAGCTACATCTTTACCAACATATCGGTAATGCCATGGTTCATACTTAAAACCAGTTATCTTTTGTTTATCTTCAGGATATCTCATTATAAAACCATATTTGTAAGCATTATTTTTCATCCATTCAAATTCATTGCTTTCGGCAAATAAATTATAATCATTATTAGAACCCATTACATCGATAGCTAAACCAGTTTGATGTTCAGAATGTCCAGGTTTAGCGCTACATTTTAGAGCATATTTTAAACCTTTATCTTGAGTATATCCATCAAATAATTTTTTTTGATAATCATAATCACGATAAGCTGATACTACAATAATTTTATATCCTAATTTTTGAGCATCATTGAACAAATTTTCAAAATTTTTTAAAACTTCTTCTCGAACCTTTTTACCATTATAGGCCATATTATTAGGAATTTCTACTAAATCACTAGGTACATAAACTGCCGGTAATTTGTTATTTTTATTTACTAAAGTTAATATATTATCAGGATTTTTAATTAGTTTGATATTTTTATAAAATCTCTTTTGATTAATCTTTATAATAAAGAAGATAATTATTAATATAATAATTATAATAATTGATATAATTTTTTTCATACTTTCACCACTATAAAATATGCTTAAATTTAATAATTATTACATAATTCGACAAATATTGACATAAGAAAAATGTATTATATTGTCGAGAGGTGATAATATGAATTTATTTGATTCAGTATTATTTTTAATTATTTTAGCTATATTTCCTTTTACATTATATTTTTTATATTTAATTTATACAAAAACATTACAAATAGAAAAAAGTCGATTAATATTAGATTTTGTTATATTTAGTTCGTTTTATTTAATTTTAAAATATAATTTTAATTATGTAGTTTCTCTTATATTGATAAATGTTCCATTTATAATAGCATATTACGGTAATAGAAAATTATCAGTTTTTATACTATCAATTTTATCAATATATTATTATCATATTTACTTTGATATTAATTACTTCTTTTTAATAGCTGAATACTTAATTTATTATGGTATATATCAATTAGATAAGGAAAAATTTTTTAATATTTTTATAATTATCAAATTTTTAATATTAACTATATTTTTAATAAAAACAAACTATATTATTTTATTAAATGTTATATTATTTATAATAATTAAATTCTTATTATATTCATTTAAAAAAATTGAACAAGTTATTTCTTTACACAAATCTTTAGAACAAACAAATGAAAATAATAAAATGTATGAATCATTATTTAAAATAACTCATGAAATTAAAAATCCAATAGCAGTTATAAAAGGTTACTTAGATATGTATGATGAAAATAACGAAAAACATAAAAAATATATACCTATAATAAAGAGCGAAACTAATAGAGTATTAGTTTTATTAGAAGATTTTTTATCTATAAATAGAATAAAAATTAATAAAGATATAATTGATATTTCTTTACTAATAGAAGAGGTAATAATAAGTTTTGAACCATTATTAAAAAATAGACATATAAAAGTAAACTTTGAACAAGATGAAATATATATTGAAGCAGACTATGATAGATTAAAACAAGTCTTTATAAATTTAATAAAAAATAGTATAGAAGCTATTAATAATAATGGAATTATAGATATAGATATTGTTCCAAAAAATAAATATATATATATTAATGTTAAAGATAATGGTATAGGAATGAAAAAAGAAGAGATAGAAAAATTAAACTATCCATTTTATACAACAAAACAAAATGGAACAGGATTAGGATTATACTTATCAAAAGAAATAATAAAAAAACATGATGGAACTATGTCTTTTGAATCAATTGATGGAATGAATATTGGTATTAAATTGCCATATGATGCTAGATTAAATTAAAAAAAAATAGTATAATACCATTAGGGTGATGATATGAAAAAAGTAACTATTCTAGCACTTCATTTAGGATATGGTGGTATAGAAAAATGTATAACTTCTCTAGCAAATTCATTATGTAGTGAATATAATGTAGAAATTATATCAACATATAAGTTAGATAATTCCCCAGCATTTCCATTAAATGAAAAAGTTGAAATTAAATATTTATTGCCTGGTAATATAACAAAAAAAGTAGAAAAATATAAGATAGATATAAGAGGTTTAAATTTTATAAAATTAATTAAAGATATTTTTAATGATTATATAAAAAAGAAAAAAATAGGAGAATTATTTAAAGATATTAAATTAAGCTATAAAAATGTTAAAGATTGTAAAAAAGAGATGATAAAAGCTATTCAAAATTGTGATAGTGATATTATTATATCAACTAGATATAAACATAATAAATTATTAGGAAAATATGGTAAAAGTAAATTAAAAATTGGATGGGAACACAATTATCATAATAATAATAAAAAGTATATAAAAAATGTAGTATCATCAATTAAAAATTTAGATTATTTTGTTCTAGTAACAAAAGAACAACAAGAATTTTATCAAAAATTAACAAATACTAAATGTATCTATATACCTAATGGAATAGAAATAAAAGATAATAGATTTGCTGAATTAGATGGTAATAACTTAATATCAATAGGTAGGTTATCAAAAGAAAAAGGATTTCTAGATTTATTAGATGTTGTAGCTTATGTAAAAAAAATATATCCAGATGTTAAATTAAATTTAATTGGTGATGGACCAGAAAAAGAAAAAATAATAAAACAAATAAAACAATTAAATTTAGAAGATAATGTTGTATTACATGGATATAAAAATACAGAAGAAATAAATAATATTTTATTAGGTAGCTCTATATATGTAATGACTTCCTTTACTGAATCCTTTGGCTTAGTATTATTAGAAGCAGCACAATTTAGAATACCATTAGTTTCTTTTAAAAATAGTGGCTCAAATGACATTATAAGTAATAATTGGGATGGATATTTAATAGAAGATAGAAATAAAGAAATAATGGCAAAAAAAATAATAGAACTATTAAAAAATAAAAATAGAAGAATAATAATGGGTAACAATGCATATAAAAAATGTTTAAAATATGATTTAAGTAATATAATAAAAGAGTGGAAAAAACTAATAGAAAGATGATAATATGGAAGAAATAATTCATAGTATTACAGTATGGATTCAGAATTTTGTTTTAAATAATAATATATTTATTAGTTTATTTATAGGTTCTTTTATAGTTGTACTAGAATCAATTTTACCATTTTTACCACTAGCTGTTTTTATAGCAATTAATGTGATTGCCTTTGGACCTGTTATAGGTTTTATCTTATCATACATTTCAACAATTATAGGTTGTACATTAAGTTTTTATTTAGTGAGAAGTTTAAGAAAATATAATAATTCAGAATTTATTCAAAAATTAGTTGATAAATTTGAATCTATGAAATTTAGCAATTTAGTAATTATTACAGCTGTTCCATTTACTCCCGCTTTTTCAATTAATATAGCAGCAGGTCTATCTAAAATGGAATATAAAAAATTTTTAGGAGTATTAATAATCGCTAAATTATCTACTATTTATTTTTGGGGATTTATAGGCACAACCTTACTAGAAAGTATTACTGATATAACAGTTATATCAAAAGTATTAGTATTACTTCTAGCAACTTATATTCTTTCAAAAATGATAATGAAACATTTTGATATATGTTAGGAGGATTTATGGAGTATTTAATAATAATTTTATTAATAGTAATTTTAATATTAGTTATATTATCTTTATCAAAAAATATAAATGAATCAAATATAACTGAAAGACTTGGAAAATTAGAAACAAATATGATAAAAGAAGTAAGTGAATTTAAAGGAGATATCAATAAAGATTTAAATGAAAATTTTATTAAAGTTAATGATAAATTAGAAGAAAGATTAAGATTAATTAATGATGCAGTAAATGAAAGATTAGATCAAAATTTTGAAAAAACAAATAAAACATTTAATTCTATACTAGAAAGAATTTCAAAAATAGATGAAGCTCAAAAGAAAATTGATAGTTTATCTAATGATATAGTATCATTACAAGGAGTATTAACTGATAAAAAAACAAGAGGTATTTTTGGAGAAGTAAATTTACAAAATATTATGTCTAATGTATTTGGCGATAATAGCAAGGTATATAAAATGCAAGAAAAAATGCCTAATGGAACTATAGTAGATTGTGCACTATATGCTCCAGAACCATTAGGTTTAGTTGGAATTGATTCTAAATTTCCACTTGAAAACTATCGTAATATGGTTGATAGAAATAATGATATTAAAAAAAGAGAAGAGTCAGTTAAATTATTTAAACTTGATATGAAAAAACATATAGATGCGATTGCTGATAAATATATTATTCCAGGAGTTACAAGTGATCAAGCAATTCTATTTTTACCAGCAGAAGCTATTTTTGCAGAACTTAATGCATATCATACTGATATAATTGATTATGCTTATAAAAGAAGAGTTTGGATAACAAGTCCTACTACATTAATGAGTACTTTAACTACTATTCAAGTTATAATCAAAAATATTGAAAGAGATAAATATGCATCTATTATTCATAATGAATTGAAATTATTAGATATAGAATTCAAAAGATATAAAGATAGATGGGATAAATTAGCTCATAATATTGATAATGTATCAAGAGATGTAAAAGATATATATACAACTACTGATAAAATTAGTAAAAGATTTGATTCTATTAATCAAGTAGAAGTAGAAAAAATTACTTATGAAGAATGAAAATTTAAGTTCATCAAATTAGATGAACTTAAAAATTAGTAAGAAATTAAATGTAGAAATTTTTACAAGATAATTAAGATATATTTTGCAATATATCAATAAATTTAGATGCAGTGAAACTAGGAATACTATTATTTTTAATGGCATATCCTAGTTTTCTTTTTGGTATTTCTATATCAGTTTTAATTTCATATAGTGTTTTATTCAATTTATTAATAATAAATTCTTTCGTTAAAAGAGCTATTCCAAAATCATTTTCCGCAAAATTACTTAATAAAATATGACTCACTACTTCTATTTTAGGTTTACATTCTAAATTATTTTTTATTAAAAATTCATCAAAATTATTTCTATTTACGGAAGGTTTTTTTTGAAGTAAAATATCTTCTTTCAATAATTCATTAATATTTTTAAATGATATATTTTTATATTTTTCTCCACCAACAAATATGTCATTTAAAGGTGTTATTAATTTATAATTTATGTCATTTATTTTATAATTTGGAATAGCAGTAATAATAATATCCAATGAACCATCCCTTAACCTTTTTATTAAATTTTCGGTTAAATCATTTGTAATACTAATATCAATTTTAGGGTATTTATTATGAAATTTTTTTAAATATGGTAATAAAAAATTTTCTGAAATAGTTGTAGTCGAACCGATATTTATAATTCCTTCATCTAAATTTTTTAGTGCTGCAAATTTATTTGAACCATTAACAAAGTAATTCATACCATCCTTTATATAATTAAATAATATTTTTCCCTCATTTGTTAATATTACCCCTTTAGGTGTTCTTATAAATAATTTACCACCCAATTGTTCTTCTAATGTTTTAATTGATTGAGTTACTGCAGGTTGACTAATCATAAGTTTTTCTGCACCCTTTGATATACTTTTTTCGATAGTGACTTCATAGAAAACTTTATATAATTCAAAATTTATATTCATTTTATATCTCCTTCATATAAGTAATGCTTATATATGACATAAGTAATATATATTTGTATTATATATAAAAAAATACTATAATACAAGTGAAAGAAGGAAAAATATGAAAAAAAGAGACATAATAAGATTAATAAAAAATATGGAAATAATTAATAATAGTGAATTGTTATCATTATATGAATATTGTATGCATAGTGATACTGCTTTAAACAATTTAAAACATTTAATAAAAAATAATAGTGAATTAAGGACTTTATATGATAAAGGAAAAAAAGCACAACAAGAATACAATGATTTCAAATTAAATTGTAATCATCCAATAAGAATTAGAAAAGGAAATGAAGATGATTGGGATCCCTTTAATAGGTCATATTATTCATATAAATGCAAATGTATATTTTGTGGTCATGAAATTTTAGAAAAAAAATCAATTACTAACTGGATTGACTCATATTATTATAATGACTGTGTTTATATAAATGATCATAATTTAGGTGTATGGAATTACATATTAAATATATTACTTAATAAAAAAGATGATGACGAAATTGATTTTGTTAAAGAATTTAAAAAACTAAATTTGGATTCTGGTATTTGTGAGATAAATGATAAAAAAAGAATAGAAAATAATATTTTGATAATCAATGATTGTGAACAGGATGAAGATGTTAATTCAAAGTTTATAAAGAAAGAACTATCTATATTAAAAAATCTTTTAAAAATAGATAATTTAAGAATTAAAATATTTTCTGATTGCATTTGTTCAGAAAGAAAATATAGAAAAAATATGTATGAATTATGTAGTAAAAAAGATCAATTTTTATTTAATGAAAATTTTGATGCAGTTGGACAAGATTTTTGTACTTTAGAAGAGGAGTTAGAAGGAATTAAAGAAATGCATATTCCTGTTAAACTAGTAATCAATTTTTCTTCACATAATTACTACGACAATAATGGCAATGAGGTATTAATTGATAAGTTTATTAAGAATATGTTTCCTAATTGTACTATTATTAATTTAAAAAAATCTGATTTAACAAAATTAAATTCAAAAATGATTCAAGAACTAACTAATTATATACAAAATGTAGTTAATTCTGAATTTGATTATAATCAAGAAGATATAAAAAAATTTGTAAAGAAATATGAGATGGAAAAAAATGGACAAATTACTAAAGGATAAGGTAGACAATTTAACTAATATAACTAAGGCAAAATGTTTATCTTCTAAAATAATGTATTCCGGCAATTTCATAAATTTAATAGAGGAAAAATATTTACTTCCAAATGGTATTATAATGAAAAGAGAAAAAATTATAAAAAATAAAAGTAAACAGGCAGTTATTATTGTGGCGGTAACGGATGAAAATAAATATATTTTGGTATCACAAAATAGAATTAATAATATGACAACATTGGAATTTCCTTCTGGATATATAGAAAAAAATGAAAGTGTTAAAGATGCAAGTATTAGAGAATTATTAGAAGAAACTGGTTATATATCAAACAATATTGAATTTATAGATAATTATTACGCACAAATTGGAATAGATAGTTCTATTATTAATATTGTTATTGCATATAATTGCAAAAGAACAAAACAACAAAATTTGGGAAAATATGAGTATATTAATTTCGATGAATTTACTTTTGAAGAATTAAAATCACTAATTGAATCAAATTATATAAAAAGTGTTGGAAATAAATTGGCATTTTATGAATTATTAAATATTGGCAGGATTTGATTCCTGCCTTTAAAATAAAAAAATAACTTCTTTCGAAGTTATTATCTATTGTAGAATTCAACTATTAATGATTCATTAATTTCTTGGTTAAGTTCACTTCTTTCTGGAAGTCTAACATAAGTACCAGATAATTTATTTTCATCAAATGTAACAAATTCAACACGGTTATGAGTTGCTTCTAAAGCAGCTTTAATTGCTGGATGATTAACTGATTGTTCTTTAACAGCTATAACATCTCCAACTTTACATCTGTAAGATGGAATATCTACTTTTTTACCATTTACAGTAATATGTCCATGATTAACTAGTTGTCTAGCTCCTCTTCTTGTAGTAGCAAATCCTAAACGATATACTAAATTGTCTAAACGACTTTCTAGTAATCTTAAGAAGTTTTCACCGTGAACACCTTTAATTTTACCAGCATCTTCAAATATTTTTTTGAATTGTTTTTCATTAACACCATACATGAATCTAACTTTTTGTTTTTCTTGTAATTGTGTTCCATAATCTGATAATTTCTTTCTATCATTACCATGTTGTCCTGGAGCATAAGCTCTCTTAGCTAAATCTTTACCGTTTTCTAATACTGAAAATCCTAAACGACGTGATTTTCTATTAATAGAACCAGTGTATCTTGCCATATAAATTTCCTCCTTTTATATTTACAAAACATCTGGCCTGTTTACCAAGTATTAGGGTGTTTATTTGAATATCTTCGCTTTGCAGCTGAAAGTTACACAATAACCTTTATAGTAATAAACACGTTAACACTTTTAAACAGTGCTGCTAGATGAATGCACTAGTATTATAGAAAAATATTATTATTTTGTCAATGTTTTAGAACTAATTTGTGATAAAATCTAAAAAAATATTTCAAAAAACAAATATATATGATAAAATTGTAATAGAATAAAGTCGAGGTGGATAAAGTGGATACAATAATACTGATTATGGTGAGTTTTGTAATTCTAGCAACTATTATAATTGTTACAGTATTAGTACTACTTACTAAGGGCAAGAATAATCAATATAAAAAGCAATTGGAAAACTTAGAAATAGAAAAAAATAAATTGGATAGTGTTCCAATAATACCAGAATTAACCAAGGTAGAATCTTATTTAAATAATGAAAAGCTAGAATCTATGTATAATAATTGGAAAGATAGATTAGATGTTATTAGAACTAATCAGATTCCTAAAATAACTGATATGTTACTAGAAGCAGATTATTCATTATCACAAAAAGATTATAAAGCTACAATATATAAAATAGCTAAACTTGAAATGGAAATATATAAAGTAAGAACTAATTCTGATTTTTTATTAAAAGAAATAAAAGAAATAACTAGTAGTGAGGAAAGAAGTAGAACATTAATTACTAAATTAAAAACTGAATATCGTGATTTATATGAAAAATATAATAAAGATAGAGAATCATATGGTGAGTTAGCTGAACCAGTTGAATTACAGTTTGAAACAATTGCTAAAAGATTTGAAGATTTTGAGGCTGTAATGGAATCAAATGAATTTTTAGAGGTTAATGATTTAATAAAAGCAATTGATGAAATGATTAAACATATGAGTAATGTTGTAGAAGAATTACCAAGTATAATATTAATGTGTAAGACAATATTACCTAAAAAAATAGAAGAAGTACAAAATGAATATAATAGAATGGTTAAGGAAGGATATCCACTAGACTATTTAAATATTGAGTACAATATTGATGAAGCAAATAAAAAGATAAGTGATATTTATGATAGAGCAAAAGTTTTAAATTTAGAAGATAGTTTATTTGAACTTAAGATATTAGCAGAATATTTTGATTCAGTATTTAATGATTATGAAAAAGAAAAAGTTGATAAATCTGAATTTGAAGATATTGAAAAATTAATTGTTAAAAAATTAAAAAAATTAAATAAAATTGTAAATGAAATTTTTAATCAATTAGATGAAATAAGAAATGTATATAATTTATCTAATGAAAATATTAATGTTTTATATCAAATTAAAGAAGAAGTTGAAAAATTAAATGAAGATTACAAAACTTTAGTAGATCATACTTCTAATAATACATTTGCTTATTCTAAGTTATCTAACGAAATGGAAAATTTAAATTTACGAGTAGCTAGTGTTGAACAAAGTCTAGATTCAGTATTAGATTCATTAGGTAATATGCAAGATGATGAACAAAGAGCTAGACAACAATTAGAAGAAATTAAAACAATATTGAAAGATTCTAAAAATAAAATTAAAGAATATAATTTACCTATTATACCAAGTAATTATTTTGTAGAATTAAATGAAGCTCAAGTAGCTATTAAAGAAATAATAAAAGAACTTGATAAAAAACCAATTACAATAGAAGTTTTAAATACAAGAGTTGATACAGCTCGTGATTTAGTTTTAAAATTGTATAAAACAACAAAAGAAATGACAAAAACTGCTATGTTTGCTGAATTAGCTATCGTATATGGTAATAGATATCGTAGTGAAGAAAATGAATTAGATAAATACTTAACATATGCTGAAAAATTATTTTATAAAGGTGAATATCAAAAATCTTTAGAAATAAGTATTAATTCATTAAATAGAGTAGAAAAAGGAATATATGATAAATTATTAACTTTATATTCTGATAAATAGGAGAGATTATGAAAAAATATGTAGTAATTTTGTTATCAATTATCTGTTTAACTGGTTGTGGAAAGAAGAAAGTTGATCCACTATTAGGAATATGGGAAACTAATTATGAACTAGGATCATTTGGTATTATAACTGAAAAATATGAATTTAAAGAAAATGGATTATGTACTAAGACATTAGATATGGGATCAACCATTGTTGAAGATTGTACTTATGAATTTAATGAAGATAAGACTCAGATAAAGATGGTTTGGGATAGCAAACAAAATAAAAATGAGTATATAAATTTTTCATTGAATGATAATATATTGATAATAGGTACAAGGGAATATCAAAAAAAAGATTAGTTTAATATAAAGGTACTTGAAAAAAGTATCTTTTTTTGATAGACTGATAATGTAAATAAAAATAGTAATATAGTTTCATGTAGTGATAAGATAGAAAATTAAATCAAAAAATAACGAGTATGCTATATGTAAACGGGGGGGGGGTAATTTTACTAACCCTTTTTTTATTGCTTAAAATAGAAGGAGAATGAAAAATGAAAAGAAAAGGATTTACGCTTGTGGAGTTATTAGCGGTAATAGTAATATTATCGGTAATAGCGTTAATCGCAACACCAATGATATTAAACATAATAGAAGAAACCAAAAAAAGAAGCCTCGAAAATAGTGTTAAAGGACTATTAGAAGCATCAAATTATTTTGCAATAGAAAATAATGGAGTATATGAATTTATATTTGATGAAACACATAAAGGAACAACAAAACAAGGAGAAAGATTAGATTATAAAGGAGAACTAGATGCAAAAGGAAAACTATATATAGATGAAGAAGGAGATATAAGTTTATGTGTATATAATGATAAATACTATGCATATAAAAATTATAATAGTGGAGTAATAATAGGAGAAAAAAGTAAAGATAATTGTAATATAGATTATGATGGATTAACAAATAAGTATGTAGCTTACTTAGAAAGCGAAGGAATGAGTAGTAATGTATATACGAAAGAAGAAGTAAATGAATTAGTTAGTAATTTAACAACAGAAATAAGTAGTTTAAAAAATAAAATTGAAGAATTAGAAAGCAATAATTATGCAACCAAGGAAGAATTAACAAATACAAGTGATAATTTAACAAATACAATTAATGAAAATAAAGCAAACATTGATAGTGTAAAAAATGGTTTAAATGAATATGCATTAAAAAGTGAATTAAGTAATACAAATAATAATTTGATAACTACTAACAGTAATTTAGATGCTTTGACTAGTATTGTTAATAATAATAAATCTAATATAAATAATTTATCTACAAGCATTAATAGTATAAAAGCACAAATTGGAACAAATTTTTATTCATTTAGTTATGATACCGGAGTACGTGGTTCAGAAATAACAAATGATATGATTATCAATGCATTAAAAATGGTTCCAGCCTCTTCAACATTTTTTGTTGTATATTTTAAATGTTTAGAAGGACAAAATGCTTCCTTAATTGGTTATAATTTGGGTAAGGAATATGGAACAGGATTATACTTTAATTACTATACTTCATCTTTAGTTTATAAATGGAAAAGTGAACTATATAATATAACATTAACTGAAGTTAAATAAATCTAATTATAATTTATAAAAAAATATATTGTTAATTCAATATATTTTTTATAATATTTTATCAATTATTCCATAATTTACTGCTTCATCAGGTTCCATATAATAGTCTCTTTCTGTATCCTTTTCAACTTGTTTTAAATCCTTTTTTGTATTGATAGACAATATTTTATTTAATTTGTCTTTTAATTTTAAAATCCTTTCGGCAGCAATTTTAATTTCAGTAGCTTGACCTTGAACACCACCTAGAGGTTGATGAATCATTATTTCACTATTTTTTAATGAATATCTTTTTCCATTCGTACCACTACTAAGTAAAAATGCCGCCATACTTGCTGCCATACCAACACATATAGTAGAAACATCACTTTTAATAAAATTCATTGTATCATAAATGGCCATTCCCGCTGTAACAGATCCTCCTGGAGAATTAATATAAATACTAATATCATTATTGTTAACTGAATCAAGATATAATAATTCAGCAACTATAGCATTAGAAACTTCATCTGTAATTTCACCACTTAAAATGATAATTCTATCTTTAAGCAATCTAGAATATATATCATAAACCCTTTCACTATGATTGTTTTTTTCAATAACTGTTGGTACTAAATTCATATTATCACCTCTAATTTTATATTAGTAAAAAAATAAATAAATATTCATTAAAAAATGTGACAAAATACTTAATATTTGATAAAATGGTATTAGAGTAAGAGAGGGATAAAATGGCTAGAATTATAAAAATAAATTACAAAGACTTGGAAACAAAAGAATTTGAAGCAGGATTAACATTAAAAGAAATAAGTAAATCATTCAAAAATCATTTTAATTATCCTATATTGGTAGGAAAAGTAGATAATAATATTGAGGAATTGAATGAAGTAATTAATAGAAGTTGTGATGTAGAATTTTTTGATAGAAGTACAGGTTTAGGAAATGGTATATATGGTAGAACTCTACAATTCATGATAATAGTAGCAGTTAAGAGATTATATGGAAAAGATACTGAAGTTTTAATACATTATTCAATAGATAAAGGATTTTTTTGTGAAGTAATTGGCGTAGAAATAGATAAATCATCAGTAAAAGAAATAGAAAATGAGTTAAAAAAATTAAATAAAGAAGATTTAATTATAAATAAGGTGAGTGTATCTAGATTTGATGCTATTAAATACTTTAAGAAAAATAAACAAATTGATAAAGTTAAAGTATTGAAATATATTAGTAATTCTTATATTAATTTATATCGTATAGATAATATATATGATTATTTTTATGGAGAATTAGCTTATTCAACAAGAGATATTGATGATTTTGCTTTAACATACATAAGTGGTAATGGTTTTGTAGCAAGTTATCCAGATACATATAACCCAGAATGTACTTTAAGTTATAAACATCATGAAATGTTGTTTAATACATTCTATGATTATACAAAATGGGGTAGTGAAATAGGAATTAATAATGCAGCTGATTTAAATGAAGTTGTATCTAAGGGTGAATATAATAGATTAATTCATGTTGCAGAAACATATTATAATAATCAATTATCTAAAATAGCAGATGAAATATATAATAATAGAAAAAGAATTAAAATTGTTTTAATTGCTGGACCTTCATCAAGTGGTAAAACTACAACTAGTAAAAAGTTAGAAATGCATTTACAAAGTAAAGGTATAAAAACTCATCAAATTTCAATAGATGATTATTTCTTAGATAGAGATAAAACACCTAAATTAGAAAATGGAGAATTAGATTTAGAATCATTAAATGCTGTTGATGTAACTTTATTTAATAAACATCTAACAAAATTATTAGAAGGAGAAAGAGTAGAATTACCAGAATATAATTTTGTTTTAGGGAAAAGGGAATATAAAGGAAAAAATTTATTATTAGGTGATAATGATATGATTATTATTGAAGGATTACATGGATTAAATGAAGATTTAACTAGTTCGATAGAAAGAAATAAAAAATATAAAATTTATATAAGTCCATTAACTCAATTAAATATAGATAATCATAATCGTATACATACAAGTGATACAAGAAAATTAAGAAGAATTATAAGAGATAATAAATATCGCTCATATTCAGCTAGTGAAACATTAAGTATGTGGAAAAATATAAGAGAAGGGGAAGAAAAATATATATTCCCTTATCAAGATGATGCTGATACTATAATAAATTCAGCACTTATATATGAATTAGGTATTTTAAAAACATATGCAGAACCATTATTATTCTCAGTAGAAGAATCTGATCCAATGTATAGTGAAGCATTAAGATTAATCAATTTCTTAAGAAACTTCTTACCTATACCTAGTGAAGAAGTGCCATCAGATTCAGTTTTAAGGGAATTTATTGGTGGAAGTTGTTTTAAATAGTATTAAATTAAAAAAATTAAACAATATAGTAATTAGAAAAGAGGGATTATATGATAAAAGTAGCAATTAACGGATTTGGAAGAATTGGTAGATTAGTATTTAGAATTATGGAAGAAGATCCTAATTTTGAAGTAGTAGCAATTAATGATTTAACTGATGCAGAACAATTAGCTTATTTATTAAAATATGATACATCACATAGAAGTTATAGAGTAAATGAAATATCTAGTGAAGGAAATGAATTAATAGTAGGTTCAAGAAGAATTAAAGTATTTGCTGAAATGGATCCAAAAAATTTACCATGGAAGGGATTAGGTATAGACGAAGTATTTGAATGTACTGGTAAATTTACTGATAAAGATAGTGCATATTCACATATAATAGCAGGAGCTAAAAAAGTAATTATTTCAGCACCAGCTAAAGGTGATTTAAAAACTATAGTTTATAATGTAAATCAAGATACTTTAGATGGGACTGAAGAAATAATAAGTGCCGCTAGTTGTACAACTAATTGTCTAGCTCCAGTACTAAAAGTATTAAATGATAATTTTGGTATTGAAAAAGGTTACATGACAACAGTTCATGCATATACAAATGATCAATCAGTATTAGATGTAGCTCATAAAAAAGGAGCAAAATCTCGTCGTGGTAGAGCATCAGCTGCTAACATAGTTCCATCATCTACAGGAGCAGCTACTGCTATTGGAAAAGTAATACCAGATTTAAATGGTAAATTGAGTGGTAATGCATTAAGAGTTCCAACTACTACAGGTTCTGTAATTGATTTAACTTTAGAATTAAAGAAAAATGTAACTGTAGAAGAAATAAATAATGCATTTAAAAATAATACAAATGAAACTTTAGGTTATACAGAAGATCCAATTGTATCAAGTGATATTATAGGTTCACATTTAGGAGCGCTAGTAGATTCTTTATTAACAGAGGTATTAGATGTAGATGGAAAACAATTAGTAAAAGTTGTAGCTTGGTATGATAATGAAATGGGTTATTCAGCACAAATGGTAAGAACAGCCAAATATTTAGATAATAAATAGAAGAGTAAGTCTTGAAAAAGACTTATTTTTTTGTTAAAATAAAAGTATAAATAGTAAATGAAAGATTTATAATGATACTAAATTCATTATTTTTATATTGAAAGGGTGTTAATAATGAAAAGAAATGGATTTACGTTGATAGAATTATTAGCTGTTATAGTAATATTATCGGTAATATCATTAATAACGATACCAATTGTAACAGGTGTGATAGATACATCAAGAAGAAATAGTTTTAAAGTAACATGTATGGAAATATATGATTCATATGATACCTATGTTGTTGCAAATGATTCAATAGGAAAAAATAATTCAAATATTATATTTGATTTTTCAAGTAAAAGGCAAAATACAGAAATAATAGGGGATATTAAATATGAACCAGTAAGTAAATTGTATTTAAAAGGTGAATTACCTAATAATGGAAAATATCAAATAAAAAATGATAAAAGAACACTAAAAGCAGATAATGGAAGATATACATGTGTAATTGATGAAAATAGAAGTGAGATATTAGGTGGAACTGTAGAAGAAAATGATACAACAGCTCCAGTAATAAATGATGTAGTAATAACAAGTACAACAAATAGTATAAAAGTAGTAGTGGATGCTATAGAAGAAGATGGAGTGATTGCTAAATATTATTATAAATTTAATGGAGAAGAAATAGTAAGTGAAAATAATAGTAAAACATACACTAATTTAAAAGCAAATGAAGAGTATGAGATAGAAGTAGTAGTAGAAAATAAAAGTGGATTAAAGAGTAATAAAGTAGTTAAAAAGATAATGACAAAAAGTGTTTCAAATCCAACAATCAAACAGACAGTGCAAACACCAAGTAGTGGATATAGTTATGCACAATCAAGAACAATTCAAATTACATATAGTAATACAAATGTAAATAGTCCAGTATATTACTTCAAATCAAGTGTAGGAGCAACAGTAGCTAGTGGAGTAGTAACAGCATCATGTGGAACAGGAACAAATCCAGGAACATGTACAAGTTCAAGTGTAACAACAATAGTAGCTAATACATGGTATAAAACAACAAGTACAACACCAAGTGTAATATATAAAGCAAATGGAACATTGTATGCGTTAACAAGTGATGGAGCAAATATATCAGGAACAAGTACATTTACAATAAGTAAGATAGATACAAGTGCCCCAAGTGCAAGCATGAGTGTAGGAAGTATCAAAACAGATAGAGCAACAATAACAGCGACATGTAGTGATGCACAGTCAGGAATAACAAAATATGAATATAGTAAAGATAATGGAACAACATGGATAACAAATGGAACAACAAATAGTTATACATTTACAGGCTTAACAAAAGAAACAAGTTATAAATACAAAATAAGATGTACGAATGGAAGTGGCTTGACAAAAGAAGCAAGTAGTACAAGTAGTACATTAGGATTTACAAATCCAACAATAAAACAAACGAGTCAAACACCAACAAGTGGAACATGGGCAACAAGTAGAACAATTCAAATTACATATAGTAATACGAATGTAACAAGTCCAGTATATTACTTCAAATCAAGTGTAGGAGCAACAGTAGCTAGTGGAGTAGTAACAGCTGCGTGTGGAACAGGAACAAATCCAGGAACATGTACAAGTTCAAATATAACAACATTAGTAGCTAATACATGGTATAAAACAACAAGTACAACACCAAGTGTAACATATAAAGCAAATGGAACATTGTATGCGTTAACAAGTGATGGAGCAAATATATCAGGAACAAGTACATTTACAATAAGTAAGATAGATACAAGTGCCCCAAGTGCAAGCATGAGTGTAGGAAGTATCAAAACAGATAGAGCAACAATAACAGCGACATGTAGTGATGCACAGTCAGGAATAACAAAATATGAATATAGTAAAGATAATGGAACAACATGGATATCAAATGGAACAACAAATAGTTATACATTTACAGGCTTAACAAAAGAAACAAGTTATCAATACAAAATAAGATGTACAAACGGAAGTGGCTTAACAAAAGAAGCAAGTAGTACAAGTAGTACATTAGGATTTACAAATCCAACAATAAAACAAACGAGTCAAACACCAAGTAGTGGAACATGGGCAACAAGTAGAACAATTCAAATTACATATAGTAATACAAATGTAAATAGTCCAGTATATTACTTCAAATCAAGTGTAGGAGCAACAGTAGCTAGTGGAGTAGTAACAGCTGCGTGTGGAACAGGAACAAATCCAGGAACATGTACAAGTTCAAATATAACAACATTAGTAGCTAATACATGGTATAAAACAACAAGTACAACACCAAGTGTAATATATAGAGCAAATGGAACATTGTATGCATTAACAAGTGATGGAAAGAATATATCAGGAACAAGTACATTTACAATAAGTAAGATAGATACAAGTGCCCCATCAATATATGCATATTCTGGAACAATGTTATATCAGGATCCATATTTCACTTTGGGAACTAATAGTACTAGTATTTATAATAATTTAGGAAATGGAACAGTAACAATTACTAGAAAAGAAATGTCAGGAACATATTATGGATATGGAATTGAAATATCAACAACAGGAACAGCAAGTCCAGGACATGGTGGTTTCACTTTCTATACAGTATCAGCTGCCAATAAGGAACTTATTACAATAATAAATGCGAAAATACCAGTAGGATATCAAATAAACTGGGCTTCAAATGAAGTAGGTAATGGTGGAGTATTTGAATGGTTAACCAGTCAAGCAGGAACCGGAAATTGGCAAACATATATATTTAGATTAAAATGCGGTTCAAGTGGAACATTTGCAACAACAAATTTCTTCTATTTAACAGGTGGATCAACAGCAACAACATCTTCCCCAGTAACATGGCAAGTCCAATTAGCAACAACAATAGATACAACAAAATATGGAGCAAGTAATTTTATAGTATTTGCAGGAAAAGATACAGAAAGCGGAGTAGCAGCATTTGGGGTAAATCAAAGTAGTACTACAGAACCATCATGGACAGCAACAAATGTTGGATGGTGGGCAGGTGGATATACATCAAATAGAACATATTATGTATGGATAAAGGATGCACTAGATAATGTAAGTAAAGTACCTGTGACATTAAGTTATATAGATAATGTAACAACTCCAACAGTAACATACAATGGAGGAAGTAATAGTCATAGTTGGAAGAACAACTATAATATAACATTAACATCAACAGCTACAAGTGGAATACATCATTATGAAGTAGATTGGGATGGAGATGGAATAGCAAATCAAACTATAACTAGTAATTTTATACCATGGGATGGATATTCATCATGTAATAATAGATTTAGAGCAGTAAGTAATAATGGTGTAGAAAGCGCTTGGACAAGTTCTCATGATATCCACATGGATACAAGCGCACCAGGAGCAACAACAATAACGTATAATGGTGGAGCAAATACATGTATATGGAAAAATAACTATAATTTGACATTAACGTCAACGGATAATGTAGGAGTTTCATATTATCAAATAGATACAAATAATGATGGAGTGGCAGATACAACAGTAGGAAGTAGTTTTATTCCAACAAATGGATGGAGTACATGTACTGCAAGATTTAGAGCAGTAGATGGTGCTGGAAATGTTGGACCATGGACAGAAAAGCAACATATCCACATGGATACAGAAAAACCAGTACATACAAATTGGTGGTGGGGAGAAGTTACTAAAGATGTGGCAAGATTATATGTTCAAGCAACAGATAATGTAGGATTACCAGCTAATGCAACAACATACGATGGACATAATGCAGGAGTGTACTGTCCAACCTCAACACAAAGTGGCGGATATACAAACTTTGTATGGTTTAAAGGAAATTGGGACGCGAGTGCAAATGCATATAGATGTGATATAACGCCAAGTACTTTTGGACACTATGGACAAACATATAGAACACATTTATACATATATGATTATGTAGGAAATGGTGGATACTATAATGCAACATCAGTAAATATACCAACACCTAGTTATGCAGCAACAAATTCAAGTTATGCGGCAACTCCTAATACAACAACTTATCCAACACAACCTACTGGAGAAACATATCGTTGTTGTTGGCATATAAGTAGTGCTAATGCATCAAAGAGTCAATGTGCTAGTGATACTATTGTAGATTATGAAGATGGAAGTGGAAGATGGGAATGCGATCAATGTAGTACCTGTCCTAGAAAAGCATGTACAAATGGAGGAACGCAAAATGGTGATATTTGTACAAAGACTGAATATACATGTCCAAATGGAGGAACTTTAAGTGGAACGACATGTGTCTTATATACATGTCCAAATGGAGGAACCTTAAGTGGAACAACATGTGTCAAATAAAAATAAAGAAAGGAAAAAAATATGAAAAGAACAATAAAAACATTATTAATAGGAATATTCACAATCAGTTTAATAACTGGTTGTGGATGTAGTAAAAAAGAGGAAGAACCAAAAGAAGAAATAAAAGCAAATACAAATGAAGAAGTAATAAAAGATCAAAAAGTAGAAGAATTTGAGCTAAAAAATACATCTTTAATATATGAAGATGGAAATACAACATTAGAAACAACAGTAACAAATACATCAGAAAAAGATACATACTTAAAAGAATTTGATATCCAAGTATTAGATAAAGATGGAAATGAAGTGGTAGTATTAAAAGGATTTGTTGGAGAACAAATGAAAGCAGGAGAATCAAGAGTAATAAATAGTTACTATAATGAAGATTTAAGTACTGCTACTAAAATAGTTTATACAGTTATAAGATAAAACTTAAAAGCCTTTAAATAAAAGGAAAAATTAATAAAACCTTTTACACAAGGCTTTTTTTTTGATATAATAAAGTAGGTGATGGTATGCAAAAGATAATAAGCAAAATAGAAGATTATTCACTAGAGTTTATGATGGAAAAAAGTTTTGGAAGATACTCTAAAAGTATTATACAAGATAGAGCTCTTCCAGATGTGAGAGATGGATTAAAACCAGTACAAAGAAGAATCTTATATGGTATGTATATAGAAGGACATACATTCGATAAACCTCCAGTAAAATCAGCTCGTAGTGTTGGAGATATAATGGGTAAATTTCATCCACATGGTGATTCAAGTATATATGAAGCAATGGTTCGTATGAGTCAATGGTGGAAACAAAATGAATGTTATATTGATATGCAAGGTAATAATGGTTCAATGGATGGTGATGGTGCTGCTGCAATGCGTTATACAGAAGCAAAACTATCTAAAATAAGTAATGAATTAATGAAAGATATAAAAAGAGGAACAGTAGACTTTGTTCCAAATTTTGATGATTCAAGAAAAGAACCTTTAGTTTTACCAGCAAAATATCCAAATTTACTAGTAAATGGTGCTGTAGGAATAAGTGCTGGATATGCTACAAATATTCCACCACATAATTTAGGAGAAGTAATAGATGCTACTATAAAAAGAATAGATAGTCCAAACTGCTATCTAGAAACAATTATGGATATTGTTAAAGGGCCAGACTTTCCAACAGGTGGTATAGTGGAAGGTAAAAATGGAATAATTGATGCATTTAAAACTGGTAGAGGAAAAGTAGTAGTAAAACCTAAATATGAAATAATAACAGATAAAACTAAAACAAGCATTATAATTTCACAAATACCATTTGAAGTAAATAAACTATTATTAGTTTCTAAAATGAATGAAATTAGAATAGATAAAAAAATCGATGGAATAATAGATGTAAGAGATGAATCAGATAGACAAGATCCTGTAAGAATAGTAATAGAAATAAAAAAAGATGCCGATCCAAATTTTATACTAAATTACTTTTATAAAAATACAGATTTAATGATTAACTACAATTATAATATGGTTGCTATAGTAAATAAAAGACCAGTAACAATAGGTATTTTAGGTATATTAGATGCTTATATTAGTCACTTAAGAGAAGTAATAGTAAGAAGAACTAAATTTGATTTAGAATTCAATAGAAATGAATTACATATTGTAGAAGGTTTAATAAAGGCACTATCTATACTAGATGAAGTAATTAAAACTATTAGAGCAAGTAAAGATAGAAGTGATGCTATAAATAATTTAGTAAAAGAATTTGATTTTACATTTAAACAAGCAGAAGCTATTGTAGTTTTACAATTATATAGATTAACTAATACAGATGTAACAGAACTAGAAGAAAAAGCTAAAAACTTAAAACTTGTAATAGCAGCTCTAGAAGCAATACTAAATGATGAAAATAGATTAAAAACAGTTATGAAAGAAGAATTAAAAGATATTAAGAAAAACTATGCTACTGAAAGAAAGACCATAATAAAAGATGAAGTAGAAGAAATTAAAATAGATACTGTAAGTATGATACCTAAAGAAGATGTAATAGTAGTTGTAACAAATGAAGGATATGTAAAAAGAGTATCCCTTAGAAGTTATGATAAAGAAACAGAAACTACATTAAAAGATGGAGATTATGTAATAGGAAGATATAAAATATCTACTTTAGATACTATATTAATGTTTACTAATAAAGGTAATTATCTATATGTACCAGTTTATGAATTACCAGATTTAAAATGGAAAGAAATGGGTAAACATATAAGTAATATTATAAATATTAGTTCTGATGAAAATATTGTATCAGTATTCCCAGTATATAATTTTAATGCGGAATTATATGTTACAATTTTCACAAAAAATGGTATGGTAAAAAGAACAAAACTAAGTGAATTTGTTGTTCAAAGATATTCAAAACCAGTATGTTCTATAAAATTAAAAGACGATGATGAAGTTGTAAGTGTTGATTTAAGTAATAATCCATTTACATTTATAGTAACATCTTTAGGTTATGCTTTAACATATAAAACTGAAGAAATACCAGTAGTTGGTGTAAAAGCAAGTGGTGTAAAAGCTATTACTTTAAAAAATGATATAGTTGTTTCAGGAATTTTATATAATGAAAATGCTGAATATTTAACAATTATAACTGATAAAAAAACAGCTAAAAGAGTAAAACTACAAGAATTTGAAATAACTTCAAGAGCTAGAAGAGGTATTCAAGTAGTAAGAGAAGTTAAAACAAATCCTTATGCAATAATAAAAGCATTTATAATTCACTATAAAGAAATGTTAAATATTAAAACTGCTAGTGAATTAATTGAAATAAAATTAACAGAAATACCTATAGCTGAAAGACTATCTACAGGAAGTACTATAGCTAAAACAAAAATTTTAGATGTATATCCAAACTATGAACTAGTTAGTAGTGTAGTAGAAGAAAAACAAGAAAAAGAAAATATTTCATTAGAAGAAATTGATAAAAAAATGATGACTATTGATGATTTTTTAGATAATATAGAATAATAGTTGTAAATATAACTATATTATAGTAATATTAATAAAGGAGGAAAATATGGAATTTTTATTTGATATATTAAAAATATTAGGTGGAGTATTAATAGGAGCTGTAATAGGATTTCTATTAGCTAAAAAATATATGCAAAAATATATGAAACAAAATCCACCAATTAATGAACAAATGATTAAAACTATGATGATGCAGATGGGTAGAACACCTAGTCAAAAACAAGTTAATCAAATGATGAAACAAATGAACAAATTTATGTAGAGTACTTATGTACTCTTTTTTAATTCATAACTATTATCAGTAATTATACCTATATTATCAGGTAATTTATCAAGTAATTTATAATTATTAACAGTCCATATAAATAAATCTTTATTAAAATTTTTTTTGACATTATAATGTACTGATAAAAAATCAAATAGATTGATATCTTTATTAATATTCATATTATATCCTATAATAAGACCAACTTTTAATGATTTATAATTATTTTTTAAAGTATAAACAAAATCATAATTAAAACTACAAATATAGATATTTAAATACTTATATTTTTTAATAAATTTATAAAATTTATCTATATCTATATTATCTTTAATATCAAGTATTATTATTTTATCAGTATTAATATTACTTAAAAGATATTCTAAAGTAGTAAGATTTAAATCTTTAGAATTAGTTTTTGAAATAAAATAAATATTATGATTTTTTTTAATAAAAGAATTATGATTTAAAACTAATACATTATCTAGAGAATTTCTAACATCTATTTCTATACCATATATATAGTCATAATTGATAATAGTTTTTAAACATTCAAATTTATTTTCACAACTTCCACTATTATTACCTCTATGAGCTATAAATTTATACATTTCTTAATTTCTCTATTTCTTTAAGTTCAGGAATAGTAACAAGTTCAAAACCTTGTTTTTTTATTTCAGTAATTATTTTGTCAACAGCTAATGCACTAGTTTTATAAATATCATGCATTAAAATAATATCGCCATCTTTTAACTTTTTAGTTGCTCTAGATACAATAGTACTAACATTTCGATATTTCCAATCCATAGTATCGACTGTCCATAAGACTATATCCATATTTAAATGTTTCACTTTATTATTAACAGAACCATAAGTAGGTCTAAGTAAAGTAGGTGTAAATCCTGTGTATAATTTGATTTCTTCATTAGTTTTAATTATTTGATTATTTAATTCATCTTCGTTTAATTTAATTAACCATTTATGATTATAAGAATGATTACCTAATATATTACCATTATTTAAAGATTGATTTAATAGTTCTTGATAAGGTTTTACTTTATTACCAAGTATAAAGAAAGTAGCATTTACTTCATGTTTTTTTAAAGTATCAATAATTTCTTTAGTATAAATACTAGGGCCATCATCAAAAGTAAGTGCTACATATTTTTTGTTTATATCAAGTACTTTATTATTTATTTTATAACTATTAACTTTTGCATAATTATTTTTAATATTTAAATCAATTTTATAATCTATATTACTATAATTTTTTCTAATAGTCTTATTATTAGAATTTATATATATATTCAAATCATTATCAATAAAGAATGGTAATTTATTAATATAATTATCAAGATAATGAATATTAATATTTTCTTTTACTAAATTATTTTTAATTTGATAAATAGAATTATTATCAACTATATCATTAATATTTAAAAAATTATTATTATTTATATCAAAAAAATAAGTTTTAACATAATTACTAGAATTGAGACTTATATCAAGTAATATATTAATAAATCCATCAAATTCATTTATTTTATAATCAATATTTAATTCATCTTTGTTATTGTATTTATTTTTAAAATCGTTATATATATTATCAATATCTAATTTAATAATATCATTTAGTTTTTTATAATCAGTGTTAGGGTAATTTATACAAATTAAATTATTATCATTTTCTTCTATAATAGTTGTTATTAATTCCTTGTTAGTACAACCTATACATAAAAATAAAAAAATAGTCATTAATATTCTTTTCATAACTTCACCTATTAAATTGTATGTAAAAATTAAAAAATAATAAGAAAAAAGTAATTACAGTATTTATTAAAAGTTCATATACCATAGTAGGAGGAGATAATATGGAAAACTTTTTCCCAGAGCATCTTTTAGAACTATTAGTAATAAGTATGACTTTTAGTGTTATTTTAATGATGTTAATTCAAAAATTAAAAAAATTAAGTTTTATTACTAAATCATGGCAAGTATGGTTTTTAAATTTGATATTCTCATTTGCTATAGGTATACCATTTACAATAGCCTTCTATAAATTAACTATATATGATGGAATATGGGTAGGATTATTTAGTTTTATTGGAGCTGCAAGTATCTATCAAACTTTAAAAAAACAAAATTTAATTAATTATAATCCAACATCAGTATCAGATACTGTAACTATTTCTAAAGATAAGGAGATTAAAAGATGAACTATTTGGGTAGTAGTCGTGTTGTTACCAATCCTTTTTCATCGCATATTACCGCAGAAGACTACGCAGGTGAGCATAAATCAAAAGTGTCAATGTATGGAAAGGGAAAAGTTACTAAAATAATTAATAAATTTAAAAGTCATGAAGACAGCATAAATTACAATACCTTTTTAGAATCAAAAAATAATTGGCGAGATGGAAATTATTACAATTGTATTTCAATAACTGGTAAATCAGTTAGAATGCATTATGAAGAATTAGGCGGTAATCAAGTTTTTGTAGAAACATATGATAAAGAAAAAGTTTTATGTTTTAGATTTGCTCATTTAGATACAGTATGTGTTAATGTTGGTGATATAGTTGATGAAAATACCATATTAGGTTATCAAGGTAACACAGGACTTGTTTTATCAAATAAAAGCTATAGTGATCCAACATATGCTAGTCATGTTCATTTAGAAATAACGGATTCGCTAGGCAATTATCAAAATCCAAGAAGTTATGCGGATGGTAGTACGTACACAACTTATGTAGAACAAACTAATGTGTTTGATCCTAAAAAATTTCAATTTAAAGTAAATGTTGACCAAATAAATATAAGAGAACAACCTACAGTAAATTCAAAAGATATTGGTGATGTTTATTTAAATGAAGTTTATGATATACTAGATGAAGTAGATTCAAGTGAATATCATTGGTATAAAATTACAACAACAAGAGGAGTAACTGGATATGTAGCAAACTTAAAAAATAGTAATTGGATGACTTTATATTATCCTGATGAAGATATTAACCCAGATGTAGAAGTAGATGAATCAAAAGATGATAATATAATATTTGAGTGTAATGAAGAAGGATACTATTATATTTACTTATATAAAGGTGAAAAATTAGTAATAAAATAATAAAAAATATAAAAATGTATTGATTTTGCTTTTAAAAAATGATATTCTTTAAATGTAAGCAAGATAGCTTATTTATGAGGAGGTTATTTGAAAATGTCAAAAGCAGAATTAGTTAATTTTATAGCAGAAGAAGCAGGATTATCAAAAGCAGATGCTACTCGTGCATTAGACGCTATGAATAAAGGTGTAATTAAAGGATTAAAAGAATCAGGAAAAGTAGCATTAACAGGATTTGTTACTTTTACAGCTAAAAATAAAGAAGCTTCTACAGCTCGTAATCCAAAAACTGGAGAAGTTGTACCAGTTCCTGCAAGAGTTGCAGTTACTATTAAAGCTGGTTCTAAATTAAAAGATGCTTTAAACTAAGAAACTAGAAATAGTTTCTTTTTTTTCTTGTTTTTTTGCAAATAGTATTATATAATTAAATTGTATATGATAACTGAAGGGAGAGTGTACACGTGAAAATAACATCAGTAAATGTACGTATAACAGAAAAAGAAAATAATAAAATGAAAGGATTAGCATCAGTTTTAATAGATAATTGTTTTGCAATTCATGATATTAGAATCATTGAAGGTGAAAATGGTCTATTTGTAGCAATGCCAAGTAGAAAAACAGCTACAGGTGGTTATAGAGATATAGCTCATCCAATTTCTAGTGAATGTAGAAAAATGTTTGAAGACGCTATATTAGAAGAATATAATAAAGAATTAAATAATTAATAAGTCTTGAAAAAGACTTATTTTTTTTAAATTTTTATTTTTTATAATTTTATTATTTCGTAGTGCATTTTTATTATAAATTTTAATTTTATTTTATGAAACTATAGTCATTATATATAATTTAAGTTATAATTGAAGTAGAAGTTTTATTCTGTAAAATTATTTAGAAAATAGATTAGTGTAAACTTTACAAATAAGAAATTCAATAGTGGAATTTTTAATTTTTACAAAACAAAATAAAGAGAAAACATTTGAAGTAATAGTAGACGATGAATCAGTTTGGTTAAATCAAAAGCTAATTGCTGAAAGTTTTGCTTTATCGAAACTTGAAAAATATAGAATTATACAAGATAAATTATTTGAATTTGATTTTGATAAGTTTTTATAGATATTAAAAATGAAGATATAAATGATAAAAAAGGAGATAGATAGTATGAATAATAAATTTAATGAAATTTTAGAAACAAATAAATTTGTAGTTGATAATGCAAAACATGTTAAAATTAATTATGATAATGTTGATATTTTGATAGATGAATTATTAAAATTTAATAATGTTCATTATTTAACTAAAGTTCCTTATAGTGTTTATAAAATGAGTACAAAAAATTTAATTAATTTTTTACTTATATATGATTCAATAGACTTTTCTTTTTGGGGTAATCCTAAATGGACAATTGATGCAAATGGAAAAAACTTAGATGGTGGAATGGCACTTTTGCATTGTATATTCAATTTATTTAATGGTCGCGATAGTGAAGAAGTATATGAACAATTAGAAAATATGTCATTAGATGAATTTAAAAAAATTTTAGAAGGTAATATAGATATTCCTCTTTTAGAAGAAAGATATAGAATTGTTACAAAAATAGCAAAAATAGTAAATGTGAAAATGAATGGTAATTTCTATGGATATATTAATGCAATGAATAGTGATCAAGAAATATTTGGTACTATACTAAAGTATTTTGATAACTTTGAAGATACTAGAACATATGAAGGAAAAACAATATACTTTTATAAATTAGCTCAATTATTAACATCAGATATTCTACATGTAATTGAAAATAAAGAACAAAAAGACGTGGATTATTCTAATCTTTTAGGTTGTGCAGATTATAAAATACCGCAGGTAATGCATGGATTTGGAATTTTAGAGTATGATGAAGAACTGTCTTTATTATTAGATACTAAAACTGAGATTGATGAAAATAGTGAATATGAAGTTGAAATTAGAGCAAGTCAGATTGTAGCAATAAATTATATTTGGGAGAAGATAGATAAATGTATTGATAGAATTGATATAAATGATTTTATATGGTGTAAAGGACAGGATAAGACTAAGAAATATAAACCTTATCATCTAACTAGAACAACGTCTTATTAAAATCTAATTTACTAATTTTTAACTATTTAAATTGTATTTAGGTGTATCCTTAATACTAAGTTGGCAATACTTTTCGTGTTGTACTATTTTTTTAATTCTAAAACTGATTAAAATATCAGTTTTTTAAATAATTAAAAAATTTTTATTTTTTAGCACTCATATATTGACAATGCTAACATATAATACTATAATGTAGATAGCACTTAAGAAGAATAAGTGCTAAGAGGTGATTTAGTGATTAATAAAAGACAAACAGAAATATTAAAAATGATTGTTGAAGAATATATTAAAACAGCTCGTCCAATAGGTTCTAAAGCTATATGTGAATCATTAAATTGTTCTAGTGCCACAGTAAGAAATGAAATGAGTGAGCTAGAAGATTTAGGATTACTAGAAAAGACACATATTTCTTCAGGTAGAGTTCCAAGTGAAAAAGGATATAGATATTATGTTGATAATATAATGAAACCAAAAGAATTAACTGGAGAAGATATGTTAAATCTACAAACAATATTCCAAAATCAATCACTTGCGCTAAGTGACGTAATAATTAAAAGTATGGAAATTGTGTCAGAACTTACAAATTATACTTCTATTGTACTAGGTAGTAGTAGTAATCAAAATAAAATAAGTAAAGTAGAAGTAGTACCAATAAGTGAAAAAAATCTAGTCGCAATAGTTATAACTGACACAGGTCATGTAGAACATAGAAATATGCAATTGGAAGAAAGAGTTTCATTAAGTGAAATAAAACAAACAGTAGATTTAATAAATAAATTTATAATAGGTACACCTCTTAATGAAGTTAGCATGAAGTTAGAATATGAAGTAAAACCTAAAATAGCTTCATCGCTAAAAGAACAACAAGCAATATATGAAGCATTATACAATGCATTTAATGAATTTAAAACAGAAGAAGAAAATATGGTAAAGGTAAATAAACCAAGTAATATATTAAGAGAACCAGAATTTGATGATACAAGTAAAATGCGTTCTATATTGAAAAAGTTTGAAGACAAAGAATTGATCAAAAATATTGAAGAACAAGATAGTGGTATTAATGTTTATATTGGTAGTGAGTCAGAATTTGATGATGATGTATCAATAATAAAAACAAAATACAATATCGATGGAGAAGAGGGAACTATCGCTTTAATAGGCCCAAAAAGAATGGAATATGATAGAGTAATGACTCTTCTAAAATATATTAAAGATAATATAGAAGAAAATGAATAAAATTAATTATTTGAATAATAATTAAATGGAGGTAACATGGAAGAAAAAGAAATACATAATGAGGAACAAAATTGTAATTGTGATGAATCATGTGAATGTAAAGATTGCAATTGCAATGAAGCATGTGAATGCAAAGAATGTGAATGTGATTCATGCAATTGTGATGAATTAGAGCATAAACACGAGAAACATGAAAAACATGATAACAAAAAAATAAAAAAACTAGAAAATAAAATAGATGAATTAGAAAAAAAACTAAAAGAATCAGAAAATAAAGTCCTTTTAGCAAAAGCAGATTCTATTAATTATAGAAAAAGAAAAGATGAAGATGTAATGCGTATTATGAAATATGCAAATGAGGATATTGTAACAGAAATGTTGATAATTATTGATAATTTTGAAAGTGCTATCAAAATGGATGATGATAATTTAGATGATGAAGTTTCTAAATTTTTATCAGGATTTAAAATGATTTATTGCAATTTAGTTACTGTTTTAGAACGATTTGATGTCAAGGCAATTGATGGAGCCAATAAACCATTTGATCCAACTTATCATCAGGCAGTTATGACTGAAAAATGTGATATGGCTCCTGGTATGGTAATAGAAGTCCTTAGAAAAGGATATATATTAAAAGATAAAGTAATTAGACCAGCTATGGTCAAAGTTAGTGAATAAGGAAAGGTGATAAATATGAGTAAAATAATAGGTATTGATTTAGGTACAACAAATAGTTGTGTTGCTGTACATGAAGGTGGAGAAACAAAAGTAATTGCAAATGCAGAAGGAAATCGTACAACTCCATCTGTAGTAGCATTTGGAAAAGATGGAGAAATCATTGTTGGTTTGAAAGCTAAAAATCAAATGATTACAAATCCAAATGTTGTATATTCTATAAAAAGAGATATGGGAACTGACAAAAAAGTTCATATCAATGGTAAGGATTATACACCACAAGAAATTTCAGCAATGATTTTAAGTGATTTAAAGAAAACAGCAGAAGATTATTTAGGAGAAAAAGTAACAAAAGCAGTTATTACTGTTCCTGCTTACTTTAATGATTCACAAAGACAAGCTACAAAAGATGCAGGTAAAATTGCAGGACTTGAAGTAGAAAGAATTATCAATGAACCAACAGCTGCAGCTTTAGCTTATGGCCTTGATAAACAAGATAAAAATGAAAAAGTTCTTGTATATGATTTAGGTGGAGGTACATTTGATGTATCCATTCTAGAACTTGGTGATGGTGTATTTGAAGTATTATCAACTAGTGGTAACAACCATTTAGGTGGTGATGATTTTGATCAAAGAATTATGGATTATTTAGTTAATGAATTTAAACGTGAGAATGGTATCGACTTGTCTAATGATAAAATGGCTATGCAAAGAGTAAAAGATGCTGCTGAAAAAGCTAAAAAAGACTTAAGTGGTATGACTTCAACAGAAGTATCTATTCCATTTATTACACAAAGCGAAGCAGGACCATTACACTTATCTGTTACTTTGACAAGAGCAAAATTTGAAGATTTAATTGGCGATTTATTAGATTCTACTTTAGAACCAGTAAGAAAAGCATTAAAAGATGCTAATTTAACTAAAAATGATATTGATAAAGTATTATTAGTTGGTGGATCTACACGTATTCCAAAAGTAGTAGATTTAATAAAAAATGAATTAGGAAAAGAACCATCAAAAGGAGTAAATCCTGATGAAGTAGTTGCTATGGGAGCTGCTATTCAAGGTGGTGTATTAACAGGTGAAGTAGAAGATATAGTTTTACTAGATGTAACACCATTATCACTTGGTATTGAAACTTTAGGAAATGTAATGACAGTGTTAATTCCAAGAAATACAACAATTCCAACAAGTAAATCACAAGTATTCTCAACAGCTGCAGATAATCAACCTGCTGTAGACATTCATGTATTACAAGGTGAAAGAACAATGGCTGCAGATAACAAAACTTTAGGAAGATTCCAATTAACAAATATTCCTGCTGCTCCTAGAGGGGTTCCACAAATTGAAGTTACATTTGATATAGATGCCAATGGTATTGTTAATGTAAAAGCTAAAGATTTAGGAACTAGTAAAGAACAATCTATCACAATTACTTCTTCAACTAACTTAAGTGATGAAGAAATTGATAAAATGGTAAAAGAAGCAGAAGCAAATAGAGCTGCTGATGAAAAACGTAAAGAAGAAGCAGATACTAAAAATGAAGCAGAACAAATGATATTTACTTGTGAAAAATCATTAAAAGATTTAGGAGATAAAATATCAGATTCTGAAAAGAAAGAAGCAGAAGAACAAATTAAAGATTTAAAAGATGCTCTAGAAAAAGATAACTTAGAAGATATTAAAACTAAAAAAGATAAATTACAAGAAACAGCTTATAAATTTGCTGCTAAAGTATATGAAGAAGCATCTAAAAATGCTCAAACTGAAGAAAATAAAGAAACATCAAATGATAAAAAAGATGATGATGTTATTGATGCAGAATTCGAAGAAGGTAAATAATATAGAAGTTCTAGGTGACTAGGACTTCTCACTTTAATAAAGGAGAATATATGGAAAAACAAAAACTAAGAGATGAAGTAAGTAATGATTATAAATGGGATTTAACAAAAATATATAAAACAGACGAAGAATGGAATAATGATTATCAAAAATTAGAAAGTGAAATAACAAAGATAAAAGACTATACTAATTTTATAGAAAGTTCAGAAAATTTATATAAGTTTTTAACTTTTAATGAAAAGATAGAAAGATTATTAAATAAATTATATTACTATGCACATTTAAACTTTGATGTTGATACTTTAAATGATAAATATCAAGAAATGAATCAAAAAATGGTAGATATGTTAGACTATTTTAATGAACTTACTTCATTTGTTATTCCAACATTTTTAAAAATAGATTATAGCAAAATACAACAATATATAAATGAATTACCATCTTTAAAAGAATATGAATTTACTCTAGAACAAATATATAGAGAAAAAGAGCATACATTAGATGAAGAAAAAGAACATATGCTGGCACTTCTAGGTAAAAATTTATCAAATCCAGGATCTACATTTGAAGCACTAACAGATTCAGATTTAACGTTTGGTAATATAACAGTAGATGGTAAAGAAGTAGAATTAACTGAAAGTAATTATGGAAAATATATTTCTTCATTTGATAGAGATATAAGAAAAAAAGTATTTGAAAGATTATTTACAACCTATAGCAATTTTAAAACAACTATAACTTCAATATATAATGGAGATATAGATGCCAATATAAGTGTAGCTAAAATAAGAAATTTTAATAGTGCATTAGAAGCCTCTTTATATAATGATAATATAGAAAAAACAGTATATGAAAATTTAATTAAAACAGTACATAATAATTTAAATGTTTTATATGATTATTATGATTTAAAGAAAAAAGTTTTAAATTTAGATGAATTACATATATATGATATTTATACACCAATGATTAAAGTTGATAAACAAGATTATAGTTTTGAAGAAGCTAAAAATTTAGTATTAGATACAATAAGTATATTTGGTGAAGAATATAAAGAAAATGCATTAAAAGCATTCAATGAAAAATGGATTGATGTATATAATAATAAAGGTAAAAGATCAGGAGCATATTCTTCAGGATTCTATGATACAGCGCCTTATATGTTATTAAATTTTGAAAATAGAATAAATGATGTATTTACTTTAGCTCATGAATTAGGTCATTCAATGCATACTTATTTTTCTTGTAAAAATAATTCATATAATAATTCAGGCTATAAAATTTTTGTAGCTGAGGTTGCTTCAACAGTAAATGAATTATTACTAGCAAAAAACTTATTAAAAAAATCTAATTCAAAAGAAGAAAAATTAAATATATTAAATAGATTATTGGAATTATTTAAATCAACTATATATAGACAAACTATGTTTGCTGAATTTGAAAAGAAAATATATGAATTAAGAGAAAGTGGTAATGTTTTAACAAGTGAAACAATTTGTAAAGAATATTATGAATTAAATAAACTATATTTTGGTAATAATGTAGTAGTAGATGATTTAATTAAATATGAATGGGAAAGAATACCACATTTCTATTATAATTTCTATGTATATAAATATGCTACTGGGTTATCAGCTGCATGTTATATAGTAAAAAATATACTAGATAATAAAGGAAATGCTAAAGAAAACTATTTAAAATTCTTAAAATCAGGTGGAAGCATGTATCCTTTGGATGAGCTTAAATTAGCTGGTGTAGATATGAATAAGCCTGAAGTAGTAGAGAGTGCTATAAGCATGTTTAAGGAAACAATAGAAGAATTTAAAACATTAATTTAAGGAAGTGAGTTTAATGAATAAACGTGATTATTATGAAGTTTTAGGAGTAGATAAAAATGCTAGTGAAGCAGATATCAAATCGGCTTTCCGTAAACTAGCTAAAAAATATCACCCTGATGTATCTAAAGAACCAGATGCAGCAGAAAAATTTAAAGAAGCGCAAGAAGCTTATGCCGTTTTATCTGATAAAGATAAAAGAGCTCAATATGATCAATATGGTCATGCAGCATTCCAAAATGCTAATGGTGGAGCAGGATACGATTTTAGTGGATTTGATTTTTCTGATATATTTAGTGATATCTTTGGTGGATCTTTTGGAGGATTCAGTGGATTTTCTAATTTTGGATTTGGTTCATCTTCTAAAGCAAGAAAAGGTAGTGATACTTTAGTTAGAATGAATCTAACTTTTGAAGAAGCTTGTTTTGGATGCAAAAAAAGTGTTGAAATCAATGAATCAAAAACTTGTACTGAATGTAGTGGAAAAGGTGGATTTGGAGAAAAAACTTGCCCAGATTGTAATGGAAAAGGTCAAGTAACTCAATCTGTATTTGGTGGTGCTTTTGTAAGCAGAACAACTTGTTCAAGATGTTCTGGTACAGGACATGTATTTGAAAACAAATGTAGTACTTGTAGAGGAACAGGAACTATTAATGAAAGAAAAACAAAAGATGTTAAAGTTCCAGCAGGAGTAGATACAGGTAATAGATTAAGAGTACCAAATGCCGGTAATCCAGGAAGTAATGGAGGACCAAATGGAGATTTATACATTGAATTTAATGTAAAAGAACATCCAATATTTAAAAGAGAAGAAAATGATATTTATTTAACTTTACCAATATCTATAACAGATGCAGTATTAGGTGCTAAAGTAGATGTTCCAACTTTATATGGTAATGTTAAACTAACTATTCCTGCAGGTAGTTCATCAAATGATAAACATCGTTTAAAAGGTAAAGGAATAGAGGATGTAAGAACAGGTAGAATAGGAGATATGTATGTTGTATTAGATATATATGTACCTAAAAAATTATCAAGAGATCAAAAGAAATTATTTGAAGAATTAAGTAAAACTGATTTATCTAATAGTTCTGACTTTGATAAAATTAAAAAATATTTATAAGAGCTTATGCTCTTTTTGTTTTTAAAAATAATATATAGTAAAAGAATATATTAAATAATTAAGCACAATAATGCTTTTTTTGATATAATTTATATAGGTGATAATTATGTATCAAACAGCTATAGACATCTTAAAGAAAATAAAAAAACTAGGATATAATGGATATATAATAGGTGGATATCCAAGAGACATATACTTAGGTATCACAAATAGCGATATAGATATTTGCTCAAATATAAAAGAAAATGTATTAAATGAAAACTTTAATGTAATAAAATCAACAAAATTTGGAAGTTTTATTATATTAGAAAATAACTATAATTATGAAATTACTTTATTTAGAAATGAAATTTATAAAGATAATAGATATCCTATAATTAATTATGTTGATACATTAGAAGAAGACCTAAAAAGAAGAGATTTTACAATAAATACTTTGTGTATAGATTATAATGGTGATTATGTAGATTTAATGAACGCAAAAAAAGATATAGATAATAAAATCATTAAAGTAGTAGGTGATATAAATCAAAAGATAAAAGAAGATCCACTTCGTATTATAAGAGCTTTAAGATTCTCTTCTGATTTAAATTTTAATATAGAAATAAACTTAAAAAACTATATTATAAACAATAAAGAACTATTAAATACTTTAACAAAATCAAGAATAAATAAAGAAATAAAAAAAGTAAAAAATAAAACAAATTTTTACAATTTAATTAAAATGCTTGATTTAGAAAATTATATTAAGTAAAATAGAAAATTAAGGTGATTAAAATGGTCGAAAAAATAGTTAATGTAATAAAAGAAAAAGATGCAACTTTTCCTAGATTATTACTATTACATTATAAAGATTTAAAATTAGATGATTTAGAATTAATTATAGTAATATATATACTAAATAGTTCATTAGAATTCAATCCTAAAAAAATAAGTGAAGATTTAAAAATAACTTTACAAGAAGTCTTAATGAAAATGGATAGTTTAAGTAATAAAGATATATTAAAAATAGAACTAAAGAAAATAAATAATATTAGACAAGAATTTATTAATATAGATCCACTATATAATAAATTGTCTTATTTTATTATAAATGAAGAAACGAAAGAAAATACAAACATATATGATACTTTTGAAAAAGAATTTGGAAGAACTTTATCACCTATGGAATATGAAATAATAAATGGTTGGTTAAATGATGGAATGAATGAAGAAATAGTTGTACAAGCATTAAAAGAAGCTATTTATAATGGTGTTTCTAATCTAAGATATATTGATAAAATATTATATGAATGGAAAAATAAGGGATTAACAACTACTCAAAAAATAGAACAAAATAGAACTAACTTTAATAAAAAAGAAAAGAAAGAATTATTTGATTATAATTGGTTAGATGATGAAGAATGAAATTATTAATTATTTAGATGAAATTATACCAAATCCTAAATGTGAATTAAATTATAATAAAGACTATGAATTATTAATTGCTACTATGTTAAGTGCTCAAACTACTGATAAAAGAGTAAATAGTGTAACAAATGTCCTATTTAAAAAATATCCTACTTTAGAAGCTTTAAGAGATGCGAATATTGAAGATATTAAAAAAATTATTAAACCTATAGGAACTTATAATAAAAAAGCATTAAATATTAAAAGCATTGCAAATGATTTGATATTACATGGTGGTATAACTAATGATAGAAAATTTTTAGAAAGTTTAGATGGAGTCGGAAGAAAAACAGCAAATGTAGTGCTAAGTAATATTTATAATGAACAACTTATTGCTGTTGACACTCATGTAAGTAGAGTTAGTAAAAGGTTAGGAATTGCTAGAAAAAATGATGATGTTTTAACTATTGAAAAAAAATTAAATAAATTTTTTAAAGGAAATGATTTATCAAGATTACATCATCAATTAGTTCTATTTGGTAGATATTATTGTAAAGCATTAAATCCAAATTGTGAAAATTGTAAACTAAAAAATATATGTAAAAAGGATAAAGTTTAATCAGCTTTATCCTTTTTAATTATAACTTTTCTTGTTAATGTTTTTGAAAAATCTTTATATGAAATGTTGTATGTAATAGTGTATGTTTCTTCTTTAGTTGTATCAATACTTTTAACAGTTTCGTTTTTAGAATTTTTAATTATTGTTGTTAAATCTTTTTTATCTAAAGTAACTGTCTTTGTACCTTCTTTAACAATTACACCTTCATCAGTAAATTTGTCATTAACTTTTAAATTAATTGTTTCATTTCCTTTTAAAGTAGCAGTTATTTCTTCTTTAAGAGATGTTAAATCAATTTTTACTTCTGTACCATCACTCATATTTGAAGTAAATTTTTCATAAGATGATTTTACAACATAAGTAGTAGGTGATGAAGTAGTTATATTTTCTATTTTAACACTTGTTTCACTAGTAGTTTTAATTAATTTTAATCCACTACTATCTTTTGAATAAACTTTATAAACTAAGTTTCCAAATATTGAATTATTATAACTGATTAATTTATTTTTAGCTGTTTCCCTAAATTTATCACTACTATATAAACTATTTAAATATTCATTAATTTTAGTTTCATTTATAGCGTATGGAGTTTCAATTGCTTTCCAAGTTAATGTAATAGTTTTATCTTTTAATTCACCTTTAAGTTCAGTAACGTCAGCTAATTTATCATATCTTTCAGATATTTCAGTAGGTTCTGTACCTTTTTTAAATAATTCAGTTATTTTTTTATCAGCTGGAGTATATGCACTAGGAAGTTTAGCTGGATATGATTCATATTCGACCTCTACTTCAACAACACCTTCAGGTTTAGTCCATTTACTACTTCTACTAAATACCCCTTTAGCGACTGCTTGGAATATCTTTCTATGGGCTATGGTATTAACTGTACTAGTATATCCATCATAATTTTGTTTATATCCATACCAAACAGCTATTGAGTAATCAGGAGAAACACCTGCAACCCATAAATCATTTACAGCATTTGATGGATAGCCTTTAGCTTTTATAGTTGCATCACTATAATTAGATGTACCAGTTTTAGCTCCATATATAGCACCATTAACGTAAGATTGACCACCTAAACCATATTTAGCAGATGATTGTAATAAACTTGTCATCATATATGCTGTTTCTTCACTCATAACACGAGTAGTTTTTATTTCTTTTTCATATGTTTTATTTGTATCTCTAAATACAACTTTTGTATAACTATGTGGAGTAATATAATATCCTCCATTAGAGAAAGCTGCATAAGCTGCTGATAAAGTTAATGGTGATTCACCTGTATATCCTCCAATAGCATGTGCTTCATGAACTATTCCATTATTTTCTTCTGGTGATAAACCTACTGATTTAACAAAATTATAAATATCAGAATTTTTATTTGCTTGGAATGCCTTTAATGCTGGTATATTTCTTGATTGAGCCATAGCAGTTCTTAAAGTCATGAATGTTTCACCTGTTATAGTATTTCCATATCTTCTATCCCAGTTACTCATACCAGTACCATTTGAGTAGCTATGTTCCTCATCAGTAAATGGTGTATAAGTTGACCAATTTTGATATTCAATGCCTACGGCATAATCAAATAATGGTTTAGAAGTTGATCCTATTTGTTTATTAATCATAGTTGCAAAGTTATATTGTCTTTCACCTTTGTTTCTACCAGCACCAACAGCTACTATAGCACCAGATTTTGATTCTATAACGCTAATTCCGGCTTGAATGTATTCATTTTCCCAATTAAAAGTTTCACCAGTCATTATGCTATTTATTAGTTCTTGTTTATCTGGATTTAATGTAGTATATATTTCCATAGGAGTTTTATATGGATCCATTCCAGTATCTTTAAGTACTTCTTCTACAACAGTATCAATAAATCCTTGATATACATTTGAACTATTTGTATTATTATGTTCTATTAATATTTTATCAACTGTTAGTTTTAATGCAATATTATATTCTTCTTCTGTTATATATCCATGTCTTTTCATTAAATATAGAACTGTTTGTCTTCTTGCTTCAGTTAATTCAGGATTGTTAGCTGGATCATATGAAACTGGTGATTGGAATAATCCTGCAATCATGGCAGCTTCAGATACATTAATGTCTTTAGCACTTTTTCCAAAATAGTTTAAGCAGGCTTGTTCAACACCATAAGCTCCACTACCTAGATAATTTGAATTTACATAAAATTCGATAATTTCTTTTTTTGTATATCTTTTTTCTATTTGAAATAAAGACATATATATATCAGTAAATTTTCTTTTTATAGTTTGTGATGTATCAGTAAAGTTGTTTTTAGCAACTTGCATTGTTAATGTAGATGCACCACCACCACCTTTATGTAGTACTTGATTTAGACTGGCAACTAAAAATCTTGGTAAGTCAAATCCATTATGTTCAAAAAATCTTGAATCTTCAGTAGCTACTATAGCATTTACTAATACTTCAGGTAATTGATCATAAGTAATTTTTTCTCTTTTTTCAGCACCTAATTTAGCTCTAATAACGCCATTAACATCATATATAATTGTTGATTCACTACGATATAGATTTTTTTCATCAAATTCTGGGGCAGTATCAACTATTTTTTTCCAAAATATGATTGCTGCTATCATAGCGATAATAAACATAATTAATCCTAAAATAACTATACCTTTTATTATGTTTATTACTATTTTTTTCTTTTTACTTGAATTTTGTTTAGAACTTTGTTTATTAGTTTTAGTATTTACTTTTTTATTTTTTCCCATAATAATACTCCCAACATATATCATATCTGCTATTCCTATAATTAAAAATGATTTAATAAATCCTACTGCCATAAAACCGACAATAAAAGCTATTAAACTTATAATTCCAATCATTATTTCTTCACGATACTTATTTATCACATTTTTCAACTTTATCACCCTTACTTATTAATTTATCTACAATTTTTAAATAGTCAATTCTTGGATTCCATTTCATATCTATTAAATATCCATTTTCTTCAAAATAATTAACAGGAATTGATTTCCTATTTGAATTATTTAAAAAATCAGTTAATTTATTTTCTTCTAATAGAAATGTTTTATCATACTTATTAAATCTTACTATTAAAAAACCAATACCACCATGTTCAACTATTTTTTGTAAGTGAACTATTTGATGTTTATGAATATTTGATAATGGGAAAGATTCTAATTTAGTTTCTTTTGCTTCAAAATCAATATATTTTCCTTTATATACACCATTATAATCTGTAGTAGACGGAATTTTGAAATGTGCTTCTTTTATAGTAGCGTCCATTCTTGACTTAAAATCTACTTGATTAATAGTAATTGGAGTAGGTTTTTTATGTATAACGGCAATATTTTCTAGTAAGTATTGCTCATTAGTAATATTTAAATCACTTTCTAGTGACATACCTCTATTTCCATAATTTATAAGTTTTTGAACTTCTTTTTTTGTACCTGTAGGATATTTCATTATATCACCATTATCATTATACTATAAAAGTTATATTTTTACCATATGAAAATGATAGGTTCTAATTTTTTCTAATTTTGTCGAATCTATATTAATTATATATAAAAAGTGTTAGTATTTATTCAGGTGATTTTATGAAATATTATACACATATTAATAGTGTAGTTGATAGTATGATTGATGATATAACATATATTAAAAGAGAAAGAGTTGTAAATAAATTATTAAACAAAAATAGTTCTAATTAGGACTATTTTTTCATATATTTAAATAGATATAGGAGGAAATATGGACAAGGATATAATAAGTACAAATCATAGTATTAGTATAACAGAAAGAAAAAACATAATGCTTACAGGTGTTAAAAAGATTGAAAGTTTTGATGATGAAGAATTTTTACTTGAAACAAATATGGGATATATAGTTATTAAAGGAAAAGGTTTAGAAATAATAAAATTAGATACTTATCAAGGTAATGTATCAATAAAAGGGGTATTAAACAGTTTATCTTATATGGAGGGTGTTAATAAAAAACAAAAAAAAGATAATATGTTTAGTAAATTATTTAAATGAGTTTAGAAACACAAATTTTATTGGTAATTATTTCCTTTTTATTTGGAATCTTTTTTGAATTTATTCACACTATAAGTTACAAAATAATATATTGTAAAAAAATATTTATTCGAATAATTTTTACATTTATATTAATATTGTTACAATCACTTTTATATTTCTATATACTACTTAAGATAAATAATGGAATTATTCACATATATGGAATAATATCTTTATTAGTTGGAATGATATCATTTTATTATTTGAAATTGCTATTTTACAAAAAACGTAAAAAATGATATACTTCTAAATAGGAGAGTAGTTATGAAAAAGAAAAAGAGAAAAATTAAAGGATCAAAAATTCGTATGTTAATATTAATACCAATTTCTCTTACTATAATTGGCTACTTTTTCTATTTATTAATTTCATATCCTTATAATATTATGAGATTAAAAAATGAAGAAAAAAAATATGAACAAGAATTATTAGATTTAGAAATAGATGAAAAAAATTTAAAAAATGAAATAGAAAAATTGAAGGATCCTGATTATTTAGCTAGATATGCTAGGGAGAATTATCAATATTCCAAGAATGGTGAAATAATACTTAAAATAGATAAGAAAAATAAAACAACTGTAGAAGAAACTAATAATGAAGATTTTAATCACTTATTAGTAATTGGAATATCTATATTTGCTTTAATTGGAATATACATATTTATAAAAAGTATCAAATAACTATATTTATATAGTTTTTTTGTTCAAAAAAATAACGGTTTCCCGTTATAATTTAAAGTCTTTAATATCTTCATCTTCCATATCTTTTCCATCAAAATATGTTCTAATTTTATATCTTGATATTTTAGCTACTATATTTGAAGGAAATCTTCTAACTAGTGCATTGTAATCAGTAATTATATCATTATAATATTTTCTAGCTGCTACAATTTCTGCTTCTGATTCAACTAAACCTAGTTCTATTTTTAGAAAATCTTCACTATTTTTAAGTTCTTTTATTGATTCTTTATACTCGTTAAACTCATTTATTGCTTCATATAATTTTCTATCTAATTCAAAATTGGAAAATTTTTGACTTCTTAATTCTTTAATCATTGGTAAAATATCTTTTTTGGTTTTTAAATTTGATTTAATGATACCAACAGATTTATTTAGTAAATCAAATCTTTTTCTAAGCGTTGTATCTATAAAAGCTTCAGCTTCATTGATTCTAATAATATATGATTGAAAATGATTATAGATATTTATATACCAAATAAGCAATAAACAAATAGCTATAATACAAATTGTTATATACATGAATACGTTCATATCATCACCTAGCATCATTATAACAAATTTCTACAAAAAGTGCTATAGATTTGGTATAAATTCTGGACTATAATTTATTTTTTCATCAAAAGTGATAAAATCTACATAAATCATTAACAATAAAAACCATTTTCCAGTAACAGGATCACTTAAAATTATATGGTCTCTTCCTGATTGTTCAATTATCCCAATAAATTCTCTATCTTTAAATTGTTCTGAATCAGGGAATGTCATATGTATTGTTACTTGTTTTCCTTTATTTAATCTTAAAATATTTTCAATATACGATTGTTCTAATGGTAAGTTATCTGTATAATTTGACATTGGTATATTTGTTTGATTTGGGATATTTTGAATATTATTGATAGGTACATTTGGCACATTAGAATTTAAATTAGGATTAAAAAATGTATTATTCATAAATCAACCTCTTTCCAATTAATTTTATTTAAGTAATTATTAAAATATAACAAAAAATAAAAATTTAATGATATAATTAAATAGGTGATGATATGAAAATAAGTGTGGGTATATCAAATCGACATATACATTTAAAAGAAGAAGATTATATAAAATTATTTGGTAATAATGAAATTGAAAAAGAATATGATTTACATCAAAAAGGTGAATTTGCGTCAAAATCATTTGTCAACATAGAAGGACCTAAAGGAATAATAGAAAATGTTAGAATTATAGGACCTTTTAGAAATTATAGTCAAGTTGAAATATCTAAATCAGATTCTTATAAATTAGGACTAAAACCACCTATAAGAAAATCGGGAGATATAAGTGATAGCCCTAGCATAACTATAATAGGACCAAACGATAAGTTAGAGTTAGAAAATGGAGTAATTATACCTGAAAGACATATTCATATAACTAAAGAACAAATAGATTATTATAAATTGGATGAAAATAAACCTTTAAATATTGTTGTTAAAGGAGAAAAACCAACTATTTTAGGTAATGTTAAATTAAAGGTAAGTGATAATGCATATTTTGAACTTCACTTAGATACAGATGACGCTAATGCATGTAATTTAAAAAATGGCGATATTGTGGATATACTATAAATATATCAATTTTGTAAAAAAATATCGAAATAAGTAAAAAAGTATTTTAATATATATTAAGAGTACTAGAGGATAGAATGACATCGTCTATCGCGGATGAAAGTCTTAAGGGTAGGGTTTTAAACCTGATGAGATGTTGGAAGTGATGCCCAACCTTTTACTCATATGAACCTGTATACAGGTTCTTTATTTTTAACTAATAATATTTATTATTTTTTATTATATTTTAGCACTCATACTTGACAAGTGCTAAAATAGTGGTATAATGTATATATGTAGAGAAATCTACGAAAAGGAGGGGATAATATGAATATAGGAAATATTTATGATAATCAAGAAGAAGATGTTTTAAGTAAATATGGACGTAATATTATAGAACTTGCTAAAGCGGGGAAAATTGATCCAGTTATTGGTAGGGATGAAGAAATAAGAAGTATTACAAGAGTTTTATCCCGTAAAACAAAAAATAATCCAGTACTAATAGGTGAAGCTGGAGTAGGTAAAACCGCTATAGTAGAAGGTTTAGCTTTACGTATCGTAAAAGGTGATGTACCAGAATCATTAAAAAATAAAACAATCTGGGAACTAGATATGGGTGCTTTAATAGCAGGAGCTAAATATAGAGGAGAATTTGAAGAAAGACTAAAAGCAGTACTAAAGAAAATAAAAGAATCAGATGGTAATATCATTATGTTTATTGATGAAATCCACATGATTGTTGGAAATAGTGCTGAAGGTAGTGTAGATACATCAAATATGTTAAAACCACTTCTAGCTAGGGGTGAAATAAAAGTAATTGGTGCTACCACATTAAATGAATATAGAAAATACATAGAAAAAGATAGTGCTCTAGAAAGAAGATTTGAAAGAGTATTAGTAAATGCTCCAAGTGTTGAAGATACTATTACAATTTTAAGAGGTTTAAAACCAAGATTTGAATTATTCCATGGAGTAACTATTAAAGATAAAGCATTAATAGCAGCAGCAACTTTATCAGATAGATATATAACAGATAGATTTTTACCAGATAAAGCAATTGATTTAGTAGATGAAGCTTGTGCTACTATAAAAGTTCAAATGGATTCAGTACCTTTTGAACTAGATAGTTTAACAAGAAAAATAATGGGACTTGAAATAGAATTAGAGGCAATCAAAAAAGATAAAGATGAAATGTCTAAAAAAAGAGTTTTAGCTATAAAAGATGAAGTAGCTATTTTAAGAAAAAAAGAACAAGAATTAAAAGGATCTTGGGAAGAAGAAAAGAAATTAAAAGAAACAATTAATAAAAAGAAAGATGAATTAGAAAGAAATAAGTTTTTACTTGAACAAGCTGAAAATAATTATGATTTAGAAACAGCAGCTCGTATTAAACATGGTGTAATACCTACTTTAGAACAAGAATTAGAAAATTTGAAAAAACAAGATAATTATAAATTATTAAGTGATTCAGTAACAGAAGAAGATATAGCAAAAGTAATATCTAAAATGACAAATATTCCAATTCAAAAATTAGTAGGTGGAGAAAGAGAAAAATTATTACATTTAAAAGAAAACATGGAAAAAAGAGTAATGGGTCAAGATGAAGCTATAAGTAAAGTAAGTTCAGCTATAATAAGAGCAAGAGCAGGTATTAAAGATCCAAATAGACCAATTGGTTCATTTATCTTTTTAGGTCCAACTGGAGTAGGTAAAACAGAAGTAGCTAAGACACTAGCAAGCGAACTATTTGATGATGAAAGACACATTATAAGAATTGATATGAGTGAATACATGGAAGCTTACAATGTTTCAAGATTAATTGGTGCTCCTCCAGGATATGTAGGATATGATGAAGGTGGACAATTAACTGAAAAAGTAAGAAGAAATCCATATAGTATAGTTTTGTTTGATGAAATAGAAAAAGCCCATCCAGATGTATTTAATATATTGTTACAAATACTAGATGATGGTAGAATAACTGATTCACAAGGTAGAACAGTAGACTTTAAAAATACGATTATTATAATGACATCTAATTTAGGTAGTGAATATATTTTAGATAATAAAGAAAATAGTAATGAATTAGTAATGAATGAATTAAAACATACATTTAAACCAGAATTTATAAATCGTATAGATGAAATAATTATATTTAATCCATTAGCTAAAAAAGTAGTTTATAATATTGTTGATAAATTATTAAATGAATTAGAATTAAGATTAAAAGATAAATTAATTAAAATAGATATAACTGATAAAGCTAAAGACTTTATTGTAGATAATGCTTATGATGAATCATTTGGTGCTAGACCTATAAAAAGATATATTGTAAGTAATATCGAAAACTTAATTGCAAGTAAAATAATTAATGATGAAATTAAATATAATAGTACTATTTTAATAGATATAGAAAATGATAAATTCATAATAAAATAAGTTAGTATTAATTTACTAGCTTTTTTGTTTTCACTTAGTTTACGTTTCTATCTTTACAAATGTATAAATTTCATGTATAATGAACTAAGTTATAGAGGTGCGCTATGAAAGAAAAATTATCATTATTATATAAAATTATTATTGTTATTGTATGTGGATTTGGAATTTATTTAAATTTTAAGGCATTTACAGTAGGTGGAGCAATAATATATTATACAGTACAAAGTAATGTAATGTGTTTTATATTTTATTTAGTAACTGTTATATTAAAAATAGCAGGAAAACTAAAGAAAAATTCAAATTATTATATTTTAAAAGGTATGGTAACAATGGCTATTACTGTTACAATGGTAGTATTTCAATTTGTAATTACTGACTCAGGAATGACAGCATATGCTGGCAATGAACTAGCAAGTATAATGGCCCATATAGTAGTTCCATTATTAGTTATGAGCGATTATGTAATATTTGGAGAAAAAGGAAATTTAAAAAGAAATTATCCATTTATATGGAGTGCTACATTGGTATTTTATGTAATATTTGATTTTGTCTATGTAGCTTTAGGTGGTAGATTTGGTGATGGTAGTATATATCCTTATTTATATATGAATATAGAAGTAAATGGATTATTAAAAGTAATAATTAGTTGCATAACAATATTTATTTTATTTATAGGATATGGAACAATTATTCAAACTATAGACCAAAAATTAGGTAAGAAATAGGTGGTATCATGAAAAATAATGTTAAAGGAATCAATAATAAAGTAGTAAGTAATTTAATTACAAATTTTCTATTAATAAAAAATCTTCCTACTCATTATAAATTTGTTAGAGAAAATAAAAAAGGAAATCTATTAGGTAAAAAAGTTAAGTTTTCCCCATATTTAAATTTAATTGACCTTATGGAAAATAATCCAGAAATTAAAAATAAGGTTGCAATTAAACAAAATAGAGAAGTAACTTATTTAGAATTTCGAAAAGAAATAGATAAATTAGGTCAATTTTTACATTATGAAATAGGTACATTAAAAGGAGAAAATATAACTATATGTGCTGAAAGTTCTATTGAAGGAATTGAGGCATTCTTTGCTTTTAACAAATTAGGATTAGTAAATGCTAGAGCATTTAATGGAGCAAAAAAAGATAAATTAAATCACAGTATAATTGATTTTGATTCAAGAATAGTATTTACCGATGATAATAATTTAGATGAGTTAAGTATTTCATTAGATGGTACAAGAGTAGAAAATGTTATTGTAATGTCTGAAGCAAAAGAAGAAAAAATAAATAATTTTAAACAAAAAAATCCAAATGTAAATATATATTTGTGGAGTGAAATAATATCTAAAGAATATCCATATGATGATTATATTGAAAAAGTAGGAATAAATGATATGGCATCAATTTTATATACAAGTGGTTCAGGTGGAGAACCAAAGCCAATTTCTATTACTAATAAAGTTTATGTAAATATGCCAAATATCGTGGAAACTACAGCTAATCAAAAAATATGTGATGATGAAAAAGTAGTAGGTGTAGTATCACACGAATATCCATATGCTGCTATCAATAGTACAGTAATGATTTTATTGATGGGAAAAACGTTAATTTTACCAAAAACTGTTGAAAATAATGCATTAGATTTTCATGATTTAATTAAAAATCATCCAGATAAAATACAAGCAATTCCAAATTTTTATAAATTATTAGAAAGCGCTATTTCTAATGGAGAAGTAGATACAAACGATTTAAAACATTTAAAAAACATTGTATCTGGAGGAGAAACATATTTATTAAAAGAAAAAATAGATATAATAAATTTCTTAAATAAATTTTTAGCTGATCCATTATTGATAGATGGATTTGGATTTGGAGAGTTAGGAAGTGCTACAGCACTAAAATTTGGATTAAGTAATTATTTTCTACTCATGAATGGTATAGTTGCTAAAGCAATAGATGAAGAAACAGGTGAAGATTTAAAAGCTGGAAAAGAAGGAGTTTTATGTATATCAAGTCCTAGTATTTCTAAATGTTATTACAATAATGAAGAAGCAACTAAAGAATCTTATATAACTGATGAAAATGGAAATTACTGGTTTAAATCAGATACATATGGTTCAGTTCACGGTATGTTTAATAGATTAGTAAAATTAGGTGGTAGAATAAGGGAATACTTTATTACTGGAGATGGACATGGAAATTTTGTAAAAGTCTATGCAGGAAATGTCGAAAATGCTATAATGGAAACAAATATAGTAGAAAATTGTATAGTTGTACCATCTGATTCAAGTGCTCTTCCAACAGCAGTAGCTTATATTTCTATAAAAGAGGATTGTTTCTTAACTCCTGATGAAATAGAAAATAAAATAAAGGAATCTTGTAAAACACTAGAAGAATTTGCCCAACCTACTGAAATTATAATAGAAAAAGAAATTAAAAGAACAGCTGCCCAAAAAAAGGATTATAAATATTATAGGCAATTACAATTAAATAAAGATAAGGTAAAAACACTTGGTTAAAAGTGTTTTTGTGTTATAATAGTATAGAGGTGTATAAAATGTTTAACATGTATTTTCAATTTTTTGGATTATTAGATATTATTTTACTTACAATTGTATATTTTACAAAGACTACTTTTAAAAGTGAGGAAAATAAAATATATGGGTGGTTAATAATAACAAGTTTTATAGGTCAAATATTGCATATTTTGAGTTATATAACAATTTATAATATGGAATATATTCCATTAATTAATATTATTGTAACAAAATCATATTTGATATACTTAGTGGTATGGATATCATTACTTTTTGTTTATATATGTATAGTTACATATAAATATTCAAATCAAAAAGGAATTAAAAAGAAAATAAGAAAAATTAGTTTATATACATTTCTAATAGATGTAATAGTATTAATACTATTATTAATGTTACCAACATATTGTTTTTGTGATGGTAGTGTGGTATATACATATGGTGCAAGTGTAAATTTAATTTATTTAATATCAATTATGTATATTACTATATCATTATTAATGTTTATAACTCATTTTAAATTAATAGTTAATGCTGGATTAAAAAAATATATTCCACTTTTTGCATTTGTTTTAATAGGTAGTGTAGTTATGGTTATTCAATATACTAATCCAAGTTTATTATTAATAACATCTTGTGAAACTTTTATAACATTTTTGATGTATTTTACAATAGAAAATCCAGATTTACAAATGCTAAAAGAATTTCATAAAGCAAGAAAATTTGCTGATGAAATAAATAATGAAAAAACAGAATTTTTATTTAATATGTCAAATGAAATAAAAAATCCAATAAAAAATATTAATTTATTAAGTAAAGATATATTATCTAGTAATGAAAATACAAAAAAAGATGCATTAGAAATAAGTAGATTATCATCACACTTAATTCAAATTGTCAACAATATTCTTGACATAACAGATTTAGAAGCTAGAAAAATAGTTATTCAAGGAACAAAATATAATGTTTCAAATTTGTTTCAAAGTATTAATAAACAATTTGAATCAAAATTGAATGAAGAAATTAAATATAATTTTAAATATGATAATAGTATACCAGAATATTTATATGGTGATTCTATACGTATAAAGCAAGTTATGAATATTTTATTAGATAATGCTAAAACGTATACTAAAAATGGTTTTATTGATGTAAATATTAATTCTATAATTAAGCATGATATTTGCCGATTAATAATAACAGTAGAAGATTCTGGTATAGGTATGACATTAGAAGAACAAGCTCATCTATTTGATAAACAAAAAATATATAGTGATGAGACACTAAAAATAATTGATGACAATCAAAATAATTTAGGAATAGCTAAATCATTAATTAATTTAATGAATGGAAGTATTATGGTAAATAGTGAATATGGAAAAGGAACTACATTTACTGTTGTATTAGATCAAAAGGTAACAAAAGAAGAAAAATCAAAACAAATAGAAGTTGTAGAAAAATATGAAGAGGTATATGTTAATAATGATAAATTACTACTTGTTATTAATGATGCTGATTTAAGTAAAAAGGTTAATAAGCTTTTAAAAAAATATTCTATTGATATTGTAGAGGTAAAAGGTGGACAAGCCTGCTTAGAAAGATTAAGAAATAAGGAAAAATATAATTCAATTATTATTGAAGAGGAGTTAGAAAAATTAAGTTGTGAGGATACTTTAAATAAAATAAAAGATACTCCAGGATATAAAATACCAGTAATAATAATGACTAAAAATAAAGAATTTGGATCAAAAGAAAAATATTTAGATAAAGGATTTAAAGATGTAATATATTTGCCAATAAAAAAGGAAGATTTTATAAAAACTTTAGATAAGTATATAGAATTAAATTAAAAATACTTTAAAAAGGTATTTTTAATTTTATCTTTAATTTAGATTGACAAAATAAACTAAAAATGTTAACATATACGCTACGTTAAGAGGGGATTTATACATGAATATAAATGAATTAATAGAAATATTATACGAGTATATAATGGAAAAAAAGATAATTCAGGCAAAAGAATTAATTAAATATATGGTAAAAAATAATGTATGTGAAAAACTAACCATTTTAGAAAAAGTAAGAAATTATAGTAGAGAGAAACTTTCTTCAATAGATGATATAAAAAAGTTTGATTTAAATTATATGATTTTGATAAATTACAAATTAAGAGAAGTTTCCTATATTATTGAAAGATATATAAAGTTTGGAAGTTTAAAGATAAACCAACAAAATTATTTATTACTAATCAACTTCAAAAACTATGGTAAAGATTTTACAGAATTAAAATTAGTAGTAGATGAAATATTAGAAAAGTTTAAAGATGATTTAAGTTTTTTACTTATTAATGAACAAATTATGAGAAGTACATATGAAGAAGAATTTAAACAATTATTGAAATCTAAAAATCCAGTAGAATTATTTAGAAAATTTAATTGGGACGATAAAAATTTCTATTTCAAATTATCATTATTTAGAAAAAAATATTATTGTAAAAAAGATCAAGAATATGCAGATTATTTAGAAAAAAAATATCAAGAATATTTAAAATTGTATAAATTTAATAATAATAGCTCAAGTTCAACTAATAATTATTTTCCATTGGAAGCAATAAAAGATTTATTTGCTAGTGGTTGTTCAATATATGAATATTGTGATAGACATCTTGAATATAATGTTTCAGACTTGGTAAAAACTATCAAAGCAACTTGTGGAGAAAAAGCTAAATCAGTTTTACAAAATTTACAAAATTTAGAGTCTCAAGAATTTAAACAAAAATTAAATAATTTATTATTTCAAATTATTAATGATCCAGAATTTACAATTCTAGATTATTATTCGATAACAAAATTAAGTATAAATGATTTTAAAGCAAAGGTTGAATGTCATAATATTAATTTTTGTGAATTTATAACACATAACAGTGAGAAAAATTTCAATTATAGTAAAAAATCTTATTCACGTTTTAATAAAGAACAAGAAATGAAAATAAAAAGAATTATACATGGAATAGAAATTACAGAAGAAGATAAAATTAATATATTTAATTATTTAGAAAGTAATGAAGTACCGGTAAATAAATTTACTTATAGAGCCTGTATAAATAAATTAATAAATGGTACTTTAGATTTTAAACAAAAAAATAAATATTTAAAAGGTTCATTTTAGAACCTTTTTTTGATATAATGTTATTAGGTGATTAAAAATGGATATAGCAGAAATTGTTAATGATATGGATTTAGTATTAGAAGGAATACCGTTTAGTAGTGACAATAAAAATATTCAAAAGGGATTATCTATTTTAGAACACAATGTTCCAAATTTTGAATATTCAAAAAATAATTTAAATCTTTTACAAAAAATAGAAGAAATAAAAAACTATTACTATAGTTTAGGATATAATAATAGTTCAATTTTAGAGATTTTATCAATTGGACAAAAAGTAAGATGAAATCAGTATATATACATATACCTTTTTGTAATACAATATGTAGTTATTGTGATTTTCCTAAGGTATATAGTAATGTATGTAATAAAGATTTATATTTAGATTCTTTAAAAAAAGAAATTCAAAATAATTATAAAAATGAAATAATAAATACAATATATATAGGTGGAGGAACACCTAGTATATTATCAATTAAAGAATTAGAAAAATTACTAGAAATAACTAATTTATTAAAAAAAAATGATAATATAGAATTTACTATAGAATGTAATGTAGAATCAATAGATGAAGAAAAATTAAAATTATTAAAAAAATATAATGTAAATAGAATTAGTATTGGTATAGAATCATTTGATAAGAAAATAATCTCTTATTTAAATAGATTTCATACTAAAAAAGAAGCTATAAAAAAAATAAAATTAGTAAAAAAGTATTTTGATAATATAAATATTGATTTGATGTATGCTGTACCTAATCAGAGTATAAAATCATTAAAAAAAGATATAAATACATATCTTAAATTGAAAATACCACATATATCATATTATTCATTAATAATAGAACCTCATACTAAACTATATAATGAAAATACTAATTATATTGATGAAGATATAGATTATAAAATGTATAAAATAATAACCCAAAAATTAAAAAAATATCATCATTATGAAATAAGTAATTTTTCATTTAGAGGTTATGAATCTAAACATAATTTAGTTTATTGGAACAATGAAGAATATTATGGTTTTGGTGTAGGTGCTAGTGGATATATAAATGGTATTAGATATAATAATACAAAGAATATTCATAAATATATGAGTGGTAATTATAAATTAGAAGAAACTAAACTAACTGAATTAGAAAAAATGCAAGAAGAAATGTTTTTAGGACTTAGAAAATTAGATGGTGTTAATATAGAAAATTTTGAAAAAAAATATCATAAAAAAATAGAAGAAGTTTTTGATATTAATGATTTGTTAGAAAAAAATATTTTAGTAAAAAAAGATGGATATATATTTATAAATAAAGATAATATATATACATCAAATGATATTATGATTAGATTTGTAGGTGATTAGATGGATAAAGTATCAAAATTTGAAACAGAAATTAATTATATTAAAAATAAAAAATATCAAGATAATTTAAAGATATTAATAAATTTATTACCAGATTATTTCTTTAGTGTACAAGCATCTTCTACTGGTAAATATCATCCAGCTTTTACATTAGGTGAAGGCGGTTTAGTAAGACATACAAAAGCTGTAGTTAGAATTGCTTATGAATTATATAATGATGAATCAATTACAGGATGTTTTAATCAAGATGAAAAGGATTTAATGATAGTTGCTTTAGTTTTACATGATGGATTAAAACATGGGTTAGAAAAATCAGAATATGTAGTATTTGAACATCCACTTATTATGGGTGAATATATAAAAAATAATAAAGATAAATTAACATTAACTGATAATGAAATAGAATTTTTAGTCAATGTAATATCATCACATATGGGACCTTGGACTAAGGATTATAAAGGAAATGAAGTATTACCAAAACCTGTAAACAAATACCAGAAATTTGTACATATGTGTGATTATTTAGCAAGTCGTAAGTTTTTAAATATTAATTTTGAAAATGATGAGATAGTTTAGAAGAAATTATAAAGCGATTTCTTCTTTTTTTCTACATATATCATTAATTGAAATGTTAAAATGTTTACAAAAAATGTATAGTACTGGTATTGAAATCATAATTTTACCTTTTTCATATTTATTAATACATGCTTGTGTTACACCAATTAGTTTTGCCATTTCTTCTTGTGATAAATGATTTGAAATCCTGACATTTCTAATATTATTTCCTAATTCTTTTAGATCAATATTTCCAATACTATCTTTATTATCCTTACAATTTGATATATTTAAAATGTAATCTATATTTATATTAAAATAATCCGAAAATTTACATAATGGCTTTAGTGGAATAATATTAATTCCGAGTTCCCACAAAGAGTACGTAGAACGACTAACTTCCAAAATATTAGCCATTTGTTGTTGTGTTAAATCATGATCTTCTCTTATTTCTTTTATTTTTTTAAAATTTAACATCAATATCACCTATAATAATTGTTACACTTTAGATACAAAAAAAATGAAAATTGCTATTATGAGTTATAAAAAATACTATTTTGTGTTATAATTGAGATACAGTAGAGAATAGATTATGTATTTTAATAATTTTTCATTTAAAATACATAATAAGAGTAGTGAGGAGTTTTAATATGAAAAGAAAAGGATTTACGTTGATTGAACTACTAGCGGTAATAGTAATATTATCGGTAATAGCGTTAATCACAACACCAATGATATTAAACATAATAGAAGAGACAAGAAAGAAAGCATCAATAGAAAGTGTAAACGGAATATTAGATGCAGCAGAGAAATATGAAATAACAAGCATGTTAGAAGGAGAAGAAACAAGAAGGTTTGAGTTTCCAAATGAGAAATTACAATATAAAGGAACAAAACCAGAAAGTGGAACACTAATAATAGATGAAGAAGGAAATACAAGTATAACAGTATTAATAAATGGATACTGTGTAAGAAAGAGATTTAATGAAACAACACCAAGTGTAATAGAAGAAAAAAATTGTACAATAGAAGATAGTGAATTAATATATGCAGAAAGATATAAAGAAGAAATATTAAATGGAGCATATCCAGAAATAAAGAATGAATTAATACCAGTAACAATAGAAAGTAATGGAACAGTAACATATGCAGATATAAGAAAAGAATGGTATAGTTATAAAAATAAGATATGGGCAAATGCCGTAATATTAAAAGATAATGTAACACATAGTGTAGGAGAGGTAATACCAGAAAGTGATATAAAACAATATTATGTATGGATACCAAGATATAAATATGAATTATGGAATGTAAATGGAGAAAATAAATATCCAAATGGAACAAGTTCAGAAAGTGCGATAAATATAGTATTTGAAAGTAAAGATAAAGAAACAAGTAATGGAACTGAAAATGGAGAATGGTTAACACATCCAGCGTTTACATCATTTAATACGAATGGAATATGGGTAGGAAAATATGAAACAAGTTATGATGAAGAAACATATACAGATTCAAGTAAGTTTCTAACTACAAATCCAAATTATGCAGCAGCTACAAATGCTTCAAATATAATAATAAAACCAAATGTAAGAAGTTTAACAAACAAAAAAGTAAGTGAATTTTATACATTAGGAAGAGGAATAAATGAAGGATTAAACTCACATATGATGAAAAATAGTGAATGGGGAGCAGTATCATATTTAACATATTCATTATTCGGAAAATGTACAGAAACAGGATGTGAAGAAGTATATCTAAATAATATCAATACAGGGTATTTAAATAGTACAGCAACATTTACAGGACAGTGGCAATATAGCGGAAGTATAACAGGATGTAGTGCATCAAGTACTTCGGCAACTGTAAATAGTAATCAATCATCATGTTCAAGTGGCTATGCATATAATGAAGCAAATAATAAAGCAAGTACAACAGGAAACATAAGTGGAATCTATGATATGAGTGGAGGAAACTGGGAATATGTAATGGGAGTAATAAAAGATGCATCAGGTAATCCAATGAGTGGAATAAATAGTACATACAATTCAGGATTTAATGGAACATATGGATGTCCAACATGTAATAGTGATACATCAGGATTAACAAGTTTAACAACAGGAATAAATTTTCCAACAGATACAAGATATTATGATTTATATGCACCAAACTCAACAGAGTTAGGTGATGATACATGGTATAAATATGAAAATGGATATTTAGGAGACGCAATAAAAGAAATAGCAGTATCAAATACTAATAGTTCAGGTGGAAATATTGGAGTATGGTTTAGTGATAATGCATGTTTTCCTACAATCGTTTACCCTTGGATAGTACGTGGTGGAGGTTTCTTTAATAGTACTGGTGCGGGAATTTTTGTCTTTGGCCGTGATGAAGGTCCAGCTGATAATGTCATCACATTCCGTGCTGTTCTAGCAATCTAATAAAAAATAATAATAGGGGATACTTGAAAAAAGTATCTTTTTTTGATAGACTAATAGTGTAAATAAAAAATAGTAATATAGTTTGATATAGTAATCTAGATTTTGAAATAAAATAGAGAAGTTAAATCTAAAAATAACAAAAAACAATGTGTATGCTATATGTAAACAGGGGGGGGGTAATTTTACTAACCCTTTTTTGTTACTATAAAAATAGAAAGGAAGTATATATGAAAAGAAAAGGATTTACGTTGATTGAGTTATTAGCGGTAATAGTAATATTATCGGTAATAGCATTAATCACAACACCAATGATATTAAACATAATAGAAGAGACCAGAAAGAAAGCATCAATAGAAAGTGTAAACGGAATATTAGATGCAGCAGAGAAATATGAAATAACAAGCATGTTAGAAGGAGAAGAAACAAGAAGGTTTGAGTTTCCAAATGAGAAATTACAATATAAAGGAACAAAACCAGAAAGTGGAACACTAATAATAGATGAAGAAGGAAATACAAGTATAACAGTATTAATAAATGGATACTGTGTAAGAAAGAGATTTAATGAAACAACACCAAGTGTAATAGAAGAAAAAAATTGTACAATAGAAGATAGTGAATTAATATATGCAGAAAGATATAAAGAAGAAATATTAAATGGAGCATATCCAGAAATAAAGAATGAATTAATACCAGTAACAATAGAAAGTAATGGAACAGTAACATATGCAGATATAAGAAAAGAATGGTATAGTTATAAAAATAAGGTATGGGCAAATGCTGTAATATTAAAAGATAATGTAACACATAGTGTAGGAGAAGTAATACCAGAAAGTGATATAAAACAATATTATGTATGGATACCAAGATATAAATATGAACTATGGAATGTAAATGGAGAAAATAAATATCCAAATGGAACAAGTTCAGAAAGTGCGATAAATATAGTATTTGAAAGTAAAGATAAAGAAACAAGTAATGGAACTGAAAATGGAGAATGGTTAACACATCCAGCGTTTACATCATTTAATACGAATGGAATATGGGTAGGAAAATATGAAACAAGTTATGATGAAGAAACATATACAGACTCAAGTAAGTTTCTAACAACAAATCCAAATTATGCATCAGCAACAAATGCTTCAAATATAATAATAAAACCGAATGTAAGAAGTTTAACATATAAGACAGTAAGTGAATTTTATACATTAGGAAGAGGAATAAATGAAGGATTAAATTCACATATGATGAAGAATAGTGAATGGGGAGCAGTAGCTTATTTAACATATTCATTATACGGAAAATGTACGGAAACAGGATGTGAAGAAGTATATTTAAATAATATCAATACCGGGTATTATCCAGCAAGTAGTGCGACATTTACAGGACAATGGCAATATGGAGCAAGTATAACAGGATGTAGTGCATCAAGTACTTCATCAAGTGCAGTAGGAAATCAAACATCATGTGAATCAGGTTATGCATATAATGAAGCAAATAATAAAGCCAGTACAACAGGAAATATAAGTGGAATCTATGATATGAGTGGAGGAAACTGGGAATATGTAATGGGAGTACTAAAAGATGCATCAGGTAATCCAATGAGTGGAAGAAATAGTAAATATAATTCAGGATTCAATGGAACATATGGATGTCCAACATGTGACAGTGATACATCAGGATTAACAAGTTTAACAACAGGAATAGATTTTCCAACAGATACAAAATACTATGATACATATATAGCCAATTTACCTTCATTAAGTGATGATACATGGTGGATATATACAAATGGATATCTAGGAGACGCAACCAAAGAAGTAGCAGTATCCAAATCTGATGCATCAAGTGGAGATAGAGGATTATGGTATAGTGATTACGCGTATTTTCCTACGGTCACTCACCCTTGGATCTGTCGTGGTGGTAATTTTGACGGTGATGTTACTGGCGATGGAGTGCTTAGCTTTAGTCATTACAGCAGTCGTGCCAACAGCTATGGTGCTTTCCATGTTGCTCTAGCAATCTAATAAAGCAAATTTAATAAGTACATATTTGTACTTATTTTTGATATTTAAAAATTTATTTAATAATAATTAATTGTTCTTTTTTTGTTTTTTCCATGATATAATGAAATTGTATAGAATAGGAGGAATACAATGACAAAGTATGTTTATGCTTTTAAAGAAGGTAATAAAGATATGCGTAATTTGTTAGGTGGTAAGGGAGCAAATTTAGCAGAAATGGCTAGTCTTGGACTTCCAGTTCCAAATGGGTTTACTATTACTACTGAAGCTTGTACAGCATATTACAAAAATGGAAAGACTATTTCAAAAGAAATAGAAGAAGAAATTCTAACTAATTTACACAACTTAGAAAACGAAATGGGGAAAAAACTAGGAGATATAAACGATCCATTATTAGTATCAGTTAGAAGTGGTGCTAGAGCATCAATGCCTGGTATGATGGATACAATATTAAATTTAGGTTTAAATGATGAAGCAGTAGAAGGATTTGCTTTAAAAACAAATAATCCTAGATTTGCTTATGATTCATATAGAAGATTTATTCAAATGTATTCAGATGTAGTTATGGAAGTACCAAAAAGTTTCTTTGAAAAAATAATAGATGAAGTAAAAGAAACAAAAGAAATACATTATGACACTGAACTTACTGTAGAAGATTTAAAAGAGTTAGTAGTAAGATTTAAAGAAGTATATAAAAATGCTATGAATGGAGAAGAATTTCCACAAGATCCAATAGATCAATTAATGGGTGCTGTAAAAGCTGTATTCCGTTCATGGGATAATCCAAGAGCTATTGTATATAGAAGAATGAATGATATTCCAGGAGACTGGGGAACAGCTGTAAACATTCAATCAATGGTATTTGGAAATAAAGGAGAAACAAGTGGTACAGGTGTAGCATTTACTCGTAATCCATCTACTGGAGAAAAAGGTATATTTGGAGAATACTTAATAAATGCACAAGGTGAAGATGTAGTTGCTGGTGTTAGAACTCCACAACCTATAACAAAACTAGAAGAAGATATGCCAGAATGCTATAAAGAATTTATGGAACTTGCTCAAAAACTAGAAAATCATTATAGAGATATGCAAGATATGGAATTTACAATTGAAGAAGGTAAATTATATTTCTTACAAACTCGTAATGGTAAAAGAACTGCTCCTGCAGCTATAAAAATTGCTTGTGATTTAGTAGATGAAGGAATGATTACTGAAGAAGAAGCAGTACTTAGAATAGAAGCAAAATCACTAGATCAATTATTACACCCAATGTTTGATAGTGAATCACTAAAAAATGGTGAAGTAATAGGATCAGCACTTCCAGCTAGTCCAGGAGCAGCAGCAGGTAAAGTAGTATTTACAGCTGAAACTGCTAAAAAACTAGGAATTGGCGGTAATGGTGAAAGAGTAATTTTAGTAAGACTTGAAACTACTCCAGAAGATATAGAAGGTATGGTAGCTGCTCAAGGTATTTTAACAGTACGTGGAGGAATGACATCTCATGCAGCAGTAGTAGCTCGTGGTATGGGTACTTGCTGTGTATCTGGATGTGGTGAAATTAAAATAAATGAAGAAGAAAAACATTTTGAATTGGGTGGATATACATTCCATGAAGGAGATTATATTTCATTAGATGGAACAACAGGAAAAATATATAAAGGTGATATCAAAACAGTAGAAGCAACTGTAACTGGTGATTTTGGAAGAATAATGGCTTGGGCTGACAAATATAGAACACTAGGTGTTAGAACTAATGCCGATAATCCAAGAGATACTAAAAAAGCTGTTGAATTAGGTGCTGAAGGTATAGGTTTATGCCGTACAGAGCATATGTTCTTTGATGAAGAAAGAATTCCAAAAATAAGAAAAATGATTCTATCAGAAACTGTAGAAGGAAGAGTAGAAGCTTTAAATGCATTAATACCATTCCAAAAAGGTGATTTTAAAGCAATGTATAAGGAATTAAAAGGATTACCAATGACAGTTCGTTATTTAGATCCACCTTTACATGAATTCTTACCTACATTAGAAGAAGATATTATTGCTTTAGCTAATGATATGAATGTTACAGTAGAACATTTAAAAAACAAAATAGATGAATTACATGAATTTAATCCAATGATGGGTCATAGAGGATGTAGACTTGACGTTACATATCCAGAGATTGCAAGAATGCAAACTAGAGCATTAATGGAAGCAGCTATTGAAGTTCATGAAGAAGATGGATATGATATAACAGTAGAAATAATGATACCATTAGTTGGTGAAGTAAAAGAATTAAAATTCGTAAAAGATATTGTAGTAGAAACTGCTGAATTAGTTAAAAAAGAAAAAAATTCAGATATTAAATATCATATTGGTACAATGATTGAAATACCAAGAGCAGCTATTACTGCAGATAAAATAGCAGAAGAAGCAGAATTCTTCTCATTTGGAACAAACGATTTAACTCAAATGACATTTGGTTTTTCAAGAGATGATGCTGGTAAATTTTTAGATTCATATTATCAAAATAAAATTTATGAATCAGATCCATTTGCTAAAATAGATTTTGAAGGTGTTGGAGAATTAATTAAAATGGCAGTTAATAAAGGTAGACAAACAAGACCAGATATTAAATTAGGTATATGTGGTGAACATGGTGGAGATCCTGCTTCAGTAGAATTCTGTCATAATGTTGGTTTAACTTATGTATCATGTTCTCCATTTAGAGTTCCAATAGCAAGATTAGCTGCTGCACAAGCCGCTATCAAGTCAGGAACACAAAAGTAGATAAAAGAACAAAAGTGTTTTTAAGCCGTATAATCATTACGAATGACGATATTATAAGATATAGAGATGATATGCCTGAATGTAAAAATATAGTCATTAAAAAACCACTTATTCTTGATGTTTATATATAATTTTAAGACTGAGATGACTTTTATGTCGCAAATCTCAGTCTTTTTTGCATCTAAAGTAAAAATATATTAATTTTTATGATAAAATATAATTATCTATTAAAAATCCAAATAGGAGGGTAATTATGAATAATAAAACTTTGATATTAAGG